>NZ_CP066203.1:0-600000 GCF_017310545.1 Methylacidimicrobium sp. B4
AACCTTGACCTGAATGACTTCACGGGCAACGTCAATAACGTTACCTCGCCGACCAACTATCTGGCCAACGGCTTCCACCTGTCCAACGGGTCATTTGGGAACACGAACATCACCATTAGCTTGCCGACGACGAGCCAGGGTGCGGTCGGGCGTCAGGTGGTCAACCTGAATGTGGCGGGCAACGCGAGGATCAACTCCGGTATTACCTCGACCTTCCAAAGCGGAAGTGGGCCCATTGCAATGCTTCCGACCGAGGCGAACGTGGACAGCAACCTGCTCGTTCAGGCGAGCGGCAACCTGACCGTGAGCCCGAGCTCTCCTCCTGGGCCGGCGAACTATGCGTTCTCCAGCGGTGCGCTCCATACCGACGGCTTCGTCTTCCCAGGCGGGATTGTGCTGATTGCGGGGAGTACGCTGACTTTAAACACAGTGGTCGACAACGGCTATGCGCCTACGGTGGTCGCGGGCCAGGGGATCTTCTTCCAGGCCCCAACTATCACCGTGGCAAGTGGGGTTTCGGTGATCACCAATGGCAACGCCTGGGTGAACTTCTGCACCCCTCCTTCGACCGTGCCGACGATCTACGGGGTGGCTCGCGTGTCGGCGACCACCTTCAAGATCGTGCTTGATCCGTCCGCCTTCCATATTCGCTGCTTCTAGGCTTCAGGGTGTAGCGAAACGGGTCTGGGGACTCAGGAAAGGGGGGCTCCGGGACCCCGGGCCGCGCTTTCTTGCGCGAAGCGGGCCAGGGCGCAAAAACCGATGATCCTAACGCGGCAGGGTGTAGTGCCAACCCGTCTCATACGGGCTGAACAATTCGGGAGACTGACTGGACCCTTTGCAGGAGCGGCTCAAGCAAGCACAGGTCTCGGCGTACATCGCGAGACTGGGCTCGAGGACCCGGGGTCGGGGCAAAGCTTGCGAAATCGGCCTTCGAGCCAGTCGCGGCAGATCGCCTGGAATGGGGAAGGGCTTCCTCCCAGCGCAGTTCCACCCAGAGGGGAGCATCGCTGACCGCCATCGATGCTGGCCAACTAGGCGCGCATTCTTCGGGAGGCAAAATCCCTCCCGCGAAAGGGGGTGGCGAAGGCGGGGCTCCTCAGGGAGAGCATTTCGGCGATCGAGAGTCCCAAGCTCGCGTTCGCATGGAGAGAGATGAGAGCCGCCGAGGCAAGCAGAAGGCTGAGCATGCTGGGCCATGGGTGAGTAGTCCGGAGTAAGAGGATGTCGGGTCTTGACGACGCTTCGATCCGGAGCTCTCCAAAGTAGCCTCGGTTGCGCTCCCCGGGGGTACGCATGCACAATGGCAGCCGATCGGGGAGGGGCAGGCGCTTCGGTCGACCCGGAGAGCCAAAAGAGGGTCTGCCCCGGGAACGGCTCACAACCCGCGAGTCTTGGCTGGAAGCTCATCGCTCTGGCGGGTTGAGAGTCTCACCTAGAGCGCGATCCCGAGAGCCAGATAGAGACCGAGCAGGATGCCGGCGCCGGCCAGGCAAGCCCCGAGGATCGTGTCGAGGAGAACGAAGCTGCTCTTTTCCAGCTCCGGGCTGTCGATCTGCCGGGCATAGAGGCGGTAGCGGAGCGCCGCCATCCCGATCATGATGGCGCCGAGGGTCAGGAAGGCGAGCCCGATGAGCCGGGTCGCCGGCTCCTGGGCCGCCGCCGGCTGGTTGAGCGCGAGTCGGAGATAGCTCAGAAAGAGGGTAAACTTCTCGAGCAGGAACCCGAATGCCATGAGGCCGATGCTCGTCCGGACCCACGCGAGGAAGGTGCGTTCGTTGGCCGAGTGATCCCCGAAGTTCTTTCTCATCGGAAACCGCCTGTCGGACTGCTGAGGCCATCCCGCGGTCCATCCCGGAAACGGGCGGGGACCGCGCGGCACAGGACCTACAAGCGCTTCAGGAAGCCGATCAACCGCTCAACGCCGCGTTGCAGGCTCTCCATGTCCGTGGCATAGGAGAGGCGCACCGTCCGGTCGTCACCGAAGGCGATCCCCGGGATGGCCATGACCTTCTCTTCCTCGAGGAGACGCTCGGCGAACTGGGTAGAGGAGAGCTTGGTCTCCCCGATCTCGAGCAGGAGGTAGAAGGTGCCCTGAGGGCGAATGAAGTCGACCTTGGGGAGGGAGCCGAGCTGGGTCACCAGGTAATCCCGCCGGCGCTCGTACTCCTGGGTCATGGCCTGCACGCACTCCTGCGGTCCCCGGTAGGCGGCGAGCGCTCCCTTCTGCGCGAACGAGGTCACATTCGAGGTCGAATGGCTCTGGATCGCTTCCACGGCAGCCGCCGCCCAGGGAGGGGAGGCGACATAGCCGAGCCGCCAGCCAGTCATCGCGTAGGCCTTGCTGAAGCCGTTGACCGTGAAGGTCAGCGGATAGAAGGCGGCGTCCAGGGAGGCGACGCTGCAGTGCTTCTGGTTGTCGAACAAGATCTTCTCGTAGATTTCGTCAGAGAGGATCAGGATATCCTCTTCGGCCGCAACGCGCGCCAGCGCCTCGATCTCTTCCCGCGTATAGACCGACCCGGTGGGATTTCCCGGGCTGTTGAGGATGATCATCCGAGTCTTGGGCGTCATTGCGTCGGCGAACTCCTCCGGGGTGATCTTGAAGCCGTTTTCCAGCCGGGTGGGAACCACCACGGGCGCTCCATCGGCGATCTTGACCATTTCCGGATAGCTCAACCAGTAGGGGGCGGGGATGATCACCTCGTCTCCAGCATCCAAGGTCGCCAGCAGGACATTGAGACAGGCGTGCTTGGCTCCGCAGCTGACCGTGATCTGCCCGGGCTCATAGGATAGACCGTTGTCCGTCTTGAGCTTGTCGGCGATCGCCTGCCGCAATTCGGGAATTCCCGACGAGGGAGTGTACTTGGTAAATCCGGCATCCAGAGACCCCATGGCCGCCGCCTTGATGAACTCCGGGGTGTCGAAGTCGGGCTCCCCCGATCCGAGGTTGATAATGTCTACGCCTTTTGCCTGCAGAGACTTCGCCTTGCTCCCCAAGGAAAGGGTGAGCGAGGGCGTAATGCGAGAGGCGCGGGAAGATGGTTCCATTGGACCCTTTCGGTTGATTGACGGATGGCGATGCGGTTATCCGCCGTAGTATTCGGCGACCAGGGAGGAAAAGTCGTTCTCTCCTGGACGCAGGATTTGCATTTCACGGGCGGCGCTCTCCGCCGAGTCGGAAGCGTGAGCGGCATTGACCATGATGTTCTGGCCGAATTCGCGCCGGATCGATCCCGGCGGCGCCTTGGCAGGATCGGTCGGTCCGAGGACCTCGCGAATCCGCTGCACGGCATCGATCCCCTCGTAGACCAGGATCAGGCATTTTTCCTTGCCAGGGAGCCGGCGCTCCGCCTCCGAGCAATCCTTGGGATGATGACCGGTCATGAACTGGACGATCAGGTCGAACTGGTGATCCGCCGACTTGGGTCCAAGGAGGCGTCCGAGCTGCTCCTTCAAGCTAGCATCCACGGTGATGCCCAGAGCGGACTCGAGCAGCTCCTTTGCCTTGTCTCCCGTGGCTCCGACCAGCTTCTCGCGCAGGACCGCCCGGACGGGTCCGTAGAATTCCTCGGCTTCGGCCACGCTCATCCGGTGAATCTTGATTGCGGTGATGGCGAGCCCCGTCTTCGAGAACAGATCGATGACGTTGCCTGGTCGTCCCCCCGGAAACCGGATCGTGTCGGGCTTGAGGATCACGAGCGTGCGCTGGTGGCGCGGATCCTGCAAGGTGGGGAGCGCCGAGGAGACGAGCCCCGAGTCGGTCGGGGCATAGCGGCTCCAAAGGCGGAGCTTGGTCTTCGCTTCCTCCACGGTAGGAGCGGCCAGGACGGCCGGCTCGAAGTAGCGGACCGATCCATCCCGGGCGAAGACCAGATCGGCAAAGGTGTCGCGTACCGTTTCCCCGCCGCTGCTCATTCGGCTGATGTTGCCGACCGCTTCCCGCGTGCGGGCGACGGCGTCGTTCCCCGCGAAGAGGAGGACCATGACCCGGCGCCGGAGCTTCGTTGCCGGGTCGGGAGCGTAGTTTTCCAGGATATAGTCTTGAATCAGCTGTTGAATCTGCCGGTCCTGGGGATCGTTTTCGGTCACGATCATCTTGGCGTACTCCCGGATCAGCTCGTGGCTGGGGGCAAACATCGAGGCACCCACCAGGTCGAGGCTCGTTCGGGTCAGTAATCGGGAGATGATCGCCCCTGTACGCGACTTATGCAGCGAATAGGGGTTAATAATAACGTAACTCAGTTCACGTGCCATAAGAGAGGAAAAGGACAAACGATTGCGGCCTTCGGTCGGCAGGACACCCTAAGCCGTTCTCCTTGGAGGCGTCAATGGGAATTTCATACCGCCAAGGGCAGGCCCGGGTCGATGTCTTGGCTGAGCGAGGGCGGGATTCCGGCGGCGCTCTTCAGGGCGGCTGCGGAGGCGATCATCACCGCATTGTCGGTGCAAAGCGCGGGAGGTGCGATCCGGCAGGAGAGACCAGCATCGGAGCATCCCGCCTCCAACATCTCCCGCAATCGCCGATTGGCGAGCACGCCCCCCGCCGCCGCCAAGGTCCGGAAGCCCCCCTTGCTCGCCGCCCAGAGCGCCTTTTCGCAAAGGGTCCGAACCACCGAATCCTGGAGCGAGGCGGCCACGCTGGAGAGAAAATGGGGGTCGGCCCGTCTTTCGGAATGTTGCTCGAGGAAGTAGCGGACGGCGGTCTTGACTCCGCTGAAGCTGAAGCGGAGGTCGCCCGTTTCGGGAAAGCCGCGGGGAAAGCAAAACGCCTTGGGGTCGCCCTGGCTTGCCAACCGTTCGATCTCGGGCCCTCCGGGGTAGGGAAGGCCGAGCAGGCGGGCAATCTTGTCGAGAGCCTCCCCAGCCGCGTCATCCGAAGTGGAGGACAGGATCCGGTAGCGGTTCCATCCCTCCACCGCGGCCAGAAGCGTGTGGCCTCCACTGGCAACGAGCCCGAGGAAGGGAAAGGGGATCGGCTCCGAGCCCTCGAGGAAAGGGGAAAAGAGATGGCCTTCCAGATGGTTGACGCCGAAGACCGGCAGCCCGAGGGAGGCTCCCATCGCTCGTGCATAGGCGTTGCCGATCAGAAGGGACGAGGCGAGCCCCGGCCCCTCGGTAACGGCGATCCCGCCGAGATCCAGTGGAGAGAGGCCCAGCCTCGCGAGAAGCTGCGGCACGAGAAGAGGCAGGTTGCGTGCATGCTCGCGCACCGCGAGCTCCGGCACGATTCCTCCGAAGGGGCGATGGCGGTTGACCTGGCTCGTCAGCAGGGCGCCGATTCCCCGAATCCTGCCGGACCGCTCCTCGACGACGGCAACCCCCGTCTCGTCGCAGGAGGTTTCGATGCCTAACCAGAGCAGCCTTTCGGCACGGTCGCTTGGAGGGGTGGCATTCACGAAGAAGGGTAGGCCGAATCGACGCCTCGGATGGACGGCCGTCTAGGCCGAAGATCGTTCCGTGGTCCCCGAGGGAGAGGGTCTCCCCGCTTCCTCCCTTCTCGCGTCAGGCCGATGGGTCCGGAACCATTCGATCGTTTCCCGCAGCCCGGTCTCCAGATCGACCCTCGGGATCCATCCCAGCGCCTTTTCCGCGCGGGAGATGTCCGGACGGCGCTGCTTCGGGTCGTCGACGGGAAGCGGTTTGTGCTCTAGCCGTTCCGGGATGCCCGCCAGCCGGCAGATGAGCCGGGCGAACTCGAGAATGGAAAGCTCGGTCGGATTGCCGATGTTTACCGGATCGGCGGCCGCCGATTGCGAGAGAAGGAAGATCCCCTCGATCAAGTCGGTGCAGTAGCAGAAGCTGCGGGTCTGGGAGCCGTCGCCGAAAATGGTGAGTGGCTTTCCTTCCAGGGCTTGTCCGATGAAGGCCGGCACAACGCGGCCATCGTGCAGCCGCATTCGCGGACCGTAGGTATTGAAGATGCGGACGATGTGGGTCCTCACCCCGTGACTCCGGTGGTAGGCCATCGTCAGCGCTTCGGCAAAGCGCTTCGCCTCGTCGTAGACGCCCCGGGGACCGATCGGGTTGACGTTGCCCCAATATTCCTCCTTCTGGGGGTGGACCAAGGGATCTCCGTAGATTTCCGAAGTGGAAGCCAGCAGGAATGACGCCCCCTTGGCCTTGGCTAGCCCCAAGGCGCGATAGGTGCCAAGCGCCCCCGCCTTCAGCGTCTGGATCGGAAGATGGAGATAGTCGACCGGGCTCGCCGGAGAGGCGAGATGGAAGATCTGATCGACCTTTCCGGGAATGTCGAGGAATTCGGAGACGTCTTGGACCAGGAGGTCGAATTGGGACTCGTGCTCGAGATGAGCCAGATTCTTGGGGTTTCCGGTCACAAAGTTGTCGATCCCGAGGACCCGATACCCGGCGCGCAGGAGTCGATCGACGAGATGACTCCCCAAGAACCCTGCGGCTCCGGTGACGACGGCGAAGGCCATGACTGGAGAGTCTAAGGAGCTGCCGAAGAAAGTGCAAACCAGTGCGTTCGCGGGGAGAGCTTTTTGTCGGAATTGCTCTCCCCCTCCGGCCGGCAGGAACGGCGCATGGGGGCAGAACCTATTGCTGCGCTGCCCCTCGATCCTCTCCCGAGGCTAATCGGGCGAAGGCCTGCAATTCCGCATGGGTTCCCAGCGCGATCAGCTCCTTGCCGGCGTCGAGGACGGTCTCCGCGGTGGGCCGGACGGAGAGGGAGCCATCCGGCAACCGGCATCCGACGATCGTGACGTTGAAGCGGTTGCGCAGCTGGGCCTGCGCCAGCGTCTGGCCAACCAGGCATGAGCCCTCCCGGAGCGGAATCTGCTCCAGGAAGAGCTCGATTCCTCCCACGTGAGCGACTTCCCAGAGAAAATCGGCGACCGCCGGTCGAATGAGGCAGGTAGTCATCCGGAAAGCGGCAATCTGATAGGGCAGGACGACACGGTCGGCCCCCGCCTTTTGGAGCTTCCGCTCCGAGGATTCGTCGATCGCGCGCGCAACGATCTGCAATCGCGGGTTCAGCAGGCGCGCAGTGAGGACGATGAGCAGGTTTTCCGCGTCGGAGCTGGCGCAAGCGACTAGCCCCTTTGCCTGCAGGATCCCCGCCGCCGTCAATACGGCTTCGTCCGAGGCCGTTCCCGTGATCGTCGAGATTTCCAAGCTCTTGAGACGCGAAAGGACCGCGGAGTCGGGGTCGATGACGACCACCCGCAGGCCCTGCTCGATCAACTCCTGGGTGACATGCCGCCCGACCCGGCCGAAGCCGCAGACCAGATAGTGACCCGTCATTCCCCTCAACATTCGCCTTTCCCGGCGCGCTTCAAGAAAATCCCGCCATTCGCCGGAGGAGAGGTATTCGATCGCCGTTCCCGCGGCGTAGGCCGCCAGCGCTCCCCCGCCGACAATCAGTCCAATCGTAAAGAGCCGGCCGTGGGGGGAAAGGGGCTGGACCTCTCCAAAGCCCACGGTGCTCAGGGTGATGACGGTCATGTAGAGCGCATTGAGGAGGGACATCCGCTCGATCGTCCAGTAGCCGAGGGTGCCGACGACCACGAGCAGGAGCAAAACGCTCAGTGCGCCCAGAAAATGATGAAAGGGGTGACGAACGGTCGGATGCAGGGGTGCCTTTCCCGAGGGGGCGGAGATCCGAGGGGCGGGCATCGTCTATGGCGCCTCGCGGGCGGAAGGAGCCGCCGGAATCCGGCCGACCGAATCGAGGGTCATGGGCGGTGGTGCGCTCAGAGTATGGGCGCATCTCCCCAAAGATGCTCGAGCTCGTAATGCGCCCGTTCCTTTTCCAGGAAGATGTGAACCAGGAGCGTCCCATAGTCGAGCACGACCCAGTGGCTGGCCGGAGAGCCTTGGAGCGATCGAGGATGGAGGCCGTGAGCCTTCTGGACCTCGCGTTCGAGAGAAGCGGCCAGCGCCTTCAGTTGGGGGGGGGAAGCAGCAGAGCAGACCAGGAAGAAATCGGTAAAGGCCGAAAGATTGCGAAGATCGAGAATGAGGGGCGAGATCGCCTTGCCATCCAGAGCGACATCGCGACAAAACCGCGCCAAGGCAAGCGAGTCTTCCATCACGCGGGGATCTTCTCGTAGAGATGCCGCTTGGCGATGTGAGTGGCCACCGGACGAGGCACAAGATGGCCGATCGGGAGACCGCTCTGCGCCCGGTCGCGGATCTCCGTCGAGGAGATGTCGACGAAATGAGGAGAGGGCAGCAGCGCCATCCCGTTCGCCAGAACGACCTGCCCATACCGGGGCCGCGGCACAATCAAGAAGGTCACGAGCTTGCCTAGCCGTGGGTAATCCCTCCACGAGCGAAGGCTTTTCACCTGGTCCGAACCGATGATCCAGAATAGTTCCGCCGTCGGGAACCGGCGGCGCATCTCTTCCGCGGTGTCTACGGAGTAGGACGGTCCCCCGCGCTCCAGCTCGCAATCCGAAAAGCAAAAGGAGGGCCACCCCCGGACGGCCCGGCGAATCATGGCAAGCCGTTCTTCTCCCGGGGCGACTGGGGGATCCGACTTATGAGGGGAGAGCGCGCAGGGAATGAAGACGACGCGGTCGAGGTGCATCTGCTCGAGAGCATCCCAGGAGCTGATGAGGTGGCCGTGGTGGATCGGGTCGAAGCTGCCGCCGAAGAGTCCGAGGCGGAGAGGGCACGGATGTTTTTGGGCCATGGAGTCGACGTTACGCATCGGAACTTGCTCTTGTTTCCGGAAATCTGTTAGCTTTTTTGTTGGAATCCGTCAAACGGGCCGTGGCGCAGCCTGGTAGCGCGCTTGCTTGGGGTGCAAGAGGTCGCGAGTTCAAATCTCGCCGGTCCGATTGATGCTTCGAGAGCTTTGGTTCTTGCGATCGCGACGTGATCCCTTGTCGGGCGAAAGGGAGGTTTCGATCGTCGAGCGCAAGGGGGAGCGGCTCGACCGGGGGGCTCCGGTCGGCCATGAGGTTCGGGGCACCGCGACTGGCCAGGGCCGAGGCGGAGCCGGTCGCCGCTTTGCCCGGACTTGTGCCGTTACACATTTCCTGGTCGTGTGGGCGAAGAACCGGAGGATCGGCCGGCTCCGGGGCGATGGCGATCGTCGGGGAAGGAACGGCTTGCTTCGCAAGCGGACAAGAGCGGCCCCTTTCGGCCTGCGGGGGCGAGACCCGTCTTCAAGGAGAGGAGCTTTCGATCTCCCGCAGCACTTCCTCCGCGTGGGTCTCCACGTTTACCTTTCCGCTGTGCCAGGTAATCTTGCCGTTTCGAATCAAAAAGGACTGCCGGGTGGCATGACCGTTCCGCTTCGCGACTCCGAAGGCGTCGACGATCTTCCCTTCCGGGTCGGCGAGCAGGGGGAAGGGGAGATGATACTTTTCGGCAAACCGCTTCTGGGCGGGCACCGCATCCATGCTCACCCCGAAGACGCGGACACCGAGGTCGACGAACTTTTGGTAGGCGTCGCGCAACCCGCAAGACTCCTTCGTGCATCCCGGCGTATCGGCCTTAGGGTAGAAGTAGAGAAGCACGGTCCCATTCCGGGAGACTTCTGCCAAGTCTACTTCCTTCCCGTCCTGGTCCGTTGCCAGCACGGCCGGCACGGCCGCGCCCACGGTGAGAGCCTCTGTCGCTAAGTTCGTATTCACGAAAGAATAAAATGCGAAAAGAGTGATGACACCAAGGACTTTCTTTGGGAAAAGGCTCGCCGGCGCAGCACCAGCCGCGCGGGTGGTGGCGGCTTGAGCAGCCGGAGCCTGTTCTCGCCCTCCGCCTGTACGACGAGCCGGAGCGGCGGCTCAAAGAAGCGATTGACGAACGGTTTGCCGCTGGTTTCCAATCGGAGCATGAAGAAGATCGTGATGGTCCTTGTCCTGGCGCTCTTGTCGGGAGGTCGGCTTTTCTCGGCAACGGAGCCTGCGACCGGGGGCGATGCGCCCACGCCCCCCCCGGAGACCCCCCCGAGCAGCTGGCAGGAACGGCTGGCGGATCTCCTGAAGCGAGATTCCGATCTGAACAGGAAGATCGATCAGATCGATCAGGCGATCCGGCAGAAGCATGACGATCTCGCCCGATCCCTGACCAAGGAATTGCAGAACGAACGCTCCGCGTTCCATCGGGATCTGCAGCAGATGAAAAGCTCGGTCCAATCGGGGATCCGCAACGCCGCCCAATCGCTGGGCAAGGGTGCCGGTCAGCTCAAGGACGAGGCGGCCAAGCTCCAAGAGGCTCTGGAGCGGGCGAGCAAGGAAGGGGCGCCCGCTCGCGCGCCGGCGGCTCCGGCCGAGCCGTGATCGAAGAAGAGCGCCGCGAACGCTACTCCGCGGGCCGCGTCGCGACGATGCTGTCGAGCGGCCGGGGGATCTGGCCGACCTCCCAGAGAAGCCAGCTGTAGCTTTTTCGTGGGTTCTTGTCCTTGGGGAGCAGGATCGCTCTCTGCACGAAATCGACGGCGCTGATCGTCCATGGCGACCAGGATAGCCGCCATCCCGCGCCTTGAAGGGCCTGAACTTGCGCCGCCGCATCCGGCGACTCATCGAGGAGTGCGTCGATGCCAGAGCCTAGGCCGGTGTCAGCGCGGGCCCGGATCGGTTTGCCCGGTCGACGGGCATCTGCGCTACCGGCGGCAGGGGAGATGGGTGTCTTCCGGTAGAGGCTGCACTGCTGCAAGCGCCGGGGGCCCTCCGAGCGAAAGCGAAGGAGGATCGTTTCGTCGGTGCTCTCCCAGAACAGAAAGTCGGGAGCGGCCAGTTCCCAATACTTCCCGATGGCTCGCCAACCGGGAGGAATCCGGGGGTTGAGTCCTACCCGGCCTCCGGGCCGGTAGCCCAGGGCGTCGGAGGGCAGGATTCCCACGAGAGCCGGATCGAGGTCGAGGATCAAAAAGGAGGACCAGCCTTGGTTCGCTCGCTCCGGCAGCCGCAATTCGACGCGTCGAACCCAAGGGCGAGTTGCGCCGGAGGTTTCATAGACAGCGACCCAATCGTTCCTCTCGATCCGGTGGAATGAGGCCCCTACGCTCGCTTCCAGTCGAGCGACGGTCGCCGGCTGAATCCGGAGCAGGTCCTCGATCCAGGAAAAGAGCTCTCGAGCGTCTGCTCGCTGGAGCGGACCTTCCTGAGCCACGGCGATGCCGGTGAGCTCCGCCGCCGAGGCCACGCTGCGCTGCATCGAGAGGTCGCCGTAGAAGACCAAAAGAATCAGCGCCGCTGCAGAGACGATTTGTGGCGCCGGGAAAAAGCGGCGCACGCGGCAGGGGACAAAGCCTCGCGGGCGATTCCTCAACGGTGTCCCCCTCCTCCCCCGTGAAATCCGCCGAAACCGCCGTGAAATCCGCCCATGCCCCCCATTCCACCATGAAAGCCTCCCATTCCACCATGAAATCCCCCCGGCATCCCATGCAGGCCATGAATTCCGCCTGCGCCGATGGCCGCTCCATGGAAGAGGCTCGCGGATCCTCCGACTCCGTGGAACATGCCTCCATGGGAGAGTCCCGTGGCTCCGTGGAAGGCGCCGCCGTGAGCGAGGCCGGATGCTCCGTGGAAGGCGCCTGACGGAGAAAGGCCGCCGGCTCCATGAAAGGCTGCGGCCGACTGCGGCAAGCCCGCGTGGCCTGCGAAGCTACCCGCTCCGAAACCGCCTCTCCCGCCAAGGCCATGGGTGTAAGCCGCGGAGCCCAAGTTCGAGCCATGGAGAGCCGCGGAGGTGACCGACCGGCCGGCGATGTCGTGCACCCCCGGGCTAAAGAGATGCTGCGGGTGCACCGCGGTTTGGGAGGGGAAACCTCCGTGCGCGATCGCGGAAGCGGGGTGGCCTCCCGGTGCTCCCGGATGCAAAGAGCCCTGCCCGGGAGCGATCCCGCCCGCATGGGTCGCCCCGCCTGCCGGCGACCCGTGGCCGACCCCATGCTGCGTCAACCCATGGTGGGCGGCCGGGGCCGAGTGGCTCGGGTCGTGGGCTTGCGCCGCCGCCTGGTGGCTGGTCGCCGCCGCGCTGTGTTGCTGTTGTTGTTGCTGCTGCTTTTGCTGTTGTGCGGTGTTGTTTTGTTCCACGATCACCATGGGAAAGAAAAAGGGCCAGAAGCCCCAGCCCCACAGGCCCATTCCCCACATCCCCCACATGCCGAAGCCTCCCCATCCCCAGTAGGGGTAGCCTCCATAGCCTCCATACCCTCCGTAGGTGGTCGTTGCTTCCGTGTCGCCGACGAACGGGTAGGTGCTACCGGGGCCGATTCCGGAATCCGCCACTGGAGGGTTCGTTCCCGGAACGTCAGGAGGAGGCACCGAGAAATCTTCCGGGGAGAAGCCGGGCTGCTGGGCGGTGGGTGCCTGCTCCTGCGCGGCGAGCATGGTCCATCGCTCCTCGAGCAGTGCGATGCGTTGACGAGCCGATTCGTCCCACTGCCGGTCCTGGTTGATTTCAGTCAGGAAAGCCCTCCAGGAGGGGGCCGCGACAGCGGGGAAAAGAGAGTCGGAAGAGGGGAGGCCGAGGCGTGCCGCGGCTTGATCGGCCCCGGCCTGGATCTGGTTGGCGAGGGTCGAGGCCCGATCGAGCAGCTCTCGGAACCGGGCGCTCGCCACCTGGAGCAGGTCTGTGGGAATCCCTTGCGATTGGGTGGCGGCCTCTCCCTGCGCGAGCAGGCGTTCGAGCAGGAGCTTTTGCTGGACGAGCTCGCCGCGAAGCGCATCCAGCTGGGGAAGAGAACGGCTGAGAACGGTCTGAAAGTCCGATACGACCGCCTTGCGCTCCTGGGCATCCTTGACCGTTTTCGCCGCCCAGTTCCCGGCGGCTGCCAAGGCGCACACGACCAGCAGCAAGGCCGCCCAGCCCTTCCAGCCAGACAACTGCTTCATGGGAAACTCCCTCCCCGACAGGAACAATTAAGCACCTCCTGTGATCCGTGGCAAACACGGGGCATCGGACGCGAGGATCCGGGCTTGGCCCGCATAGATGTTAAAACGTTCTCCCCGAAGAAATCCTACCAGCGTGAGCGCAAATTCCCGGGCAAGGCGCACGGCCAGGCTACTCGGTGCAGAAACGGCGCAAAACACTGGAAGCCCTGCCGCAAGCGCCTTTTGCAAAAGCTCGTAGCTGGCACGCCCGCTCACCAGGACGAGGCAGTCCGAAAGGGGAAGCCGGTTTTGGAGAAGAGCCCATCCGATGAGCTTGTCCATCGCATTGTGACGGCCCACGTCCTCCCGCAAGGCGATCAGCTCTCCTTGCCTGGTAAAAAGGCCCGCCGCGTGGAGACCGCCGGTAGAGCGAAAGATCCCCTGCCGGGAGCCAAGCCTTCCCGGCAGAAGAGGCAGAAGGGCGGCCGGGACCGTCCACCGGAGGGACAGAGGCTGGCAGCCGCGGTCGCGAAGCGTCTCGAGCGAAGCGCGCCCGCAGACACCGCAGGCGCTCGTCGTCAAGAAATGGCGCTCGAGACCGCCAAAATCTGGCAGGCGGTCCGCGGCCAGATCGACCGTAACGATATTGTAGAGCTGTTCCTCCTCCCGCACCCGATCCACGCAGTAGGAGATCGAGCGGATGGAGCGGGCATCGCGGACGATTCCTTCTCCGTACAGAAACCCCGCGGCAAGCTCGAAATCCGAGCCCGGGGTGCGCATCGTGATGGCCACGACCCGCTCGTCGCGTCCGGCGCGAAGGCGAATCTCCAAGGGCTCCTCCACGGCGACCGAATCGGTGCGGCGGAGCAGGCTCGCTTTCTCCCAAGTCCAGAGATCGACGCTCGCTTTGCTCGTGGGCCGGATCCCCATTCGGCCACTATACGCCCCCCAGCGGAAGCGGAGCAATGGTGCGCGCCGGGCACACGAGCCTTTCCTCCCTGGGCGGGGGTTTCGGTGAGCCTTTGCCATCGGCTCCCCGGGGCATTTCGGGAAACCGGGGGTCGAACGGCATGTCGTTTGGCTCGTGCTTGGCGGCGGTTTCCCGTGGGTCGCCCGAGTCAATCGCGGAGCGGCCTCAGCGCGGGGCTGGCCATCGGCCACCCGCTCTGCGGTTGGTTGGAGCAAAGCCCATGCGATCGACTCGGCGTCCCGGTGAGTCGGCCGCCCACCGATCCCAAGAGAACAAAGGGAATCGGCGCTGGAAGATAAGCCGGATTCTGTTCCTGGAAATTACCCCTTCCAGGCGACCGTCATTTCTCTACCCATCGCGCTACGGCGATCAGTCCGCGACGGCAAGCCGTCGCGGTGCGGCCCAACCCGAGGTGTGCCCGAATGCTCGGCGCGGTAGCGCCCGAGCTTTCGGGCGGCCAGGGAGCCGGCACCTCTGTTTGGCCTTGCGCCGCGGGGGGTTTATCGTGCCTCGGCCGTTGCCGGTGCCGAGCGGTGGGCTCTTACCCCGCCGTTTCACCCTTGCCGCATCCTGCGATGCGGCGGTCTTTTCTCTGTGACACTTTCCGTCCCGAACAGCTTTCGCCCGCTCGAGCCCGCGGTTTCCCACGGCCCGCTTCCCTGGTGGCGTCCGGACTTTCCTCTCCGCGAGAGCGCGGAGCGACAGTCTCTTCCAGCGCCAGGGATAACTAATCCGCTGGGGAGGGCAGCGTCAATCGCGATGATCGACTTCAGTCCAAAGAGAGGGAAAGTCCCGCGAGCGCCGCTTTCGTCGTCGCATAGCCCCGATGACAGATCCCTTCGATTCCGAGCCTCCGGGCCACATCGACGAACATCGGACGGTCCTCGATATAGGCGCATTGCGGCGGGGGAGTCTGCGAGACGTCGAGCGCCAATCGAAAGATCTCCTCGTCGGGCTTCCGCAGATGAACGAAGGACGAGACGATGAAGTAGTCGATGAAGGAGGCCAGAGCGAAGGCTTGAATCCGGTGGACCTGAAGCTCCCTGCCTTCGTTGCTCAATACCGCCACCTTGAGCCCGTGCTTCGCCTTGAGCTTCTGCACAAGCTCGATCATCTCCGGAAAGGAGGAGGATTGAGCGAACATGAACTTCCGGAATTCCTGCATCGTGAAGGGCCGGCTCTGGTAGAAGACGATTCGTTCCAAGTAGCCGTCGAGGGTCAGCTTCCCGACTTCGTAGGTGTCGAAGGTCAGGTGATGCCGTTCTTCCATCTCTGCCGCATCCAAGCCGAATGCTTCCGCGGCCTTCCTCCGGCATGCGGTATCCCAGCCGTTGGAAAGGAGGACTCCCCCGAGATCCAAAAAAAGGGTGGTGATCGGAGCACTGCTCATAGGTGATAGGCGTCACTCTTTCGACTTTCCGGCCGGTTGGCAAGCGGGAAGCCGCTTCTCCCGGCCCTGCTGGCGGAGGCCCGTTGCGCGGTCTCATCCGGCCCGCCGGGAGCTCCAAGCCGTGACCGCGAGGGTCCCGAAGGCGCAGAGGCCTGTGCCGAGCAAGATCGTGGCCGGAGCCCCCCAGAAGCGGGAGACGAGCGCGGCGAAGAGGCTCCCGATGGGGAAGAGGCCTTGGAAGAGAAATGTGGCGATTCCCACTACTCGTCCCCGCAGCTCTCGGACCGCATGCTCCTGGAGGAACGCATTCCCTGCCGAAAGGAAGACGACCAGTCCCAAGCCCGCTAGCCCGAGGAGTGCTGTCGAGACGAGGAAGGAGCGGGAGAGGGAAAAGCAGGCCGCCGAAAGGAGGAAGATCCCGAGGCCGCCCAAGACGAGCCGGGGGAGCGGAAGGGTGCGCACGAGGCTGGTCGCCGCCAGGCTGCCCAAGAGGGATCCGGCACCGCTTGCAGAAATCAGGATCCCCAGCCCCTTGGGGCCGCTGTGGAGAATGCTTTCGGCAAAGAAAGGGAGCAATACCGTGTAGGACCAGCCGAAGACCGTGACGAGGCCGATCAAGGAGGCCTGGCCGAGGAGGGGCTTCCTTGCCGCGATGTAGCGGACCCCCTCCCGAAGGGAGTGGAGGAAGGGCCTCCGGGAAGGGCATTGTGGCGAAGAGGACACCCAGAAGAGGCAGCCGAGGGAGAGGAGGTAGGAAAGAGCGTTGGTCCAGAAACAGGCGGCCACGCCGAGCGAGGGGATCAGGAAGGCGGCGACGGCCGGGCCGATCAAGCGCGCTCCGTTGAAGAGCACTGAGTTCCAGGCGACCGCAGCGCGAAGTTCCTCCTTCGGGGCAACGTCGAGGAAGAGGGCTTGCCGCGCAGGAAGCTCGAAGGAGCCGGCAAGGCCGAGGGCAAAGACGAGGAGGCCCAGAGCCCAAAGAGAGAGGAGATGGAGGAAGGCGAGGAGGCCCAGAGCCGAAGCGAGAAGGAGCGCCGCGATTTGCGCAAGGATCACGATCCTCCGCCGCGGGAACCGATCGGCCATGGCGCCGGCTGGAAGGGAAAAGAGGAGCAGGGGAAGGGAGCCGGCACAAGCGAAAAGGCCCAGCCAAAACGGCGATCCGGTCATCTGGTAGACGAGCCATCCTTGGCCTACGTTGTGGACCCAGCTGCCGAGGAAGGAGGAAGCCTGTCCCAGGAAGAGCATCCGGAAGGGGGCGGAGCGAAAAGGGGCCAGCTGGGGAAAAATCTTCATGGGCATGTGCCTGCCACTCGATAAAATGCGCTGAGTTTTGTTCGAGGAAAGAGCGTCAGGCTCCGCGAGAAGATCGGAGCGACGGCCAGGCCACGCGAGCACTGTGTCGCGCCGCCGAGCAGGGGTTCCGATGTCCGGTGCGATTGGGGAAGAGGGGAAGGAGTGGAGGAGCAAGGATGGGGATCGAACGGTGGACGAGGGGAAGGGAGAGAGACCATGGATGCGGCTTTCGGACGAGTTGGATATATCCACTAATCCTCCTGGTGGCCATGCCCTTCTCGTTGTGGGCCAACGAGGAGCTGCTGCGGCTGGGAGCCGATCCCGGTCAATGGCCGATGCAGGCCAAGAATTACGCGGCGACGCGATACAGCGAGCTTGACCAGATCAACGCGAGGACGATCGAACGGCTGCACGTGGTCTGGAGCTTCTCTACCGGCGCCCTTCGAGGCCATGAAGGGGGACCGCTGGTCGTCGGCGGCGTCATGTACGTTCACTCTCCTTTCCCGAACACGGTCTATGCTCTCGATCTGGCAAAAAAGCCCTACGCGATCCTGTGGAAGTATACGCCGGAGCAAAAGCCGACGGCGATTACGGAGGCTTGTTATGATACCGTCAACCGGGGCGTCGCTTATGGGATGGGGAAGATCTTTCTCGGAACCCTGGATGGACAGCTGATCGCCTTGGACGCCCACACCGGCGGGGAAGTATGGAAGGTGAAGCAGGGCGAGATCGGGCGTGGGGAGACGATTACCGGAGCCCCCATCGTGGTCAAGGACATGGTCTTGGTCGGAATCTCCGGGGGTGAGTTCGGAGTCCGGGGGCGGGTCAACGCGTACGACGCGAACACCGGCAAGCCGCGCTGGGTGGCGTACAGTCAGGGGCCGGACGACGATGTCTTGCTCGAGGGCGATTTCAACAAGGAATGTCCGCGCCATGGCGGAGAAGGGGAGGGGACGCGCTCCTGGCCCGGGGAGCAGTGGAAGCTGGGCGGAGGCACTACCTGGGGCTGGTTCAGCTACGATCCGGAACTCGACCTCTTCCACTATGGGTCCGGCAACCCGGGCTCCTGGAACCCCGACGAGAGAAAGGGAGGAGACAACAAGTGGGCCTGCACGCTCTGGGGGCGGCGGCCGGCGACGGGAATGGCCCGCTGGGCCTACCAGATGACTCCCTGGGACGCCTGGGGCTACGACGGGACGAGCGAGCTTGTCCTGGTCGATCTGCGGATTGGAGGGACGGCGCGCAAATGCGCCGTTCATTTCGACAAGAACGGTTATGCCTACACGCTCGACCGGGGAACCGGGGAGGTTCTCTCGGCGTCCCCCTTCGTCTACGTGAACTGGGCCAAGGGAATCAGCCGCGGGGATGACCGCCCGATTGAAATCCCGGAGAAGAGAGCGAAGGCAGGCGTGGATATCAAGGGAGTCTGCCCGTCGGCCATGGGGGGAAAGAATCAGCAGCCGGCGGCCTACGACCCGCAGACTCATCTTTTCTACGTCGGGACCAACAATCTCTGCATGGATATCCAGGCCACGGAAGTCCGCTACATTTCGGGCAGCCCCTACATCGGAGCCGACCTGAAGATCTACTCCGGTCATGAGGGCCAGGACAAATACTACGGCGAGTTCATTGCCTGGGACCCGGTAAAAGGCAGGCGGGCTTGGGAAATCCAGGAGAGGTTCCCGGTCTGTAGCGGCGCGCTGGCGACCTCCGGCGGCCTGGTCTTCTATGGGACGCTCGACGGCTGGTTCAAGGCCGTCGATGCCCGGACCGGGGTCGTTTTGTGGCAGCAGAAGCTCGGCTCGGGGATCGTCGGCAGCCCGATCGCCTTCCTCGGACCGGACAACAAGGAATACGTAGCCGTCTATTCGGGGATCGGCGGCTGGTTTGGCTTGCCGGTTGCGCTCGATCTGCCCAAGGGCGATCCGCAAGCGGCCATGGGTGCCGCGGGAGCGGCCTACGACTCCCACCTTCCGGAATCGACGACGCCGGGAGGGGAGCTGGTCGTCTTCGGCTTGGACTAGGCGGTCGATCGGCGGCAGAGGGGACGACGGAGCTGCGGCCCGCTCTCCGGAGCTCGTTGCGAAGCGCACCAGCCGGAGTAGGTTGCTTCTATGAAGACGACCCTGACGAATGAGCGCTGCACCGCCTGCCGGAAGGATGCTCCCCGGCTGACGGAGGCCGAGGTGGAGGAGCTGCGGCACCAGGTGCCTGAGTGGAAGGTCGAGCAGAGGGGGGAGATGCCGATCCTGGAAAGAGTCTTTTCCTTTCCCGACTTCGCCCAAGCGCTGCGCTTCAGCCAGTTGGTCGGCGAGCTCGCCGAGCAAGAGGGGCACCACCCGGCCATCCTGACCGAGTGGGGGAAGGTGACGGTGAGCTGGTGGACCCACAAGATTCGCGGATTGCACCGGAATGACTTTGTCATGGCGGCAAAGACAGGTGCCCTCTACGAGGCCGAGGCGGGGCGCTCCTCCCGGAAGGAATGAGACGGAACGGAGAGAGCAAAAGAGCCTTCCCGAGCGGGAAGGCTCTCTTGCCGGGAAACCTTGTTGTCCTGAGCTACGCGGGAATCTCGCGGGCTCTCCGATCGAGGAAGGTCAGCTCGGAGATGGCCGACTTGTCGAGCTGACCGGCGCCGAGCTTGACCAGTCGGTCGTACTGACACTTCGTGGCATCGGCGAGCGCGAGATGGAGACCCAGCTCGCGTGCGAGCCCCAAGGCGATTCCCGAATCCTTGGCGGCGTGCTCCGCCGAGAAGAAGCAGCTGTGCTCCCGGTTTTGCATGTCCTCGCCATCAGTCTGCAGCACCCGCGAAGCCGCTCCGGTCTGGCCAAAGACGTTGCGGATCATATCGAGATCGAGCCCGAGCGCATGCGCCAGGCCCAACCCTTCGGCTAGCCCGAGGGTGTTGATGTTCATGACCATGTTCACCAAGGCCTTGACCTGGGCGGCCTTGCCGGCGCTTCCGACGTAGGTGAGGGCCGTGCTCAGCGCATCGAGGACCGGCTTGACCTTCTGAAAGACGGCTTCCTTGCCGCCGACCATGAGGTAAAGCTTTCCTTCCCGGGCTTGCGGAATGCTCGAGGCCAGACAGCCTTCCAGGCTTGAGGCGCCGACCTTTTCGACGATCTCTTCGACCTCGACATGCACCTTCGGGCTGACGGTCGCGCAGTTGATGAAGATCTTTCCGGCAGCCTTGCTTTTCAGCAGATTGTCTTCGGGGGATTCGAAAATGCCCAGCTGGGCCTTATCATCGGTAACGACCGTGAAGATGATGTCGGCAAGCTCAGAGACCTGAGCAAGGGTCGAGCAGGCGGTTGCGCCGATTTCAGGCGCGAGCTCCTTGGCCGACTCCGCTCGCACGTCATAGACCGCGGTGACAGGGAATTTCTTATCGTGCAGGCAGCGGGCCATGTTGGCTCCCATCCGCCCGACTCCAACAAAACCGATCTTATCGCTCATTGCTTCCTCCAATTTCCAAGAAGTTTCGCTCTTCGATTCGTCTCCGGGCGAAAGCCAAGCTCACGCTCGAAAGACCATTGACCACTCACTCCACTCGCTCAGGAGCGCTCCTCCGACCTGTCCGCGCCGCCCTCCCGAACCCAGGACACGATCCCACTCTTCCACCGCGATCCTCGGTCCGTCCGGTCGAAGCGTTCTCGCAGACCCGCTTTCGGCCGCCGAGCGCCGGAGCGAGATGCCATTTAGACAGCACTGCTGCTGAGAATCAAGCTTCTCTCCAAGGTGGCTCAGAGGAATTTCTGCGGAGCCGAGGGCGTCGGGCGCCCGATCGGGGAAGGATGGGAGCGCCCGCCCGCATCCCCTGCCCGTTAAATGTGCAGAGGCCGGTTTTCGGCGACCAGGGCGGCTTCCCCGATCATTTCGGAAAGGGTCGGGTGCGGATGAATCGCCTCGTGGAGCTCCGCGGAGCTGCCCTCGCAGGCTATCGTCACGGAGAGCTCCGCGAGGAGCTCGCTCGCATCCGCGCCGAGGATGTGCGCCCCAAGAATTTCGCCATGGGGCTCGGAGAAGAGGATCTTGACGAACCCGACCGAATCACCGGAAGCCATCGCCTTGCCGTTTGCCGCATAGGGGTAGCGGCCGATGCGAAAGGCCAATTTTTGCTCCCGTGCCTGCTCCTCGGTCAGGCCGAGCATGGCGACCTGGGGCTGGGAATAGACGCACGAAGGAAAGATCCCGACCCGGGAGGGAACCTTTCCGGGAACGAAGATGCCCTCGATCGCTTCGAGGCCCTCCCGGAAGGCGACGTGGGCCAGGAGGGGAGGGCCGATGAGATCGCCCGCGGCAAAGACGCCGGGGTAGGAGGTCTCGTAGCGCGCATCAACCTGGACGAAGCCTCCTTCGCGCTCCAGGTTGAC
Source organism: Methylacidimicrobium sp. B4 (assembly GCF_017310545.1). Classification (NCBI taxonomy): domain Bacteria; kingdom Pseudomonadati; phylum Verrucomicrobiota; genus Methylacidimicrobium; species Methylacidimicrobium sp. B4. The sequence continues at coordinate 20,827 of NZ_CP066203.1, forward strand.
CCCGGGGCCGAGGCAGGAGTCGATGTTGGGCTCCACACCGATGGCTACAAGGACTGAGGAGACTTCGAGCTGCTGCCGGGTCTTGCCGGCAATTTCCAGGACGACGCTCCTCTCTCCGACCCGGGCGGATTCCACCCTGGCGGAGGTCAGGATCTGGATGCCCCGCTTGGAGAGATCGCGGGCCAATGCCTTGGCCACCTCCCCGTCGCAGCCGGGCAGGAGCCCGGGCAAGAGCTCGACAAGGGTGACCCGGCTTCCGAAGACCGAGTAGAAGTAGGCGAACTCGACCCCGATTGCTCCCCCGCCGATGATGGCGATCGATTCGGGGCGCTCGGTCGAGGCCAGCGCTTGCCGGCTGGTCAGGACCCGCTCGCCCTGTACGGGCAGGAAGGGCAGGGTTTTCGGACGGCAGCCGGTGGCAAGCAGGATCTGCTTTGCCGCGAGCACCTTTTCCTCGCCCCCGTGGACGAGCCGGATCTTTCGATCGGGAAGGAGCGTCCCCCTCCCCCGAAAGAGCATTACGCCGCGGGCTTCGAAGAGATGATCAACCCCCCTGGCCATCCGATCCGCCACCGAGCGGCTTCGGGCGATGACGGCAGGGAAGTTGAAATCGTGCCCGCTCGACCGGAGCCCGAACTCCTCGGCTCTCCGGAAGAGGTCGAAGACTTCCGCACTCTTGAGGAGCGCCTTGCTGGGGATGCACCCCCAGTTGCCGCACGTGCCACCGAGCTTTTCCTGCTCGACGCAGGCGACCCTTCGTCCGAGCTGCGCTGCCCGAAGAGCGGCCACATAGCCCGCAGGCCCTCCTCCGAGGACGATGAGATCGTACGATTCCGGCATGGCTTACAGCAAGAGGCTGAGCGGTCGTTCGAGCAGCCCTTGGATCTCCCGAAGAAAGCGGGCGCCCAGCGCTCCATCGACGATGCGGTGGTCGCACGAAGCGACCAGGCGGACGCGATGCCCCACGACGATCCGGTCTTGGTCGTCGACCACGGGCTTTCTGGTTAACGCTCCGACCGCCAGAATCAAGGCTTGGGGAGGGTTGATGATCGCGGCGAAGGATTCAATGCCATACATGCCCAAATTCGACAGGGTCAGGGTCCCTCCCGAATATTCCTCTGGCTTGAGCTTTCGCTCCCGTGCCCGTGCGGCCAGCTCCTTTCCCACGCGAGCGAGCTCGCGAAGCGACTTGTCTTGCGCGCTCCGGATGACGGGAGTGATGAGCCCGTCGGGCACGGCGACGGCCACCGCGAGATGAACGGCCGAGAACTGGCGAATTCCCTTTCCTTCCCAGGAGGCGTTTACTTCCGGCACCCGCCGGGCCGCTTCGGCCGTCGCCTTGAGGAAGAAGTCGTTGATGCTCAGCTTTTCCTCCGAGGGCAGGGCCGCCAGGGCTTCGTTCATCTCGGCTCGGAGGGCGAGCAGGGGGGAGGCATTGATCTCGATCTCCAAATAATAATGGGGAATCGAGGTCTTGCTGGCCAGGAGACGAGCGCCGATCTGCTCCCGCATGAGGGAGAGCGGCAGGAGCCGTTCTTCCCCCAAGGAAGCTGGCGCGGGGGTGGCGGGTGCCGCGAGGGAGGAAGCAGCGAGGGCCTGAAGAACGTCGCGCTTGACGATGCGCCCTCCCGGTCCACTCCCCGAGAGCGTCGAGAGCGGCAACGCTCCCTCGGCTGCGATCTTCTTGGCCAGGGGAGAGGCCTTGATGCGGCTTCCGTCCTCTGCGCGTGCAGTGGCGTCCGAGGCTGGGCCGGCCTTCTCCGGAGGGCGGGACTCAGGACCGTCGGTGGGAAGAGGTGGTGTCGAGAGAGCGGAGGCCGGCGAGGACGGGAGAAGGCTTTCGATCGGTTCTCCGGCGGAACCGACGATCGCGATGGGGGCGTTCACCGGGGCCCGATCGCCTTCATGGATCAGGATCTTCCGCAACACCCCCGACTCGAAGGCTTCCAGATCCATCACCGCCTTGTCCGTTTCCACCTCGGCGATGACCTCGCCCTCCTCGATCGGATCGCCTTCCTTCTTCCGCCACGCGACCAGGCGGCCCTCCGCCATCGATGGACTCAACTGCGGCATCGTGAGTTGCTTTGCCATATCTCCTACGGACGAATCGGGTTCCGCGCCGGGCACCGCGTTCTTCGTCTGCGCACCGTAGGGATAGCCGAGACGGAGGGTCAAGTACTTTTCGGTGGCTCTCGTCTTCTGACCAAAAGGAGTGGTTGCGGCGCCAGGGGGGAGCAGAATGGTTGCGAGGGGAGCGGAGTCGAGGTGAAATCCAAGGAAGGCGGCGTGTCGAGGCGGCCGCGTCCCGGCGCGGGCGATTCGTCCGCGAGCCGGAGGAGAAATGAAAGATCATGCTGACTAGGGTGGAATTGGGGCAACGGCTCCGGCGGAGCCGCGAAAGCGCCGGGTTGAGCCAGAAGGAAGCGGCAACCGAGCTGGGGCTGCCCCGCCCGGCCATTTCGCAGATCGAAGCGGGGAAGCGCGGGCTCGATAGCCTGGAGCTGGTGCGGTTGGCTCGGATCTACGGCAAGCCGGTCTCCTGGTTCCTGGAGCCGGGTACGAGTGCCCATCCGCTCGAGATCGCCGCGAATCTCGATCACTTCTCCAGGGTGGACCAGGACGTCCTCTCCCGCTTCGTGCGTTTCTGCGAGGAGTACGGCTGGATCGAGGCGGAGCTGGAGACCTCTCCCGCCTCCCCACTGCCGGATTATGGAGCCGCGGGCGACCCGGCGGACGAGGGAGAGGCGGTTCGTCAAGGGGAAGCGGTGGCGGAGGCCGAACGGAGGAGGCTCGGGATCGGAGGGATCTGCGGAGAAGGGGTCGTCGCCTTGCTCGACCGGTTGGGCATTCGGCTTTCCATTCCGCATCTGCCCGCTTGCCGGGTGCAAAGCGCCTTTCTCTTCCACCCGAGAGTGGGTGCGGCCATCTTCGGCAACACGGGCTGCGGCAACAACTGGCTGCCGCTGATCCTGGCCGAGGAATATGGCCACCTCCTCTTTGATCGGCGATTGGGCGGGTCGATTCATGGCGTTGCTTCGGACGACCCGAAGGCGCTCCTCGATTTGCGATCGATCCGCGCGCGCCGCTTTGCCTTTGCGTTCGTTCTTCCGGCGCCCGAGCTGCGAAAGGCGCTCCCCTTCGACCCCGGGATGCGGCTGGAGGCTGGTCATCGCCTGGGCGTTCCCGACCTTTTGCTCCTGCAGCAGCTCTTCCGCTGCCCGGCAGAGGCGCTGGGCGAACGGTCAGAGCAGTTGGGCTGGGTCCGTCCGGGGCTGCGGGAGCGCCTCGGCTCTGTCCGCTGGAGCGAATGGAGCCGGAAGTGGGACGGAAGGAGGAAGGAGCCGGAGAGGCTCGATCAGCCCTATCCCAGCCGCTTCCTGCGCCTGGTCCTCGAGGGCTACAAGAAAGGGGTTGTGACGCGGGAGCGGCTGGCGAGCCTGCTCGACTGGGAGCGGGTTCAGGCGGGACGATTCCTGTCTTGGCTGGATCGGTGCGCGCGGCTCGACCTCTGCTGAGCGCATCCTTGCCTATCGAGCGGACGGGAGCGTATCGTGGGGCCGGGGAGCGTCGATCCTCGGCGCGCAAACGATGAGGAAGGTTGGCGGCTTGGCTCTCGTCGGGATGGCTGCGGGAATAGGGATGCTCGTCACGTCGGCCCTGCTGCCGGCGGACGCGAGAGCGGCCCAGGCTTCCCCGCAGGATCGTTTCCTGGAAGCCTACGTGGCGCTACGGGAGGCCGATCGGCTGGCCGCCGCCAAAGATTATGCCGGAGCGAGTCGCGGGTATCAGCAAGCGCTTTCGCAGCTCTCCGAAATCCGTCGTTATTACCCGGATTGGGAGCCGGCGGTGATTCGTTACCGGCTCCGTTACGCAACCGAACGGCTGAGTGTTGTCGGGAAAAAGGCAACCCTGGCCCAGCAGGGCTCGCCGCCCCTCCCTACGGAAGGAGGTTCGGGACGGGCGCCCGCAGACCTCCGGGAACTGGTCACGCTCAAGACGAGAATCGCCGATCTCCAGGCGGCACTCACACGCTCCCAGGAGCAGAGGGATCAGCTCTTCGCCGACCTCTCCCGCTTGCGAAAGGCCGTGCCGGGCCGAGGGCCGGGTCCCGAAGGCACGCGCGGGACGGAACGGGAGGAGGTAGAGCAACTGGCCGATCGCTTGGAGAAAAGTGTGAGCCAGTCGCTCGACACCCTGGGCGACCTCCAGAAGGAAAACCGCTCTCTCCAAGGCGTTCTCGCCCGGCTGCGGCAACAGATCGCCAATCTTCCGGCCACCCCCAAGCTGTCGCCCCGCCCGCTCGAGTCGAGCGACCAGGCAGCGTTGCGGCAAGAAAACCTTCTTCTCCGCGCGGCGCTGGCCGACCTCTCCGATCAGGCCAAGCGGCTGGAAGCCGAAAAGCGGCAGATTTTGACTGAGTTTCGCCGGGAATTCCGGCAGAGCACCGAAACGGAGACGATGGGGCCGCGCGTGCGGTCCGAAGCCGCGTCGGCGGTGGGACGAAACCGGAGCTCGGCCGCGCCCCGGGCTTCGGCGGCTTCCGCCTCCTTGCGGGAGACGGTTGCCGCCGCGGGCTCCCTCCCCGTCGAGGAGCTCCGCCGGCTGCTGAGCGAGGCGGCGCGGCGCTATAGCGAAGGCCGCCTTTCCGAGGCGGCCGATCTTTACGAAGAGATCCTGGACACGGAAGTGCGCAACGCCACGGCCTGGTGCAATCTCGGAGTGGTCCGGTTTGCGCAAAAGCAGTATGCCCAGGCGGTAGAGGCGCTGCGCAAAGCGATCGAGCTCCATCCGGCGGATCCCTATCCCTATGCGGTGCTCGGCATGGCCTATTACCGGACCGGATCCTATCTGCTCGCGGCCAACGTCTTGGAGCGGGCGGCGGCGATCGACGGAAATAATGCTCGCATCCGTCGAGAGCTCGGCTTGGCCTACGCGGCGAGCGGGAAAAACCTCGCCGCGAAGCGGGAGCTGCTCAAGGCCTTGACCCTCAACCCGTCCGACGGGGAGAGCCACTTCAACCTGGCCCTCCTCTACGCTTCCGAGGTCCCTCCGGAAAAGAAAAAGGCCCGCTCGCACTATCGCTCGGCGCTGGCGCTGGGCATGGCCAAGGATGTCGCCCTGGAGAGTGCCCTCCACTAACCGACATCGACTGCGCAGGCGCTACCGCCTATCCGGCGGCCGATCGACCGGAAGTTGACGATTCGGCCAAGAGCCGGTCCGCCTGTGCGCGCGCCTCCTCCATCTTGCCATACCGGAGCTCGCGGTATCCCCGGACCGATTCGGGCAGCCGCAGGATCGCAAGCCATCGGTGATACTCGGCAGGCGAGGAGAAGCGGAAGCGTTCAAGGAGCCCGCAATACCAGTCGCGAAAGCCGCGCTCCTTCTGGTGCCATCCGACCAGGATCCGGCGCAGGAACTTGGCTTGCCGCATCAGCCGGAGCATCCAGTCCCGCGACTCCATCCGGAAGCGGAGGCGGAGCGGTCCGAGGATGAACTCCGGCCGGGTCATGTGTCGATAGACGAGGCGATCGCCCCGCGCGGGGTCGACCCGAAAATGCTCCCGGTCTCTCTCTTGCTTTGCTTTCGAGGTCAAGAGGCGAGCGACCTCGACTTCATCCTTGATCGCCATCACGCGGTGCGCGTTCCAGATCGCCGCCTTGGTGGCCGCCATTCCGAATTGAGCGGAATCCTTCGCGGCGACCGCTCGAACGAGCGCGACGTACCGTTCGGCATAAGCGGCGTTCTCATAGTGGAAGAGATCCCGAATGCGAACGATGAAGTCGCGCAGGTCCGATTCCTCGAGCGGAAGGCCGGCGATCCCCCGGGTAATGCACTGCCAGAGGCGTTGGCCGAGCTCCTTGCCGGGCGGGCCGCCTTCTTCCAGGTCCTCCAGGCTCTTGGCAATCTCCTGCTGAGGGGTGGCGGGCTCGGAAGGACGCGAGAACTCTTCCGGGTGCTGGGCCAGGTAGCGGCCGAAGAGAAAGGCCCTCCAATTGGTGGCGGCGGAGCCCCCCATCGTCTGCTGGATGGCCCATTCCAAGCTTTCCTGCGAGAGAGGAAGCTCTCCCCGCTGGAAGGCGATCCCGACGAGGATGATGTTCGCGTAAAGCTTGGTGCCGAAGATCCGTTCGGCGAACGCGGAAACCTCGCAGGGGAAAAAGCGGCGCGGGTCGGTCGTCTGCCGGATCCGTTCTTCCAGCTCTCGCACGCAAAAATCGTCCCGGCCGAGCAAGCCCAGCACGGTCGGCGTCTTGGAGGAGTTCAGGATGACGCCCGTCCGATCGGGCGTCCCGACCCGCAGCCGACCAGAGCCATCGAGGGCTCGGGCGGTTTCGAGTGGATCGAGGCCCAAGATCAGGTCGACATCGCCATAGAGGGGAATCGCTGTGGTGGGCGGCGCTCCCTCGCTCCGGTAGACGATATGCGAGTAGACGGCTCCGTTTCGAATCGCCAGGCCGTTCCGATCGCAAAAGAGGACCTGATACCCTTCGCGATGTCCGGCGCGAACGAGCACGGCAGCCGTGCTGGCGATGCCCATCCCGCCTACCCCCGTCAGGAAAAGACGGTGGGTTCCGGCGAACCCTCGGGGGGAGGGAGCCGGAAGGGTGTCGAAGGCAAGGGAGTCGAGGACCGAGCTCGGCCGGCTCCCGCGCACCACCGTGACCTCCTCGAAGGCGGGGCAGGCGTAGAGCTTCGTGCAGGCCCCGTCCGCGACGCACCAGGAAAGATCGGTTTGCACCTTCCGGCCGAAGTCGGTCTCGGTGAAGGTCAGTCCCGGGCAGCCGGTGCTCGTCGTGCAGGCCAGGCAGTATTCGCAGACTTCCGGGGTGATGTGGATGTAGCGTTTCTGGGGCAGGAAGCCCTTCTTCCGAATCTCCTCACGCTCCTGGCGGGTTTCCCGGCGATGGGTCAGGATCCCACACTCCTTGTCCGCGATGATGACCTTTACCCCATCCCGGAGCACCGACTCTTCCAGCAGCGCCCGATACTGGTCGCGCAAGCCCGGGTTGACGCGGATGACCTCGCAGCGCCCTTCGGTGGTGATCGCTTCCACGACCTTGTCGATGTTCTGCGTGAAGGTCGAGTTTCCCAGCAGATCCCTTTCCAGGCCCGGGGTCGTCTGGTGGCCCGTCATCGCCGTGGTGCGATTGTCGAGAATGATGTAGGCGAGATCCTGCCCATTCTTGATCGAATTGGAGATCGCAATCTGACCCGAGTGGAAGAAGGTCGAGTCCCCCATGAAGACGATCTGCTTGTTGCGAATGAACGGGTCGATGCCGAGGCCGGTCCCTCCGCCCAGGCCCATCCCGCTGTAGTTGTGCATCAGCGACTTGGTCGGCTCGAACATCAACATCGTGTAGCAGCCGGTGTCTCCGTGAAAGACGAGATCGACCGGCTCCCGCCGATGCCGGCGCCGCATGTAGTCCGGATCGCGGAAATCGCGCTGGATCTCCAGGAAGACCGAGGCCGAATCCCGATGGGGGCATCCCGGGCAGAAGGTCGGAGTCCTTGCGGGAAGCTGCCAGGAAGGCCCCGAGGCCTTCTGGAGACGGTCGAGGCAGTCGCGCACCGCCTTTTGCCGGGAGGGGTCCCCCACAGGAGTCAACAGAGGGCCGATCCGCTCGATGAGGAGGGAGGGATGGAGTCCGCCGTGGGTGGGAATGCCCGGCAGATTCCTGGGAAGGGTCTTTCCCCACACCTTCTGGAGGACGCCGGCCTGTTGCAGCGCGAGGCAGATCGCCTCCTCCAGGAACGGACGGCGTTCCTCCACGACGACGAGCTCTTCTACTTCGCTGGCGAAGCGGAGAAGGACCTGCGGGTTGATCGGGTAGGTGAGCCCGAGCTTGAGAACGGGAACCTCGCCCAAGAGTCCCAGCTCCTGCAGGGCCTGCTCGAGATAGGCGGCGGCCATCCCGGAGCTGACGAGGCCGAATCGGTGCCGATTCTGCGAATGGCGGAAAGGGAGAACTCGGTCGACCTCCCATTCCTCGGCCGCGGCCCAGAGACGCCGGTACCGGGCTGCGAGGTCTTCCTCTCGTCGGCCCGTCCTCGGCGGAAGGAGGACTCGCGACTCGTAGTCGATCGTTGCCGTGTCGAGCGCCACGGGGCTGAGCGCGTTGATGCGGGGAAAGTGGTTGCGCCGGACTTGGACCGAGCCGCCCCCGTCCGCCTGGTTGGTCGTCACCAGGTAGGTCACATAGAGGCCGGCTCTCCGGGAGAGGTGGAAGCCGATGTCGATCCAATCCTTGAGCTCTTGGAGCGTGGCCGGCTCGAGCACGGGCATATGCAGATGCTGCGAAAGGTAACGGGAGTCGGCCGGAACCTGGGTGGAGTCGTTCCAGGGATCGTCTCCGACGATGACGAGGCAGCCGCCTTCTGGATGCGCCCCGCTCAGGTTCCCCAAGGCCAGCGCGTCGGCGGCCACATGGAGCCCGACACTCTTCATGACGGCCACGGCGCGCAGGCCGAGCATCTGCGAGCCGTTGAGCATCGCGGCGGCCAGGGCCTCGTTGTTGGCGAGGGTGGCCTGCATGCCATGGGCCTGAAAAAGGCCCGCAATGGCCTCGACCGTATCGAAGATGCCGGAGACCGGGGAGCCGGGATAGCCGGTCCACAGGTGCGTGCCTCCCTCGGTTTCCAGAAGCCCTTTCACCATCGCCTCGTTTCCGGTGAAGACTTCGCAGCCGTCTTCCTGAAGGAAACGGGGATCGGCGGCGGAAACCACGCTTTTAGTCGCCATCGAGTCCTCCATTCCATAGAGAGAGTTGGGCCTTCTGTAAACGCTGAAGTTCCGGCCATGAGGAGCCGGCATTCCCCTTGGGGAGGTGGGAGCCAGGAGCGGTTCGGCGAAACGGGGGAAGAAGCGAGGTGCGCATTCTGGTCCCGGCCGGTAGAATGGAGGCATGAACGATCTCCTCTTCCTCCTTGCTCCGGGATTCCAGGACGGGGAAGGAGCGCCCTACTACTGTCCCCACTGCGCGATCTTCGAGGGGCTTCTCGCCCTCTACCCGAAGCTTGGGGAGGCTCTCGCCGTCCGCCGCGTGGGCTATCCCCGTCCCCGGCCCGAAATTGTCGAGCGGCTCGGAGAAGCGCATCAGTCTTGCCCGGTCCTGATCCTCCAGCGGGAGCTTCCCCTCGCCTGCTCGGACCTCCCTTGGCAAGAAGCCAAGGGCCGCCTCTTCCTGGACGATCCCCAAGCGATCGGGAACTACCTTTCGCGAGCCTACGGAATTCCTCGTCCGCACCGTTGAGCGCTGCTGGGGACAAGGAGGAGGTCGACCCGAGAAACGGGCGAACCTACGATGCCGTAGCGCGCTGCGGATAGGGGCAGAGGTCCCGCAGCTCGCAATGGGGGCACCTGGGGTTGCGCGCGAGGCAGACCGCCCGGCCGTGGGCCTGCAGGAGGTGGCAAAAGGCGACCCGGTCCGAGGTGGGCACGAGTGCGAGGAGATCGGCCTCGATCTTGTCGGGGTCGGTCTGATCGGTGAGCCCGAGCCTTCCCGAGACCCGTCCGACATGGGCATCGACGCCGATCGCGGGTTGGCCGAAGGCATTGCCAAGAACGATGTTCGCTGTCTTCCGCCCGACACCGGGGAGGGTGAGAAGATCCTCGAGCCGGTCGGGAACCTCTCCTCCGAACCGCTCGATGAGCGCACGGCATGCCTTTTGGATCGCACGGGTCTTGTTGCGATAGAAGTTGATCTTTCTGAGCTCTTCCTGGAGCCGCTCCTCGGGCAGGGCAGCCCAGTCGGCAGCGCTCCGATACTTGCGGAAGAGGGGAGCCGCGACCACATTCACGAGCTCGTCCCGGGCCTGAGCCGCCAAGATCAGCGCCACCAGGAGCTCGAGTGGATTGGAAAAGGCGAGGGCGAGCCGGGCGTCCGGGTAGAGGCGGCGGAGGATGGAGAGAATCTCGGTGACCCGGCGGCGTTTTCCTTCGGTGGATTCCATTCCCATTCCCGTGGCCCGCCCGGGCCGATCCCCACCCGTCACCGCAGGACCTGGCGTGCCGCGGCGAGGATCCTCTCGACATTCGGAAGGACTTTGGCCTCGAGCGCCCCGTTGTAGGGCTGCGGGAGATCGAGCCCTGTCACCCGGAGGATCGGAGCATCGAGCCAGTCGAAGAGGCGGTGTTGGACATCGTAGGCGACCTGAGCGCCCCAGCCGGAGAACGGCTTGTTCTCCTCGACGATCACGAGCCGATTGGTCTTCCGGACCGATTGCGCGATCCGGTCGAAATCGTAGGGCTTGATCGTCCTCAGATCGAGCAGATCGGCTTCCCTGCCTTCTGCGCCGAGCACCTCCGCCGCCGAAAGGGCGGTGTGCGTCACGTAGCCCGCGCTGACGATCGTCAGGTCGGAGCCTTCCCGGCAGATCCGCGCTTGTCCGATCGGGGTGAGGTACTCTTCGTCGGGAACCTCGCCTTCGATCCCGTATAGACGCTCTCCCTCGAAAAAGAAGACGGGGTTGTTCGAGCGGATCGAGCTCTTGAGCAGCCCTTTGGCGTCATCGGGAAAGGCCGGGCTCACGACCGTGAGGGCCGGGACTCCGGCAAACCAGCTCTCAGGGCAGTGGGAGTGGGTCGCGCCAATCTGCGTGCCTCCGCCGCTCGGCCCGCGGAAGACCATGGGAAGGTCGAACTGCCCACCGGACATGAATCGAAGGGAGCCGACATTGTTGACCAGCTGGTCGAAGGCAACGAAGGAGAAGCTCCAGTTCATGAACTCGACGATGGGACGCAGGCCGTAAAGGGCTGCCCCCACCGCAAGCCCCGAGAAGGCGGCTTCGCTGATGGGCGTGTCGAGAACGCGCTTGGCGCCGAAGCGCTGCAGAAGCCCTTGGGAGACCTTGAAGGCGCCCTGGTACTCCGCGACCTCCTCTCCAATCAGGAAGACCGAGGGATCCCGCTCCATCTCCTCAGCCATGGCTTGGTTGAGGGCTTGGCGATAGGTGATCTTAGCCATGGCAGGATTCAGAGGTCGCTATAGCGCGGCCGCGGGATCGGGTCAATCTGGTCTTCGGGAGAAAATGGGAGGGAGAAGGCAAGATCAAGATCGGGTTCCGGGCTCTCCTCCGCGAAGGTGAGCGCGTCCTGAGCTTCGGCCCGAGCCTCCCCATCAATCTGCTTGGCCAGAGACTCCGAGAGGACCTGGCGCTCCTCGAGCCGTTGCCGATAGAGGAGGATCGGATCGCGCTTTTTCCACTCCTCGATCTCCTGCTTGGTCCGATAGGTATCGGGATCGGACATCGAGTGCCCCCGATACCGGTAGGTAGCGACTTCCAGCAGGGTCGGCAGATGCTCGGTTCGCGCCAGGCTTACCGCTTCGGCCACCTTCTCGCGCACATCTTCGACATCCATGCCGTTGGCCGTCCGCCCGGCCAGGTCGAAAGCCGATCCCCGGTTGACCAAGGGCAGCCCGGCCGAGGAGCGTGAAACGCTCGTCCCCATCGCGTAGTCGTTGTTTTCGATCAGGAAGACGATCGGGAGCTTCCACAAGGAAACCAAGTTGAGCGTCTCCGAAAAGACCCCTTGGTTCACGGCTCCTTCGCCAAGGAGGCAGAGGGTGATCCCCCCGGTGCTCTCATATTGCTGGGCGAAGGCGAGGCCCGCTGCCAGGGCGGTATGAGCCCCCACGATCGCGTGCCCTCCGTAGAAATGGTTCGCCCGGTCGAAGAGGTGCATCGACCCGCCCATCCCCCGCGAGCAGCCGGTCTTTTTTCCGAGCAGCTCCGCCATGCAGGCTCGCGCGGGGGTCCCGCGGGCCAGGGCGACCCCGTGGTCTCGGTAAGCGGTGATCACGGCATCGCGCGGTTCGAGAGCCGAGAGGGCGCCCACGGCGACCGCCTCCTGCCCGATGTAGAGGTGGCAGAATCCCTTGATCTCGGCTCGCATGAAGGCCTGAGCCGATTTTTCTTCGAAGCGGCGGATGCGAACCATCTGGCGGTAGAGATCGACCTGGATCTCGGCGCTCAGGGACGACGCGGGCGCTTTTAGCTCCGCAACGGCTACACCAGGACCTTCCGCTACCATAATCTCTCCTGCCTCCTTGTTTCGAATGGCGATTGGGCGGCGCCTTCCGCCTGCGCCCGTCCGTCGCCGCGCCTCTTGCGCTTTCCCCCTCTACAAAGCATATTTCGGACCCATTGGCAATGAGCCGGCCATGATTCCCGCACAAAAGACGCAGATCCCGGGGCCCCGCTCCTCCGAGCTTTGCACCCGGCTGCGTCGGTGGGAGTCCCGGAACGTGACCTTTCTTTCTGCGGACTTTCCGATCTTCTGGGAGCGTGCGGAAGGGGTGAACGTCTGGGACGTCGACGGAAACCGCTATCTCGACCTGACGGCGGGATTCGGCGTGGCGGCCCTGGGATACTCCGTTCCCGGGATCGCCCTCGCCGGCAGGACGCAACTGGAGCGGCTTGCCATCGGCATGGGGGACGTCCATCCCTCTGCGGAAAAGGCCAGGCTTTTGGAGGCCCTTTCCCGGGTCACCTTCGAGGCCTGGGGCCGGGGGGAGGCCAAGTCGATCCTCGGCTGCTCGGGCAGCGATGCCGTGGAGGCGGCGATGAAGACCGCATGCCTGGCGACGGGGCGCCCGCAACTGATCGCTTTCCGGGGGAGCTATCATGGGTTGGCCTACGGGGCAATGGAGGCGACCGAGCTGGGCGATTTCCGCAAGCCTTTCTTGGAGCAGATGGCTGGGCGGGTCCGCTTCTTGCCCTTCCCGAACTGCTGGCGGTGTCCCTGGGGCAGGGGCGAGCGTCCTTCGTCGGAATGCGATCCGGGTTGCCGTTCCGCTCTGGCCGCGGAGCTGAAGGCGGCCTTGGCGACCCGGGCTGCGGGAGCCATTCTCGTCGAGCCGATGCTTGGGCGGGGAGGCATGGTCCCGCCTCCCGATTGGTTCCTGCCGCTCCTGCGCGAGGTGGCGGATGAGGAGGGTGCGCTTCTCATTCTCGATGAGATCTTTACTGGATTTTTTCGTACCGGGCCCCGGTTTGCTTGCGAACGGTGGAAGGTGGTGCCCGATCTGCTCTGCGTCGGGAAGCCGCTCGGAGGCGGTTTCCCGATCTCGGCCTGCATCGGCCCGAGGGAAGTGATGGACGTCTGGCCGGAGTCCGATGGAGAGGCGCTTCACACGAGCACCTTCCTCGGAAGTCCTCTCGGCTGCCGGATGGCCTGCGCTTTTTTAGAGGAGATCGAGGAGCGGTGCCCGGGGTTGGCCGTGGAAGAAAAAGGCGGACGGCTGCTGGCCGGGCTGCGCGATCTGACCTTTCCGGGATCCCCCCTGCGGCACGCACGGGGATCCGGGCTCTTTGCGGGCGTGGAGGTGACGGACGAAGGGGGCAGGCCGAATCCCGCGTTAGCCGGAAGGTGGAGCACCGCGCTGTTGCAAGCGGGCGTGATTCTGCTGGCGGGTGGCCCCGATCGTCATGTGCTCTCCTTTACTCCCCCGCTGGTCGTCACCGGGGAGGAGCTGGACTGGTCGATCGCCGCCCTGCGCTCCGTCCTGGAACGCCTGATCGCTCAGCCGGGCTCCTTGCCGCTGTCCATGTCGAAGCTGTAGCGGATGACCCGCTTGGCATGCGCATCGAGGATCTGCCGTTCGAACTGATAGTAGATTGCGTTGCGCTGCACGAACGCGAGCTTCTCGAGCGAGTCGATGTCGAAGGAGAGGAAAAGGGAGAAGGGATCGGCGGGATCGAGGTTTCGGCCTACGCGCAGGTTGTGGATATCCGGAAGCTTGAGCAGCAGGATCCGAATCTCGATCAGGAGCTGATCTTGCTCGGCCGCAGTGGTGGAAGGGAGCGTTTCTAGAAAGCAGATGTGATGAATCATGACGGGCTCGCTTATTGGTGGTGCCGCAACAATCGAATGCTCCCCTTAGCATAGGGGAAGGGCAAAGGCAAATTTCCTCGACAGGGTCGCATGGCGGCGGCAAAGCTTTCCTCGATGCTCGGCAAGCTCTTGAAAAAAGCGGAGCTGGCGAAAAAAGCATCCGCCGCCCCTCGTCCCGAGGATTCCTCCCTGCTCGCGAGTGTCTCTCCTCACGAGAAGCCTTCCTCATCCCGGGCCTTGCCTCTTGCTGCTTCGCCGCGACCCGCGCGAGCGAACCCGGAGTTGCTCCTGGCCGGTGCCGGCCGGGTCGTTGCGTCAACCGCCCCGATGCCGGAATCGTCGACACGCGGGCAGGAGGCGAGCTTCCTTGGGGCTGGGGTGCAGCTCCGGGGAGCGCTTGCTTCTTCCGGCGGGCTCGTCCTCAACTGCCGCTTCTTGGGCACGGTTTACGCCCCGGAGGGGATCGTCTGGATCGGTCCCGAAGCGGACGTACGGGCGGACATCAGAACCATGGACCTACAAGTGGAAGGGAAGGTCCGAGGCAGCCTTTCGGTCCAAAATTCGCTCGACTTGCGGAAAGGAGCCGACGTGCAAGGGAGCATTCGATGCCTGCGCCTGCAGATCGCGGAAGAAGCCGTCTTTCGAGGCCCATGCGAATGCTTCCCTCCGGAGCCGAGCCGGCCGGGGAAGACACCCCGTGGACCGGATCTGTACGGCTTCTTTATGACCGCGCGGATCGCCTCGGTGCGGATCTAAGACGCGGGGACACGAGCCGCATGGCTGCGCAATCCCGCAGAAGCTCCTCAACGGCTGGGCGTGCAGAGAGGGCGTCCCACGATGTCCTCCAGCACGGTGAGCGGGGATAGCTCGGGATGCCGCAGGGCCGCCCGCGGCAGGTGAAAGGTCTGTTCCAGCAAGTACTGGCCGGAATCCACCGCGTGGAGCGCCTGGTCGGTAAAGCACATCCAGGTCGTGTGCGGAGGAAAGGCGAACGGCTCCTGCGGGCTCTGCCGCTGATACTCCATGTCGAGCTTGCCCTGATCATGGAGACCGAGCATGTAGTGGTCGTAGAGGCTGCGGTATCCCTTGGTGACTCCAGTGAGGGAGAGCAGGAAGCGCGAGGCCGGAATCGGTGAAGCGACGCGGGGGGCAAACCGCTGGGCGTACTCTCGAAACCCTTCCCCGATTCGCCAACAGCGGGGCTTGCCCTCCGGGTTGACATTGCTGAACACCCGCAGGATCCGCCGGCCCCCCGTCGGACGAGAAGGGAAGGCGTCGACATGAAGACGGGTGTCATCCTTCCGGTAGGAGGAAGCTCGGCCGGCGATCTCGATCGGCCGAAAGCTCGTCCTCGCCTGCATCAGAGAGGCCGCGTAGGTCGGGAAGAGGTTCAAAAGAAGATCGCGGGTGCTGTCCGCGTATCGGCGAAGCATCCGCGAAAGAGCGGTCTTCTCGGTTTCGCTCCCGCTGACTCCCCAAATCTTGCCGGTTTCCCGCTCAAAGCCGATGTTCTTTGCCCCACCCGAGCTCCATGTGGGCCGAAGAAACGCCTCTTCCTCCGGCAAGAGCGCGAAGGCGAGGTGAGGGAAGTAGAGGACCCGTCCCTCTTCCAGGTTGTCGATCGCCCGGGCTTGTACCTCCGCGGGAACGGCCTGCGTCCAGGAGTCTCCGGGCAGCTCAAGGATCGAGCTCATGGTCGTATCGACGGCGATTCACGGGAACGCGGCCAGGTAGACTTCGCGCAGGCCGAGCGGCTACCGGCTCTTTTTGAGGATCGGCAGGCCCGTTCGATCGCTCTCGGATACCACGTATCCTTTGGGAAGAGCATCGATGGCCCCGTCACGCGGCTGAGTGGAGAAGAAATAGAGAGTGACTTTGTGGCCGTTGCGCAGGGTCTGCTCGCGGGCATGCAGGTAATAGGTTTTTCCGGACTTTTTGCTAACGACATGGAACGGCATGAATCTTCCTCCTCGGCATTATCCCCTCATTCGCTTACTCTAAAATCCCCGCTTCCCGGAGGGTCGCATAGGCTCCCTTTTTGCTGAGCGTCTTGAGCCCTCGAGCCGAAAGCCGCAGGGAAACCCATCGGCCGAGCTCCGGGATAAAGAGCTTCTTTCTGCGCAGGTTGGGAAAAAAGGTTCGGGGTGTGTTTGCGGTGACGTGGGTGCCGATGCCCCCTTCCTTCTTCGGCTTACCCTTGCGCCGGATCGCGTGACCGCGAGTCGGACGCTGACCTAGGATGCAACATCTGCGGGCCATGAAAAACCTTTCTGAGCTACTTCAGGAGCAGCACGTTGCGCGCTCTTTTAATTTCCTGCGTTAGCTTTCTGTGAAGCTTAGCAGGCATCCCCGTGATCCGTCGAGGAAGAATGCGCCCGCTTTCTGTCGTGAACTTGCGCAGGAGATCGGTGTTGCGAAAGTCAATGGCTTCCGCATTGATGTCGACTCTTCGCCGGCTTTCCGTACTCGAACGACGGCTGCGGCCTTTTCTCTTTTTCTTCATTGCGTCCACTCCAACCTGTGACCTGACCTCTGAGTCAATCTCCGGGAGACTCTCGTTCCTCCGACGATTCTTCCTCTTCCTCGGTCGTGGCTTCCGCGCCTTCGCCGAACTGAGGAACCGATTCCCACCGGCGCTCGAACCGGCTCTGCAGCTCTACCTGACGCTGACACTCCACGGTAAAGCGTGCGTGGGGGACCGCCTCCAGCCGCTGCAGCGGGATCGGTTTGCTCGACATTTCGCAAACGCCGTACCTTCCCGTTTCAATCCGCTTGATCGCTTCCTCGACTTCGTAAAGTGCATCTTGTTCCTGCGAAAGCAAGCTCAAGGCAAAATCCTTGTCGTAAGCTTCGGTCCCCGCATCCGCCTGATGCATTCCGAACCCGCTCGCCTCGCTGCCTTCCGGACGAACGCGCAGGGAGTCCTGAGCGATGCCCTGCATCTGCCCGAGAATGTCATCGCGCAACTCGACCAGCCGCTGCCGCTGCTTTTCCAGGAAAGCTTGGCGACGCTTCGGCGGAAGATCGGCGAGCGTAAGCGTGGACGGCGCCTCGAAAGCTTCTTCTTTTGCTTTCCCGCCGGCGGGTGGCTCCCCATGCTCGCCCTTCTTCGAGTTCGCTTTCTTCGCAAGAGGAGCGGCCGCGGGTGACCCTGCGCCCGTTTCTTCGAGCTTCTCCGTCGTCTCCTTCGCGGTCTTCTTGCTGCTTTTCCCAGGCATCGCGCCGGACAATATGCGAAGGAGTGCTGTCTTTGCCAAGGACTTTTTCCTCGATTCCAGCTCTTGCCGCGCTTTTTCCCGTCTCGCTGCAGCGAGCGCCCCAAGGGGGGGCTCTGGTCCCCCGGCGATTCCTGTGAATCGGCGGCATGGCAGAAGGCGCCCGTGCTTCCTGCCCATGGGCTCGGCCGGGTTCGAAGGCTCCGGGCTCGTTTTCCTGGGATGGAGGATCCAAAACGAGTAGATTGACCCGATGCGTCCGGAGAGGAGCTTTCTCGGGTGGGACCGCCCTCTTGCGGACCAGGTTGCCGAGTGGCTTTTCCAGAGATGCAAGAGGGGCCCGTGGGCCGATCTGTCCCGCTGGCTCCTGATCGTTCCCACGCGGGAGTCGGGAAGGATGCTGAGAGGGGCGCTCTGCCTGCGCAGGCCGGAAGGATTCCTCGCCCCTCGCGTTGTCACTCCCATGGAGCTCTATGGGCGGAACCGAGGCGTGCCTGAACGGTGGGCGGGTCCCACGGCGCGGCTGTTGGCATGGACGCAGCTGCTTCTTTCGGAGCAGGCCGCAGATCGCTCTCTCTTTCCCGGCGGGCCTGCGGAGTCGAATTTTGCCTGGGCCCTGGGCATCTCCCGAAGCCTCTGCCAGGCGCAGGACCTGCTTTCCGAAGGTGGCTTGACCTTTTCCACCGCCCGGGAGGCGGCTGGGCATTTCGAGCCGGAACTTTGGCTCCGGTTGGCGCAATGGGAGGAGCGGTATCGAGCGATCTTGGCAGGCTCGGGCTTGCGGGATCCCATGGAAGGCCGGCTCGAAGCGCTCAAGAAGGGTTGCTGGGATTTCGAGAGCGATTCGGTAATTCTCGTCGGCTGCCCCGATCCCCATCCGCTCGCCTTGCGCCTGCTCCAGGCGGTCTTGCCCGAGCGAGCCTGTTCGGTGTTGATCCATGCCCCCGAAGCGGTCGCCTGCGGCTTCGACGCATGGGGCGTGCCCGATCCGGCCTTTTGGCAGAGCAGGCGCTTGCCGTTTTTGCCCGCCACCCGGATCTATGCGGAGGAGGGGGAGATTGCCCGCCGAACGGCGGATCTGGTGCGCGCCCATCGGTCGCGGGAGGCGGTCACGATCGGCGTCTGTGACCCCCGACTGCTTCCCGATCTGCGCCTCTCTCTGGAGGAAAGCGGAATTCCCGCATTCGATCCAGGCGGCGCTCCCGCCCGTGGGTCGGCCTGGCCTTCCTTGCTCGCCGATCTCCGCGAGCTCCTGCGGGAGAAAAGCATCGGGGCGTTTCGCCGGCTGCTTTGCCACCCCGCGGCAGCTGCCTGGATGGGTCTACCGGAAAACGGAGCTCCCCGTGCGTTCCTGCTCGAAAGGCTCGACCGGGCGGCATCGCGGACGCTGGCGAGGGATTTCGAGGGGGTGGCGCGGCGGGAGCCGGCCCTCGCGCCTTTTGCCGAGAAGGTGAAGCGCTTTCTCTCCGAGGCGCGGGAGGAGCCTCTTGCCACGCTCCGGGTGCTTTTAGAAGAGCTGCTTCGTCAGCAAGGAGGTGGAGAGGGTCTCCGAGCCCTTTCGGACGAGCTGGCGGCCGCGCTAGAGGAGATGGATGCTCTCGGCGGATCGGCGCTACGGCCCTTGGACGCTGCGGAAGCGCTCGATCTTCTCACCGACCGGCTCGCGCGGCCGTCGCTGCCGGAGGAGCGCCCCCAGGAGGCGGTCGAGCTCCGGGGCTGGCTCGAGCTGCTCTGGGACAATGCGCCTCACCTCATCCTGGCCGGCTTTCACGAAGGATCGGTTCCCGAGTCGGTCACCCACGACTTTTTGCTCCCGGCTACTCTGCGCGAGCGGCTCGGCCTGCGAACCAATGCCCAGAGGGAGGCAAGGGATGCCTATCTCTTCGAGGCGCTCGTCGCGCAGCGGAGAGAACGGGGCCGGGTCGATCTGCTGGCCTGCCGCTTCCGCCGGGAGGGGGAGCCTCTTTTCCCCTCGCGCCTTCTCTTCCGCTCTTCTCCCGAGGAGCTGCCCGGCCGCGTGCGGCGTGTGCTGGAGGTGCGCGATTCGCCGCCGCGCGCTCAGCCTGCGGCAAGCGACTCGTTTCGGCTGCAGATCGGCCCATTGCGCTGGGAGGGAGAGAAGAGGCTCTCGATCACGGCCTTGCGGGATTACCTGGCTTGTCCCTTCTTCTTCTTCCTTCGTCGGGTCCGGAGATGGGAAGCGGTCGAGGCGCTACGCGAGGAGCTCGACGCGCGGGAGTTTGGCGCCCTGCTGCACGATGTCCTCTCCGATTTCGGACGCGAGGAAGCCAGGAAGCGGTGCGATCGGAGCGAGGAGATCGAGGAGTGCTTGCGTACTCTTCTCTCCTGCCGCCTTCGGGAGCGCTTCCCCGAGGGATTTCCTTCGGCGGTCGCACTGCAAGCCAAGGCCCTCGAGGGAAGGTTAGCGGGATTCGCGCGTGCGCAGGCCGCCGAGGTGAGGCGAGGGTGGACGATCGTCTCGGTCGAAGAGCCGATTTCGCTTGCGATCGAGGGTTGGGAGATCGAGGGGAGGATCGACCGGGTCGATCGAGATGCGGAGGGGAGAGTGCGCCTCCTCGACTTCAAGAGTGCGGAGCGAGCCCTGAGCCCGAGGCTGGCCCATCTGTGTGCGGCCGCCGGCAGCGACGGCCCGGCACAGGCCCTCTTTGATTGGCGGGGCAAGAGGCTTCGGTGGAGAGATTTGCAGCTCCCCCTCTATGCGGCGGCCTGGCGTCGGAAGAATTCCGGCCTTTCCGATCTCGAGGTCGCCTACTTCGTCCTTCCGAAGGATCGGGCGCAGGCGGGCGTTCGGGAGTGGAAGGAGTGGAGCCGGGAGCTGGAAACCGAAGCGCTCTTGTGTGCTGCCCGGATCTTGCGGGCCATCGAGGAGGGGCGATTCTGGCCGCCGGCCGATTCGCTCGAATGGGAGCGGGAGCCGTGGCGAAGCTGGTTTGACGGTCGTCCCGGGGAGCTGGTCTCCCCACTCCTTGCGTCTGCCTAGGGGGGATGTGACTGGGAACCTTCCGATCGCCCGATGCTGCCTGATTCGCGCTTCCGCCGGAACGGGGAAGACCGAAGCTCTGGCAAGGAGGATCGTCGATCTGCTCCGCGCTGGCGTCGATCCGCACCGGATCGTTGCGGTCACCTTCACGAGAAGGGCCGCTGCCGAAATCCTCGATCGGGTCTTGCTCAAGCTCGTCGAGCAGGCCGAAGCCGACGCGGCAGGCCGGGGGGCAGAGTCCGGTGGCCCCTTCCGCAATGCGCTCGCTTCGCTCCAGGCCTTTCTCACCGATCTGCCCCGGCTGCATCTGCGGACGATCGACAGCCTCTTCCAGCGGATTGTCCGCGTCTGCCCGATGGAGCTGGGGCTGCCCGAAAACTTCACCCTCATGGACGAGCTCGAAGCGGGGGAGTTGCGACGCTCGCTGCTCGCGCAAATGCTCCGGGAGGATGGGAAGGCGGCGGCGACGCTCGCCGAGGCGATCGGCCTGGTCGCCGAGGGAGAGGAGGGGAAGAGCGTCTGGGCCGTTCTCGACCTGTGGATCTCCCGCTTTGGCGATGCATACGCGGAGAGGCCGGAGCGGGAGCGATGGGGGGGAGAGGCGCTCTGCCTGTCGCTCCTTGCCGGCTGCCGGGAGACGGAGGGCGAGCGCCTTTGGGAGGAGCTCGGCCGAAAGCTCGAGATTCTCGACTCTCGGAGGGCTGAGGAATGGGAGAAGCTCCGGCCTCTCCTTTTGGCCTATCGAGGGAGCGGGACGGGGGATCGGGTGATCCAGAACATCTTGGAGAGCTACGATCCCGAATCGGGCTGTGGCGCGGAGTTCTACTTTCAGAGGAAGAAGATCGTCCCGGACCCGGAGATGAGCCGGTTGCTCGGCCGGCTGGCCCGGTTCTGGCTCCAGAACGGCCTGGAAGCCGCCTGCCGACGGACACGCGGGCTCGCCTCGTTCCTGGCCGAGTTCGACGCCCGGTACCAGAGCGCTCTTCGGCGCCAGGGGCGCATCGCCTTCAGCGACGCGCCGAGGCTGCTTCGGGAGCTGGGAGCGACGGGCGGAGGCATGGATCGGGATGCCTGGCTGCGGATCGCCTTTCGGCTCGACTCGCAGTGGGACCATTGGCTCCTCGACGAATTCCAGGACACCAGCCGCGCGCAGTGGCAGGCCCTGCAGCTCTTGGTGGAGGAGACGATTCAGGCCACGGAAGGCGCGAGGACGTTTTTTTGCGTCGGGGACGCGAAGCAGTCGATCTACGGATGGCGGGGAGGGGACCGGAAGCTCTTCGAGGAGATCGCTTCCCGGTATGCCGGCGGCGTCGAGATCGGACGATTGGCGGTTTCCTATCGCTCGCGGCCCGCCGTGATCGACCTGGTCAACCGGGTGTTTGGCGATCCGGCGGTTCTCGAAGAGCTCTACGGAAAGGCGGGGGCTGCTTGGGCGAAGGAGTGGGAGCCCCACGCCTCGGTCTTCGAGGGCGACACCGGCTACAGCGGCTATCTCGAGGCGGGGGCGGGTCCCGAAGAGTCGTTGACGAGCGAGGAAGGGGCCGGGGAGAGCGAGCTGGAGGACGAAGAAGCGCCCGCTTCGCCCGTAGACCGGGCGCTGGCTCGCTTGATGCGCGAAATCATCCGCCCGGCCGAGCGGGGGCTTTCCTGCGCGGTCCTCGTCCAGACCAACGGGTGGGCGCGCCGCCTGGCGAACCGGTTGCGGAAGGAGCGGATCGGCTCGGTCTTCCTGGAAGGGGAAATTTTCCCCGGCGCCGATAATCAACTCGGACGGCTTGTGGCGGCGGCCCTACAGGGCCTCGTCCATCCCGGGGACACGCTCGCCCGAGGGTGGCTGGATTCCTCCCCTCTGGGCGAGCGCTTCCGCCGGGAATGGGAAGAGACCGGTTGGCGCCTCCTCCACGAGAAGGGGTTTGCGGGCGTGGTTGCCGAGGTCCTCGGGCGATTGCCCGCAATTTCAGATGAGTTTGCGAAGGAACGGGCGAGCCTGCTTCGGGAGATGGCGTGCCGGTTCGACCAGTCGGGCTCCCGCGACGTCGAGCGCTTTCTGCGCTTTTGGCGGGAAGAGCCGGTCCGCCTTCCCGAGACGACCGGCAGCGTCCAGGTCATGACGGTCCACAAGGCGAAAGGGTTGGGGTTCGACGTCGTGGTCGTCGCCGAGCTCGATCGTCCCGTCCGCCGGCAGAGTGGCCTTCTCGAGGTGGAGGGTGCGGAAGGGGAGTCGGGGCTGCTCCTGGCTCCCGGGAAGGCGATCGTGGGCAAAATCCCGAAGCTCGCAGAGGCGAGGGCGAAGGCGTGGGAGGAGGAGCTCTTCGAGCGGCTCTGCGTACTCTACGTCGCCTTGACTCGCGCGCGTCGGGAGCTCTATGTCCTCGCAGAGGCTCCGCGGCCCGCACGTCGGGCGGGCTCGGCCGCTCCCACCCACCGGGATCTCTTGCGTCGCGCGCTTGCGGGTGGGGAGCCCCGTCCTCTTTGGGAAAAGAGCGGAATCGACCTCTGGTTCGAGTCCGGCACCCGCGCTGCCCCCGAGCGGGTCGAGTGCCCGCTCCCGGAGGAAGAGTGCGAGGGCCCCGGGTCACTCTCGTTTCCGCCGCGCGCCCTCCGCTCGATCCCGATGGCACCATCGCGGTTCGGGGACGAGGGGGCGGGGGGAGCGTTGAGCCCCGCTCGGGCGGCGGCGCGGGAATGGGGCCGTCGCGTTCATGAGTGGCTCGCCCGGATCGAGAGGGCCGACGAAGTCACTCGAGAGTCCCTGAGGGATGCCGCCGCCTCCGCCCCCGAGGGAGCGGCCCGGGATGCGATTCGGGCAGCACTCGCTTGCCTCGAAAGCGAACCGTGGGAAGAAATTTTTGCTCCGCCGGCCGGCACGGTCATCTGGCGGGAGAAGCCGTTCGATGCCCTCGTGTCGGGCCGCTGGATCAGCGGGATCTTCGACCGGGTCCACCTCTTTTCCGGACCGGACGGCTCGCCCGCGTCCGCAATTCTGTACGACTTCAAGACCGACCGGGAGTCGGGCGAGCGGAGCGAGGAGCGGCTCATCGCCCGCTATCGAGAGCAGATCGGGCTCTATCGGGCGGCGCTGGCCCAGATGACCTCGCTTCCCATCGACCGGGTTCGCGCGATCCTGGTCTGGATCGGGCCGCAGCGCTGGATCGAACTCTCCGATTTGCCGGCCAGGACGGCCTGAAACGCATCCGGCCTCCCCTCACCGATACCAGGCTTGCCAGACGACCCGAAGCGTTCCCAGCAGGGGCGCGGAGGTCGCCTCTCCGAGATTGTGGTAGTACCACCAGATTTTGTTCCCCTCGATCCGATATCCCTTCGGCGTCACCTGAAGGATCTTGTTGGCAAGAAACTGCGGGAAAGCGGTAGAAGGGGGAGATCCGGGCCCGGCCTGGGGAGAGAGCCCGAACGCCGGGCTATTCCCCTCGTGGACCAGGTAGGCGCTGAAAAGGCGGCCCAGGTCGACGACGATCCAGTAGTTGATGACCGGCGGCTTCCAGCCGGTGGGTTGGATCAGGTCCTCGAACGAATCGATCTTCTCTTTCGGATCGACGGGAAGCACCTGCTGCAGAGACTCGATTTCCACGCGAACCCTCTGCCCGCTAGGGAAATGGAGGGGGACCCAGTAGCGGTTCTCCCGCTTCTCCACCGGAATCGGGACGCCGTTGGCCTTCGCGCGGAAATCGAGGTAGGGAAGGTGGGCCGGCTCCTGCTGAAAGAGGGAGATCTCCCCCGCCGGACCCCAGTTGACACATTCCCAGACGCCTTGATAACGGATCTGGGGATGAACCGCCTCGCCGGGACGGGTCGGTGCGGAGAGGAGGAGGGAGTAGTAGCGCCGGACGCTGACGAGCTGCACCGGGGGATTGGCCGCCGGGGCCGAGGCGCCCGAGAGCCCCAAGAAGAGGACGGTGGACAGGAGGAGAAGTCGACCGGCAAAGGAACCCGCCCGCTGGGAGGCCGTTGTGGCTCGCTGGGGAATCTTTCGCCCGTTTTTCCCCAAGATGGGTGTTTTCAATCCAGGATCTCAGGCGCGAGCGACTCCGTCCTTCTCCGCTGCCTGCGCTACCGCCTGGGCCACCTGCTTCGTCACGTCTCGATTGAACACGCTCGGGATGATGTATTCGGGGGCGGCAGCCGATGGGGGAATGCACGAGGCGATCGCTTCGGCCGCCGCAAGCTTCATCCCTTCCGTGATCCGGGAGGCGCGCACGGAGAGGGCACCCTGAAAGATCCCGGGGAAGGCCAGGACGTTGTTGATCTGGTTGGGATAATCGCTTCGCCCCGTGGCCACGATCTGCGCATATTGAGCGGCTTCCTCCGGCATGACCTCGGGAGTCGGGTTGGCCAGGGCGAAGACGGTTCGCGGCTCGGTCATTCCCCGCAGGTCCTCGCCGGAGATGCGGCCGCCGGCGGAGACGCCGATGAAGACATCGGCTCCATGGAGGGCGTCTCGCACCGTCCCCGGAATGCCGTCCGGATTGGTGTGCGCCACCAGCCACTGTTTGATGGGCGTGAGATTCGATCGGCCAGAATGAAGGGTTCCGCTCCGATCGCAAACGACGATCTTCCGGCAGCCAACCTTGAGAAGCATCTTGGCCACTGCGACGCCGGCCGCCCCCGCACCCAGGATGACGTAGCGTTGTGCGGGCAACTCCCGTCCGAGCAGGCGGGCGCTGTTGATCAGCGCGGCGAGCACCACGATGGCCGTGCCATGCTGATCGTCATGGAAGACGGGGATATCTACCCGCTCCTGGAGCTTCTCCTCGATTTCGAAGCAGCGGGGCGCGGAGATGTCCTCCAGGTTGATGCCTCCGAAGCCGACGGCGATGCGGGCGATGGTGTCGACGATCTCCTCCGTCTCCCGCGCGCCGAGGCAGATGGGGTAGGCGTGGACCTGGCCGAATTCGCGGAAGAGCATCGCCTTCCCCTCCATGACCGGCATGGCGGCTGCGGGCCCGATATCCCCAAGGCCGAGGACCGCGGAACCATCGCTCACCACGGCCACCGAGCTGCTCTTGATCGTCAGCTCGTAGACGAGCTCGGGGCGGGCGGCAATCGCTTCGCACACGCGGGCGACCCCGGGCGTGTAGGCCATCGACAAGGTATCGCGGTTGGTCAGGGGGATCTTGTTCTCGACAAGGATCTTGCCGCCTTGGTGAAGCAAGAAGACACGGTCAGATGCGGCCAGGACCGTGACCTGCGGCAGCTGGGCGACTTTCTCCTCGAGCTCCTTCGCATGCTCCTCGCTCCTCGCATTGACGGTGATCTCCCGGATCATCTGGCCCGATTGGACCGAGACGATGTCCATCGCTCCGAGATCCCCCCCATTGTCACTGAGCACGCGAACGACGGCCGCCAACATCCCGATCTTGTTGGGATAGGAAAGGCGCAGAAGGAAGCTGTGGCTGGCGGATGGATTAAGGGATTCCGGCTTCATGAGGCAAGGTCTCCAAGAGGAACAAAATAGCCTCTTTTACGGCTTGCCGTTCTTTGGCGCACGTTCTTTCTTGCTCCGGGCTTGCCGGCGGGAGAGACGGGCGGGGCCTGGTCGAGAGCAAGACCAAGTGGGCGGGGCAGTTGCGCCGGCAGTCCGAGGCACCGAATCCGGGTACCGGGAAGGAGGCGTTCGGCAGCTGGCCGAGCCGCTGGCTCCAGCCACATTCCCGAGGGGGGTCTCCGATTGCGAAGGCGAGGGCCATCGGTCGCGCGTAGCGGAGCAGGAAGTCGACATGCCAGCGCAGCGTGGTACTTGCGCGTAGATGGCGGGTGAGGCGCCCGCGAATCCCTCCCGGTCCGCAGGCCGACCCGCAGTAGGCATAGATGCCCCGGCTCAGGGCAAAGGAGCCGAGGCCGCCGACCGGCAGCCTCCTCTGGCTGCGGAGCAGAGCGAGCACGAGCAGGTAACTTCCGGGATCGCGTGGAAGGCTTGTTCTGTCTCCAAGCCGGCCCGCTGCGTCGAGCCAGATCCAGGTCAGGGTCGGGGAGGCTGCCATCGAGGCAAAGCTTGGAAGCGATCGGGGAAAGTCGCAAGATCCGACTCCGGCCATGAGCAATCCACCGCGGGTTCGTGTGGGCGTCGACCTGGGGGGGACCAAGATCGAGATCCTCGCCCTGGATCGGGAAGAAAGAGAGCGGGTTCGCCGGCGGATTCCCACCCCGACGGGAGGATACGAGGCGATTCTCGAAGCGGTGCGTTGGCTCGTGAAAGGAGTCGAAGAAGAGCTGGGCCTGGCGGGAGTGCCCATCGGGGTCGCTTCGCCCGGGACGTTGTCGGAACCTGGCGGCCTGCTCAAGAACTCCAACACCGTCTGCCTGTGCGGCCGGGCGCTCCGAGCCGACCTGGAGCGGTGCCTGGCCCGGCCCGTCCGTGTCGCCAACGATGCCAACTGCTTTGCCCTCTCCGAGGCCTCCGACGGCGCGGCGAAGGGGGAGGCCGTCGTCTTCGGCGTCATTTTAGGCACGGGGGTGGGGGGGGGTGTCGTGATCGAGGGCAAGATTCTTTCCGGCGCCAACGGGATCGCGGGAGAGTGGGGGCACAACCCGCTGCCTTGGCCCCAGGCCGAAGAGCTTCCCGGTCCGGAATGCTACTGTGGGAAGCGAGGATGCCTCGAAACCTTCCTTTCCGGTCCCGGATTGGCGTCGGATTACCAGAGGGTGGCCGGGTTGCGGCTCAAGCCAGAAGAGATCGTCGGGCGCGCCGCCGCCGGGGACCCGAGCTGCGAGGCGGCGCTCCAGCGCTACGAGGATCGACTGGCTCGGGGGCTCGCCCACGTGATCAATCTGCTCGATCCGGGAGTGATCGTCCTGGGAGGGGGGCTTTCGAACGTCGAGCGGCTCTATCGCCGCATTCCCCGTCTCTGGAGCCGATGGGTCTTCTCGGACCGGGTCCTGACGAAGCTTGCCGCCCCGCGTCACGGCGACTCGAGCGGGGTACGGGGCGCGGCCCGGTTGTGGGAGGCGGGCGATCCCTCGTCCCCGAGATAGCGCCACGGCTCAGAGCCGGGCGCGCACGAGGCGGAGGAGACGCTCGGTCGACGAATCGTGAGGCTTGCGGGCGGGCTCCCCGCTCAGCTCGGGCAGGAGGATCTGGGCGAGCTGCTTGCCGAGCTCGACCCCCCACTGGTCGAAGGAGTCGATGTTCCAGATCGTCCCCTGGACGAAGATCTTGTGTTCGTAGAGAGCGATCAGGCTGCCGAGCGTGCGGGGGGTCAGCTGGCGAAAGAGGAAGGTGTTGGAAGGCCGGTTGCCTTCGAACGTCCGGTGGGGGATGAGCCGGGCGATATCGTCGGCGGCCAGTCCGGCCGCCTCCATCTCCTCGCGCACCTCGTCCGCGGTCTTTCCCCGAAGGAGCGCCTCGGTTTGCGCCAGGCAGTTGGCCAGCAGCATCCGGTGGTGCTCGTCGGAGGGTCCCAGGGGGTTGTGGCTCCGGGCGGGCACGAGGAAATCGGCGGGGACGAGCTTGGTCCCCTGGTGGAGGAGCTGGAAAAAGGCGTGCTGCCCGTTGGTTCCCGGAGCGCCCCAGAGGATCGGACCCGTGGTTGTGGCCACGGGCGAGCCATCCTTCTGGACGTGCTTCCCGTTGCTCTCCATGTCGGCCTGCTGCAGGTAGGCCGGGAGAAAGGCGAGGTACTGGTCGTAGGGAAAGACCGCGTGGGTCGATGCCTGGAAAAAGTTGTTATACCAGAGGCCCAGAAGGCCCATGAGGACCGGGATGTTCTCTTCCAGAGGCGCGGTGCGGAAGTGCTCGTCCACGACGTGCGCTCCGGCCAGGAGCTCCTCGAAATGGTCCATGCCGATGGCGAGCACGATCGAGAGGCCGATTGCGGACCAGAGGGAGTAGCGACCACCGACCCAATCCCAGAAGGGGAACATGTTCCTCTTGTCGATCCCGAACGCGACGACCGCCTTTTCGTTGGTCGAGATCGCGACGAAATGCTTGGCCACCGCTGCGGGATCCTTCGCCCGCTCAAGGAACCAGGCGCGGGCCGACCGGGCGTTGGTGAGCGTCTCGAGCGTTCCGAAGGTCTTCGAGGAGATGAGAAAGAGCGTCGTCTCCGGATTGAGGCCCCGAAGGGCTTCGACCAGGTGCGTTCCGTCGATGTTGGAGACAAAGTGGAGCCGAAGCGAGGAGTGGTAGGGTCGAAGAGCCTCGGTCACCATGACCGGCCCCAGGTCGGATCCGCCGATGCCGATGTTCACGACGTCGCGGATCGGCTCTCCGGTGTAGCCGCGCCAACGTCCCCCGCGGACGGCTTCGCTGAACTCCCTCATCTGGTCAAGGACGGCATGCACCTCGGGCATCACATCCTTCCCGTCGACGAGGAGCGAGCTTCCCCGAGGCTTGCGGAGGGCGGTATGGAGAACCGCGCGCCGCTCGGACACATTGATCTTCTCGCCTGCAAACATCTTCTCGATCCAGAGGGGCAGCTCCGCCTCTCGGGCGAGCTCCAGCAGAAGGGCGAGGGTTTCCCTCGTGATCCGATTCTTGGAATAGTCGAAGACGATCTCCTCCAGGGAAAGGGAGAACCTTTCGGATCGCCCGGGATCTTCCCGGAAGAGATCGCGCAGATGGAGCGGACGGATCCTGGCGTAGTGTTCCTCTAGCTTGCGCCAGGCGGGCAAGGTGGTGGGAGAGCTCATAGGGTGTGCGTAGTGGAAGGAGCCGGACAGGTTTTCCGATTCGCAGATGGGGCGGGCTCGAACCATTCTCTCCGAGCCGGTCGACTCTCGTATAAAGGAGCCGATAAGACCTCTCAGTAACAGGCCGAGTCGGCCGGGCGCAAGCCGATTCGGTCGGGGCGCTGGGACAAAAACGGGGGGCCTTGCTTTCGGGGAGCGGCTTTGCCATGCTTTCGGGTGAGTGGACGGGCGAGGAGGAGGAACGGTTCTTTGGCTTGGCCCGGCCGGCCTTCTGCGGGCGCCTGCGGTCGTCTTCCCGGCTCTGTCATCGTCAAAGGCGGCGAAACCCTTGGCCGAGAGGGGCGGGAGTGCGGATCCGCCAGAACGCGAGCCTGGTTGCTTTGGGATGAGTTAGGCCCGAGTGGCACGAGATGCGCATTCCTGTATCCACTTACCGCGTTCAGCTACGGAAAGAGCTAGGATTTGGCTCGCTCGAGCCGGTCATCGCCTACCTCGACAAGCTCGGCATCGGGGATATCTACGCTTCGCCGATCACGCGGGCGCGGACCGGCAGCAGCCATGGCTACGATGTCGTCGACCCTGGGGAGCTCAATCCGGAGCTGGGCTCCGCCGAATCCTTTGCCCGCCTCATGGAGAACGTCCACGGCCGGGGGATGGGATGGCTCCAGGACGTAGTTCCCAACCACATGGCCTACGACAAGGAAAACCGCTTCTTGATGGACGTCTTCGAGAACGGCCCTCATTCCGAGTTTTACGAATTCTTCGACATCGAGTGGAACCATCCCTATCCGACGCTGCGGGGCCGGGTGCTCGCCCCGTTTCTCGGGCCCCACTACGGCGAGGCGCTCCAAAAGGGGGAGATCCGCTTGTCCTTCGAGCGAGGCACCTTCTGGGTCTCCTATTTCGATCACCGCTTCCCCCTCCGCATCGAAAGCTACGAGACGGTGCTGGCGCAAGTGCAGCAGCAGATCCGCAACCGCCTGGAGCGCCGGGATCCCGACTATCTCAAGCTTCTCGGAGTGATCTACACCGTGCGCAACCTCGACTCGGCGGAGAGTCGAGAGGAGAGAGCCGATCAGGTGACCTTCGTCAAAGGGGTCCTGGAAGAGCTCTATCAAAAGAACGGCTTCATTCGGAGCTCGGTCGATCGGAGCCTGGCCCGGATCTCCCCTGCGGTGCCAACCGAGCAGTCGCTGGCACTTCTGGATCAGCTGCTCTCCGAGCAGCACTTCCGCTTCGCCCACTGGCGAGTGGCTTCCGAGGAGATCAACTACCGGCGATTCTTCACGGTCAACGATCTCATCTCGGTCCGCATCGAGCGGGAGGAGGTCTTTGCCCGAGTCCATCGCCTGATTCGGCGCCTGGTCGCCGAAGGGAAGATTACCGGGCTTCGCATCGATCACATCGACGGGCTCTACCGTCCTCGCGCCTACCTCGAAACCCTGCGGAAAGCGCTCCCCGAGACCTATACGGTGGTGGAGAAGATCCTCGGGTTTGGCCGAGAAGAGCTGCCGAAGGATTGGCCGGTGGAAGGCACGACCGGATACGACTTCCTGGCGATGGTGACGCAGCTCTTCTGCCCGACGAGGAGCGCCGCCGCATGGACACGCTGCTACGAGGATTTCCTCCGGCTCGAGCAGAATTACGACCGGCTCTTGCGCGAAAAGAAGCGGTTTGTGATCGGCCGCCGCTTGGCGGGGGATCTCGAACGAATCGCCCTGATGATGCACTCCCTCTGCGCCCGTCTCTGGTTTGGCCCGGACGTGACGATCTATGCGGTTCGCAGGGCTCTGGTCGAAGTGCTTTCCTGCTTTCCGGTCTACCGCTCGTATGTCGATGCGGAGGGAGCGGGCGCGGAGGATCGGAAGTGGATCGACGAGGCGATCCAGACCGCGGAAGAGAACCTGCCGCAGCTCACGACCGAGCTCGAGTTCATCCGTCGCTTCCTCCTCGGCGAGATGCCTCACGAGCTCGCCGAGGAGGATCGGAAGCAGGCGCTCGACTTCGTCCTCCGTTTTCAGCAGCTGAGCGGTCCTCTGATGGCGAAGGGATTGGAGGATTGCCAGTTCTACGTCTTCAACCGGCTCCTTTCCCTCAACGAGGTCGGCAGCGACCCCTCGCGCTTCGGGATCGAAGCGGAGGAGCTGCACCGCTTTCTCCAAGGGCGCTGGCTCCGCTGGCCCCACACCCTCAACGCGACCATGACGCATGACGCGAAGCGCGGAGAGGATGCGCGCGCCCGCTTGAACGTGCTGGCTGAGCTTCCCGAGGAGTGGGAGACCCTTCTCTTGCGTTGGAGCAAGATCAATGCGGGAAGGAAGACGAGGATTGGCGATCTTCCCGTTCCCGACGCCAATGCGGAGTATCTCATCTACCAGGCACTCCTCGGAGGTTGGCCGTGGAAGAGCGAGGAGAGGGAGGAGTTCCGCGAGCGCTTCAAAGCCTACTTCATCAAGGCGAGCCGGGAGGCGCGGAGCTTCTCGGGTTGGCAGAAGCCAAACCGGCTCTACGAGGAGCAGTGCTGCGCCTTCATCGATCGGATTCTCGATGGGAAGGAGGGAAGGGAGTTCCTTGCGGCCTTTCTCCCGTTTCAGCAGAGGATCGCCCGCTATGGCGTGTGCAACGCGCTTTCGCAGGTCGTCCTCAAAGTGGCGGCACCCGGCGTTCCCGACTTTTACCAAGGAACGGAGCTGTGGGATCTCTCCTTCGTCGATCCCGACAACCGCAGGCCGGTCGACTTCGAGCTGCGGCGCTCGATGCTGGCCGAGATCGAGCGGGAAGCGCATCGGCCGGATTACCGGGGAGCGCTTCTGGCGCAGCCGGAAGACGGGAAGATCAAGCTCTTCGTCACCCACAAGGCGCTTCAGGCCCGTCGGCTCGCTCCGGAGCTCTTTCGCTCCGGGAGCTACGAGCCGCTCTCCTTTTCGGGAACGAAGGCCGAGCATGCCTTCGGCTTTCGCCGCTCCTGGGGGACGCAGCACCTGATTGCGATCGTTCCTCGCTTCGTTACGGCGCTCTCCTCTCCCCACGAGGCGCCGGTCGGCCCGGCGATCTGGGAGGACACCTCGGCCTTGCTTCCCGAGTCACTCACCGCTTCCTGGCGCTGCGCCTTCACCGGAAGCCCTCGCCATTGGGAGGGACGGGTGCCGCTCTCCGAGGCGATGGCCGAGCTTCCCGTTGCGCTCTGGATTTCGGAGGCCTGATCGCTCGGGCCTCATTGCGTCGGGGCAGGCGCAGTGGAAACAATGGATAGATCTTGGAAAAGACCGGGTTCCAAAGCGTCATTCCGTCGCGTAGAGCACGACGCTGCGAGGGGCGAGGATGAGGCGGCTTCCGGGCTCCAGGTGACTCGGAGCGATCGTGGCCGTCCCGAGCCAGCGCGCTTCCTCGCTGTCAAAACGCTTTTCAGCGGGGAGGAACTCGTCTTCGATCCCGACCGGCTGCGCCGCGGGAGAAAAGTTGAAGAACAGATCGGCGCGCGCCGCGGAGCTCCGGCGCCGGAAGCGGAGGAGGCCCGTCGCTTCGTCGGCCTCGGCGGTGACCTCGACCGATTCCCGGGGCTGGAGGATGGGAAAACGCCCGCGCAGGGCGAGAAGCTCCCGGTGGAGCTCCCAGAGCACACCGTGGCTCTCGGCGTGACGGCGCTCCCATTCGAGGATGGCCGAGGAAAAGGTCGTCTCCGCTGCGGGGTCGGGGATCTCCACCCCCGTCACGTCGTGGAAGGCGGCAAACTCCCGCCTGCGACCGCTCCGCACGGCTTCCCGAAGCTCTGGATCTTCGTGGTCGACGAAGTAAGGGAAGGGGCGGCGCTCTCCGTACTCCTCGCCCATGAAGAGGAGGGGGAGGAAGCCCGAAAGCAGGAGGGCGGCAGCAGCGATCTTTTGGGAAGGGAAATCGACCAGATTCGAGAGCCGATCCCCATGCGCCCGATTGCCGACCTGGTCGTGATTTTGGGCAAAGACCACGAGCTGATGCCGCTCGATCCCTTCGGGAGGGGCGCCATGGCGTCGCTGCCGGTAGGCGGAGAATCGTCCATCGAGCACATATCCTTGGGACAAGGATTGGGCGAGATCGCTCACACCCTGGAAGTCGACATAGTAGGCGTGCTTCTCTCCGGTCAGCAGGCTGTGGAGCGCATGGTGGAAGTCGTCACACCACTGCGCGGGCAGGCCTAGGCCTGCCGGACGGGGTCGAACCAGGCGCGGGTCGTTGCGGTCGGTCTCGGCGAAGAGGACGAGCGGCCTGCCAAGCTCT
The DNA here is from genome assembly GCF_017310545.1 of Methylacidimicrobium sp. B4. Classification (NCBI taxonomy): domain Bacteria; kingdom Pseudomonadati; phylum Verrucomicrobiota; genus Methylacidimicrobium; species Methylacidimicrobium sp. B4. Next base: position 53,777 of record NZ_CP066203.1, read on the forward strand.
CTCTCCCATTCGCGTGTCCGCAGAGCGAGCTCCTCGAGGAACGGGAAGGCCGATTCGTCATGAATGGCGTGCACCGCATCGAGCCGGAGGGCGTCGATGTGGAATTCGGCAAACCAGCGACGCGCATTCTCGAGAAAGTAGCTCCGGACCTCGTCGCTCCCGGCTCCGTCGAAGTTGATCGCAGCTCCCCAGGGTGTGCGGTAGCTGTCGGTGAAATAGGGGCCAAACTGGGCGAGATAGTTGCCCTCGGGCCCCAGATGGTTGTAGACCACATCGAGGACCACCGCGAGCCCGGCCTCGTGGCAGCCGTTGACCAGTGTCTTGAGGCCGCGGATGCCGCCGTAGGAGGCCTGCACCGCGAAGGGGTAGACGCCGTCATAGCCCCAGTTGCGCCTGCCGGGGAACTGGGCGAGGGGCATGAGCTCGATCGCGCGAATCCCCAGCTCGCGCAGTTCCGGAAGCCTGGGAAGAATGGCGGCAAAGCTCCCTTCCGGCGTAAAGGTGCCGACATGGAGCTCGTAGAGGACGTAGTCGGGCAGCTCGAGCCCTCGCCAGGAGGAATCGTTCCAGGGAAAGGCCTCGTCCACGACCTCCGAAGGGCCGTGTACCCCTTGGGGTTGGCACCGGCTCGCGGGATCCGGAAATTCGCGCTCGCCCTCGAGCCGATAGCGGTAGAGCCACCCGGGCCCAGCTTCGGGCAGGGTGACCGTCCAGTAGCCGGCGCTCTCCTTCTCCATCGGGTGGAGGCGTTGGACCGGCTCGACGAGGGAAAGCTCGCAGCGAGAAGGGTTAGGCGCCCAGACGCAGAAATGGCATCCGTCCCGGGTGAGAAAGGCTCCTGGCTTCATGCGTCCTGCTGTGGTTGGGGTGCCCTCTTCCCTGTCCCGGCGGGGTCTCTCGACGCCGGACCTTAGTCGCCGGCGATGGGTTCCAGAAACTCTCCGGGCGGCAGCGGCTCTGCCGGACGCTCCCCTCGGAAGAGGGCGCTGCTATGCCCTTCGAGCGTGTACTCGAGCCCGGCATCCAGCGGATCCGGCGCCAAGATTGGCCGGGCGGTGTCGAGCATTCGCTCCCAGCGCAGCCCCTCGCGCCGCTTGGGGAGCACGAAGCGAACCGGGGTCTCGGAGGCGTTGAAGAGCGCGAGCATCGAGCTCCCCTCGACCGGGTTGCCGAACTCGTCGACCACCCCGGTCAAGTCTCCGGAAAGGCGTACTCCCAGGAACTTGACCGAAGGGGCGGTCCACTCCGATTCGTCCATGGGCTTCCCGGAGGGTCCCAGCCAGACCACGTCGCGGATCTCCATGCCGTGGATCGATCTTCCTTGAAAGAAGTGGCGCCGGTGAAAGACCGGCTCCTTGCGCCGCAGCCAGATGAGCTTCTGGACCAGCTGGATGAAAAAGAGCTTCTCCTTCGTCGGCTCCCAGTCGAGCCAGGAAAGTTCGTTGTCCTGACAATAGGCGTTGTTGTTGCCCGACTGGCTCTGACAGAGCTCATCGCCCGCCCGGACCATCGGCACTCCTTGCGAGGTGAGGAGGGTGAGCCAGAAGTTGAGCTTCTGCTTGGTGCGGAGGGCCAGGACCCCAGGATCCTCCGTTGGCCCTTCCACCCCGCAGTTCCAGCTCCAGTTGGCGTCGGTGCCGTCACGGTTTCCCTCCCCGTTGGCCTCGTTGTGCTTCTGCTCGTAGGCAACCAGGTCCTGGAGGGTAAAGCCATCGTGGCAGGTGAGGAAGTTGATGCTCGCGTAGGGGCGCTTTCCGCTCGCCTCGTAGAGGTCGCTCGACCCGGCCAGCCGAGTCGCGAACTCCGAGACGAGCCCGCCCTCCCCCTTCCAGAACCGGCGAATGCAGTCCCGATATTGCCCGTTCCATTCCGCCCAGCCGACGGGAAAGTTCCCGACCTGGTAGCCGCCCGGCCCAAGATCCCAAGGCTCGGCGATCAGCTTGACGCGGGAGAGGACCGGATCCTGGTGAATGAGATCGAAGAAGGCGGAGAGCCGATCGACCTCGAAGAACTCCCGGGCCAGGCTGCTGGCCAGATCGAAGCGGAAGCCATCGACGTGCATCTCGGTCACCCAGTAGCGGAGGCTGTCCATGATGAGCTGGAGCACCCGCGGATGGCGCATGTTGAGGGTGTTGCCGGTACCCGTGAAATCGACGTAGTAGCGGAGCTCTTCCGGGGAAAGCCGGTAGTAGGAGAGATTGTCGATGCCCCGGAACGAGAGGGTGGGTCCGAGGTGGTTCCCTTCCGCCGTATGGTTGTAGACGACGTCGAGGATGACCTCGATCCCGTGAAGATGGAGGGATCGGACCATCGACTGGAACTGCTCGGTGTGGGTGAGGCTGCAGTCTCGGACCGCGTAGCGGGAATCGGGGGCGAAGAAGGCGATCGTGTTGTAGCCCCAGTAGTTGGAGAGCCCCCTTTCGACCAGCACCCGTTCATCGACGTGATGATGGACCGGGAGGAGCTCGATCGCCGTGATGCCAAGCTCCAGGAAGTAGCGGATCATCTCGTCGTGAGCCAGGCCGAGGTAGGTGCCCCGGAGCTCGGGCGGGATCTTCGGATGGCGCTGGGTCAGCCCTTTGACGTGGGCTTCATAAATGATCGTCTTGTGCCAGGGCACCCGTGGAAGGCGATCCTCTCCCCAGGGAAAGACGGTGTGGGCGACGCGGGCCAAGGGGACGAAGGAGGCATCGTCCCGGGAATCGAGCGCGAGATCCTGGTCTGGATGGCCGATCGGATAGCCGAAAAGGGTGTCGTCCCACCGCAGATCCGCACCGATCTCTCGGGCATAGGGATCGAGGAGGACCTTGCTCGGATTGAATCGATGACCGTGCGAAGGCTCGTAGGGGCCAGAGATCCGGTAGCCGTAGAGCTGACCCGGCAGCATTCCGGGAACGTAGACGTGCCAGACCTCGCCGGTCCATTCTTCCACGGGGATCCGTTGGGCTTCGCGCCGGTCTTCGGAATAGAGGCAGAGCTCGACCTTGCTTGCGGCCGCAGAGAAGAGGGCGAAGTTGACTCCTCGGCCGTCCCAAGAGGCTCCCAAGGGGTAGGGGTTCCCCGGCAAGAATCGCTCAAACATAGATCTGGTGCTCCAACACCGTGTTGAGGAAGCGGAGCCGGGCGGTCGTCGCCTCGGGCTCCCAATGGAGCGCAAAGTCTAGCTCGGAGAGACCGCGCTCCACAAGGCAGAACCCAAGGAGCCGAGCCGACTCCTCCGGGGAAGCGGGGCAGCAGGGAGCCTCGCCCATCGCTTCGCGGTAGCTCCGCCAGAGCACATGGCTCGCGTAGAACCACCAGCCTTCGGCTGCCGCTTGCATCCAGGGATGATCGGTCTCGGGAAGGCTGCCGTTCCGGTTGAGCGCGGCGAAAGCCGCAGCGTAGAGGGAGGTGATGAGGCTGGCGACATCCCGGTGTGCGGGACGCTTGAGCCGCCGCTCCGAGAGGGGCCGGTAGAACTCCCCCTCGAAGTCGGCGATCACGAAGTCCTTCCCGGTGAAGCGGAGCCGCCCGAGATGATAGTCTCCATGAACGCGGATCTTGGTGGCGCGGATCACGGGTCCGAGGAAGGAAGCCAGAGCCTTTTCCAGCGGGTCCGAGATCGCCTGCCATTCCCGCCGCTCGGACTCTTCCGGACGGAGGTCAAACCAGCGGCCGACGCGCCGGTGGGTTTCGAGCGCCACCTGGAAGAGGGAACGCTGGGACCAGGGGGTGAACGCTTCCGGGGAAAATGCCGGGTCGGTCGTTTCGCTTGCGAGGGCTCGATGCATCTCCGCGGTTCGTCCGCCCAGAAGACGGAGCTGCTCGCAGAAGACGCCTTCGATCAGGTGAACCGTCTCTTGCGGCCAGCTTTCCGGTGCTGAGCGCAAGAGTGGGGAAAAATCGGCCAGGACCGATCGCTGACCCAAGGCTCTCTCCAGGAACCGGCTCGCCGCATCGAGCGCCAGGCACCAGCCATCGGCTTCAATGGGCGGGAATTCCTGGAGGAGCGCCAGGGCGATGACGCCCCCCTGCCGCCGTTGAAGGTCGAGTGTTCCCGCATAGCGTGGCACGAAAGGAGGGGAAAGCCGATGCTCTCCCAGGTAGCGGGCCATCTCGACATCCGGATTCGGGCCCTCCTCGAGCTTCGCGTAGCATCGCAGGGCGAGCCTCTTCTCGTAGAGCACCGTGCGGCTCTGTCGGGCTGGGGGGAGAAGCTCCGATTCGGTGGGAAGGTCTCCCTTCCGGCGGAGATCCTCCAGGAAAGCTGCGGGCCGTGCCTGGATGACACCGGTCTGCAAGGAGAGGCGCCTGCGGGAAGCCAGCCAGTCGAGCACCCAGGCGCGGAAGGCGGGGTCCAAGAAGGCATCGATCAAAACACCGGTCTTTCCGTCGCGCGCATACCGGGCGAAGACCTTCTGCGGCTCCTTCGCGAGGAGGCGTTCGGCCTCCTCCCCCTCGACGGGAAGCCAGCCGCAGAACGCAAGCCCGGCTTCTCCCTCAGAGTAGGAGAGGCGAAAGAGGACCGCTTGCACCGGCTCCCCCAAGGAGCGGAGGGTTTCGACCTCGAGGGCATCCTCCGCGACCGCTTGGGTGAGCCTCCGAGGGGACCGTGTGGACCAGCGCTCGTGGGCGAGATAGTCGGGCAAGGCTTCCCCCGCAAAGGCTCGTCCCCGGTCCGAAAGCCAAAATTCGATGCTCGGCGGTTCTGGGAGCACTGCGATCCGTTCTCGGGAGCTCGAAGGAGTTGCCGTCGGAGGATGGAGCTCGAACCAGAAGTGGCCGTAGGGACCGAGCGTAAAGGTGTAGGGTTGGTCGGTGATCTCGGGAAAGCGCATGCGCCCGAAGACCTCCTCGGGAGCCGAACCCAGGAAGCTTGCGAGCGGAAGTTGCGCCACCTGGCTGAACCGGGAGAGGTTGATGACTACGAGGATGTGCTGCTCTCCGTCGGAGCGGAGGAAGGAGAGCACCTTCGGGTTCTGGGAATGGACGAACTGGAGGGTTCCTCGGCGGAAGGCCGAGAAGCGCTGGCGCATCGCGATGACCCGCCGTGTCCACCAGAGCAGGGAGGAGAGGTTGTTCTCCTCGAGCTCCGCGTTGATCGTCTCATAGTGATATTCCGGATCGATGATGACCGGAAGATAGAGCTTTTGCGGGTTGGCTCGGGAAAAGCCGGCGTTCTTGTCCGCGCTCCATTGCATCGGCGTGCGCACGCCGTCGCGATCCCCAAGGTAGATGTTGTCGCCCATGCCGAGCTCATCCCCGTAATAGAGGATCGGCGTGCCAGGCAGGGAGAAGAGGAGGACCATGAGCAGCTCGATCTTCCTCCGGTTGTTTTGCAGGAGCGGAGCGAGCCGCCGGCGGATGCCGAGGTTGAGGCGGGCGCGCCGATCCTTGGCATAGACCCGGAACATGTAGTCGCGCTCCTCGTCGGTCACCATCTCGAGGGTCAGCTCGTCGTGATTCCGGAGAAAGGTCGCCCAACGGCAGCCCGCCGGGATTTGCGGCGTCTGCTCCAGGATGTCGACGATCGGGTAGCGCTCCTCCATATGCATCGCCATGAAGAGGCGAGGCATGACGGGGAAATGAAAGGCCATGTGGCATTCGTCGCCCTGGCCGAAGTAGGCCGCCGCATCCTCCGGCCATTGATTGGCCTCCGCCAGCAGCATCCGGTTGGCATAGCGGCTGTCGATGTAGCGGCGCAGCTCCTTTAAGAAGGCGTGACTTTCGGGGAGGTTTTCGCAATTGGTTCCCTCGCGCTCGAAAAGATAGGGCACCGCGTCGAGCCGGAGGCCGTCGACGCCCAAGCCGAGCCAGAAATCGATCACCGCCAGGACTTCCTTCTGAACCTCGGGATTATCGTAGTTCAAGTCGGGCTGATGGGAGTAGAAGCGGTGCCAGAAGTAGGCGCGGGCCGTCGCATCCCAGGTCCAATTCGAGCTCTCGAAGTCCTGGAAGATGATCCGGGCCTGGGTGTAGCGATTCGGGGTGTCGCTCCAGACGTAGTAGTTCCGCCAGCGGCTCTTGGCGGGAGCGCGTCGCGCCCGCTGGAACCAGGGGTGCTGGTCGGAGGTGTGATTGAGGACGAGCTCGGTGATCACGCGGATCTTCCGGCGATGGGCCTCTTCCAGGAAGCGGACGAATTCCTTCAGGGTTCCATAGTTTGGATGGACGCCGTAGTAGTCGGCGATGTCATATCCGTCGTCGCGCAGCGGCGAGGGGTAGAAGGGGAGGAGCCAGATGGCGGTGATCCCCAGCTTGTTCAGGTAATCGAGCCGATCGACCAGGCCCACGAAGTCACCGATGCCATCGCCGTTTCCATCGGCGAAGGCCTTCACATGCACCTCGTAGATGACGGCGTCGAGCCACCAGTGAGGGGGAGGCTCAACCAGGGGTGCCGCCAAGACGCCATGGCGCTTGCGCCTTCGCGGCGGAGCTGGAAGCGCGGGTCTTGCTATTTCCATACGACATTCATGGCTCAGCCGGCGCTTTCATCGCCTGACCGTCCTCAGATTGGTGCTTCATTTTGTGGCAAAGGGCAAGCGGTTCGCTCGGCCTCGGAGCGGACCCTGGCTGGAAAACCAGACCCGGGACGCGCTGCCGCGAAGGCCGCGCGATTGGATCGGCAAGCCGATTCGAGCCGTCGGCATCATGCGACCTTCCCCTCACAAATCATGGAGGATTCGTGGAGGTAGGGCGGCGCGAAGCGCGTTCCCGATGGCGAGGATGTCGATCAGCTCCTGGGCGATTGCGCCTTCGACGGGGGTTAGCCGGCCGCCCGCCGCGACCAGCATGCCGCCCAGGCTCAGCAACATGCCGCCGATGGCGCTCTGCAGCGCAATCCTCCGCATGCGCCGGCTGATGTGGAGGAACTCGTCGACCTTTCGCAGTGAGTTCTCCAAGGAGACCACGTCGGCGGCTTCGGCGGTGACGTCGGCATGCTGCCCGATTGCCATACCGACCGTGGCCGCCATCATGGCCGGGGCATCGTTGATCCCATCGCCGACGTAGAGCGTCTTGGCTCGCGTCGTCTCCTTCCGCACGAGCGCCAGCTTTTCTTCCGGCGTCTGACCGGCGTGGAGCTCCCGGATGCCCACTTCCTCGGCGAGATAGCGGACCTCGGATTCGCGGTCCCCGGAGACGAGAATCGTCCGGTGGAGCTGGTGCTTGGGCCCCAGATGGGCCACGAAGGAACGGCTCTCGCGGCGCGGCGTGTCCCGGAAGCGGCACGCGGCGGCATAGCGGCCCCCGATCCAGACGATGCACTCAAGGCCGCCGGAAGAAGGTGGGAGCTCAGCTTCCTCGATCTCTGCCGCGGTGAGCCGGGAGCGTCCGATAATCCGTACCCGGCGCCCAGCGACCACTCCGGTGAGCCCCTGACCGGGCGGCTCGCTCACCTCCGAAGCCTCGGGCGGGGCGACTCCCTCTTCCCGGGCGGCGGCGAGGATCGCGCGCGCGAGTGGATGCTTCGAATAGCGTTCGACGCCCGCTGCGGCCTCCAGCACCTCCCTTCGGCAAAAACCCTCCCCGATAGCGAGGTCGGTTAGTCGAGGCTCGCCATAGGTGAGCGTACCGGTCTTGTCGAAAAGGGCGGTTCGGCATTGAGTCACCTGCTCGAGCGCCGCCGGAGCCTTGACGATGATCGATCGGCGGGCACAGAGGGAGATCGCGCCGATGATGGCCACGGGAATAGCAAGGATGAGCGGGCAGGGAGTCGCGATCACGAGCACGGCCAGAAAGCGGACCGGCTGGCCGGTGAAGAGCCAAGTCGCCCCGGCGAGGGCGACCGCTGCGGGAGTGTAGTAGACGGCGAGGGTGTCCGCGAGACGGCGAAGCCTTGGGCGCTCCTGTTCGGCCCGAGCCATCACGGCCATGATTTTCGCGTAGCGGGAATCCTCGGCCAGGCGAGTCGCCCGCACGGTCAGCGCCGATTCCCCGTTGACCGCGCCCGAGAGGACTGCGGCACCCGAGGTCTTCCGGATCCGAAAAGGTTCGCCCGTCAGGTAGGCCTCGTCCATCTCTCCCTGCCCTTCGATGACGATGCCATCCACTGGGCAGGTCTCATGGGGAAAAACGACGAGCCGATCGCCGATGCGAACCGTCGAGAGGGGGGCCTCCTCGAGCCCGGAGGGCCCCTTCCGATGGACGGTCGAAGGCATCCGCCTGGCCAGGGCGCGCAATACCGAGGAGGCCTCTCCCGCAGCGAAGCTTTCCAAGAGCTCTCCCCCCGAGAGCATGAGCACGATGATCGCCCCGGCGAGGTATTCCCCAAGGAAGAGCGAGGCAACGATGGAGAGGCCGGCGAGGAGATCCGATCCGAGCTCGCGTCGGAGCGCTTTCTTCCCTAGCTCATACACGAGCGGAAGCCCGCCCGCTCCCAGTGCGAGCAGAAGTGGAGCGTCGTAGAGGCTCGTTTGTGATCGGAACCCGAAGCGGAGCGCCAGATGGAGAGCGATGGCGATCAGGGTCAAGGTGGCAACCAGCCCGTTTCGGTGGCGGAGCAGCCGGAATGCCGGCCGGCGCGCATCGGACCTGCCTGCAGAAGGAGGAAGGACTGGCTTCACGAAGGCTCTTCCGCCGGGGCGATGCGTGGCTCTTGAGAATCGGAGGCGGAGATCCCATCTCCTGCCGTCGGGCGCCCCGGAGGTGCCACCTTTCTGCGGTCCCGCTCCGTCCAGGAGTAGAGGGCTGGCAGGAGGAGGAGGGAGAGGAGGGTCGAAGAGAGGACGCCCCCGATGACCACGAGGGCGAGGGGGCGCTGGACTTCGGCCCCGGCACCCTGCGCCAGCGCCATGGGAAGGAAGCCGAGGCTTGCGACGGCGGCGGTCATGAGCACGGGGCGCAAGCGGATCTGGCAGCCTTCCCAGACCGACTCGCGCACGGTCTTGCCTTCGCTCCGCAGCTGGTTGAAGAAGGAGATCAGGACGAGCGAGGCGAGGGTGGCGATGCCCGAAAGGGCGATGAAGCCGACGGCGGCCGAGAGGCTGAAGGGCAGGTTCATGAGCCGGAGGGAAAAGATCCCTCCGGTTGCCGCAACGGGGACGCTGACGAGCACGAGCAGGGTCTGCCGCACGCTGCCGAGGGCCGTATAGAGAAGGAAAGCGATGAGCAGGAGGCCCGCAGGGACGATGACGGCCAGCCGGGCCTGCGCATGCACCAGGTTCTGGTACTGACCGCCGAACTCGAGGAAGTATCCCGCCGGAGGATGCACGGTGCGGAGAATGCGTGCCTTCGCTTCGCGCACGAAGCCTTCCAGGTCCCGGCTGCCGAGGGTCACCTCCAGCACTTGGTAGCGGATTCCGCTCCCTCGGTGGATCATCCGAACCCGGTCCCGCACCGCGTAGTCGGCGACTTCACCGAGCGGAAGCAGGCCCCCGCTTTCGCTGCGGACCGGAAGCCGGAGAACCCGCTCGGGATCGCTCCTTTCCGCTTCCGGGAGGCGGATGACGATCGGGTAGCGGCGCTCCCCGTCGATGATGGTCCCGACCGTCTCTCCCCCGACGCCCGAGCCGATCGCGCTGTTGATTTCCGCGGACTCGACGATGTATCGCTCCATCGCTGCACGGTCGGGAACGTATTCTAAGGAGGGACAGCGGCCCGCCGATTGAAACTCGACCTCGAGGGCGCCCGGGATCGTCCGGAGAATTTCCTGGGTGCGCCTCGCCAGGCCTTCCAGCACATCATAATCGGGTCCGAACCACTTGACGGCCAGCTCCGCGCGCTGGCCCTCGAGCATGTCGTTGAAGCGCATCTCGATCGGCTGGACGAAGAGCATGGTCTGTCCAGGGACGCGCATCTCCACCTCCTGGGAGATGATCTCGATCAATCTCTCCCGGTCGATCGGGCGTCCGTTCTCCTTGCGCCATTGCGAGCGGGGCCGGAGCATCATGTAGAGGTCGTTCTCATTGGGAGGCATGGGATCGGTCGCGATCTCGGAGGTGCCGGTCCGCGAAAAGAGAAGGTCCGCCTCCGGGATGCGGGAGAGGAGCATCTGCTCGGTTGCCTTTTCGATGGCGACCGAAGCTTCCAGGCTGACCGAGGGCGCCTTGTAGAATTCGATCGTGAAGGCTCCCTCGTCGAGACGCGGGACGAAGACCGATCCCATGCGGCTCAGCGTCCAGAGAGCGAGGGCGAAGGCCGCAAAGGAGCCGCCGACCACCAGAATTCCACCCCGCCCGAGGGTCCATCGCAGGATGGGAAGATAGGCGCTCCGAGCGAGACGGATGAGCCAGGTCTCCCGGCCGGAGGGGTTCTCTCGGAGAGAGACTGCGGCGGCGGCGGGAACGTAGGTGAGGGCGAGGAGGAGAGATCCCGAAAGGGCGAGGATGACCGAGAAAGCCATCGGACGGAACATCTTCCCCTCGATCCCTCCCAAGGAAAGGATCGGGACGTAGACCACGGTGATGACGAGCACGCCGAAGAAGACCGAAGGTCCGACCTGCTCGGCAGCGAAGAGGACGGCGGAAAGCCTCTGCCGGGAGCTCAACGGGTGCATGCGGCGGTGATACCGCCGGGAGAGCTCGCGCAGGGCGTTGTCGACGAGAACGACCGCACCGTCGACGAGCAAGCCGAAGTCGAGAGCGCCCAGGCTCATCAAGTTGGCGGAGATCTGCAGGGGACCCATGGCCAGAAGCGCAAAAAGAAAGGAGAGCGGGATCACGGAGGTGACCAGCAGGCTGGCCCGGACGTCGCCCACCAGGAGAAAGAGGACGCCGACGACGAGCAGGGCGCCCTCGGCGAGGTTTTGGACGACCGTTTGAATCGTCCGGCCGACCAGCTCTGACTGATCGTAGAGAATCCGCATGTCGACGGACGGAGGAAGCCGCTTCCGGATTTCGGCCATCTTTTCCTTGACACGGGTCGCGACGGCCCGGGCGTTCTCCCCGATCAGCATGAGCACGGTGCCGACCACCGCCTCCTTGCCGTTGACGGTCGCCGCTCCCGTGCGGATGTTCGGTCCGACCGCGACCCTCGCCAGATCGCCGACCAGGAGCGGACGGGGGCTCCCCGCATATTTGATCGGGAGTTGCTCGATCTGCTCCAGGCTTTCGACTCGGCCGAGCGATCGGACGAAGAGCTGCTGTCCTGTCTCGTCGACGACCGCCCCTCCCGCGTTCTGCACGTTCTTGCCGACGAGCGAGGCGAGCTCAGGAACGGTCAATCCGGCGTGGAAGAGGCTTTCGGCGGAGGGCGAGACGACGATCAGCTTTTCGAAGCCGCCGCTGGTGTTGATGTCGGCCACTCCCTGGACCATGCGGAGAAGGGGCTTGACCGTGTATTCCTGGAGCAGCCGCAGCTCCATGAGCTGGAGCATCTCGGTCGGAGGCTTGTCCTTGGCTTCCGGACGGTATTCGAGGGAGTAGTAGAGAATTTCTCCCAGGCCGGTGGCCATTGGGGCGAGCGTTGGGCTCAGGTCACGCGGAAGCTTGGCCTGCACCGCAAGCAGCCGCTCGCTGACGAGCTGCCGGCTCCGGTAGATGTCGGTGCCGTCGCGGAAGATCAGCGTTACCTGGGAGAGGCCGAACTTGGAGAGCGAGCGCATCACCTCGAGCCGGGGGATTCCCGCGAGCTCGACCTCCAAGGGGAAGGTGACGAGCTTTTCGATCTCCTCCGGCGCCAGCGAAGGGACGACGGTATTCACCTGCACCATGGGGTTGGTGATGTCGGGAACCGCGTCGATGGGGAGGCGGAGAGCCGCCCAGAGGCCGAGGACCAAGAGAGCGGCCGAGGCGAAGAAGATCCATTCGCGCCGACGGATGGCAAGACGGAGCAGAGCGTGGATCACGATGCCCTCCGGACCGTGGGCAGGCCATCGCTTCCGGCCGAGCCGGAGGGCGAGGAGGCGAAATGATCCTCAGGCTTCATCCCTCGGGAGAGCGAGGAATCGGTTCCCCGGCGAACGGGCGCGGCGCTCCGTCGGCGAGCCGCTGGCTCTTGCGTCGGCGAGCGCGCTCCCGCCATCCTTCCGTCCAGGAATAGAGGGTGGGCAAGAGAAGAAGGGAGAGAAGGGTGGAGGAGAGGATGCCGCCGATGACGACGATCGCCAGAGGCCGCTGGACCTCTGCCCCCGCGCCTTGGGCCAGCGCCATCGGCAAGAAGCCGAGGCTCGCCACCGTGGCGGTCATGAGGATGGGACGGAGGCGGATCTGGCAGCCTTCCCAGACGGCTTCGGCGACTCCGTGCCCTTCCGCTCGGAGGTGGTTGAAGAAGGAGACCAGCACCAGGGCGGCCAGCACGGCAATTCCGGAGAGGGCGATGAAGCCGACGGCGGCCGAGAGGCTGAATGGCAGCCCGGCCCATTGCAGCGCGAAGACCCCGCCGGTGATGGCGACCGGCACGCTCGCGAGCACGAGTGCGGTCTGGCGGAAGTTCCCCAGGGCCGTGAAGAGCAAGAAGAAGATGAGCAGGAGAGCTGCGGGAACGATCACCGCCAGCCGAGCCTGCGCGCGAAGGAGATTCTGGTACTGGCCGCCAAATTCGAGGAAGTAGCCCCGCGGAACCTGGATCTCCCGGGAGATGCGGCTCTGGGCTTCCCGAACGAAGCCGGCCACGTCCCGGCTGCCCAAGGTGACCTGCACCGGCTGGTAGCGGATTCCTCCCGAGCGGTGGATGATCCGCACCCGGTTTTCGACACTATACTTGCCGACCTCACCCAGCGGAAGGAGCCCTCCTGATTCGCTTCGCACGGGGAGCCGGAGGATCGCCTTGGGGTCGGAGCGCAAGGCTTCGGGAAGCCGTACGACGACGGGATAACGCCGCTCTCCGTCGATCATCATCCCCACCACTTGCCCACCCATCGAAGTAGCCACTGCGGCGTTGATCTCGCCGGCTTCCACCGTGAACCGGCCCATGGCCGCCCGGTCGGGCGCGAACTCGAGCGAGGGAGCGCGGCCCGCCGACTGCATCTCCACGTCGATCGCTCCGGGAATCTTCTGCAAGATCTCCATGGTCTTTGCCGCCAGGGGCTCGAGGACGTCGAAGTCGGACCCATACCATTTTGCGGCCAAGTCGGCCTTTTCTCCCTCCAGCATCTCGTTGAAGCGCATCTCGATCGGCTGGCCGAAGACCATCCCCTGCCCGGGAGCCCGCGTGGCAATCTCCTCTTGAATGATCTCGATCAACCGATCCCGGCTGATCGGCTTCCCGCCCTCCTTGCGCCACTCCTCCGGCGGACGGAGGATCAAGTAGGTGTCATTCTCGTTCTGGGGCATCGGATCGGTGGCGATATCCGGGGTTCCCGCTCGGGAGAAGATGAGCGTGATCTCGGGAACGCGAGCGAGCAGCATCCTTTCGGTCTCCTTTTCCATCTCCATCGAGGCGGGGAGTCCCATCGACCAGGTCTTGTAGACCATCACGGTGAAGGATCCTTCGTTGAGCCGCGGCACGAAGACCGCCCCCAGCCGGCTCAAGGTGAAGAGAGAGAGCGCAAAGAGGCCGAAGACCGAGAGTACGACGATCGGCCCTCCCCATCCGAGCGTCCACCGGAGCGCCGGGGTGTAGAGCGCCCGCGCCCATCGGATCAGCGGGCTTTCCCGATCGTGGAGCGTCTTTGCGAGCCAGAGCGATGCCCCGGCGGGAACATAGCTGAGGGCGAGCAGCAGGGAGCCGGAGAGGGCCAGGATGACGGTCAGCGCCATCGGCCGGAACATCTTTCCTTCGATTCCGCCCAAGGCCAGGATCGGAAAATAGACGACGGCGATCACCAGCACGCCAAAGAAGACGGAGGGGCCGACCTGCTCGGCGGCTCCGAGTATGGCCGACTGGCGCTCGGCGGGGGTGAGCGTCCGACCGAGCTGCGCCTGGCGACGGGCGACCTCGCGGATCGTGTTTTCCACGATCACCACCGCTCCGTCGACGAGCAGGCCGAAGTCGATCGCCCCCAGGCTCATCAGGTTCGCCGAAACATGGAGGGGACGCATGAGGCAGATCGCAAAGAGAAACGAGAGGGGGATGACCGAGGCGACGAGCAGGCTGGCGCGGACATTGGTGATCAGGAAAAAGAGGACACCGATGACGAGGAGCGCCCCTTCCGAGAGGTTCCGAATGACGGTGTGGATCGTCCGCTTCACCAGGTCCGATTGATCGTAGACGATCCGAAGCTCGACCCCGGGAGGAAGGCGCTGCTGGATTTCCGCCATCTTCTCCTTGGCGCGTCCGGCAACGGTCAGTGCATTTTCTCCAATGAGCATCAGGACGGTTCCGAGGACGGTCTCCTTGCCGTTGAAGGTTGCCGCTCCCGTCCGGATGTTGGGTCCGACGGTTACCCGTGCGAGATCGCTGACGAGGATCGGCTTGGCCGATCCCCCGTACTTGACCGGCAGCCGTTCGATCTGCGTCAGGTCCTCGACCCGGCCAAGAGAGCGGACGAAGAGCTGCTGCCCCGCCTGGTCGATGACGGCACCCCCCACGTTTTCCACATTCTTTCCGACCAGGGAGGCGAGCTCGGAGGCGGTGATGCCGGCGTGGAAGAGGCTCTCCGGGTTCGGCTCGACCAGGATCAGCTTCTGGTAGCCGCCGCTCGTATTGATGTCCGCCACTCCCTGGACCATGCGCAGAAGGGGCTTGACCGTGTATTCCTGCAGGAGGCGTAGCTCCATGAGGCGGAGCATCTCGGTGGGTGGCTTCTCCTTCGCATCCGGTCGATAGTCGAGCGTGTAGTAGAGGATCTCGCCCATTCCCGTGGCGATCGGCGCCAGCGTCGGGGTCAGATCGCGGGGGAGCTTGGCCGCCGCCGTCAGGAGCCGCTCGCTGACCAGCTGCCGACTCCGGTAGAGGTCGGTTCCGTCCCGGAAGATCATCGTGACTTGGGAGAGCCCGAACTTGGAGAGCGAGCGCATTGTCACCATGCCGGGAATGCCGGAGAGCTCGATCTCCAGAGGAAAGGTGACCAGCTTCTCGATCTCCTCGGGGGCCAAGGCCGGAACGGCCGTATTGACCTGCACCATGGGGCTGGTGATGTCGGGGACTGCGTCGATGGGAATCTGGAGCGCGGACCAGCAGCCAGCACCCAGCAGTCCGACCGCGGCGGAGAGGATCAGTCCCCTCCGCCGCAGCGCAAAGCCCAAAAGTCGCCGAATCATTGCGTGCTCCCCGAGCGAGGAAGGGGCCTGAGCATAGCGCAATCCGTCCTCATTCGGAACCCCGGGTCAAGCCCTGGCGGAGCGAAAGCTCGAGAAGCCAGAGATCTTCGGCTCCGTGCGAGACCACGGGAGTGCCGGCGGGCGGGTCTCCCACGATCGCGACTAGCCCATCGGTCGAAAAGGAGAGGGTAATTGGCGTGCGCCGATAAAACCGGCCATCCCAGACGTAGACGAAGTTCCCTTCGGCGGTTGCCAGGAGGGCGCTCTGGGGGACCGCAAGATGGGAGGCATCGCTCCCGAGCGGCGTGGTGAATTCGATCCAGGTGCCCACCGGGAAGTCGCTCGAGGGATCGGGAAACTCGATCAGGAGCTCCGCCTGCCCGGTCACCGGAACGAGCTCCTGGTCGATTTGAAAGATCTTCCCCGACCTCTCGGTCCCCTCCTGCGGAGGCTGACCCTTGTGGCGCAGGCGGACCAGATTGCCAACCTTGAGCTTTTCCGCCGTCCGGGGATCGATGAACACCGTGGCGTAAGCGAGGCCCGGCCGAGTCGAGCTGCTTGGCTGCGCTCGTTCCGCGGCCCCTTGGTAGACTTGGGCGCTGCCGCTCAGCTGTGGGGTCAGGTCGTGGACGATCACCGGAGCCGTCTCGATCCGCAGGGCTTTGCGCGTCACCTCGCTCAGCAGAAGCCCCTTGCCCGCGACGAGCTGGGGAGGGGGATCGGCTTCCTTCTTCGGGCACGCCTGCTCGAACGGAATCTTCGGCTCCCCCGAAGAGGAGCGATCGGTAGAGCCCGCGCCTTCAGCGGCCCGGCCCGGAAGTGGTGGGAGAACCAGCCAGGCGCAGAGTGCCCAGCCGAGGCCCTTCCGGCTCGCAGTGAGGAAGGCGATCATGGTCCTTAGGCAGCCTCTTTCGGAGCCATCCTTCAGGCCCGCTGTCCCGGTCCCCTCTGGGCGGCACGGGAACTTGGCGTCGGAGGCGCAACGATCATGGCTGGAGCGAGGTTACCGGGGAGCAAGCGTCGCCCCCGCGGTCAGGTTCTCAAGATTGAGCAGCGCCGTCTGGAGGTCGAGGGCGGCCGTGTAGAGCGCCTGGGCGGAGGTGAGATACTGGCGCTGCATCTCAAGGAAGGTCTGTACCGGGATCGCCCCGAGCCGATACTGCCGGTCGGCCAGCTCCGCGGCGCGCCTCAGCCGGGAAATGACGTCGTGGGATTGCTGGGAGAGCTGTTTGCGGGCCGTCAGGTAGGTAGCGAAGGAGGCGGCCACCGCACTCTGGACGCTCCAGATCGCCGACCCATGCAGCGCTTCGGCTTGCCGTCGCTGCGCTTCCGCGGTCAGGATGTTGCCCTTGTTGTCGTTCCAGAAGGGCAGGCCGCTCGTGAAGACGATGCCGGGTCCCTGGTCGAAGTTGGTCCCCTTTTCCCCGATCCAGAATGGGCCGACCGAAAAGTCGGGAAGGGCCGCGAGCTTGGCCGCGTCGAGCGACTTGGCGGCCCGGTCGATTTCGGTTTGGCGCATGAGGAGAGCGTAGTTGCGGTCCTTGGCCTGTGCCTGCAGGGTGGGCAGGCTCAGGGAGGGGGCTTCCGCCGGGGGGAAGATCGTGTCGGGCACCGGCGTCGTCGCAGGTCGGGCACGGAGGGCATTGATCTGGGATTGGATCGCTCTCCGGTTCTGCTCGAGCTCGCGCGCCAGCCGCTGGAGATCGACCAGGCTTCCTTCCAGGATACGGAGATCGAGATAGCCCTGGACGCCGGCGCTCGGGCGGCGGCGCAGGAAGTCGACCAGGCTGGCCGCTCGCTCCGAGATCTCGCGCGCGATGCGCGAGTTGGCTGTGGCGACACCGAGCCGGTAGGCCAGCGTCCGCACCTGCATGGCGAGGCTCAGACGAAACTGCTGGAGCCCGAGCTCGGCGACGCGGACGTCCCTCTCCGCGATCGCCTTGGCCAGCGACATCTTTCCGGGGAAGAAGACGGGCTGGTAGATCGCGTATTCCTGCATCCAGCCGGTAGCCGTTCCACCCCTGGTCGGCGTGCTGTACCAGGGGCCTGCGAACCCTTCGATCTGGGGGTAGGGGACAATCCCCGCCTGAACCGCCTGCCCCTTCGCGGCCGCGATCGCCCCTGCGTAGTAGGTGACTTCGGGGTTGCGCGTCAACGCCTCCGCCACGAGTGCCTCAAGGGCGCTTTGGGGCTGGGGCTCCGCCGCCCGGGCGACAAGGTCTGTGGCGGCCAAGAGCAGGAAGGAGAGGAAGGCACACGTTCCCTTCATTCAGGGAAACCCTTGGCCGGCAACTCTCCTCCCGTCAAGAAGAAGAGGTCGAGCCAAGCGAGCGTGGCATCAAGCCGAGCGGCGAGCACCGTGCGGAAGGCGGAAAGGTACTGCTGCTGGGCCGCAAGGAAGCGGTGGACGTCGATGGCCCCGATCCGATACTGCCGCTCGGCGAGCGCGGCGGCTTCCCGGAGGGAGGCGATCAGGCTGGGCGGCTGGAGTACCAGCTGACTTCGCGTCGCCTCATAGGCGGAGAAACGGGCGAAGAGGAGGCTTTGCGCATTGCGCTCGGCGGCCGGGAAGAGAGCCATCGCCTGCTCTTCCATCGCCTGGGCGGTCGCCAGGTTGCCCCGTTGGTTGGCCCAGGCGACGCCCTCGATGCCGGGGATCTCCGCCTTTCCGACGGGCAACCCGACGGTGAGCGTGATGCCTGGGCCCGCATCGAAGTTGACCCCTTGGTAGGCCATCCAGAATGGTCCCATGGCAAAGTCGGGATAGCCGGCAATCTGCGTCGCCTTCCGCTGCTGACGAGCCCGATCGATCATCACCCGATGGATCTCCAGGAGGACGTTGTGTCGCTGTACCTGGGAGAGGAGGCGCTCGAGCGAGAGCGGAGGAAAGGACTCCCAAGGGAGCAGGAACTCCGGCACGGGCGTTTCCGCCGCCCGTCCCAAGTAGGCGTTGAGCTGCGCGATGAGCGACCAGCGGCTCTCCTCGAGCCACCGGACCTCCTGCTGGAGGCCGATCAGGCTCCCCTCGAGGATGCGGGAGTCGAGGTATCCGAGGATACCCGCCTTGGGACGCTTCTCCAAAAAGGCGACCACCGAGGCGGTTCTCTCCTCGATCTCCCGGGCAGCTCCCGCGCTGGCCACGGTGACCGCGATCTGTTGGGCGAGGGAGCGGACGGAGACCTCGAGAGAGAGGCCGAACTCCTTGAGCAGAAGCTGCGCAAGCAGAACGTCTCGTCGGGCGACCGCCTTGCGAAGAGAGACCTTGCCCGGAAAATAGAAGGGCTGCAGGATCTCGAACTCCTGCTGGTAGCCGAGCACCGTCTGCCCCCCGCTCCCGCTGCTCAGATAAGGTCCCACGAAAGCGATCAACTGAGGCTTGGGGACCATTCCCACCTGAACGAACTGTCCTTCGGCGGCCAGGATCGCCGCCTCGTAGGAGCGATAATCGGGATTCTCGGCTCGAGCTTCGGCGACGAGGGCGCTCAAGACCGTCTCCCGCGGTAGTTCCGCCTCCGATCCGGGAGAGGCGGCGAGAAGCAAGAGGGAGCCGAGTGCCAGAGGCCTTGCGGCTCGCGGGAGGAGGGAGTGCTTGCGTTTCACGGGAAGCCGTCTGCCTTGAGAATCTCCATCTATAAAGAGGGGCGGAGACGCGGGAAAGGCTCTTTTCCGGGGGGGCAGCCTGGAGAGGAGCCGTGTCGCCTCGTCGGCTGCTTGACGCCGACTCTCTCTGGCAGCTACAAGAAACGGGTGAGTTTCCGCCTGGTCTTGCTGCGCCATGGAGAGAGTGTCTGGAACCAAGAGAATCTCTTTACCGGCTGGATGGACGTCGACCTGTCCGAACGGGGGAAGGAGGAGGCGCTCCGGGCGGGCGAGCGGCTCAAGCGCGATGGCTTTCGTTTCGATGAAGCCTATACCTCCGTCCTGAAGCGCTCGATCCGTACCCTTTGGAGCGTGCTCGACCGGCTCGACCAGATGTGGCTGCCGACGGTCTGCGCCTGGCAGCTCAACGAGCGCCATTATGGTGCCCTCCAAGGTCTCAACAAGAGGCAGACCGCGCAAAAGTATGGGGAGGAGCAGGTGCTGCTCTGGCGGCGTTCCTACGATATTCGTCCGCCTCTGCTCTCTTCGGGCGATCCGCGCCATCCTCGCCACGATCCCCGCTATGCCTCGGTACCCCTCGAGGAGCTGCCCTCAGGCGAGAGCCTCAAGGACACGCTGGCGCGCGTCATCCCCTACTGGGAAAAGGAGCTTGCCCCCCGCATCCGGGCGGGCAAGCGGCTCATCGTCGTCGCTCACGGGAACAGCCTGCGTGCCCTCTTGAAGTACTTGGACAGGCTGTCGGAAGAGGAGGTTCTCCGGCTCAACGTTCCGACCGGCATGCCGCTGATCTACGAGTTCGATGCGGAGCTCCGGCCGGTCAGCCGTCGCTATCTGGCATCGGAGGACGAGGTCGCGAGCGCCTCGGCGAGCGTCGCTTCCCAAGGGCGGGCGCGGTGAGCGCCCCAATCGCGGGAACTTAGGGGAGAGGGCGGGCTCGGTGCCATCCGCAGAGATGAACCCGATCCAGCTCGAGATCTTCCGGGCGCTCTTCGTCTCGGTGGCGGAGGAGATGGGGAGCTCGCTGCGCCGGACCGCCTTTTCGCCCAACATCCGGGAGCGCTGTGACTACTCCTGCGCCCTCTACGAAGCGAGCGGCCGGCTTGCCGCCCAAGGGGATCATATGCCCGTTCATCTGGGCTCCATGCCGGTCGCCGTCCGGAGGGCGATTCAAGCCGTGCCGATGGGGCCGGGTGACGCGGTCATTCTCAACGATCCCTATGAGGGCGGAACCCACCTTCCCGATCTCACCTTGGTTACTCCGGTCTATGGCAAGGAAGAGGCGAGCGGGGCTCCTCTCTTCTATGTCGCCAGTCGCGCCCACCACGCGGACATTGGCGGAATGACCGCGGGCTCGATGCCGCCCTCCTCCGAGATCTTCCAGGAAGGGCTGCGCATCCCGGCCGTCAAGCTCGTGGAGGGCGGGAAGTGGAACCAGGCGCTGCTCCAAGTGATCCTGGCCAACGTGCGTACCCCGGGGGAGCGGGAGGGGGACCTGGCGGCCCAGCTCGCGGCGAACCGGACGGGCGAGGATCGGCTCCGGCAGATGCTGGCGCGGTATGGAAAGGAGCAGATGCAGCGGGCGGCCGAGGCGCTGATCGACTACACCGAGCGGATGGTGCGGAGGCGCCTGGCGGAAATTTCGGACGGCACCTACGAGGCTGTGGACTACCTCGATGACGATGGATTCTCCGAAGAACCGATTCCGATCCGGGTGGCGATCCGGAAGCGAGGCGAGGAGGCGCTCATCGATTTCACCGGCTCTGGCCCCCAGGTCCAGGGCAACGTCAACGCCGTCCTGGCGATCGCACTCTCCGCCGTCTCCTACGTCGTGCGCTCCTTGCTGGAGGAGGACGTCCCGGCGAATGCGGGGCTGCTCGCCCCGATCGAGGTCGTGGCTCCTCCGGGCTCGGTGGTCAACGCCCTCTTCCCGGCTGCGGTCGCCGCGGGAAACGTGGAGACCTCCCAACGGCTGGTCGATGTGCTGCTGCGGGCGCTGGGCCAAGCGCTGCCGGAACGGATTCCCGCCGCAGGAGGCGGAACGATGAACAACCTCACTCTCGGAGGAATCCACCCCGATTCCGGGTGCCCTTTCGCCTACTACGAGACGATCGCCGGGGGCATGGGCGGCGGACCCTCCGGGGACGGGGACAGCGGGGTCCACACCCACATGACCAACTCGCGGAATACGCCGGTCGAGGCACTCGAGCATGCGCTCCCGGTTCGCGTCGTCCGCTATCGGCTCCGGCGAGGTTCGGGGGGGGCCGGAAAGCATCGGGGCGGGGATGGGGTGATCCGGGAGATCGAGTTTTTGACCGACATGGATGTCACCCTCTTGTCTGACCGGAGGCGCTTCCCTCCTTACGGGCTGCAAGGGGGGGCGAGCGGAGCGCGCGGCGAGAACCTGCTCATCGACGAAGGAGGCGAGACTCCCCTGCCCGGCAAGATCAGCTTTCGGGCCAGGCGAGGCCAGATTCTTTCCATTCGGACGCCGGGAGGAGGCGGATGGGGCCGGCCTTCTCCGCCGAAGACGGCTTAAGCGGCTTGCCGCACGGCGGCGAAGAACCCTGCGAAGAGCGGGCGGTAACGAACGGGGTCCCGCTCCGGATGATACTGCACACCCCGAACGAAGCGGTAGCCGTCCACCCGCACCTGCTCGACGATCCCATCGAGCACGCACCAGGCCTCCGGAACCACGCCCGTTCCCAGCCGGTCGAGCGCCTGGTGGTGCGAGCTATTGACCAACGGGAATTGGAATTCGACTCCTTCCGCATGAGCCAAGGGCTGAACGTGAGCATCCTCCAGGTTCTCGTGGCCCGGCACATCGAGATGGAGGCTTCCCCCCAGGGCGACGTTGAGGAGCTGTGTCCCGCGGCAGATCGTGAGAACGGGAAGCTGCCGCTCCAATGCGGATCGGAGAGCAGCGAACTCCCACTCGTCCCGCTTGGGGTTCGGAGAGCGGATCTTCTCCGGGGCGTCGATCTCCTGGCCCAGGAAGGGAGCCGAAATATCGGCACCACCCGTGAGGAGGAGCCCCTGCCAGCCTTCGCAGGGCACCTCCTCGGCTCGAGCGTTGCGGAGCAAGAAGCCCTCGGGTTCGAAGATCCGCGCAAAAATCGGTTCGTCCTTCGCTCGGATCCAGGAGGCGATTGTCCACATAGGCGACGCGCGTCGGGGCAAGTCGGCTGAAGTCGGCTTCCTCGAAACTGGAGTACTTTTCCGATCGCAAGCAAGGGAAAATCAGCAAAGGATGGCAGATTGCCGCGTAAATGGCCTCACTCGACGACGGAATCTTCGTGATCCAGGAGCATTTCGCACGGACCCACCACTTCGACCTCCGGCTGGAGCGGGAGGGGGTGCTCAAAAGCTGGGCGCTTCCGAAGGGAGTGCCGGAAGAGGCGGGGGTGCGGCGCTTGGCCGTGGAGGTCGAGGATCATCCCCTCTCCTATGCAGCCTTTTCGGGAATCATCCCTCCCGGGCAGTACGGGGCGGGCGAGGTCCGGATTTGGGATCGGGGCGTCTACCGTGCCGAGGAGTGGGGTACGGATAAGATCGTCTTCGAGTTGCGCGGAGAGAGGATCTTCGGGAGCTTTGCCCTCATCCGCTTGAAGCGGGGGAGCGGGCAAAGCTGGATTCTTCTGCGCCGCCGGAAGTGAAGACGCTGCGTTCCGGACTCCGGCTTGTCTGGGTGCTTGGGTTTCCTTAGGATTTTTCCTGCCGTGGAGAGTGAGTCAACGAGTGGAGGACGGGGAGAGGGGCTTGGGCCGCTCGTGGGGTTTTTGGGGGTTGCCACCGGCATCTTCGATTTGCTGCAGGGGTCTGGAGCGCTCGGCTCCGAGGAGATCGCGTGCCGGACGGGATTGGATTCCGGGTATGTGAGAGTATTTTGTGAGGCCGGGTTTGCCTTCGGCTACCTGGAAGCAGACGGCGGCCGATTTTGCCTCGCGCCCGAGGCGGGAAATCTGGGAAGAGGCGGGCAAGATTCCTCGCTTGCCGCCGCGATCGAGGCGGTCTTTGCCCCTTCTGTCGCCTTGCGGTTGCTGCCGCTCTTTCGGACGGGCCAGCGCCCCGGTCCGGCGGCCTTGATCGATCCCGGAATTCTCCCCTGGTTCGGACGGTTCCTCGAGGAAAAGCATGCTCCGCTTTTCGAGGAGGAGATCGTTCCCGCCCTGCCGCTCTTCGCGGAGCTGGCAAAGCGGGAAGGACTCGTGATCGATTTGGGCTGCGGAAACGGCTGGCTGTTGCGGCGGCTGCTGGCCCGCCTGCCGCGGTGGCGCGGGCTCGGGATCGATTGCGAGGCGGCGCGGCTCGCTCAGGGGAGGGAGGCGGCCCACAAGGAGGGCCTTTCCGAGCGGATGGAGCTGGTCGAGGCTGACCTGCTCTTGTGGAGCGGCCCCGAGCCCGCTCATCTCGTCCTGGTGATCCGCGTGCTCCACCATCTCTGGCCCGAGCGGAAGCGGCTCTTTGCGCATCTCGATCAGATCGTGCGGGGGGATGGGATCCTCTTCCTCTGGGAGCCCTGCTGGCCAGAGGATCTCGCCTCCTTGCGCGATCCCATGCGACGGAGCCTTGCCTTTCAGAACCTCCACGAGTATGCCCAAGGGGCACGACTCCTTTCCTCCGCCGAGGTTATCCAGGTCGTCGAGGAGGCGGGATGGAAGGTCGCCGCCAGCCCGTTCGCGGGCGGTGCGGAACTGGTCGTGGTGGGCACAAGAACATGAGCCGAATGGGAAGCTGGGCAAAAGAGCTGTCGGAGATTCACTCCAAGCACGTCTTGACTCCTTGGTCGATCCAGAAGCGGGCCTCGGGTCCGATGATCGTCCGAGGCGAGGGGAGCTATTTGTATGATTCCGAGGGGAACCGCTACCTCGACTTGAGCGCTGGCCTGGTCGCTGTCAACCTGGGTCACGGAAAGAAGCAGGTGGTCGAGGCGATCCAGCAGCAGGCGGCGCGGCTCTGCTATGCCTCTCCCGCCTTTTTTAACGACCAGCGGGCGCTCCTCGCACAGGGGTTGAGCCAGTGCGCTCCGTGGCCGGAAGGGGCCCGGGTCTTCTTTACGACCGGCGGTGCCGAGGCCAACGAGGATGCGATCAAGATGGCGCGGATGATCACCGGTCGGCAAAAGATCCTCTCGACCTATCGCTCCTTCCATGGTTCTACCCTGGGTGCGAGTACGCTCACCGGAGAGTATCGGCGCTTTGCCGGCGAGCCAGGGATCCCGGGGGTGATTCACTTCTGGGGGCCCTATCCCTACCGGAGCCCGTTCTTTTCGGCAAGCGAGGCCGAGGAGACCGAGCGGGCCCTCCGCCATCTGGAGCTGGTCCTGCTCCACGAGGATCCGAGCCGGGTGGCAGCGATCGTGGTGGAGCCAGTCGTCGGCTCCAACGGGGTCCTGGTTCCTCCCAAGGGATATCTTGACGGGTTGCGCGAGCAGTGCCTCCGTCACGGCATCCTGCTGATCTTCGACGAGGTGATGACGGGCTTCGGCCGGTTGGGGGCCGCCTTCGGCGCGGCTCGCTTCGGGGTCATCCCCGATCTGATCACCTTCGCCAAAGGGGTGACTTCGGCCTACGTGCCGCTCGGGGGAGTCTTGGTACGGGAGGGGCTTGCGGCGACCTTCGATGAACAACAGCTCTGGTGCGGGCATACCTACTCGGGCCACCCACTCGCCGTGGCGGCCGGGCTGGGGGCGCTCTCCGCCTACCGCGATGAGAGGCTCTTCGATCGTGCGGGCTCGATCGAGGAATGGTTGCGCCGGGGGCTTCGGGAGCTGGAGAAGCAGAGTCCACTCGTCGGCGAGGTCCGTGGCGTGGGGGCCTTCTTCGGGGTCGAGCTGGTCCGCGACCGAACGACGCGCGAACCACTTTCCCTCTGGCACAAGCCGCCTTCTCCAGAGGTTCGCTGGCTCCAGCAGCAGTTGCTCTCCCGGGGTGTCTATCTCTTTTGCAAGCACAATGTGCTGCTCGTCGCGCCACCCCTCACGATCGCAGAGGAGGAGCTCCAGGCGGGAATCGAGCAGCTCGGCGAAACCCTCCGAAGGCTACGCGAAGAGCCATCGTTCGACCTCGGAAGGAGTTGAGCCGGCGAGATCGAGGAAGAGCGGGCGGAGAGCGGCTCCAAGACGAAGCTCCGCTTCCGTTTTGGAAGCCACCGGTTGAGTGGGACTCTTGGAGAGGAGGGCGCGCTGTGGACCGGCAGGGAGTGGGATTCCGTTCCCATCTCCCCAAAGCGCGATTTGCCTTCGGTGGGAAGGAGCCCATGGGTTCTAATCACCGGCCTCTTTTTTTGCTGCTGCAAAGTCGGCATCCACCCGTCCGTGGACTTCGTCGACCGCACGGGTCATCTGCTCATCTTTCATGGCACGGGCGAGAAAGACCAGGGCGTCATGGGCACCAAAGAAGCTGCTGCCCGGAAGCCTCGAGCTCATGGCCATCAGGGAAAAGGTGGGATAGGCGTTGGGTCCTTCCGCAAACTCGGCGATCTCTTGCCAAAACCAGCTCGGCATCCGGGAGAGCTTCCACTCTCCATCTTCGTCGAAAAAGATCCGCGCCAGAGCCTTGAGGAACTCGGCCGCCGACCAGCGGGCTTGGAGGACCTGGTGGAGCTTTTCAGGCCCCCACAGGGTGAAGAACGCGTAGTGCTCCTTGAGGATCCCAGCGAGTCCTGAATGACGGTTATGAATAGCGGTGCCAAGATCATGGAGCTCGTAGACGGCTTCCCGCTGGACTGGGGTGAGCCGCTCAAGGAAAGCCCCCGATCGGAAGGCATTCTCAGTCTGGAGAATTTGGTTCTGTTCCTCGTCGGGAAGATTGAGAAACTCCGGGGACCAGCTCATCCGCCAATAGGCGAGGGGATCGAGGATCGCCCGGGGAAGTTGGGCAAACTCGCGGGAGAGCTTTTCCCGGTACTGCAGGAGCTCCCACTCTCCGGCTTCGGTGGAGAGGTCGGGGAAAGGGACCGACCAACGGGAGCCGAGGTTCATGGCCCATCGCCCTTCGAGCGTCTTCAGCGCTTGGGCAAAGACCTTGGGATCGACCCGCTTGAGGAAGGAGAGCGTTTCGGGAATGCGAAGGGTTCGAAGCTCTTCGATCACGGCTTGCACCTCCGGGGAGGGTGGAGGAGAGGCTGGTTTCTCCTGGGCCATCGCACTGCTGACCAACCCGACGAGGAGGGTGAGGCGAAAGAAGCGATTGTAAAAGATCCTTTGCATCGGTATTTCCTTTTTACTCGCGTTTCTTCTCTTGCGATGGTGGCTGTGTATCCTTTCGCCACTGCTGCCTCCGTCTTACGGCATCGGGCAGGCTTTCCTCTGCCGGTCGATCTGGACGGATCGGAGCTCGATATGGGTCTTGGGCGGTTGCGGCGGCCTGCCGCTCGTTTGCCTGCTGGAAGCCCAAATGTGCAGCGCTATAGCCGGGGACAGCAGATTGGGCGAGGTATCCCTGGGGGCTCATCTGGTTTTGGGCAAGGGCGATCGAAGGCAAGTGGTACTTGGTTTCGAAGAGGTAGTTGAGTCCAGGATAGGTCTCGTCTGAAGCGGCTTCCAGGAAGTGCTCATTGGGAAGGAAACCGCTGTGGTCGCGCCCGGTAAACACCAGCACGCGGCCATGCGCGACATAGGGAGCGGCCGTGGCGCTGATTGACTGGTTGCGCTTGGTCATTCCATCTGCGCTCAGCGTATAGGCCAGGAGCTCTTCGGAGTTGGGATTCCGTGCAATCAGCTAGGCCGACTCTGTGTCCCTGGCACCGGTTGCCTCAAGAGCCGTGGCCTCGTCGCCCGTGGCGCCTAATGGCGCACTGCCTTTTGCAATTCCGGATGGTCGGCATCGAACTGGGCATTGATCGCATCGATCCCCTTCATCATCCGATCGTCCTTGAGGGCGCGGGCGAGGAAGACGAGCCCACTGTGCGCGTTCATGTAGGCGCCACCCAGCATCATGGAACCCATCTCCAGCAGGGAGAAGGTCGGAGCGGCATTGGGTCCTTCCGTAAACTCGGCGATCTCTTGCCAAAACCAGCTCGGCATCACCGAAAGCTTCCACTGCAGCTTTTCTAAGAGGAAGAGTATTCCAAAGGCCTTGAGGAACTCGGCTGCGGACCAGGGAGCTTCTAAGACTTGATGGAGCTTTTCCGGTCCCCATTGGGTGAAGAGCGCGTAATATTCTTTTATCGACTCCGCTACCTCTGGGTCGCGTTTAAGATCAGAGATATCCAGATCGTGGAGCTCGTTGACCGCCTGCTGCTGCACCGGGCTAAGCCGCGAGAGGAAAGCCCCCGATCGGAAGGCATTCTCAGTCTGGAGAATTTGGTTCTGTTCCTCGTCGGGAAGATTGAGAAACTCCGGGGACCAGCTCATCCGCCAATAGGCGAGGGGATCGATGATGGCTTGGGGAACCCTGGCAAACTCCCGGGAGATCTTCTCCATTTGCTCGCGGAGCGCCGCCTTTCCGGCGTCGGTGCTGCACTCGGGCAGAGGAGTCGACCAGCGGGAGGCGAGGTTCATGGCCCATCGCCCTTCGGGCGTCTTCAGCGCTTGGGCAAAGACCTTGGGGTCGACCCGCTTGAGGAAGGAGAGCGTTTCCGGAATGCGAAGGGTTCGAAGCTCTTCGATCACGGCTTGGACCTCCGCAGAGGGTGGAGGAGAGGCTGGTTTCTCCTGGGCCATCGCGCTGCTGGCCAACCCGAAGAGGAAGGTGAGTGGAACGAGGAGGTCGGTCTTAATGGTCAGCCTCTTTTTTTGCTGCTGCAAAGTCGGCATCCACCCGTCCGTGGACTTCGTCGACCGCACGGGTCATCTGCTCATCTTTCATGGCACGGGCGAGAAAGACCAGGGCGTCATGGGCACCAAAGAAGCTGCTGCCCGGAAGCCTCGAGCTCATGGCCATCAGGGAAAAGGTGGGATAGGCGTTGGGTCCTTCCGCAAACTCGGCAATCTCTTGCCAAAACCAGCTCGGCATCCGGGAGAGCTTCCACTCTCCATCTTCGTCGAAAAAGATCCGCGCCAGAGCCTTGAGGAACTCGGCCGCCGACCAGCGGGCTTGGAGGACCTGGTGGAGCTTTTCAGGCCCCCACAGGGTGAAGAACGCGTAGTGCTCCTTGAGGATCCCAGCGAGTCCTGAATGACGGTTATGAATAGCGGTGCCAAGATCATGGAGCTCGTAGACGGCTTCCCGCTGGACTGGGGTGAGCCGCTCAAGGAAAGCCCCCGATCGGAAGGCATTCTGAGTGGAGAGCACTTGCTGTTCCTCGTCCTCGGGTAAATCTAGCTCTGGGCACACTACCTTGACTCTCCAATAGGCGAGGGGATCGAGGATCGCCCGGGGGAGTTGGGCAAACTCGCGGGAGAGCTTTTCCCGGTACTGCAGGAGCTCCCACTCTCCGGCTTCGGTGGAGAGGTCGGGGAAAGGAGTCGACCAACGGGAAGCGAGCATCATTGCACAGCCTCCTTCGGGTGCCTTCAGCGCTTGGGCAAAGACCTTGGGGTCGACCCGCTTGAGGAAGGAGAACGTTTCGGGAATCCGGAGGCTTTTGAGCTCTTCGATCACGGCTTGGACCTCCGCAGAGGGCGGAGAAGAGGCGGGTTTCTCCTGGGCCATCGCACTACTGGCCAACCCGAAGAGGAGGGTGAGGCGAAAGAAGAGGTCGGTCTTAATGGTCAGCCTCTTTTTTTGCTGCTGCAAAGTCGGCATCCAGCCGTGCGCTGACTTCGCGGACCGCACGGCTCATCTGCTCATCTTTCATGGCACGGGCGAGGAAGACCAGGGCCTCATAGGCACCAAAGAAGCTGCTGCCCGGCAGCCTTGAGCTCATGGCCATCAGGGAAAGGGTGGGATAGGCGTTGGGTCCTTCCGCAAACTCGGCAATCTCTTGCCAAAACCAGCTCGGCATCCGGGAGAGCTTCCAGTCGCCTCCCTCACCGAAAAAGATCTCCGCCAGAGCCTTGAGGAACTCGGCCGCCGACCAGCGGGCTTGGAGGACCTGGTGGAGCTTTTCAGGGCCCCACTGGGTGAAGAACGCGTAGTCCTCCTTGAGGATTCCAGCGAGTCCTGAATGACGGTTATGAATAGCGGTGTCAAGATCATGGAGCTCGTAGACGGCTTCCCGCTGGACTGGGGTGAGTCGCTCAAGGAAAGCCCCCGATCGGAAGGCATTCTAAGTGGAGAGCACTTGCTGTTCCTCGTCTTCAGGCAAATCTAGCTCTGGGCACACTACCTTGACTCTCCAATAGGCGAGGGGATCGAGGATCGCCCGGGGAAGTTGGGCAAACTCGCGGGAGAGCTTTTCCCGGTACTGCAGGAGCTCCCACTCTCCGGCTTCGGTGGAGAGGTCGGGGAAAGGAGTCGACCAACGGGAAGCGAGCATCATTGCACAGCCTCCTTCGGGTGTCTTCAGCGCTTGGGCAAAGACCGTTGGGTCGACTCTCTTGAGGAAGGAGAACGTTTCGGGAATCCGGAGGTTTTTGAGCTCTTCGATCACGGCTTGGACCTCCGCAGAGGGTGGAGAAGAGGCGGGTTTCTCCTGGGCCATCGCACTGCTGGCCAACCCGAAGAGGAGGGTGAGGCGAAAGAAGCGATTGTAAAAGATCCTTTGCATTGGTGTTTCCTTGCGTACTCGTTTACTCGGGTTTTTTCTCCTGCGATGGTGGCTATGTATCCTGTAGCCAACGCTCCCGTTGCTGGAATGAATCGCGCAGGCTCTTTTCGATCGGTTGATTCCCGTCGGTCAGAGACCGATACGGGTCTTTGCGGAGGGCATCGCCTATTTGCTGGTTGAACTGTTCGGGAGTCACACCGCTGAGGTTGCGAAGGGCGGCCGATAGCGCTAGGAAGCCCTGCGGGCTAATCTTGCTTTGGACAATAGCAACGGATGGCCGGTGATGCTTGGTTTCCAAAAGATAGTTGAGTCCCGGATAGGTCTCGTTCGGGTTGGCTTCTGGCATCTGCTCATTGGGGAGGTAGCCCGTGTGGAGCCCTCCAATGATCACCACGACCCGTCCACCGGCGGCGCTCGCGTCGGCCACCTGCGCGAACGACTCGTTGCGGCTCTTCATTCCCCGTCCGCTCAGCGCATAGTCTAGGAGCTGCTTGGAGGTGGGATTCTGCGTAATGAGCTTTCCAGTCTTCGTGTCTAGCCCGATGGTAGGAGGGAGGTCTCCGGCCTTCACCGCAATCCCCATCCGATGGGCAACGAGCCAACCGCGCGCCATCCGCATGTTGGCTTGAAGCAGCGCAAGCCATTCGTCGCCTAGTTCAAAAGTTTTTTGCGCCTGCCTTGGGTTCGCATCGATGGCTTCGTATACTTTCGCAAGCTGAGCGACTTCTTGTGTCCTAATTTCTGGCTTCATCCCGGCCGACTCAACCGCCCCCGCAAAGACCGCAGTGGCCATATTCGCATAGCTAGGATCGTTGAGGTAGCGGTCGAGCAGTGGCTGCTTGTCCTTAGGATACTCGATCACCACGGTGCGGACCCCATGTCCATAGGCTAAAGGAAGAAAGCTTTGCTCGCGGTGGATCATCTCGGGATCGTCGTGAAGTTCCCCAAGTAGAAGCACCCGGATTCCCGCCTGATCGAGCCAGTTCCAGGCTTGCTTATCCTCCGCATCCGCGGGAGAGGGGGCTTGCGGAGGCGCAAACCAGGGAGCTTTGCGGACATTTGCTGCTGCATCGGCCTCTGCTGGCGTCGCATCCGCCGCTGGCGCGCTCGCGGATCCGGGTCCCGATCCGGCTGGGGAGCTGGGGTTGCCGGAAGCTGTCGGCGGCGATGCGCCACTGGCGCCGGACGAAGGAAGCGGCGGACAAGCGTTGCAGGGCTCGGCCGCGGCAGAGGTGGGTTGATCGGCCGAGCCACCCGGCAGAAGCGAGTTCATCAAGCCCGACCCGCTTGGAGCCGGTGGCGCGTCTGCTTGGGGAGCCGATCCGCCTGATTCCGGAACGATGCTTTGGCCACGGCTCGAGGGAATCGGCGCGTGGAGAAGGATAAGGAAGAGGAGGCAAAGGACAGCTGCGGGCCTGGGAAAGGCTCGCGAACGGTTCGGCGCGTTGGGTTTCCTTTGCACGAGGGTCCATCTTCTTTGTTAGGACATCGGGCTTGTGCGCGCGGCCCCGGCCTCCGAAAAGAAGCTGCCGGTCGGGTCGATTGCGCGCGTTCGTGGCGCATCGCCAGTGCTGCTGGAAGAGGGATGCTGGTCAGGCAGGATGAGGCCCGGTTGGAACCGGCTGCAGGGGAGCGTGGATCGGAAGGAGCCGCCGGAGAGTACCGAGCTCATAGAGGCCGCACCGCTCTGCGCCGGGGCAGCGTCGCCTGGGGCGTTGCCGGTAGGACCTCGGCACGCAATCCTCGGCAAGGCTCTGCTGCTGAGGTGATCGGCGACGTTTTTCCTGGCAGGGAAAGAGCGGTCGATGGTCTTCCGGGGCGGCAGAGCGGGATGCCCTATCGGGCAATCAGCGCCAAGGAGAGCGCTTGCTGCGGCAACCGGTCCGGATGAGGAGCCGCCCGTCCTTTGTCCGGATAGGGGGATGAAGCCGGAAAAGAGAGGAAGCCCTGGCGGGCAATCGTTTTTCTGTTCCGCTCGATCGCCGCGGGGGATCGGATCCCTCAGGCGATCTGCTCGAGCTGCTCGTTGCGCAGACGGGAGCGGAGCACGGCTTTCCCTAGCCGGATCTCATCGAGGAGAAGGACGGCAACGCCTCCCTTATCCATCGGAAAGTTCTCGGGACTGGCTGCCCCGAGCAGGGCGGCGAGATGCTCGGAAAGGCTCGGCATATGGCCGACGAGGACGATCTCGGAATCCGGCGGCAGGAGTTTGAGCCGAGCAAGGAGCTCTGCGGTTGGCGTCCCGTTCTCGAGCTCCCTCTGGATTTCAAGGGAGGGGGAGTGGGCAAGGGCTTCCGCAGCGATTTCCGCGGTCTGGCGCGCACGGAGCAAGGGACTCGACCAGAGGAAGTTTGGGCGCGCGCCAAGCCGATGGAGCGCTTTTCCCGCCACCCGGGCCTCGTGGCGGCCTGCCTTGGTCAGTGCACGCTCGGCATCGGTTGGTGCTTCCCGGGAAGCCGTCGCGTGACGGAGAAAGTAGAGAGTCATGAGCACAGAATATCCGCGCGATCGCCCGAGCGAAAGGGCTGGCCGTTTGCGCCTTGTTCGGAAAAGAGGCGGATGGGCTTGCGGGAGAGGGGCGAACGGCTCTGCCGATGGGTTTCCCGCAATGGCCCAAGAGCTCCCAGAACGAGAAAGCCGATCCGTCCGGAGGGCCAAGAACAAAGGGCTCGCGGCGAATCTCTCTTCCCCTTCCAGAGGCGCTGGAAATCCGACCAGCTGTTAACGCTTGCGTTCGAAGAGGATTGGGGTGCACGCTCGGCTAAGACCGGTCGCAATCGGCGAAGAGGGAGAGTCAACCATGTCAGATCATGTCTATAAGATCATCGAAGTCGTTGGAACCTCGGATGTGAACGTCCATGAGGCGGTGCGCAATGCGATTCACCGGGCGTCCAAGACGGTCCATAACCTGCAATGGTTCGAGGTGGAGGACATCCGCGGATCGATCCACAACGGTGAGCCGCATTTCCAGGTCGCGGTGCGCATCGGCTTTCGGCTCGACGAGTAGAGTCGAAGGAGCGGGCCTGCGAGGCCG
This sequence comes from Methylacidimicrobium sp. B4, assembly GCF_017310545.1. Classification (NCBI taxonomy): domain Bacteria; kingdom Pseudomonadati; phylum Verrucomicrobiota; genus Methylacidimicrobium; species Methylacidimicrobium sp. B4. The sequence continues at coordinate 86,060 of NZ_CP066203.1, forward strand.
ACAGCTCAGGCATGCTCCCTCCTTTCGCTGAAGTCGGGAAGAGGCCAACGGGTCCCAACAGGGCTCAGTAAGGCTTATACGGGAGAAACTTCCCGCTCATCTCGATCCGGACCCGGTCACCTTGCGGGTCAGGCTCGCGGGCCACGTGCATCCGGAAGTCGACCGCGCTCATGATGCCATCGCCAAACTCCTCGTGGATGAGCTCCTTGAGCACCATTCCGTAGACCAAGAGGATCTCATGGAAACGATAGAGGAGCGGATCGGTGGGGATGGTGGTCGGCAGAGAGCCCTTGTACGGGACAGCCTGCAAGAGGGCCTCCGCCTCGTCCGGCAGGTCCAAGAGGATAGTTAGGGCCCGAGCCTGCTCGCTCGTCATCGCCATCTGGCCTAGGCAAGCGGCAGCCACCCACTCCTTGCTTTTCCCGAGCGTGCGGGCGATCGCCTCCCATCGGAGGCCTTTTTGTGCCTTTGCCGTGAGGATGATTCGGGTGAGTTCCGATCGGGTCACGATAGCTTCCTCCGCGCGAAGCGATCCTGCCTGAGACGGCTGCGCTCGAGAGGACTCGAACCTCCACGGGTTGCCCCACAAGCACCTCAAGCTTGCGCGTCTGCCGGTTCCGCCACGAGCGCATGCGTCCGACGTAACGGACACTCTACTTACGGCCGGAACGTCCGCGCAACCAAAAAGCCGGCTCGATCCGGGAAATCCGCGGAGGGAGGCATCGCCGCCTTGTCACTCTCCGTACCCCTTGATATGAGGGAGGTTGTGAAGATCAAGGGTCGTTTCGTCTTCGGCTTCCGGCACGGGAGAGGATGGGCCATCGCCGCGGTAATCGCGGCTGCATGGCTTTTCTCGGGGAATCGGGGAGATGCCGCCACCGCCTACGTGAGCTCGGAGCCGTTCGGAGTGGTCGCAATCGACCTGGGGAAGATGACGGTGATTCGGCGCTTTGCCCTTCCGAAGTCGAGCCCGCGGGGAATCGGAGTCACTCGGGATGGCCGCTTTGTCGTGACCGCGAACAAGGCCAGCCAGGACGTTGCGGTGATCGACCTCAGGAGCGGGCATCTGGTGCGGCGGATTCCAATCGGCCCCAAGCCCGAGTTCCTCAAGTTTAGCCCGGACGGACGGCGTTTCTTTGTCGCCCATGAGCCGGCTTCAGAGGGTGCGCCGCCCAAGCGACCGCCGAGCGAGGAAGAGAGGAAGATGCAAGAAGCGGCGGCGGCAAGGACCCCCGCACGGATCGTCGAGATCGACGTCGAAAGCTGGAAGGTCGTGCGGAGCTTTCCCGCGAGCGTCGATACCGAGGGGATCGAGCTTTCTGCTGACGGGAAAAGGCTCCTGTGCGCGAACGAATCGGAAGATTCCCTGCGGGTCTACGACTTGGAGAGCGGGAGCGAGCTGCAGCGTGTCGACCTCCGGCCCTATGGAAGCCGTCCCCGAGGAGTCAAGCGCTCGCCTGACGGGAACGAGTACCTGGTTTCGCTCGAGAGCTCGGGCAATGTCGTCGTGCTCGACAAGGATCTCCACTTCGTCGCTTCGGTACCGACCGGGGCTGGCCCGTATGGAATTTCTTTTGATCCGGAAGGTAAATATTTCCTCGTGGCCGCGTCTCGCGCCAGGAAGCTGCAGGTCTTCGACGCCAAGAGCCGGAAGCTGGTTCGGGAGATGCCTGTGGGAGAGCGTTGCTGGCATTTTACCTTTACACCCGACGGAGAGAAGATCTTGGCCGCCTGCGGGCGTTCCAACGAGGTGCTGGTTTTCGACGCCAGGAGCTATCGGCTGCTCAAGGTCTTGGGAGGAATCCGCTTGCCTTGGGGGGTCTTCGCCTACCCCCGCGCCTACGGGACCCTCGATCTTCCCTAGAGCCCCCTACCGATACCAAGCTTTCCATTCGACGTGGAGTGTCGTGCTTCCCTGGAGGGCGTAGATCCGCTGGAAGTGCCACCAGACCGTGCTCCCCTGGATTCGATAGCCGGCAGGGAGGACTCGGGTCACCTGGTTGGTGAGAAACTCCGGGAAGGTGGGCGGAGGGGCGCCCCCCATGCCGAAGGCGGGCGTCTGGCGGAAGGAGGCATACATTTTTCCAAGATCGACAATGATCCAATAGTCGTCGATGGGAGGGCGCCAGCCGCCCCATTGGATCGAATCCTCGAAGAAATCGATCTTCTGCCGGGGATCTCGGGGAAGAACCCGTTGGAGGGCGTCGGTGCGGAGCTCGATGGTCCGGCCGCCTCGAAAGGTCGGGTACTCCCAATACCGGTTGCCGATCCTCGATACCGGAACCGATCTCCCGTCGATCCGATCCCGGTATTCGAGATAGGGTTGCTGGGGAAGCTCGTCGTGATAGGTGGGAAGCACGGCGGTGGAACCGAAGTTGCGGAACCGGTAGAGGAAAATCTCCCGCAGCAGCGGTTCACGTCCCCCGTTCTGTCCCGAAGAGAGAAAGAGCGTGTAGTACTTCCGAACGGAGAGGAGCTGAACCCTCTGTGCGCAGAGAGATGGAGCCGCGCAGAGGATCGCAAGAGCAAGGAAAAGGAGGGCCAACCGCTGCCGTGGCCAGCCCTCCGCGCGCCTTCCTTCCGGTCGCCTGGGGAGAGGGAGCGAGGCGGCCGAGAAGAAGAGCGGGGCGGCCGTTTCGAGAACGAGCCTTCCGCCTGGCTTCATGCCGACCGCCTCGGCTGATGCGCTGCTACCAGTTCCGAAGCTTGGGATCCCCGTGGTAGATCGAGCGAACGTAGGCGATCACCTTCCAGATCTCGTCATCGCTCATGACGCTGCCAAACGGCGGCATCGGAGCCACGACGTTCTCGCGTCCGATGCGCGTGTAGCCCTTCTTCTGGAGCTCGACGGACCCGTTCTTGATCAGCTCGAAGAGGGTCTTGTCGTCACTGCCGTAGACCCACGTATCGTTGATCACGGGCGGACACATCCCTCCGCCTCCCATGCCCCCGTGACAGCCGTTGCAGCTTCGGCTGAACCAGAGCTTTCTCCCTTCCGCAATCATCTGCGGGTTGTCGGTGTACGGGTTCTTCATCGCGCCTCCGGCGGCCGAAATGGGCGGGGGCCCGGCAGGTGTTGAGGTCGACGGGGCTGCTGCGGGCGGCTGCTGCGCGCCCGCGGCGGTCAGCCAGAGGCCGGCCAAGCCCGGCAACAGATAGCGTGTCCAAGACGTAGTGCGTTTTCCTCTCTTCATGATCTCCGGTGGTTACCGCCTCCGATCCTGCCCAAGGCTACCGGGCGGGAGGCGTAGTCTTCTTCGTCGGGCTGCTCGCTCTTTCCAAGAGGGAAGCGAGGGTTTGATAGCCCCTTTCCTGCGCGAGGGCAAGCGCCGTCTTCCCTTCACGGTTTTGCTGATCGGGACGTGCGCCCGCACGCAGAAGAAGCTCAACGACCGGCTGCCGGTTGCGAGAGACCGCCAGCATGAGCGGGGTGATTCCGGCGGGATTGGCGGCGTTGGGGTCCGCACCCTTGTCCAGAAGGATCCGAACCGTGGCTTCGGAACCGGAAGCCGCTGCAAACATCAAGGGGGTGTAGCCTCCCGGTCCGCTCTTCCCGTTCACCGGAACCCCATGAGCCAGCAGGATCTGGACGAGATCGGGATCCGAGCCGCTCGCCGCGAGAGAGAGAGGAGCCCATCCGTCCCTGGCGGTCGCGGTGGGGCTCGCGCCGTGCTCGAGCAGGAGGCGGGTCGTATCCCGACTTCCTTTGGAAATCGCGAAGAGAAGGGGGGTCCAACCCTCGCGGTCGGGCAGGTCAGGGTTGGCTCCCTTTTCCACGAGGAGTCGGGCCATTGGCCACTCTTCGGCGCGAATGGCGTTCAGGAGGGGGGTGTAGCCGAGCGGGTCTTTCTTGTCGATCGCCTTCGGGTCCTTGGCGATGAACCGCTCGGCGGCGGGAAGGTCATCCGCCGTGACACAGTCGAGCAAGGAATCATGTTCGGTCGGCGCAGCTGGAGGCGCCGCCGCAGGAGGGGAGAGGGGCTTGTAGCCACCGGAATGCGCAGGAAGATCGCCATCGACGATGCATTCCGGACAGTGGACGAGCGGCACGCCATACTCGGTCAAGATCCGCTGGATCTCGGCCTTGTGCTCTTCCATCGCGTGGTTGAGGCCGTCACGGAGGCTCTTGTCCCCCTTGGGAACGGCGAGCGCCATGGCATATTCGAGGGGAACGGTCTCCTCCATGGTGTTGAGCGGGGTGAGGTCGAGCGGAGCGTTCGCCTTGGCGACGTAGTAGCCGGCCAAGGGACCCCAGATCGCGCAGGCATCGAGCGTTCCCGCGATCACCTGCTCGACCTGCTCGGCGGGATGCTGCTCCGGGTGGACCCGTGAGTCGTAAAAGATGTAGTGGATGACCGTGTTGTGCTGGATGCCGTGGTTGCGGAGCGCATCACGTGCTGCCGAGGCCTGGAAGACGCCGATCCGGAGGCTCTTGAGGATCGGGTCGTCGAGGGAGTGAATGTGGAGGTTCCGATCCTTTCGGGTGACGAGAACGAAGGTCGACTTGTAGTAAGGCTTGGTCGGCAGAGCCAGCTCGAAGTCGGGAGGCATGTCGAAGAGGACGTCGCAGCGGTTTGCGTTCAGGGTCGTCCGGACAAGCCCGCGTTCGTAGTAGGTGTACCAGAAATATTCGAGCGGCTTCCCCATGGAGCGGGCGAGCAGCTCCGCGATCTTATTCTGGAATCCCTCTCCGCGGCTATTGGAAAGGGGCATGTTGCCCGGGTCGCCGCAGACCCGTAGCGGAAGCTCAGCCGGCTGGGCCCGGACGGCGGAAGGAGAAGCCAGGACGAGAAAGAGAAAGAGGGCGGACCAACCCCCGTGGACCAGTCCGCCCTTTCCCGTTAGATGCATGGATCTAACCGATCCGCCAGCTTACTGCACGCAGAACGTATAGACCGTTCCGCCCATCGGAATGTTGTAGAACCCGTTCTCCCCGGCCATTCCGGCGGCTCCGAGCGCACCGTAGGGATCCGCTGGGTCGAGACCCGCGGTCACCGGGAGGCCGATCCAGCCGCCGATGCCGGTCAGGACGGAAACATACTGCTTCCCACCGACCTCAAAGGAGATCGGGTTGCCAATGACACCGGAACCGAGCTTCTGCTGCCAGAGGACCTTGCCGGTCTTCCGGTCGACCGCCCGGAACCAGCCGTCGAGCGTTCCGTAAAAGGCGAGCCCGCCGTCGGTGACCAACGCACCGCTCCAGGTCGGGAAGCGCTCGGGAAGCTCCCAGCGAGCCTTGCCCGTGATCACGTCGAACGCCTTGAAACGGCCCATGACTCCGGGCTTTTCCGGCTTCATCAGAACGTTGGCGAAGACGTAGACGCTACCCTGGTTGGTGTGGGCGCGCTCCATCGGCTCCAGCGTCATGCCCCAGTTGTTGGTGGGAGCATAGAAGACATTGGCTTCCTTGGGGTCGACGGCGACCGGCTGCTGATCCTTTCCGCCCATGGCCGAGGGGTAGACCTGAACGGCCTTGCCGACCTCGAACGGAGAGTGCTCCTTGACCTTGACCGGGCGGCCCGTCTTCATGTCGATCTTCTCGGCCCAGGTGGCGGTCACGAACTTGTTGGCGCGGATGAGGGTGCCGTCCGTGCGGTTGAGCACGTAGCAGAATCCGTTGCGGTCGAAGTGGACCAGGCAGGGCTTCTTGGCGCCGTCGACGGTGATGTCGATGAGCACATCCTCGTTGATGCCATCATAGTCCCACTCGTCGAACGGGGTCATCTGGTAGCCCCAGACGGCTTCGCCCGTGTCAGGCTTGCGGGCAAAGATGGTCATCGACCACTTGTTGTCCCACTTCCACGGCTCATTGGCCTCTTCGTAGGTCTTGGCCTCGGTCCGGTAGCTGGGGCTCCAGAGACCGGGATTACCCGTGTTGTAGTAGACCAGCTCGAGCTTCGGATCGTAGCTATACCAGCCCCAGGCGCAGCCGCCACCCCGCTTCCACTCGTCGCCGGGATAGGTCTTCACGCCGAGATCCTGGCCAGCCTGCCCATACTCGGGATGCTTGCTGTTGAAGTCGGGGCCGAGGAGCACGTCCGAGTCGGGACCGTTGCTGTAGGCCTGCCAGACCATCTTGCCCGAGTTGAGATCGAAGGCGGCGAATCGGCCTCGCGCACCAAACTCGTCACCGCCGTATCCGGTGAAGACCTTGTCCTTGGCGATGATCGGGGCGGGAGTGCTTGTCTCACCCTTGTTGACATCGGCAAACTTGGTCTTCCAGAGCTCCTTCCCCGTGTTGGCATCCAAGCAGACGAGGTAGCCGTCGAGGGTGTTGAAGACGACCTTTCCGTCGGCGTAGGAAGCGCCACGGTTCACCGTGTCGCAGCAGGCCGTCGAGACGGCCTTGTCATCCTGCCTCGGAACGTACTTCCAAAGGACTTCATAGGCCCCCCCCTTGGAGAGGTCGAGCGCCCAAACGATGTTGGGGTACGAGCTCACCACGTACATGCGGTCGCCGATGACGAGCGGCTGCCCTTCGTGGCCGCGGAGCGTGCCCGTCGAGAACGACCAAGCCATATGCAGGCTCTTGACATTCTGCGTGTTGATCTGCTTCAGGGTCGAGTGTCGGGTGTTGGCGTAATCCTTGCCCGGAGCCGCCCAGTTCTTGGGATTCTCCGTGAGCTTCAATACATCGTCGTTGGAATAGGCTGACGGAATCACCGTCGCGGAACCGACCGCCAGTGCCAGGAGCATCCCGGCAGAGAGCTTCTTCCTACTTTTCGGGAACCTCATTTGGTAACCTCCTCCGTTTGGGTTGCGGGAGTCCTGCCCGGTAGGCATTTCTCCTCAAGCTGCAAGGGAGGCGATAACTTCTTTGCGGGTGACGGTCAAGCGCAAAAATGGCGCTGCTGAGTAAATCAGATGAAGGGGCAAAAGCCGGATGGCCAAGGCGCTAACGATAGCGCGCCTGCCACCGGATGCGCAGCATGACCTGCTCGTCCGGCTTCCCAACATTCCGGAATGCCACCAGATTGTGTTGTCTCCGACTGGGGAGAAAAAGCACGAGGCGGTTCCGGCACACAATCGGAAAGCGACTCGGGAAGGAAGTGCGCGCCCTTCCCGGGCGGTCACCCGGCCCCGATGCCATGTTTTTCCATCCGGTAGCGAAGGATGTCGCGAGTCATGCCCAGCTGGCGGGCGGCTTGGGAGATGTTCTGTCCCGAGGCGACCAGCGCCTCCTGGAGCAGCCGCTTTTCGATCTCGGCGAAGGAGAGTCCTTCTTGCAAGAGCAGACGGATCGCATCACTAGCGGTGGCTAGCCCCCGCGCCGTCTCTTCGCCCAGATGTCCGAGCCAAGCAAAGTCCGCTGGCTTGAGGATTTCTTCTTTCGACCAGAGGATTGCTTGCTCGATCGCATGCGAAAGCTCGCGAACATTCCCGGGCCAGGGGTATCTCTGCAAGGTCGCGACGGCGTCCGGAGTGAGCGTTCGGCCCATCTTCCCGTACCGGGTACCGTGGATGCGGAGGAAGTGATGGGCCAGCAGAAGGATGTCGCCAGACCGCTCCCGCAAGGGGGGGAGCTCGAGGTGAACGACGCGGAGCCGATAGTAGAGATCGGCTCGAAAGGATCCTTCCCGAATCGAAGCCTCCAGGGGCCGGTTGGTGGCCGCGAGAATCCAAGGATCGACCTTCCGATCGCGAACGCTTCCCAGTCGCCGGACCGTCTTGCGCTCGATCGCCGTCAGGAGCTTCCCTTGCAGGGGGAGGGGGAGATCTCCAATCTCGTCGAGAAAGAGGGTGCCCTTGTCTGCGGCTTCCATCAGTCCGAGCTTAGCCCCCGAGGCGCCGGTGAACGCCCCCCGCTCGTAGCCGAAGAGCTCGGTTTCCACCAGGTTTTCCGGAAGCGCCACGCAATTGATGGAGAGGAATGCCTCGTCTCGACGAAGGCTCCGATGGTGGAGGAGCCGGGCCACCACATCCTTCCCGGTGCCGGTCTCTCCGGAGATCAAAACGGTGGGGAGCCCTTGGCTTCCGTCGAGTCGGCCCAGCTGCTCGATCTTGTCGTGCAGAGAGCAAATCGCCGAGGATTCACCGATCAGGATCGGCTCGTCGAGGCTCCGGTAGTAGGCGAGCTCCTGCTTGAGGCGGACGGTCTCCTCGACCCGATCGACCAGCACGCGGAGCCGGTCGAGGTCGAGGGGCTTTTGAAGGTATTCGAAGGCGCCGAGCTTCATGACGGCGACCGCGTCCTCGACGGAAGCATAGGCGGTGAAGACTACGGCCGAGAGGGCGGGATGGATGGCCCGCGCCCGGCGGAGGAGCTCGGGTCCCGAGAGGTTCGGTAGCCGTGCATCGAGGAGAAGCAGGTCGGGGGCGGAAAGCTCGGCCTGCCGGAGACCCTCATCGCCGTCGAAGGCCAGAGCGACTTCGTGGCCCTGGGCCGTGAGAAGCTCCCGGATCGACCGAGCGAGGTTTCGTTCGTCCTCAACCAGGAGAATGTTGAGCCCCATCGCTCCCTTCGCTGGCGGCGGGGAAGAGCAGGGTAATGCGTGTTCCCTGGCCGAACCGACTCTTCACTCTCATTTCTCCCCCATTTTGGCTAACGTACCGTTCCACGATGGCCAGACCCAAGCCCGAACCTTCGGGCCGTGTCGTGAAAAAGGGCTCGGTGACGCGAGGGAGATGCTCCTCGGCAATCCCTTCGCCATCGTCTTCGATTGCCAGATAGACCCGTCCGTCTGGCCGGACACCCGAGCTCAGCCGGATGCGGCCGCGCTCACCGACGGCCGCAAGCGCATTCGCTAGAATTTCGAGAAGTACCTGCTCCATCTGAGCCGGATCGAAACGCACCAGCGGGAGCTCCCGGTTCAGGGAGAGATCGATCCCGACATCCTTCCCTTCGCCTTTGGCCAAGGATGGTACGATGGTTTCGGCGAGCTCATTGAGGCTGCCGATGATGGGTCTCGGAGAGAGGGGCTTGGCGAAGGCCAATAGCTGACGGATCCTGCGGTCGAGCCGATCGGCTTCGTGGACAATTTCGCGAAGGGTATCCCCAGCCGAGGCTGAGGGGTCTGGCTTGAGGAGAGCGACTTGCGCCAGCGCCCGAATGCTGGCCAAGGGGTTGCGAATCCCATGAGCGACTGCGGCGGCGGTCGCGCCGATGGAGGCCATCCGCTCGGCCTGGACAATCTTCTGCTGCGAATCCTTGATCTCGCGTGCCATCTGGCGGAAGGCCAAGGCGAGGTCGCGGAGATCCCCCGAGAGAGGAATTTCCGGAACGACCTCGCGCTCCCCGCGGCCGATGCGCCGTGCGGATTCAACCAGGTTGCGCAAGGGACGTCCGATCCCCTGAGTGAGCCAGAGCGAGACGAGTGCCGCCAGCCCCAGTCCGGCAAGAAAGCAGAGCGGAACCAGGAGTGCTGCGGTCTCCTTGAGGAGCCGGGCCTTCTCCCGGGCCCGCTCGATGGCCCCTTGGTGAAAAAGCCGTTCGAGGGTTCGCACTGACTGACGGAACGGGCCGTCCAAGAAGGCTTCCAGAGCGTCGACTCCGGCAAAGGAAGGATCGCTCCCCGGCAGGTCGGGCCGGTCGAGAAGCTGCCGGCCATGCCTTTCGAGCAGCAGAGCATTTCCCTCGACGGCATCCAGCGCCTCCTCTTCCTCCTTCCCGTGAGCCAGGGAGCGGCAGCGGGCCAGGAGCGCGCGCATCTGATCGGCGAAGGAAAGGAACTGGGCGCGGGCCTTGGGATCCTTGCCCCCGAGCGCATCGGAGACTTCGGCGACCTCGCGCTGCGCGAAGAGCTCGAGATCGCCCAGCCGCGAAAGCTGCGCGAGATCCTCCCCCACCTGCTCGATCCGCTTCTGGCCTTGCCGCGCAATCCAGGCCGCCTCGACGGAGAGCACCGCCGCCAGGACGAAGAAGACGCCCGAAGCGAGGCGGATCCGCGTTGCGATCTTCACAATGGCCGATCTTGGCGCGAAGCGCCGATTCCTTCCGCAAGCCAGCGTCGGGGGCGATCAAAACTGGAGGCGAATGCCGCCCCAGACGCCGAAGGGGGATCCCGGCGTGGCAAACGGAACGATGGTTCCGCCGTTTGGGGCTCCCGTAAAGACGTTTTGGCTGATGAGGCCAGCACTCGCATATTGCTCATCGTAGACATTGGTCGCAAAGGCAAAGATCTGACAATGCTTGTTGAGCGTGTAATAGGTTTGAATATTCAGGAGGGCGAAGCCGGTCAGCATCGGATAGACGTTGGCCCAGTCTCCATAGAGGACACGGCTCGAGTAATATTGGAAATCCATCGAGATCTGCCACTGCGGCAGGATCTGGTAGGTGATGCCCGCCTTGACCATCTGCTGGGGCAAGTTTGGCAGCCGATTTCCCGGCTGGACGGGGACCGCGGGGCTCACGGCGTTCTGGAGGACGAGCGGGCTTTGAAAGGTCGCCTCGAGGAAGGACCAGTTCGCGAACCAGGTGAGCTTCTTGTAGCTCCCCTGGAGAGTGACTTCGACTCCCTGATTTTGCTCTGACCCGATGTTCTGGAAAAATCCGGCGCTCGAGTGACCAGTCTGCTCGAACTGGATATTGTTGGAGAGGTTGCTCTGGTAGAACGAGAACGCCCAGGCAACGTTCCCCGGAGTGAGATTGCCTCGGAAGCCGCTTTCATAGGTCTGGACGAGCACGGGAGAGAGGGCGGGATCGCCCAGCTGGGCAACCGGCAGGATCACCGGAATCGCGGGATTGGCTCCGGTAATCTCGCCCACCATGGGCGGCCGGAAGCTTTCGCTATAGTTGAAGAAGAAGGTGAGATCCTTGAGGGTCGGGTCGGAAACACCGAAGGCGGCGAGCGGCTGCAGTGTGAAGCCCGCAGCCGGGGTAACCTGCTGGAAGCGCTCGGCCGCCGCCAGGGAAACCGTCTCGCCGGTACTGCTGACCCCCGTCCCGCCGATCATCATCTGCGCATAGTTGTCCCGGAAGGCCCCCGTCAGGTGGAACCAGGGTGTGGGCGAAAAGGTATCGGTCAGGTAGAGGCCGACGTAGTCGCTGAAGGTGGGCACGGAGAACTGGTCCTGGAAGGGATATCCCGGAATCGTGACATTGTTGTAATTGGGGCCCATCGCGGCCGGGTAGAATCCCGAGCTAAAGAAGCACTGGGCCCAATCGAAGCTCGCTCCCGCCACCGCGTAATTCTCCATGCCGGCAAAGCTCTTCTCCCACTGGAGCTGGAGCCGGGCACCCGCGCCCGTCTGGGCGATCGAGCCGAAATCCCATTCGCCTGCGGGAATCGGCATCCCGCTTGCGTCCAGTGCCTGCGCGGCGGGCGGATAGTTGAAGCCCAGGAACTGATCGACGCTGTTGGCGACATTGCCGTTGCTGAAGTTGTAGTTCGACTCGCGGAAGTAGGCGTTGCCCCCCAAGGTCAGCTCATCGGTGAGCTTTTGCGACGCGAGCAGGTTGACCATGTTGAGGTTGTCGAATTGGGGATTGGGCCCCGTGTAGATCATCGAGTTGCCACCGGTGGCCAGCATGTCGATCGGGGTGGGGCCGAGAATGTTGAGGAGGTTGTCCGCGCCGATGTATTCCAGGTGAACGTCGGTCTCCTCGGTATGGTAGCCGACCTTGGCGAAGAGCTGCTTGACGTAGCTTGAGCTCTGCTGCCGCCAGCCGTCCTGGCTCATCCAGTTGCCGCTGAGGAACCAGTCCCACTTTCCCTTGTAGCCTCCATGCTGGAATTCGAGGTCGTTGGTGCCCCAGACCCCCGCGTAGTCCTGAATCATCGAGCCCGGGCTGGTCCTTCCGTTCTTGGTCTGCATCACGAGCGCCCCCCCCAGGGTGTTCTGCCCGTAGATCGGGTTGGAGCCCGGGACCATCTCCATGTTCTGGATGGCGAGCTGGGGAACGTAGTCCCAAAGGAGGTTATTCGTAAACGGCTCATTGATCCGGACGCCGTCCAAGAAAACGGAGATGCCGACCGGCGTCCCGGGAACCGGCGAGGCGGCAAAGCCCCGGTAGTTGATGTTGGGAAGGAAGGGATTCCCGTTCATGTTGACCTCGTTGACGCTCGCCATGTTCCGCTCCAAAAACTGGGGCAAGCTGAACTCCTCTTGTTGGAGCCAGGTCTTCCCCTGCTGGATCTGATAGTTGCCAGGGAGGTTCTCGAGCGGCTGGCCCATTCCGGGCAGCGGGGTGACGGCGACGACCTCGACCTCGGGGAGCTGGGACATCGTCTTTTCGAGATCGGATTGGCCTTGGCCCGCATCCTTCGGCTGCTGGAGGGCGCTCCGGAGCTTGCGGTCGCTGGGGGAGCTCACGGGTGGCGGATCGGCGCTGCCCGTGCCTCCGACGGATGCACTCGCCGGGTCGTCGACCTCTTGGGCGAAGGAACTGGGTAGAGCGAAGGCGGCAAGAAGCAGAAGCAGGAGGACCGGCAAAAGAGGGCGTTGGAATCGCGGCATTGCGGGTCGTTCCCTAGCAGGAAATAGGCCGAAGGAGGGTAGAGTCTTGTGGGAAGGGTGATTTCCAGGTCAAGGAAGCCAGAGGTTGCGCAAAGCGGCCCAGAAGATCTGACTCAGGATCGGGGCACCATACGCAGAACCGCGTGAAATTTCGCGCAGAAAAAGAAAGTCCTCCTCATTGCTCCGAAGCGGATCTTCGGCCCCGAGGGCCCAAAAAAGGAAGTTGCGCGGCAGAGGGAGATCGTCCCACCGCAAAACCATGGACAAGCAATCGGGAGAGACAGGTCGGAGGAAGATGAGCTTGGGGGATCTCGCCCAGCGAGCTCGGGAGCTGGTTGCCGAGGCGGTCAAGGGGTCTTCTCGGGTCGGCCAGGAGGCGGAGAAGCCTGCTGCGCGGGGGAAGGGCCGGAGCGTCGAGCAGGCGAAGGCGCAGGCGCTCCGCCGCGCCCGGCGGAGCGGGGAAAAGACGGAAGAGCCGGAAGGAAAGACCACCGCCGCCTCCTCCGCCGAGCGGCTGCGGCAGTGGCGTCAGGAGTTCTTGCGTCACTCGTGCCGCTTTGGATGGGCCTCCGAGCTTCTCCAGTCAGAGGAGTGGCGGAAAGCGGGCCGGGCCTTGGCCGAAGAGCGACTGCGCGATTCGGCGATCCACCTGGCCCAAGCCGGCTTGCGGGTCGGGTCCCAAGGGCTGGGGACCGTGATCGGAGGAATGCTCGGGGCGGAGGCAGGGCCCGCTGCCGCCGTGGCAGCCTGGGCCGGGGGGACCTTTCTTGGCACGCTGGGAGCGCGAGCCGCCAGCGCCCTGGACGTTCACCTTTCCCCAGAAGGCCAGAAGCCGTTGCGGGGGGGCAGGGAGAGAGGACGCTGACCGTGGGAGAGCACTCCGAACGGAATGCCCTTAGAGCGCTCTCTTGAAGGCCAGCGCCGAAAGCGGGGGCAGCGTCAGGTCGAGCGAGTGGGGCTGCCCTTGCCACGGGAGCCAGTCCGCCTCGCGGCCGCCCAAGTTCCCCATGCCGCTGCCGCCGAACTCACGTGCGTCGCTATTCGCGATCTCTTGCCAATATCCGGCAACGGGAACGCCCACCCGGTATCGGGTCCGGGGAACCGGGGTCAGGTTGAAGACGCAGAGGATCTGCTCCCGTCCGTCCTTCGATCTCCGGACAAAGCTGATCACGCTACTCTCCGCGTCGCTGAAGTCCACCCAGAAAAAGCCGTGGCCGGTGAAGTTGTCCTCATGGAGCGCCCGCTCCCGGACATAGAGCTCGTTGAGGGAGCGGACCCACTGGAGCAGCTGGTGATGCCTCCCTTCGGAGGCGAGATGCCAGTCGAGGCTCACCTCGTGGTACCACTCGCTCCACTGCCCGAACTCCCCTCCCATGAAGAGCAGCTTGTGGCCCACGAAGAAGAACATGTAGCCAAAAAGCGCCCGCAGGTTGGCGAACTTCTGCCAGTCATCTCCCGGCATCTTGGCGATGAGGGAGCCCTTCCCGTGGACAACCTCGTCATGGGAGAGAGGGAGGATGAAGTTTTCATGCCAGGCATACCAGGCGCTGAAGGTGAGGCAGTGCTGGTGGTACTTCCGGTAGATCGGATCGGAGGAGAAGTAGGAGAGGGTGTCGTGCATCCACCCCATGTTCCACTTGAAGCCAAAGCCGAGCCCCCCCATGTAGGCCGGGCGGCTCACCATCGGGTAGGCGGTCGACTCCTCGGCAATGAGCTGGATGCCGGAAAATTCCCCGTAGAGCTGCTCGCTCAAGCCGCGGAGAAAGGCGATCGCCTCGAGGTTTTCGTTTCCCCCGTACCGGTTGGGGATCCACTCCCCGTTCCGGCGGGAGTAGTCGAGGTAGAGCATCGAGGCGACCGCGTCGATCCGGAAGGCATCCACATGGTACTTCTCGAACCAGAATCGGGCGCTGCTCCGCAGGAAGGCGCGGACCTCGTTGCGGCCGTAGTTGAAGATGTAGCTCCCCCAGTCGGGATGAAACCCTTGGCGGGGGTCGGCATGCTCGTAGAGATGGGTGCCGTCGAAGAGCCCCAGGCCATGCCCGTCGGTGGCGAAGTGGGAGGGGACCCAGTCGAGGATCACCCCGATCCCCTGCTGGTGGAGATGCTCGACGAAATACATGAAATCCTGCGGGGTGCCAAACCGGCTGGTCGGCGCAAAGTAGCCGATCGTCTGGTAGCCCCAGGAGCCCGAGAAGGGGTGCTCCATGATCGGCAGGAGCTCGACGTGGGTAAAGCCCAGGGCCTTGACGTGGGCGGCCAGCTGTGGGGCAATCTCCCGGTAGGTGAGGCAGCGATGGCCCTCCTCCGGGACCCGCCGCCAGGATCCCAGGTGCACCTCGTAGATCGACCAGGGAGCATTGATCGCGTTCCGCTCCGCTCGGTTCTCCATCCATGGGCGATCGTTCCACTCGTAGGAGATGTCCCAGAGCACCGAGGCGCTCCGGGGAGGAACTTCCCAGAGAAAGGCGTAGGGATCGCTCTTGATCGTGGTCATCCCGTGGTGCTTCGATTGGATGAAGTACTTGTAGAGGGTCCCGCTCGAGAGCCCGGGGACAAATGTCTCCCAGACGCCGGTTCCGTCCTCCCGGAGCGTCATGGGGGTGGCATCCGGCTCCCAGCCGTTGAAATCGCCGAGCAGGGAGACCGCCTCGGCATTGGGAGCCCAGACGGCAAAGTAGGCGCCCTTTTCTCCTTTCCAGGTGAGCAGGTGGCCTCCGAGCTTTTCGTGGAGACGCGCGTGGTTGCCCTGGCGGAAGAGAAAGGTGTCGGCCTCTCCCCACACCTCGGGAAGCTTCCTCCCAAGCGCCGAAGCCTGCGCGGCCTCTCCCGCCGTTCTGCCAGCCATCCGATCGGTTTCTCCTTCCCTCATGGGTTCCCATTCTCCTCCGATTCCCGGCCGCTTTCCAAGAGTTCTTCGATGCCACGCAGCGGAATTTCCACCCAGGCCGGTCGGTTGTTCCGCTCGTAGCCCACTTCGTAGACCGCCTTTTCCAGGACGAAGAAATCGAGGAGGGCGACCCGCTCCGTGGGCGTGGTGGGCAGGAAGGGCGCCCGGTCTGCGGTCGCGAAGTAGCCTTCGAGGAACGATCGAGTCGCCCGCCGCCGCCAGCCCTCCGCGGCGGCCAGCCGCCCGAGCCTTCCCTCCCGGGCGTCCCCTTGCAGGAAGAGGGGGGCGAGGGCGGCGTAGTGGAAGGAGCGGACCATTCCCGCCACGTCGCGGAGGGCGAGGGTCTTGCGGCGCCTTTCGGCCAGGGAGCGCTCGGGCTCGCCTTCGAAGTCGATCAGCACGAAATCGTCCTCGGTGGCAAGGACCTGCCCCAGGTGATAGTCGCCGTGGACCCGGATCTTCATGAGGCCGGTCGGCAGGCGGAGAATTCCACGAAGGCGTTCTTCGATGCGCGCAAAGAGCCGCGCCAGCCGCTCCTCTTCGAGGCCGAGCGGGACTTCCGGAGGGCCGTGCGGCATGCCAAAGGAGCGGCGGAGCAGGCCCAAGGCCTCTTCGCAAAAGAGGGGAACTTCTTCTTGGGCCAGCGGCTCCGGCCGAAAGGCCGGGTCGTCGGTCGGCTGCGCCATCGCCAGATGGAACTCTGCCGTCCGTCTCCCCAGAAGCCCCCAGTCCGGATGGGAAAGCTCCTCTTGGGGCGAATCCGCTTGGGGCGAAGCCGCCCCGGCCTGCCGGATCCATTCGCTCACCGCCCCCAGGGCGAGCGTCCATGCGTCGGCCCGGTGGGGGACCGCCTCGGTCAGTAGCCCGAGCAGGATCGAGGGGCCGCTCTGCGGCTCGTAGTCGAGCCGTCCGCCGTAGCGGGGAAGGTGGGGAAAGCCGAGAACGCCCGAAAGGCGTTCGTGGACCTCCACATCGGGATTGGGGCCTCCTTCGATCTTCCGGTAGAGCTTGAAAAAAAGTCGGCTTCCCAAGAGGAGCGAGCTGTTGCTCTGCTCCCGGCCGAGGAGGCGGGAGTCTTTTGGGAGCTCCTTGGCCGCAGCGAGCTCGGCCAGAAGCGGGCCTCTCCTCCCCCGCAGGATCCCTTGGGGCCCCAATCGTTCCTGCTCTTCGGCCAATAGATCGAGCAGGGCGCGGGCAAAAAGCGGATCCCCGGTCGCTTCCCAAAGGCTCTGCGGCGAGGAAGGGGAGAGGGGGCCGATCCGATCCCCCTCCGCCAAGCCCGGGCCGGCAGCCTCGCCGGCCAGCCGGACGGGCAACGAGAAGAGAGCGGTCTCTCCCGCAGCGAAGCGGACCTGGAGGAGGAGGAGTCGCAATCCCGCCTCCCGGGGCCCGAGGCGAAAGGCGTCGGCCACCCAGACCTCCTCGACCCCCCGCGCCTTTCCCGCAAACCAGCGGCGCCGGAGCAGGAAAGGAGGAAAGAGCGTCCCCGCCAGGCGCCTGCCTTCGGCCGAGAACCAGAACCGTTCCGCCAGCGGATCAGATTCAGAGGGCATTCCGCCATCCTTGCCTAAGGAGAGCCCTTCCGGCAATCCGCGCTTTCTCCCGCTAATCGGGCGCGTATTGCGTCACCCAGAAGAGATGAGCTGGCCAGACGGCGGGGTCGAGGCGGACATAGTTGCTTCCGTCGTGCCAGGTGTAGCTCGTATCGGTCAGCAGGTCGTTGACCTGAAAGGGCTTCCGGGAATCGATGCCAAACTCCTCCGCCGGGAAGTGGACCCAGCCCGATTGCGGATGGGCATCCATGTTGACGACCACGAGGATCACATCGCCGCGGTCCGGGCTCGCCTTCGCATAGGCGAGAAGCTGGGGGTTGTCGATGTCGCAGAACCGAAGGTTGTTGGTTTCCTGGAGAGCCCGGTGGGTCTTGCGGATATGATTGATTCGGGCGATCTCGGCCTTGATGTGGCCGGGAGCGTGCCAGTCCCAGTGGCGGAGCTGGTACTTTTCGGAGTCGAGATATTCTTCCTTCCCGGGCACCAGGGCCTCCCGGACGCAGAGCTCGAAGGCGGGGCCGTAGATGCCGTAGCTCGAGGAGAGGGTGGCCGCGAGGACCAGCCGTTGCAGGAAGGTCGAGCGGTCTCCCTCCTGGAGGTAGGCCGGGAGGATATCGGGGGTGTTGGGCCAGAAGTTGGGCCGGAAGAACTCCCGGACGGGCGGGCTCGTCAGCTCGGTGAGGTATTCGCGCAGCTCCGCAGGCGTCGTCCGCCAGGTGAAGTAGGTGTAGCCTTGGGAGAAGCCGCATTTGGCCAGGTGGTAGAGGATCTTGGGGCGAGTGAAGGCTTCCGAGAGAAGGACGATCTCGGGATGAGCCGCCTTGAGATCGGCGATCAGCCACTCCCAGAACGCCATCGGCTTGGTGTGGGGGTTGTCGACGCGGAAGATCCTTACGCCTCGATCAATCCAGAAGAGGAAGATGCTCCGGAGCTCCTCCCAGAGCGATCGCCATTCGATGCACTCGAAGTCGAAGGGGATGATGTCCTGGTACTTCTTGGGCGGATTTTCCGCATATTGGACGGTCCCATCGGGCCGCCACCGGAACCAGCCGGGATGCTCCCGGACATAAGGATGGTCGGGGCTGCACTGGAGGGCGATGTCGAGCGCGATCTCCAAGCCAAACTCCTTGGCCCGGGCTTGCAAGCGGTGGAACTCCTCCCAGCCGCCGAGTGCCGGATGGATCGCCTTGTGCCCTCCCTCCTTCGCCCCAATCGCCCAGGGGCTGCCCACGTCGTCGGGGCCGGCGACGACGCTATTGTTCTTCCCTTTGCGAAAGTGCGAGCCGATCGGATGGATCGGCGGCAGGTAGAGGACATCGAAGCCGAGCGCTGCGATTTCCGGCAGGAGCCGCAAGCAATCCGTGAAGGTCCCGTGGCGGCCCGGCTCGGACGCCCATGAGCGGGGAAAGAGCTCATACCAGGAGCTGAAGAGGGCCCGGGGAGGATCGACGAGGATCCTCCGCGCAAAAGGAGACACGCTTGCCAGGCTCCGGTCGGGGAAGCGCCGAGCCAGGTCGGCCAGCGCAGGATTGCGCGCCGCAAGCCCCCGCTCTCCGAGCGGCAGAGAGGGGTTGCGCAAGAGTGCCGCCCATTCCCGGAGCCGCTCCGCGTCCGGCTTGGGAGCCCGCTGCGCGGCCGCGTCGAGCAGGTCCGCTCCGATCCGAAGCTCGACCTCGATCTCTTCGCCCGCGCCCGCCTTCTTGTGGAAGCCTTCGAGCCAGGTGACGAAGTGATCGTTCCAGGCGATCACCTGGCAGTCGTAGAAGCCGAGCTTCTCGAGCTGGATCTCGGCCTGCCATTCGTCGTTGCCGAGCTCCCGCATCGGTAGCTCACGCCACTCGGGGTCGGCCTGGTGATGATACTGGAGACGGACCTCGATCCGGTCGTGACCGTCGGAAAAGACGTGCGCTTGCACCCGGAGCGTCTCGCCGAGCGCTCGCTTCACCGGAAACCGGGAGTCGTCGATCTCCGGCAGGATGCGGCTGATGACGACGCGCCGCCTCCCATCCGAGGGCCAGGAGTGAGTCGAGGAAGCTTCCATGGTTCGAGTGAAACGGTTCGGAGGCCTTCCGCCTCGCTTCTATTGGAAGGAGGGGAGCAGAAGCCGGACAAGCAGAAAAGCGTTGAGCCCGATGACGGCGGCACAGAGGAGCCACCCAGCGATCCGCACCCCAGGCGAGTTTCGCAGCGGCCCCATCCAGCGGCGGCTCTGGGTGAAGAGGAGGAGGGGGATGAGCGCGAAGCCGATGCCGAAGCTTAAGATCACCTGGGAGGCGACGAGGATCTTGGTCGTGTCGATGCCCGACGCGATGACCAGGACGGCCGGCACCATCGTGACCAGCCGCCGGACCCAGATCGGGATGGGGAAGCCGACAAAGCCCTGCATGATGACTTGACCGGCGAGCGTCCCCACCGCAGAGGAGGAGAGTCCGGAGGCGAGGAGCGAAAGCGCGAAGGCGCCCGCGGCGAACGCGCCCAGCATGGGCGATAGGGCCCGGTAGGCCTGGAGGATCGCGTTCCCTTCGCCGGGTGGGGAGCCCGCAAAGGCCGCCGCCGACATCGCGAGCATGGCGAGGTTGATCACCCCGGCGAGCGCCATTGCCAGGGAGACGTCAAGGAAGGAGAGGCGGATCAGCTTCCGCTTCTCCTCGATTCTCCGGGCGGGAATTCGCCTTTGGGTGAGCGCCGAATGGAGGTAGATCGCATGCGGCATCACGGTGGCTCCGAGGATGCCCGCAGCCAAATAGGCTCCTTCGGTGCCGGGCAGGGAGGGAACGAGCAGGCCACGAAGGCTTGCAGAGGGCGAGGGATGGATCCAGAAAAGCTCCAAGGCGTAGCAGGCGGCGATCAACCCTACGAAGGCCGTCAGAAGCACTTCGAGATAGCGGAAGCTTCCGGGCCGCAAGCCGAGCATCAGGAAGGAGAGAACGCCGGTAAGGAGGGCGCCAACCCCCAGCGGAATCCCAAAGAGGATCTGAAATCCGAGCGCTGCGCCGAGAAACTCAGCCAGGTCGGTGGCGATCGCCATCAGCTCGGCTTGCAGCCAGTAGGCGATCCGCAGGAACGGGTGGGGAAGCGCCTCCCGGATGCATTCGGGCAGGTTCTTCCCGGTGGCGATGCCGAGCTTGGCCGAGAGACCTTGCGCAAAGAGCGCGATCAGGTTCGCCCAGAGCACCACCCAGAGGAGCTGGTAGCCGTAGCGGGTTCCGCTCTCGATGTTAGTCGCGTAGTTGCCGGGGTCGATGTAGGCGATCGCCGCGATGAACGCGGGTCCCAGGAACGGAATGAACCGGTCGAGCCTCCCCGTCGCCTCCCCCGAGAGAACGGTCCCGGCGCTCTCGCGGACCCAGGCATCCCATCCCTTCCTGGCAGAAAACGCCGCCGACTCGGTCTCCCCTTGCGTCCGCGATCGAAGACCAGAGGGATCGTTGCTCATCGGCCGCCTGTCGTCCGGTCTCTTCCTCTCGGCTTCGGGTTGGGAGAAGCAGTACCGGGGACGATCACGACCAGGAGATGCGAGGCGAGGAGGGTTGGGACCAGGAAGCGGCTCCCGGCGACCAGGAGCGAGATGCCATCGGGATGGGTGTCAGCGATCTCGATCTCCGTTCCGGGAAGGAGGCCGAGCTTTTCCACCAGGTTGAGCGCATCCTGGTCCTGGAGAGTCACCCGGCAAATGGTCCCCCGGCTTCCCCGGGCCAGCCGGGCCAGCGGGGCAAGGTGCCGGTCTTCCTCCAGATTCAGCTCCGAGGTCGGGATCGGGTCGCCGTGCGGATCCCGCTCGGGGTGGGAGAGGAGCTCTGCCACCCTCTGCTCGAAGCGCTCACTGATCACATGCTCGAGCGCCTCGGCTTCCTCGTGGACCTCGTCCCAGCGGTAGCCGAGCATGCGGAAGAGGAAAACCTCGAGCAGCCGGTGGTGACGGACGAGCTCGACCGCGATCCTCCGGCCCGTCTCCGTCAGGCGGACCGCTCGATAGGGCGCCCGTTCCACCAGGCCCTCTTCGGCCAGCTTCTTGAGCATCCCGGTGACCGACGCCGGCCGGACCCCGATTCGGTCCGCCAGGAGCTGGGTAGTGGCACCCCGGGGCCTGTCGTCCAAAAGGAAAATCTGCTTCAAGTAATCCTGCTGGGAGTGGCTCAGGCTGGACGAACCTTTGGTGCCGGCGTTTTCCGCTAGTCCTTGCTTCATGCCCGATAAAAAGTTAGCCGCCCCTAATCCCTCTCGTCAATGGAAAGCATTGTCCTGGGGACCGCTCTCGCCATCTCAATCGCGGGGAGGGATCTCCTCGCTTTTCAGGGCGAGCGCCTCCGGTGCGGCGTGAGCCACCGCAAGGGCCCCCAAAAAGCCCCGGTCGCAGGTCTGGCTTCGGACCGTCCAGACCGTGCTCTCCGGCTCGGCTGGATCGACGGTCTCCCAAGGCGACCCTTCTCGCGGGACGAAGCGGAAAGAGCGGGGGGAGCGGAAGAGGCCCATCCCGCACCCCTTGAGGAAGGCTTCTTTCTTGGTCCAGATCCGGAGGAAGGCTGCGGTCCGTGCTTCGGGAGGAAGCGCCGCAACGACCGCCGCCTCCTCGGGGAGAAGAAACCGCCGGGCGAGCGCCAGGGGATCCTTCCGCGGCAGATCGGCTTCGAGGTCGATGCCCACCGGAAAGCGGGCGATGGCTGCGACGCATCGGTCGCCTGAGTGGGAGAGGCTGAACCAGAGGGCGAAGGATTCGGGGAGGAGAGGCTTTCCCCACCGACCGCGCTCCAGGGGAACCCGCTCGGGAGCGAGCCCGGTGAACCGGGAGAGGAGCCAGCGCAAGAAGGCCTCGCTCCGCCGGGCTCTGACGCGCCCCGGAAGATCTTCGCCTCTCTCACCCTCCGGAGGAAAGGCGGAAAGCCGGGCGGTGAAGAGCCGGACGACGGAGGAGCCAGGGAGATCGGCCATCGCGACCCTTTCACCATTCCTTCCGGAGACGAGCGCAAGCAAGCGCTTTTGCCGGATTGGCTGGAACGGTCCATCTCCGCGTGGGAGGTTGCCGCTACCTCCCGCTGGGGATGCAGGGAGACCGAGTGTCCGAACAGATCTTTGCCTTTTCCCTTCGCCATCGAAGGGGAGCCCTGCTGACCGCCGCCGGACCCTCTCTGGCGATCACCGGCGGAGTCTTCCGTGGACGAGGAGATTCGCCGTGGCTGCCTCGTCCGGCTTCGCCCTGGTTGGACGACCGCCCTGGTCGCTAGCCTCGGCTCCCGGCCAAGGCCGGCTCCCGACCGAGGAGAGCCAGGGCGAGCCGTCGCAGCGCCGCCAGCCCGGAGAGCGGATCGGGCATCTCCGGCGGAAGAACCGCCTCGAGCAGGAAGACCCCGGAAAAGGCGCTCCGGCGCAATGCGGCGAGCCAGGGCAGCCAGTCGATCGCCCCCTGTCCGGGAGGAAGGTGGTCGTCGGAGGTCCCCCGATTGTCGTTGACATGGAGAGCGATCACTCGGTCCGCGAGGAGCTCGTAAAGTCGTTCCAAGGGCCAGGACCGCCACAAGAAGCAGTGGCCCGTGTCGAAGCAGATTCCCACCTCCTCCTTGGGATAGGGCTCGACGAGCTCGAGCAGGAGATGGGGATCGGCGGTCAGGAGATGGGGCAGGAGGGTCTCGATGGCGAGGGCAACACCATGGAAGCGCGCTTCCCGGTGGAGAAGGGAGAGAGCCTGCCGTAACGAGGCGATTCGCGCCGGGCGCTCCGCTTCCGGCATCCGGGAAAGCTCGGCGGCGGAGCCATGGAGCACCAGGGTTCGCGCCCCCACGGCCGCCGCGGTGCGCACCGCTTCGGTCAGCAGGGCGACGGTGTTCTGCCGGCGAATCGGGTCGGGCTCGCTGGGATCGGCCTCGGCCGAGTAGGGAGCGTGGAAGCTCTCCGTCCGCAGGCCGAGATCCCCCAGCTGCTGCCGGACGGCCGCGACCTCTTCGGGATCGCGCCAGTCGAAGGGGGTGCGGCGGAGGGGATCTCCCGTCCAGAGCTCGACCGCCTCAAAGCCCGCCTGGGCGATCAGCGAAAGCACTTCCCGGATCGGCTTGCGATAGAAGACCCCGGTCGAGAGCCCGATCTCCATCCCTTCCTTTCCCTCGATAATCCGCCAGGTTGAAGCCACAGAAGGGCCGCCAGCAGTATCCTTTTTCCTGGTGGCTGATGCAATTGAGATCGATCTCCCGATCGATCCCCGTTCTGACTAGCCCCGAAAAGAGCCGGACGTAAAAACGGGCGCGGGTCGCCGCTTCGTACTTCTCCCAAAGGTCTCCCCACCCATGGTCCTCTTCGTACCGTGCGCAGACCAGGCCGGCGATTTGGGAGGGCCCCCAACCGGAGGCGAGCAGGATGCGGGTGAGCGCTTGCAGGTTGGTCGGCTTCAAGAGGTGGGGGTTGGGGTCGCGGAGGCAGTGAGCGATGCAGGGGGGAAGCCCGCTCGGGCTGTCGGTCCGGTCGCGGCGGATCTCCTGCATCTCGCGGTGCGCCCGGGCCAAGGCGGATTTTTCATAGTCCGCAAGCCATCCGGGGATTGATGGAGCGGCATCGGGGATTTCGACCGAGATCGTCTTGGCCAGCCGGGCGGCCCGCTCCCAATCGACCCGGATCTCCAACAGCTCTTCGAGCCGGGAGTCCGGGAATCGGGGGAGAAGGAGCGGAATGGGGAGCTCCCTGCCGACCCGTTCGCCATATTTTTCCCAGAGGACGCGGTGCTTCTGGTAGGCAGAAAAGGGACAGCGGGTCGCTCGACGGGGGAGAGGATCGCCGAAGAGCGAGAGATCGAGCGAGACCGCTTCGCGACGACCGCTCGGCCCGATCCGTCCGACGGCAACGTCGGTCGGAATAGCCGGAATCCGCTCGAATCCGTCGAGGGAGGAAGCCTCGGATTCCTGAAGGATCCGGTGGACCAGATGCTCCAAGAGGCGGCCCAAGGTCTCGTAGGCCGCCGCCTCCGGTGGGGGAAATGCACGACCGAAGCGGGCTCCGAAGCGGTCGCCCCATTCGATCAGGTGCGGGGAAGCCGAGCCATGAGCGGCCAGCAGCGGGAAGACCGCCGCATGCTTCGGAATCCGGAAGACAAAATGGTATCCCTGGCCGGTCAGGATGGCCAGCGGCTCGATCCCGTAATTTCCCAAGCAGCGGCGGATCGCCTGGTAGAGCGGCTCGATCCTGGAGAAGATCTCCGCTGGCCGGAAGAAGACTTCGGCCGGGTAGTCCCAGTTGACGTATTCGATATCGAGGATTCCCAGGAGCGCGCTTCGATCCCAGATCGAGCGAAGAATATCCGCTCCGGCCTCGAGCAGATCGGCAAACTGCTTTTTCTCCACCGAAGCATGAGGCTCGGCCGAAACGCCTTGCCCCATGGCGACACCATACCCGACCAAGTAGACGCAGGAAAAGGCTTCGGGCTCTTCGGGCATTCCCCCGCAATACTCGGCGATGCGCCGGCGCACCGCCGGGTGGGCGTAATACTCCCGAATGGTGCTGATTCCCATCTTGATCTACCTTGCTTCATGTCGCGCGGCCTCGAAAGGGGGGAATGATCTTTCCCGCTCGAGGGTCGAGATTTGAAAGAGCGGGACCTCACGTCTCCCGCCCGCGGCTCTTGGATCTCTCCTCTCTTACTGATCCTCCCCGGAAGGGCCCTTTCACCTCGGGCCGAAGAGGAAGAGGCTTTCATAAAGCCCTTTGCTCAAGAAACATAAAAATGTCGCAACCCGCGGAATGTTGTGGCGCAACTGGGCCCGATTGGGCATGCTCTACGGCCATGAAGACCCGGTTCTCTCTCCTCTCTGTCGTGGGTAAGGTTCTGGTCGCCGCTTCGCTTCTGGCCATTGTCGCCTGCTCCGAAAAGCCCAAGCCGCAGCCGACGCAGCAGACGCCCGCTCCGACCTACCAGCCGCTCGACCACAAGAGCTAACGAAACCCCGAAGGCGGGTGGGCCGGCGTTGGCCTACCCGCCTTCCTGGCAAAGCTCTTTGTCTCCGGCCGGTTCGCGGGCGCGGATCGGGTCTTCCTTGCGATGTCGGCTTACTCCGCCGGGAGGGTCATCCTGTGCAGCGAGAGCCGAAGCGCTGCTTCAGCAGGCGAGATCGTGGGGGAGCATCCGGGCTCGCCTCCCTTGAGCGAAAATGGGTAGAGTGAGCGCAATTCGCTCCATCCTTTGGCGGGCCTATGTTCTGCTCCATGCGGGGACGGCTGATTCTTCTTTTGCTCTTGCTCGTCGCGGCGACGGCGTCGGCGGCCATCCTGATGATCGGCCTCTTCAGCCAATCGGCTTCCGCACGGACCGCCCAAGCGCAGGCCGAAAGCGGCCGGGCCTGTGACGCGATCGCCGAGGGCTTTGCGGGCTTGGTCGCGCAGCTCCCAAAGCCCTCGCCTCAAGGGGCGGAACCGCCCTTCCGTGCGCACCTGGGCGAGCTCCTCCGGCGCGCCCTGTCCGACCGACCGGGGATCGAAGGGGGCATCTGGCAGGAGGGAAGGGGCTCCTTGGCCTATGCCTACCCGACCTATCCGGGCGAGCGGCCGAAGACCGACGTTCCGCAGGCCGAGCTGCCCCGGATCGAGACGGTCAATCGATCCTCTCTCAGTAGCCATCATTTGGTCGTCGTGCGCTATGCGACCCCTTCGCAAATCCTGCTGGTTACGGCTACCCCGCTCCACGGCCCCGTGGCGGGCTTGACCGCCTGGACGATGACGCGGGTCTTTCCCTTTGCCGGTCGAAGCTACCGGCTCCTGATGGCCGGCCTGGCGATCCTCTTCGCGAACGTCTTCATCGCGGCGCTCCTCCTCTCTCGCTTCACCGTGAGCTGGTCGCACCATGTCCGCCGGATCGAAAGCGCCCTCCAGGCCCACGAGGTCACCGATCTGCCAATCTTGCCTCCAACGGGGGAGCGGGAGCTCGACCGGATCGTCTCGGCTCTCAACGATGCGGGCGCCCGCCTCTCCGAGGCTCGAAGGAAGGCGGATCGCCTCGCCCGACAGATGGCGGCCGGCGAGCGGCTGGCGGCCATCGGGCGCGTCTCGGCGGGCATTGCGCACGAAATCCGCAACCCGATCGCTGCGATGCGGCTCAAGGCCGAAAACGCCTTGAGCGGCGACGCTTCGGCCAAGGATGGAGCCCTCCACATGATCCTGGGCCAGATCGATCGGCTCGATGCGCTCCTCCGCCGTCTCCTTGCGGTCACCGAGAGAGAAGGGCTCCGGCGGGAACCGGTCGAGCTCGAGCCCTTCCTCGCTTCCTGCGCCTCGACGCTTGCGGAACTTGCGAAGGCCAAGCGCGTGGCCCTCGTTTCCTCCGCCGATGTAAAGGAAGGCTCGTTCGATCCGGCACAGCTGCATCGCGCGCTCGACAACCTCCTGCGCAACGCGATCGAAGCCGCCCCGGAGGGGAGCGAGGTCCAGTTATGCGCCCGGAAGCGCCCGGACGGCCTGGTCTTTTCGGTTCACGACGAGGGCGAAGGCCCGCCGCCTTCCCTTCGCGAGCAGCTCTTCGAACCGTTCGTCACTGGCCGAGCGGGCGGAACGGGGCTTGGGCTCTCGATCGTCCGGGAGGTCGCATCCGCGCACGGGGGGACGGCGCGACTCGTCGAAGAGGGAGCGGGCACGACCTTTGAGCTGGTTCTTCCATGGCCACGATCCTGATCGTCGACGATGATGCCGCGCTCTCCGAAGCGCTGGCCGAGACCGTCCGCGACCTCGGCCGCCAAGCCCGGATCGCCCTGTCGGGCGCCGATGCGCTCTCCATCCTGGCCCTCGGATCGATCGATGGAATCTTGCTCGACCTTCGGATGCCGGGGATGGATGGCCTCGAGCTGCTGGCGCGCATTCGGGAAGAGCCCGACGCTCCCCCCGTCGCGGTGCTGACCGCCCACGCCACGGCGGCCAACACGATCGAAGCCATGCGGCTGGGCGCCTTCGACCATTTGACCAAGCCGATCGGCCGGGCCGACTTGGCCCGCCTCCTCGGGGAGATGGAGGGGGCGAGGCCGCGGCTCGGCCTCCGATCGGAAGCTCGGCCTGCCGAGTTCATTGGCTCGAGCGAAGCGATGCGCAAGATCCAAAAGACGATCGGCAGGGTGGCGGACAGCGATGCCACCGTCCTGATCCTCGGGGAGACGGGAACGGGCAAGGAGCTGGTCGCCCGCGCGATCCACGACCACGGCAGGCGTCGCGACAAGCCCTTCGTCGCCGTCAACTGCGCGGCGGTTCCCGCCGAGCTCTGGGAGAGCGAGCTCTTCGGCTACCTCCGGGGCGCCTTTACGGGGGCTCATGCGGACCGGAAGGGCGCATTTCTCGAGGCCGATGGAGGGACGCTCTTCCTCGATGAAATCGGCGAGATGCCGATCTCGATGCAGCCAAAGCTCCTCCGCGCCCTCCAGGAGCGGGTGATTACGCCCATTGGCGGCAAGCCGATTCCGGTCGACGTCCGCATCATCTCCGCCACCAATCGCGATCTTTCCGAGCGGGTCCGCGCGGGCGCCTTCCGGCAAGATCTCTTCTACCGGCTCCATGTCGTGCCGATCGATCTACCGCCCCTTCGGGCGCGGATCGCCGACATTCTTCCGCTGGCCGAGCATTTCCTGGCCTCCTCTGGCAAGGCGCTCGCGGCCGACGCCGCCGCCCGCCTGATCCAGCACCCGTGGCCCGGCAATGTCCGGGAGCTGCGGAATGTCCTCGAGCGGGCGGCGGTGCTCGTCCGAGGGGAACGGATCACCGCCTCCGATCTGGCGCTCGCCCCCAGCGCGGAGAACCCATCCCCTTTCGATTGGCCCGAGGAGGATCTCCCTTCGGCGCTCTCCCGGCTTGAGGAGCTGCTGATCCGTCGGGCGCTCGCCAGAAGCCATGGCAACCGGGCCGAGGCGGCCCGGACCCTGGGCATCCACCGCCAGCTTCTCTATGCCAAGATGCGGAGGTACGGCTGGAATCCCTCCGAAGCCAAGGGCGAGGAGCCCGCCGAGGAGAGCTAGCCGCCATTTCTCACCAACGCGAGGTTTCGCGCAAGAGAGGAAGGCCCGAGTCGATGGCGAGGATCTTCGGCCGGGAAAGGATCTTCGTGAGTGGGGATGGAGCAAGAGTTTTGGTCGATTTGGCTGAATGCGAGCTCTGCAAAGGGCAAAAATCCGCTTTGGGAACAAGGCTCCGCCCGATGGGAGGCTCTGCTGCAGGGGGAAGCGCTCTGGTATCAAATCCGAGCACCACCTCCTTGAGCGGCTGGGGATGCGATTCAAGGGAGAGATCGAGCAGCAGCCGGTCGATCGCTTCGGCCGAGGAATCGATCTTGTGGTAGCCTTCGCTTCGACCGACCCGTTCCAGGCGGCTCAGGCGTGCTCTTGCCCGCCAGATCCTCTTCCCGATCCCGTTTGCCGCTTTAGGAGAGCCGCCAACGGATCGGTACGCAGCCGCTCGGGGTCATTGAGATCCACGGTAGCCCAGCGCCATCCCGAAGATGCGCGGCACCCGCATCTCCCGCAGCTGATGCACAATGCGCCCCGGATGGCGTCGATCCCGGAAGCAACGCTCCAGCCGTCTTCACCAACCGATCTTCCGATCCGCTTCTCGTCAGAGGATCGCGCCCCCCATCGCATGAAACCCGAGCGAGGGAAATCCCGCTTTTCCCCCGACGCGAAAAATAGCCTCTCAACCCAAAAGTCCCTTGGATCCACTCTGTCAGGAAAGGCCGTTTTTACTCCTGGTTGTAAGCACTTCTTCTTAACGCACCTTAAACCCGGCAAAGGCGGCCTTTCCTATGCTCTTTTGCCGGCTTTCTTGCTTCCGCCTACGGTTGTCCTTCGTGAGAAATGGCGGTTAAAGCGGCGCAGGCAGCGCATGCCCGTGCGGGAAACTTGCGAGAGCCGCCCGCGCCTTTGCTCCCGGAAACGCGGCCATGGGGCGCAACCTGGGCATTGCTGGCGCAATTTCGGCACGCGAACCGTCGGCAGCACTGTTCGGCGGATGTTTGACATCCTCCCCGGCCCAAAGCCCGGAGATTCCTACGGCGCTCAATCCGGGCTTGAACCGGAATGAGCCGCTTCGGCGGGTTCCTGCTGCTGGCGACTCGATGCCGCTCACTTCACAGGCGATCCGGGCGTGTCCCGCCCTTAGAACATGGATCGCGCCGACCAAATCGGCGTTTTCCTCAAAACCGCACTCCACGCACTCGAACCGGGCTTGCGTCCGACGGTTGTCCGCCGACACATGGCCGCAACACGGACAGGTCCGGCTCGTGTTCTGCGGCGGCACGACAAGGAGCCAGCCGCCTCTCCACTCCATCTTGTGCTCCAGCTGCCGCCGGAACTCGAACCAGCCTTGGTCGAGGATGGACTTGTTCAGTCCAGGCTTGGCCCGAACGTTTCTTCCCGGTGCATCCGCCGTGCCCGAAGCCGACTTGGACATGTTCCGCACCTGCAAGTCCTCAATGCACGCCATCGCGTGGTTTTTGCTGATCGTGGTCGTGACTTTGTGCAGGTAGTCGCGGCGGGCATTGCCGATGCGGGAATGAATCTTCTGGATTCGGGCCTTGGCCTTCTTCCAGTTGTTGCTGAACTTGACCTTGCGGCTCATGGCCTGCTGCGCCTTGCACAGGGCGGTTTCATGCCGCTTGAAGCTGTTGAGCGGCGCATAGAACGTGCCATCCGAAAGCGTGGCAAACCGTGCCACACCCATGTCGATGCCGACCGCGCCGCCCTTCGGGATGGGTTGCCCGACTTCGCGCTCGGTCTGGATGCTCACGTACCACTTGCCGCAGGACTGGCTGACGGTGACGCTCCTCACTTCTCCCAACACGTCCCGGCTGAGGCGATAGCGCAGCCAGCCGAGCTTGGGCAGGAAGAGGCGGCCATTCGCCTGGTCGAGCTTGATCTGCTTCGGGTCGGGGTAACGGAAGCCATCCGACTGGCCCTTCCTCTTGAAGCGCGGGAAGTCGGCCCGCTTGGCAAAAAAGTTACTGTAGGCCCGCTCCAAGTCCTTGAGCGCCTGTTGCAAGGGATGAACGGGCGCATCGGCCAGCCAAGGCGCGACACGCCCGGAAGGCATGGGATCGCCGTTACGCCATTTCGTAAGTTCCTTGCACAGCCCGGCGTAACTGAGCTTTTTCTCTCCGGCATCGTAACGCGCCATCTGCAAGCTCAACGCCTCGTTGAACACAACCCGGCACGAGCCAGCGAAGCGGCGCATTTGCCTCTCTTGCTGGCCGTCTGGCCGCAGTTGGTACTTGAAGGCTTGAAGTCGTTGCATGCCTCAATCACACTCTTGGTCTATTAGCAATGACAATGATATTCGACACGGGCGGCATTGCGTTTTCAAGATGCACGTTCATTTGGTCTTCGTGGCGAAATACCGCCGCAGAGTGTTCGATGGCGATGCCATCGAGCGGCTTCGCCCCATCTTCGCCAAGACCTGCGCCGATTTCGAGGCACAACTGATTGAGATGGACGGCGAGGACGATCATGTTCACCTGCTTGTGGAGTATCCGCCAAAGGTGGCTGTCTCCAATCTCGTGAACAGCCTTAAGGGCGTTTCCAGCCGCCTGTTGCGCAAGGAACGGCCAGACATCCAGAAATGCTACTGGAGGGGCGTGCTGTGGTCGCCGTCCTACTTTGCCTCTAGTTGCGGCGGTGCGCCGATTTCCATTATCCGCCAGTACATCGAACAGCAACAGACGCCTCACTGAAAACGAGCCGGGCGAGTTTCGGCGAAGCCAAACCCAAGGACGGCTACACCGTCCGCGCTATCCTTCCCCGCCCTGAACGGCGAGGCTTGTCGCGCACCCGGTCAATCCTGGTTCGACGATGATACTGGTGATGCAAAACGTGCCTTCTGCGGGCACGGATAGGCATCAAAAAGCAACTTTTGGCTTGATATGTTCTATTGTATGAGCAGAACGTGCCTTGGTAAGGCACGAAATGCTGACGAACAGTACATCCCTCAAGACCCTGGGCCCCCAGGCGGCCAAGCTGGTGACGACGCTCCACGAGCAGAGCCGTTCCGTCTTCCGCCTCGAGGACGTCCGCGACATCACGGGCCTCTCGGAGACCTCCGCGAGGAGCTTCGTCCGCAAGCTCGTGGACCGGGGCGTGGCGGCCCGCCTGAAGCCCGGTCTCTACGTCCTGGTCCCCTTCGAGTTGGGCAGGGAGTGCCAGTACGCGGGCAACCCGCTCGTCGTCGCCCGCGAGATCATGCATGGCGAGGAGTACTACCTCTCCCACTCCACCGCCATGGAGATCCACGGCATGACGACCCAACCCCAGCTGGTCGTCATCGTCAGCACGCCCGAGCCTCGGCGGCCCGTGACGACGCTGGGCGTGGAGTTCCGGTTCGTCCGCTGCCGGCGCAAGCACCTTTTCGGACTCACCGAACACTGGGTGACCAAGCAGGAGAAGGTGTGCGTGAGCGACCTGGAACGGACAATCATCGACGGGCTCAAACAGCCCCAGCACTGCGGCGGTCTGACCGAGGTCGCCAAGGGCCTCTGGATGCGGCGCCAGGACGTGAACGCCGACCGGCTCGTCGAGTACGCCAAGCGGATCGGGGTCGGAGCGGTCGTGCGCCGGCTGGGGTTCCTGTTGGAGACCTACGAGCTGGCGGCGCCGCCGGACCTCGACCGCCTTCGCGAGGGTCTCACGGCGACCTACGTCCGCCTGGACCCGGTGTTGCCGGCTGAGGGAAAGCGCCTGCGCCGCTGGCGGCTTCAGCTCAACGTCGAACCCGAAGAACTCCGGGCCGTCGCGAGGACTTGACCCATGATTCCCCAGCGGGACCTCTCGCTTCTTTCCAACCGCCTCGTCGAGCGGGGAGGCCGGCGCATCCCGGAGACCGTTCTGGAGCGCGACTACTGCCTCTCGTGGCTCCTGGTGGGATTGTCCCGCAGCCCGCTCCGGGACCGCCTCGCGTTCAAGGGAGGGACCGCGCTCAAGAAGTGCTACTTTGCGGACTACCGGTTCTCCGAGGACCTGGACTTCACGTTGGTGGAAGAGACGCCGTGGGATGAGATCGAACGGTGTCTCGACGCAGCCTTCGAGGAGACGCGGAGGGCTTCCGGCGTGGAGATCCGTCTCGACCGTCTGGACCATCATTCCCACGAGAACAGCCACACGTTCTACCTGGCCTATGAGGGCCCTCTCCCGTCGGCGCGCGGGAAGACCGTCAAGACGGACATTACGATCCGCGAGCGTTTAGTCCTGCCCCTTGAGGACCGCCCGGTGCTGCGCGGCTACGAGGAATACCGCGACTTTCCCGAGGATGCCCGGATCCGCGTCTACTCCCTCGACGAGGTGGCGGTCGAGAAGACGGTCGCACTCTTGGACCGGGCCCGAAACGAGCCGCGTGACCTGTACGACCTCTGGTTCCTCACGGCGGGCGGCCACGTGCACCTCTCCGACCTCACCGATCCCGTGGCTCGTAAACTGGAGTTCCGAGGGCTGACGCTGGCGCAGGTGTGCAAGGAGTTCACCGCCAAGGAGGCGCGCTACAAGAAACTCTGGCAGGTCCGCCTCGCGGCTCAGATGGCCGACCTCCCGGAGTTCGGCGCGGTCTACCGCGAGGTCCGGCGCGCCCTCCGGCAGGGAGGTTTCAGCGGATAGCCAAGTCGCTCGCCGGCAGGGCCGTTAGCCGCCGCAGTCAACCTTCGTGAGAAATGGCGGCTAGCCCAGCGTTGGGTGGCGGGGCGCATCCCGAACCACCTGAACGAGAGCACAAATCGTGGCTTAACCCAATTTTCCGCTCTCAGAACCTGACCAAAAAAGATAGTTGAACGATTTCAGCGGCTTCTGATTCAGTTCGTTTGGAAGGACAAACGGAAAGACGATGGCCTGGACAGAAATTGCTTGGCAACGACTTTGCAGGCCGGGTTGTTCTGCGCAAGCAACATCATCAATGCCGGCTGCTCGCTGAATGGAGTGGGTAAGAGGGGAGCGGATTTCGGTTAAGCGATGGCAAGAAGCGAGATTCTTGCCCTCCGTCTTCGATGGATTTTTGGGGAGAGCGGAAGCCGTCAAGGACACTTCGACCTCGCCGATGCTCCTTGAGCACGGATTGCCCGGGCCGCTTGGTGGATGCTTGCGGGATGGACGCAAACAAGCTTTTCGCTAGGGCGCTGCCACTGGGTCCGGAAGGGAAGGCGAGCCGGAGTGAGCTCTTTGCGAAGGAGCATGCTCAGGAGAACTGGCTTGGGTTTGGAGCAAGGTCATCGGTTCCCCTGTCCGGAATGTCGAAGAGCTTCCCCCGTACACGACACGGTGGAGAAGCTGCGGAGGCAGATGAACTTCGGGCAGTACCGGACCGAGTGGATCGCTCGGGTTCCTGCGATCGACTCTCCGGAGCAGGGAGCTCGGCTGGTGGAGCTTCCTTGGGCCAGGGCGGGAGGCATGTTTGCCCCCTTCCGGAGACTCTCCAAAACCATCCAAGAGCACTTGGGGGGGAATCATCGTCTTCCTCCAGAGCTGGATTCACAACGGAACCATCGAAGCGATTAGCGGCCTGATCCAGCTTGCCGAAAGGATGGCCAGAGGCTTTCGGTGCTTCCGCTACCGGAGCATTGGCGCGTTCCTCAAAGCCGGAAAGTTGCGGCTCGATCTTCCCGCTCTACCCACTTGAAACAGCGAAGAGGCCGAAGCGAACATTCCGTGTCGATGATCCCATGAGAGTACCTCGACCCAAAATAGAGGCCGCACAGTTGTCCTAGATGATATTGAAGTCCTTGGCAGACCATAGAGAAAACGAGCGGTGAATGTACCTATTATCCTGGCAGATGCGTTGCCTGGAAGGATTATCCATGAAGCTGACATCGTCCCTTTTCTTCAACCAGTCCCGTTTGCCCCAGTTGCACCAGGCTAGAACTTGGTGGGTAGCCGTCAAGTAGCGCCGAAGAAGATCTGCACGGACATATAAAAGTCTATATCGATTCCCTGGGCAACCATTCCCTGACTCACGATAGAGAGTGCCGGGTCGTCTTTCATCCATAGTTTCATAAAAATCGATTTCGCGGTTTTTGCTCGCCAGCCCAAGGCGCTGAATCAAGCTGGGAGATGGAAGAGTGAATTCTGAGAACTCATTGAGCGCGGAACCTTCAGCCTGCCAACGAAAGTGAATGAAGGGAAGCTCTATGCGCACGTCTCGGACCGCATCTACGATTTGTTGGCGGTACCAGCCGTTCGGCTGGCAGAGGTCCTGCGCATAGTTTCGACGCCGCCCGGCCTCTCCCGCATAAAGATAATCTTCTTTGGCCGCGTCGGGAATCGCATTATTGTCGGGGTGCTCCCATGCAAGAAACCTTTCGCCTCTTCGCTGTTTCAAGTGGGTAGGGCGGGAAGATCGAGCCGCAACTTTCCGGCTTTGAGGAACGCGGCAATTCTCAGGTAGCGGAAGCTCCGAAAGCCTCTGGCCATCCTTTTGGCCAACTGGATCAGCCCGTTGATCGCTTCGATGGTTCCGTTGGTGATCCGGCTCTGGAGAAAGGCGATGATTCCCCCCAGATGCTCTTTGATGGTTTTGGAGAGTCTTCGGAAGGGGGCAAGCCGACTGCGATCCGCCCACCGGAACCACCAGCGGAGCTCTTGGGGATCCTCCTGGGAGAGGATCTCTTGGAGAGCTTCCCGCAACCCAATGGCTCTTCCCAATCGAGGATAGGCGGCGCAAAGGAAACTCCGCAGACCATTCTGCTCCTCGCTTCGCGTCCATTCGTTGCCTCGGAGCGCCCAGAGGCTTCCTTTTGGCAGCAACCCTTGACGCCCGAACTCCTTGCGCACCTGGTCGACCGCCTCTCCCGCCATCTGCATGACATGAAAATGATCGAAAATCCTCTCCGCCTTCGGAAAAAACTCCCGGGCTCCAGAGATGTAGGAGGGGCTCATATCCATGCAGATCGCTTCGATCTGCCCCGGATCGGCATTATGTTCCTTCATCTCCCTGGCGAAGGCCTCCAGAGCCTCCTTTCCTCTCCCCTCGGCAAGGAAGAGCAGCTTCCGGCTCTCCGCATCGGTAACGACCGTCACGTAACGGTGGCCCCGCTTGCTACTGGTCTCATCCACCAGGATCTTCTTGACCTCGCTCCAATCCTCGCGTCGGTAGGCCTTTTCCACGTAGTGCCCCAAGACCCGCCAGAGCCGGGTATCTTGCTCCTTGAGCATCTCCGCCATCGCGGAAACCGACATCTCCCGGGAAAGCATCCAAATGACCGCCTCCCTCATGAGAGTAAACCCGCTCCCCGCCCTGGCCCAAGGAACCTCCACCAGCCGAACTCCCTGCTCCGGACAGTCGATCCGAGGAACCCGAGCGAGCCACTCGGTCCGGTACGCCCAGAAGTTCCTGTGCCTCCACCGCTTCTCCCCCGTGTCGTGTACGGGGGAAGCTCTTCGACATTCCGGAGAGGCGAACCGATGACCTTGCTCAAAACCCGAGCCAGATCTTCAGAGCATGCTCCTTCGCGGAAAGCTCACTCCGGCTCACCTTCCCTTCCGAACCCAGTGGCAGCGCCGCAGCAAAAAGCTTGTTCGCGTCCATCCCGCAAGCATCAACCAGGCAGCCCGGTCTGGCAATCCGCCGTCAAGGAGGATCGACGAAGTCGAAGTGTCCTTGACGGCTTCCTCTCTCCCCAAAAATCTGTCGAAGACCGATGGCAAGAACCCCGCTTCTTGCCATCCCGTAACGGAAAATCCGCTCCCCCCCGTTACCCACTCAATTCAGCGAGGAGCCCGGAAAGGTCATGGTCCCGATGGCGTGGATCCAATGGCTTGTCACTCGCTAGCGCGGCCAGTATTAGCTTGAGCACGTCGTCAAGCGTTCTGCGGTCTCGCCCCTTGGCCTCCCCCTTGTAATCCCGCTTGAAGGCGGCCGGACGTTCAATCGTCCGCATGCAGGTCAGCCATTAATTCGTCAACAGCGATGAACTTCTTGCCTTTGCCGACCTCCGGCTCGGCGATAGCCTCCCTTGTTGTCGCGTTCGGCACCTTTACCTCAAAGGGCAAGCGGCGTTCCTTGGCAACGCGCAGAAGAAGGACACGCATGGCGTCCGAGATCGATAATCGCATCGCCTTAAGCGCACTGGCCGCGTGCTCCTTGGTGGCGGTGTCGATCCGGGCGCGGAGATTGTGCAACCCCTTTTCTGTAAATTTCGGTGTCGGCGCTCATCCGCGTAGGGCTACGGGTTGAGGGTGAGGTAAACCTTGCTGGTCATCCAGTCGTCGTCGAGTTCGGCAAGGAGAGCCGAGACGAGCCGTAGGCAGGATTCGGGATTGGGGAAGATGCTGGCCACACGGGTGCGGCGTCTCAGTTCCCGGTTGATACGCTCCAAGCCGTTGGTGGTGCGCAGCCGCAGGTGGTGCTCGGGCGGGAAGTCGAAGACCGTCAGACCCTCAGCAATGGCCCCCTCGGCCCAGCGTGCGAGCTTGGGGTGTTCCTTGTGCCAAAGCGCAAGGGTGATCTTCAACAGCCGCTCGGCTTGGGCCCGGTCGGGGGCATTGAAGATGGCGCGCAACTGAGCGGCAACCGTCTTTCTCGCCTCGACGCGGGTGACGAACTGACGAGCGTTTTGTTGCAGGTGGAACTGGCAGCGTTGCCAGGGAACCGCAGGCAACACCGCTCGGCGGGCGGCCTTGAGCCCCGCGTGGTCGTCGGCAACGATGAGCCTCACCCCCTTGAGCCCTCGACGCATGAGGCCCTCCAGACAGTGCCGCCAATTGATCTCGGCTTCCGAAGTGGCCACCTCACAGCCCAGCACCCGGCGCTTGCCCAAAGCCTCGACGCCGACCGCGACCAAGACGGCGCAATCGACGATTCTTCCCTCCAGGCGGACTTTCTCGTAGCGGGCATCGAGAAAGAGGTAGGGCACTTCGCCCAAGGGACGCTCACGCCAGGCGGAAAGCCCCTCATCGAGCTTGGCGGCGGCGCGACTGACCTGGGCCGAAGAAAGCTTGATTTCTGGCCCCAAGAGCCGCTGCAACACATCGATCACGCGCCGGGTCGATACACCCTGGACATACATCTCGGCCAGAGCGAGATGGGCGGCTTGATCGGTGCGCGTGCCCTTTTCCAGAGCGGAGGGATAAAAGTCACCCGAGCGCACTTGCGGTACCTCGAAGGTAATCTCGCCCAGCTTGGTCAGAACCGTCTTGGGTTTGAAGCCGTTGGCATCATCGCGCCGGTTTGCGCTGCGCTCGTAGGGCAGGGCCCCAGAAAGTGCGAACGCTCCATCCTGGCGGCCTCGTTGACGAGGATGCGCAAGGCCTCGCCAGCGCCCTCCAGGCCGTGCTCCAGCAGTACCGCATAGGCTGCCTCCAGTGGATTGGGTTCGATTCGCATTGCCATGAGGGCATACTCCTTTCTCAAAGCCTTGGCACCATGACCGCTGCCCGGCGAGCTTTCAGCCTACTGCTGAAAAGGAATTTACAGAAAGAACGATACGCAACTAGTTGCCGATGAAAACGACTCCACGAATTCCAGCGCACGCGATGCTCGACGTTGATACGGCAATCCGCTACATTCTCAGTCGGGAGTGCAAACAAGGCGGATATTCCTTTTATCGCACTCCGGAATGGGGGGTGGAAGAGCCCAATGCACGCGACACCTTGGCAGCGCTCGATTCCCTGCTCCGTCTCGGCGTCACTCCTCCGCAGCCAGAGCGCACTCTCTCCTGGTTGCAGACCCTGCAATACGAAAACGGCGGATGGGCGACGATTACGATAGCGTGGGCGGCCTGCAGGGCATTGGCTTTGTTCGGCATGCAGCCGAAACACGATCCGTCCGCATGGATCCAGGAGATCTGGGAATCCCGCGTCGCGACCGTGGAGAACGGCGCCGATCGGGACTGGCGCGGGACGATCATCGAACTCTATCAGTTGATGCAGCTGACCCGGCTTCACGCGTCCGATATTTCAAGCAAACTTCATCGCGATCTTGCACGGTTCCTCAATGCCTCCCGAACGCGGGATGGCGTATGGGCAAAGCCCGGAGCCGACCTGGAAACCACCGGTTTCGCCATCGAGACGGCAAGACTCGGAGGACTCGAACTCGCGGATGCCTCCGTCGCCGCCTGGTGGCGCCGGTGCGAGGACCCGATACTTGGGCTGCGGCTTACGCCGTCGGCCGGAATAACGTCCACGGTCGCGCTTTGGGCCGGACTGGAACTCGGTGCCCGGTTGGGTATCGCCGCGCGATACCCGGCGGCCATCGCCACTCAGCTCAGGCTGTTGCAGCATCCCTCCGGCGGATTCAGCTACCGACACAAGGCGCTGCCGACTCTCTGGGATACCTGGTACGGCATAAAGGCCGCGTGCCTGCTCGACGGCGGACCGCCGGATTGAGGCCGCGCGCAACCGGCGAAGGAGCTTGCCACATGATCGACATCGACATTCCCGGCCACGGCGAACTGCACCTCGCGCATCTGGTGTGCGACTACAAAGGAACCGTGGCCGCAGGCGGCCATCTCTTGCCCGGCGTGGAAGAGCGGCTGCGGACACTCGCCGACCGTTTCGACGTTCATGACGTCACCGCAAACACTTTCGGCGAGGCGGGCAGCGCCTTGGCCGGACTACCGCTGCGCTTAGAATTCCGTGAACAGTATACCTAGTCCTCCCTGAAAAATTCACAATCTCCCAAGAGCAGCCCAACTTGCAGACGCTGAGGTTTTTGAGCGGCTCTGCAGTGCCCCGCTGGTGTTCAGCTGGGTGCCGTACCACTTGGAGAGTGCCGTCCAAAGGCGCAAAAAACGCCCCAAGAAGAGCACACCCTTCTTGGCGATCATGTGCAGCAGCCACATGATGTTGTTGCCGGCTGCGCACGGCGCCGGGTGGTCGATGATGGGGTGGGTCGCCTGGCGCCGTTTGAGCAGCTTTCTCTCCTGCTGTGTGATCCGCTTGGCCTTGCCCCGGTGCGCGATGCACACATCGGGGTTGTCCGCATCCGTGCCGCGGTAGCTTCAGGGGTGACTAATTCAGCCAAGCCTCACGCGAAAAGCAAACAGACAGCAAAGCAGATGGTGCAACTCCTTTTCTGTAAATTTCCGCGCAGCAGATCATGATGCCTGGGTTACGGGTTGGGGTTGAGATAGACCTTGCCGGTCATCCACTCGTCGTCGAGTTCGGCCAGCAGGGCGGAAATGAGCCGCAGGCACGATTCGGGATTGGGGAAGATGCTTGCCACCCGGGTGCGGCGTCTGAGTTCCCGGTTGATGCGCTCCAGGCCGTTGGTGGTGCGCAGCCGCACGCGGTGCTCGACAGGGAAGTCGAAGACGGTCAGGCTTTCTGGTATGGCTTCCTCAGCCCACTCCCCGAGCTTGGGATGCTCCGTGCGCCATTGCGCAAGCGCCTCCCGTAACAGCCGCTGGGCCTCGCTTCGATCCGGCGCATTGAAGATCGTGCGCAGCTGCCGGGCAACGGTCTTCTTCGCTTCTTGGCGCGTGACAAACTGACCGGCGTTTTGCTGCAGGTGGAACTGGCAGCGCTGCCAGGGCACGGAAGGCAACACTGCACGGCGCGCGGCCTTCAGTCCCGCGTGGTCGTCGGCAACGATGAGCTTGACCCCCTTCAATCCACGGGCAAGGAGGCTTTCCAGGAAGCGGCACCAGTTGATCTCCGCTTCCGATGTAGCCACCTCGCAGCCCAGCACCCGGCGCTTGCCCGGTGCCTCGATACCCACTGCAATCAGTACCGCGCAATCGACGATCCGTCCTTCCAGGCGCACCTTCTCATAGCGGGCGTCCAGAAAGAGATAAGGCACCTCGCCCAACGGGCGTTCCCGCCAGGCCTTGAGCCCTTCATCGAGTCTGGCGGCAGCGCGACTGACCTGGGCTGAAGAAAGCTTGATCTCCGGCCCCAAGAGCCGCTGCAACACGTCGATCACCCGCCGGGTGGAGACGCCCTGGACGTACATCTCGGCCAAGGCCAGATTCACCGCCTGATCGGTGCGGGTGCCTTTCTCGAGCGCAGAAGGATAGAAGTCGCCAGAACGCACTTGCGGTACCTCGAAGGTGAGCTCGCCCAGCTTGGTCAGCACCGTCTTGGGCTTATAACCGTTGGCCCAGTCGCGCCGGGCTGCGGTGCGCTCGTAGGGCCTGGCGCCGAGAAACTCGACCCGTTCAATTTTGGCCGCTTCATTCACCAAAATGCGCAAGGCTTCGCCTGCGCCATCCAGCCCATGCTCGAGTAGCACCGCATAGGCTGCTTCCAAAGGGTTTGTTTCGACTCGCATTACCATGATCGTTACGCTCCTTTGTCAAAGTCATGGCATCATGATTGCGCTGGGCAAACCAGCCAGCCAGCGGCTGGAAGAGAATTTACAGAAAGGACGATACACAACTGGCGCGGACTAAGTATCGGCGGTGCTCATGTGCCTTGCTGTAGTCACATTGTGACTATCTCGCAAGGCCCAAGATTCACGCCGACAACATCCGGGGGCTGCTGGTGATGACGGCCCTGTACAGCCAACGCGGCATCTCGATCTCCACTGAGTCGATCGGCCCAGAACTAGGGCGTTGCATCTATTCTTGGACGGATGGATAGTTCCTCGGCCACTCGGATCAAGAGCTGCTGGGAATCGCAGGGGCTCTCCCGTTGAGCAGCGCCTCGACAAAGCAATCGCGTGCTGGACCCCAAGGAGACCGTGCCGCCCAGCACATCGGTGAACCGGCATGGGGAAGATTGCCCTGCGCGGATCTGGAGCGGAACCGGTGCTCAACGGTGAGCCCTGAGTAGGTTAAAAACCCCTTGAGAGGTTTGATGAAAAAGTCGTATCTTCGCGCCGCAACGATTGCACGGCAGATACATGAGCAACACTCCGGTTGAGTTCACCAGCTTTGCGGAATTGGAGCAAGCCGCCAAGAATGGGGATGCTAAGGCGCAATTCATGCTAGGTAAGGCCTACTACGAAGGCCAACACGTACCGCAGAAGACTGCGGAAGCTTTCTCCTGGTGGAAAAGGGCTGCCGAGCAGGGCTTGGCCGAGGCGAAATTGGCCCTCGGCGTTGCCTACTACTACGGCTTGGGAGTGCGGCAGAATTGTGACCTGGCGGCGCATTGGTTGCAGGAAGCGGCCGGGCAGGGGATTGCCGAGGCGCAATGCAACCTGGGCATCGTCTATTCCAGAGGTCACGGACTTCCGCAGGATGACACTCAGGCGATGCTTTGGTTTCGCAAAGCGGCCGAGCAAGGGTTTCCCCAGGCGCAACGCATCCTGGGTGATGCCTATCGAGACGGTAGAAGCGTCCCGCAGGATTTTACCCAGGCGGAGTCTTGGTATCGGATAGCGGCCGAGCAGGGGGATGCCGATGCGAAGGAAAGCCTTGCTGCCCTCAAAGGTTGATGAAAATAGACCGAATAGGGCGGTTTTTGCTCAAGTACAACACCCGCAAGCAACTCTCCGAAGTTGGTATGCCATGAGGCCGGTGGGCATCCGGAACCCCAAGCATTTCCTTCGCTCCATAAGCAGTTCCTCGGCCACTCGGATCAAGCGCTGCTGGGAATACGTGGGCCCTCTTCATGGGCAGCGCCTCGGCAAAACAGCGGTATGGCCCGATCCCAAGGAGACCGTGCCGCCCCAGCGCATCGTGAACCGGCATGAGGAAGATTGCCCTGTGCCAGCTCGGAGCTAAACTAAGATTTGAGGGTTAGCTCTCAGGAGATGAGAACCCCTTGGGAGGTCTTGTGAAAAAGCCATCTCTTCTTGCCGCAGCCATCTTGTGCTTAACTTTAGCCAGCCTGCCAGCAGAGGCCAGCAGCTTGGCGGAATTGGTGCAAGCGGCCAAGAAGGGGGATGCCGAGGCGCAGTGCAAGCTGGGCCTTGCCTATTACCAAGGCCAAGGAGTTTCCCGGGATTATGCACAGGCGGTCTATTGGTATCGAAAATCGGCAGAGCAGGGGAATGCCCTGGCGGAATTCAGCCTGGCTGTTGCCTATGAGCGGGGTCGAGGCGTTCCGCAGGATTACGCTCAGGCGGTGTATTGGTATCGGAGAGCCGCCGAGCAGGGGGATGCCGATGCACAATTCAACCTAGGTGTTGCCTATGAGCGGGGTCGAGGCGTTCCGCAGGATTCCACGCAGGCGGTGAATTGGTTTCGGAAAGCAGCCGAGCAGGGGGATGCCAAGGCGCAATGCAATCTGGGCGTTGCCTACCACAAAGGGGAAGGCGTTCCGCAGGATTACGCTCAGGCGGTGTATTGGTCCCGGAAAGCCGCTGAGCAGGGGGATGCCGATGCACAATTCAACCTAGGTGTTGCCTATGAGCGGGGTCGAGGCGTTCCGCAGGATTCCACGCAGGCGGTGAATTGGTTTCGGAAAGCAGCCGAGCAGGGGGATGCCAAGGCGCAATGCAATCTGGGCGTTGCCTACCACAAAGGGGAAGGCGTTCCGCAGGATTACGCTCAGGCGGTGTATTGGTATCGGAGAGCCGCCGAGCAGGGGGATGCCCAGGCGCAATTCAGCCTGGGTGCTGCTTACCGCGAAGGGGAAGGCGTTCCGCAGGATTCTACCCAGGCGGTGAGTTGGTTTCGGAAGGCGGCCGAACAGGGGGACGCCGCCGCGCAATTCAGCCTGGGTGCTGCCTACCACGAAGGGAAGGGCGTTCCGCAGGATTATGCTCAGGCGGTGAATTGGTATCGGAAGGCGGCCGAACAGGGGCTTGCTCAGGCGCAACGCATCCTGGGCGTTGCCTACGACGAAGGGGAAGGCGTTCCGCAGGATTCCACCCAGGCGGTCAGTTGGTTTTACATGGCCGCCGAGCAGGGGGATGCCCAGGCGCAATTTAGCCTGGGCGCTGCTTATGACCGGGGCCGGGGTGTACCGCAGGATTATGCTCAGGCGGTGTATTGGTATCGGAGGGCCGCCGAGCAGGGGGATGCCCAGGCGCAATGCAACCTGGGCGTTGCCTGTGACCAGGGCCGGGGTGTGCCGCAGGATTCTACCCAGGCGGTCAATTGGTTTCGTAAAGCAGCCGAGCAGGGGCTTGCCCAAGCACAATTCAACCTAGCCTTTGCCTACCACAAAGGCCGAGGTGTGCTGCAGGATTCCACGCAGGCAGTGAATTGGTATCGGAAGGCGGCCGAGCAGGGGCTTGCCCAGGCGCAATGCAAGCTGGGCTTTGCCTATTTGCTTGGCCAAGGCGTTCCGCAGGATTCTACCCAGGCGGTCAATTGGTTTTACAAGGCTGCCGAGCAGGGGGATGCCCAGGCGCAATTTAGCCTGGGCGCTGCTTATGACCGGGGCCGGGGTGTACCGCAGGATTATGCTCAGGCGGTGTATTGGTATCGGAGAGCCGCCGAGCAGGGGGATGCTGGGGCACAAACCTCGCTGGGCTTTGCCTACGAGCTTGGCCAAGGCGTTCCGCAGGATTATGCTCAGGCGGTGTATTGGTATCAGAAAGCCGCCGAGCAGGGGGAAGCCGAGGCGAAGAAGCGTCTGGCCGTCCTCGAAGGCGGAGGAAAATAGACCGAATAGGGCGGTTTTTGCTGAAATGCAACGCCCCGAGCCAACTCTCCGAAGCTGGTATGCCATGACGCCGGTGGGCATCCGGAACCCCAAGCACTTCCTTAGCCCCATAAGCAGTTTTTCGGCCACTCGGATCAAGGGCTACTGGGAATGCGTGGGCTCTCCTCATCGGCAGCGCCTCGGCAAAACAGCGATATGGCCCGATCCCAAGGAGACCGTGCCGCCCAGCACATCGGTGAACCGGCATGGGGAAGATTGCCCTGTGCGGATCTGGAGCGGAACCGGTGCTTGAGGGTCGAGCCTCACGAGAAAAAAAGCACCTGGGAGATCTTGTAAAAAAGCCGCATCTTCTCGTCGGAGCGGCTCCACTCTGACCATAGCGAGCACTCCGGTTGGGGCCGCCGGCTCGGCGCGATGGGAGCCATTCGCCCAACGGGAAATGCCCAGGCTCAAGGCAACCTGGGCCTTGCCTGCTCCGAAGGCTCGAAGCGTTCGGCAGGCTTATGCTCAAGCGGTGGATTGGTTCTGATCGAGCCAACGTTCCAGGATGCCCGCGACGCGCTCCGGCTGCTCGAAGGGGGCAAAGTGCCCCGCATCGGGAATCTCGGTATACTCCACGGTTCCCCCGCCCTGGCGAATCTCCGTCGCCAAACGGCGCATGTCGGTGGGTGGGCTGGAGATGTCTTCCCCGCCCGCTAAGACGCAGCAGGGGACGCCGATCGTGCGGGCTGTGGCGACCGAGTCGGGTCGGGCCGCCAGCCCTTCCTGGACGGCGATGAGGGCCTCGGGGGGGACGCTTCGCATCATCTCCCGAGCCGCTTCGACGAGTTGGGGGGACCGCTGGCGGGCCGTGGGGCCGATGAGCGCGTTCAATTGCGCCTCGATGAAGGCCGCCCTCTCCCCCGCCTGGATCTTGGCGATGGTCTCCCGTCGTCGGGAGAGGACCGCGTCGTCATCCGCCTGCGGACGGGAGCAGCAGAAGGCGAGCCCGCGGACGCGACTGGGGATTTGCCGCCAGATCTCAAAAAGAGTGTAGCCGCCGATCGAGCATCCCCCGAAGAAGGCGTTGCCAATGCCCAGGTGGTCCAAGAGTGCGGCGGCATCCTCGGCGAGCCTTTCGACCGTGATCGGCCCAGCACCTGCTTCCGACCGGCCATGGCCGCGCAGATCGGGGAGGATCACGCGGCAACGGGAGGAGAGGATCTGGGCGACCGGCAGCCAGAAGCGGTGGTCGACCGGGGTGGGGTGGAGCAGCATCAGCGCCGGTCCTTCGCCAATGGCGGTGAAAAAGAGTGCCGAAC
This sequence comes from Methylacidimicrobium sp. B4, assembly GCF_017310545.1. Classification (NCBI taxonomy): domain Bacteria; kingdom Pseudomonadati; phylum Verrucomicrobiota; genus Methylacidimicrobium; species Methylacidimicrobium sp. B4. Next base: position 130,605 of record NZ_CP066203.1, read on the forward strand.
CCTGCGAATGGAAGGTCATCGATGAAGGTCAGGAGCGATTGCTCATGCGTAGTTGGGGTGCTGGCCGATGGTCAATCCGATTCGTCTTCTTTACAGAGAGGTATCCAAACACAATCTTAACACATGAGATCGTGGCCAATGCGATTCCATGCCCTTGCCCGGTACCGTCTCCCCCTGCTGGTCCTGATCGCGGGGATGATCGCGGCACCTCTCCTTCTGGTCTCCGTTCTCTCCCACTTCATTAGCAGCGAAACCCTCCGCGCGTACTTGGAACGGCAGATGAACAGCCGGCTCAAGGAGTACACGGTCCGCGTCGGCCGGGCCTATCTGCATCCTTTTTCCTTTTCTCTCGATGTGGACGAGCTGCTCCTGATGCAGAATAGCCATCCGTATCCCCCAGTCGCCCATCTCCGGCGGATCCATGCGAGCGTCCACTGGTATGAGCTCTGGAGAGGGAAGCTCGTGGCGAATTTCCGTTTCGAGCATCCGGCCATCCACATCGATGTGAACAACATCGAGGAGGAGAGGCGCAGCAAGGTCCCTTTCGGAAAGAAGGGGTGGCAGGATGCGATCCAGTCGATCTATCCCCTCAAGATCAACTTGCTCACGATCCGGGAGGGCGAGATCACCTACGTGAACGTCAAGCCTTACCCGCCACTGCACGCCTATGGGATCAACCTCTCGGCCAGCAACATCCGGAACCTTGAGGATGCGGCCCAGCTCTATCCCTCTCCGGTGCATGGCGAAGGCCTCATCTTCGATCATGGAAAATTCTCCGTGGATGGCCGGGTCAATTTCCTGCAGCAGCCCTTTGCCGGCTTTCAAGGCCGCTTCGCGCTCACGAACATCGACCTGGTCTATTTCAACCCCTTGCTGATCGACCAGAATCTCGTGGTTCGGAAGAACGGCTTCCTCTATGCCAAGGGAACCTGGGAGAACGCGCCCCGGAAGACGAACCTCGACATCGAGGAGCTTCTGCTCCAGCGGATCGGGATCGACTATCTCAACCTGCCCGAAAGGGTCGTCGTGGAGCGGGAGAGGGTCAAACGGGCGATGAGCACGGCTGCCCGATTGCGGAACAAGGCGGAAACCCAGATCCGGGTGCGCAAGGTCGAAATCGAGGATGCTGCCTTCGGATACGAGGACAAGGCCTTCCAGCCGACTGTCCGTCTCTACGTCGAGCATGCGCGCCTCTTGCTCCGCAACCTCAGCAATCAGTATGGAGATCCCCCCGGCTCCTTCGTCTTCGATGGCAAGTTCATGGGTCAGGCCGGGATCTCCGTTCACGGCGACTACGGGTTGGAAAGCAACCGGCTGAAGGGGGAGATCGACCTCCAGAGGGTCTCCTTGTCCCACTTCCTCCCCTACCTGGCAAAGGAGCGGAATCTCCGGATTCACGGAGGAGTTGTCTCCCTTGCCGGGAATCTCGATTCTGCGCCGCGCTCTTCCCTTTTCGACGTCAAGCAGGCAGAGATCGACGACCTCAATGTCGAATATCTCCACCTTCCGGAGACGGCCCAACGGGAGAAGGAGGAGGTCGACCGGGTGCGGCAGAGCTCCAGGAACCTCACCAACAACTCGAAGAAGAAGATCAGGATCGAATCGGCGAATATCCGGGGTGCCCGCTTTGCCTATGAGGACAGGGTAGCCAAGCCGGGCTTCCGCTTCTTCATCGATCAGGCGAATCTTTCCTTGAAAAACGTCAGCAACCAGTTCGCAGACGGTCCCGGCTCCTTCGGGCTCGACGGGAAGCTCATGGGCGAGGCGGGGATCGCGATCCACGGGGACTACTGGATGGAAACGAGCCGTGTGACGGGCGGAATCCGCCTGGAGGGCGTCTCGCTTTCCTATTTCACGCCTTTTTTGGAAAAGGAGCAGAACTTCCAGGTGCGCAGCGGGGTCGTCTCCCTGGCCGGGAAGCTGGACTACTCCCCGCGCTTTTCCGATCTCGACATCCAGCAGGCCGAGATCGCCGGGCTTAAGATCGACTATGTCCACCGGCGGGAAACCGCGAAGGAGGAAAGGGAGAAGGCGGAGAAGGCGCTGAAAAGCTCCAAAAGCCTGGTCAATCATCCCGCGAAGAAGGTGAAGATCGAATCTGCGGAGATCAAGGACGCCTGCTTTGGCTACGAAGACAAGGAGGCGCGTCCGAGCTTCCGGCTCTCCCTTGACCATGCGAGCCTTTCCCTCCGGAACATCAGCAACCAGTTCGCGGACGGCCCCGGTGCCGTCCGGCTGGACGGAACGTTCCTGGGCACCGGAAAGATCAATCTCGAAGGATCGTACCGGCTGGAAAAGAGCCTGCTGCGGTCGAAGTTCGCGCTCGAGGAGATTTCGCTAATCCCCCTGACCCCGCTCCTCGCGCGCGATCCGAATCTCCAGGTGCGGAAAGGGATCGTTTCGGCCAGAGGCAGCCTCGACTGCTCCGCTCGCAAGAGCGACCTGGTGGTCCATCTCGCGGAAATCCAGGGTCTGCGCGTCGACTATGTGCACGCCCCCTCCACGGCCATAAAGGAGAAGGAGAAGTTCCGCAAGGCCGTCCGATCGGCGCAGCGGGAGAGCAACCGCTCGGACCAGAAGCTCAAGATCGATCTCCTGAAGCTGGACGATTGCGTCTTCGCTTACACCAACCGGACGACCGATCCTCCCTACGAGCTCTTCCTTTCCGGCGCGCACGGGGCGCTCGTCAATCTCAGCAACCAGCGGGCCGATGGATTCTCCCACCTCGATCTCCAGGGGCAGTTCATGGGCACTGGAGAAACCGACATCCACGGCACCTTCCTCTCGGAGACGCACCGCCCCGATCTCGATCTGCGGATCGCCATCGAGCGGACGCAGATGGCGGCGATGAGCGATCTTTTCAAGAGCTACGGGAAGTTCGACGTGAAATCGGGCCTCTTCTCCTTCTACTCAGAGCTGAAGATCCGGGGCACGGAAATGGAAGGATATGCCAAGCCATTCTTGAAGGATATGGAGGTTTACGAAAAGGACCCGGCGAAGCGGCGTGATCTCGGCCACTGGATTTACATCCAGGCGGTGAGCGGCGTCAGCAAGGTGTTGAAAAACAGGCACAGGGAGGTAGCCACCAGAACGCGCATCTCTGGATCCTTGTCGAATCCAGAGGTCGATCTCATGGAGGTGATCGGAAACCTGATCCGAAATGCGCTGATCGAAGCGATCGCCCCGGGATTCGAGGGGAGGGAAGGGGGGAGCCGGGTGGCTTCTTCCGGCAGGTAAGGCTCCCTCGCTCGTCAAGGGCGGGCGCGGTTGCCAGAGCCCGCCCGAGCATTCTCCCGACGATCGAATGGGATCACTTCGCGGCCGTGATCCTGTGGATTCCGAGCTTGACCTCCAACGGCTTTCTCTTTTCCATAAGCCAGGATGCAACCCAGGCTCGGCCATGCGATTGCGATCGCGGTGATCTGGCTCTCCCTCTCCGCGTCCGCATGGGCTTCCAAAGCCTACTGGTACGAGATCCGCGTGACCCAGGCTCAGAACAAGGGTCCGGTCGTCAAGCGGATCGGCCCCGAGTACGACGAGGAGGCCGGCATCCCGATCTACCTGCGAGGCACGCCCGCTCGCTACCATATCCTGGGAGCCATCTACATCGACGAGACCCGGCTCATTGATTCGACCTGGCGTCCCGTCGAAAGAGTGGCCGTCAAGCATGGGGCCCGCGGGGTGATTCTCTTCACCAAGCAAGAGAAGAAGCGCTATTCCCGCGTATCGGGAGACCTCTCCGACCAACTCTGGGTCTGGTGCTATCGATAAGGCCCGGCCTTCCCATATTCCCAACAGGAAGGCGATCCGCACCGTGCAGGCTCCTTTTGCAGCTATGCGGGTCCAATTCCTTTTGGCCTTCTTTCCTCCATTCCATAACGGGTGCGCGGGAAACGACCCGGCTTTCCATCGGAGCGGCATGAGGAGATTCGGCGAGGAGCCAAAAGCGAGCGAGCGCGAGGCAGCAAGGTCGATGGAGAACGCAGCAGGAGAAAGCCTTCGACAAATGACAGCTCGGAAGAATGAGGGTATCATTCCATTCTGAGTGCAACGACTGCTCCGAATGCTAACGCTTCTCTCACTTTCTGCACGCCCGCAGATGCGTATCTTGTGAGTTATCGAAAATAGCATCTGTCTCTGTATCACGTACTTGTAGTGTAGCTCCCGCAACGAACGTTCCCGGAGCGGCAAAACTTTCCCGTTGTTCGCTCGCTGCTCGGCCGTTACGGTTACTGTCGAAAACCCGATCGGCGAATGCCGGACGGTCTTTCAGCCGACATCCCGGCAGGATGACGGCTTTGTATGAGAATTCAGGCATGTGAGGAATGAGAACGTGCAGTGAGATGAGGGAGGAATCACCGATATGGAAGAAACTCAAGTAACGACCGCGGCGGTCGCGCGCCCGCCCGCCTCCGCCTTTTCCTGGAAACGTGCGGGGATCGCCATCGGGGCGCTGATCGCCTTTGATCTGTTGATCAATGTCTATGAAAGGCTCTACGCCTTCTCGAAGGGTCTGGATTACTCCTCTCCGGAATATGGCTCCTACTGGATGGCCATGCTCCTCGCGGAGCTGGTCCTCGAGATGATCACCGCGGGGGCGCTCTGGGGCTGGCTCTGGAAGAGCCGGGACCGCGCGCTCGACCGGCTCACCCCGGCAGAGGAGCTCAAGAGGTATTGGGCATTGGGGCTCTTCTTGCTGACCTATGCCTGCGCGGCCTATGCGGGCGGGAGCTACTTCACCGAGCAGGGCGCTGCCTGGCACCAGACGGTGATCCGGGATACCGACTTCACGCCGACGAACATCGTCGCGTTCTACCTCAGCTATCCGATCTACATCCTCTTCGGAGTCGGCTCGCTGATCTACGCCATGACCCGGTTGCCTCAGTTTGCCACGGCAATGTCCTTGCCCTTGACAGTGCTGGTGGGGAGCCCGCTCATGAACTTCCCGAACGTGGCCATGAATGAGTTCGGCCATACCCGCTGGTTCGTGGAGGAGCTCTTCGTGGCCCCGCAGCATTGGGGATTTGTCGTCTTCGGCTGGGGCACGCTGGCGATCCTCGGGACCTGGCTGCAGATCTGCCCGCGGCTCATGGCGCTGATCCAGCATCTCTACTCTGGAAAGCCGCTTCCGAGCGCGGCCGAGACGATGAAGGACCCACAAGGCTCCGTCCATCCCATTGCGCGGGCGGCTCGAACGATCTGATCCGAAAAAGGAGAGAGCGCCACGGTCAAGCGGGGCGAGAAGCCTCTCGTCCCCGCTTCCGCGTCTCCTGCCGCAATGCGGCGAGGGAAAGCTCGACCTGCGCCAAGAGCGGCTCCAGCCCGGGGATTCTCTGGAGCACCTCGGCGAGCAGTCGCAAGGCCACGGGAATGTAGCGGAGAAACTTCTCCTTTTTCTTGACCAGTCCAAGATAGCCATAGGCCCCCAGGGCCTGCATCAGCCGCTGGAGGGCTGCCCAATCGAATGCCTCTCCGAGATCTTCTGGGGGAGTCAGGGAGGCCTCCCGCCACAGAGACCCATAATAGCTCCGGAGCTCCTCTCTCTGCTCCGCGTGGAGAGCGACATAGGGGTCGTAGAGGAGGGAAGCCAAATCGTAGGAAGCCAGCCCGAGGCGCATTCCCTGGAAATCGATGAGATAGGCTTGCCCAGCCCGGATCAAAACGTTCTGCGACTGGAAATCGCGATGGATCAGATGGCGAGGGAACGCAGCGAGGCGCTCGGCGATCCAGGTGAGCCGCGGAAGGGCTGAGAGGCGAGCCAGCGGACTGGCCTCCAGGTGGAGGAAGCGCCCCAGGCAGTTCGCAAAGAAGTAGCCCTGTTCCCAAGCGTAGAGATCCCGGGTGAATGGGGGCTCCGTCCGGAGCCCTCCGAGGCCCCCGTCGCCCCGGGCGTGGAGCGCAAAGATCTCCCGCAAGGCCGAGCGATAAAGGGGGCCCAGCTCCTGCCAAGGCGCGTTGCGATAGCTCCAGAGATCCGCGTCCCCCAGATCCTCGATCCAGAGAAGACCGCGAAGCGGATCCTGCCCGTAAATCCGGGGAGAGCGAACTCCGAGGGAGTGGAGAAAATTCCCCAGGGGACCGTACCGGGCGTTTTCGGGTCGGCTCTCTCCATAGCGGACGAGAATGAGCGACCAGTCCGGCTCCATCCGAATCCGGTAAAAGCTCCGATCCGACCCCCCCTTTTCGAGCTTCGTGATCGAGGTTTGGCCCAGCTCGTACTGCGGAAAGCGGCGGGCGGTTTCCGCCAGAAGCTGATCGAGAAGCATGGGCTAAAGATCTGCGTCCGCCAGGTTCCCCTTGGCAAGACGGGAGTTGCGGATGACGCAGCGTTCGAGCACGCTGCCCGGAGCGACCTCCGCGTCTTCCCAAAGAATTGAGTCGCGCAGGAGCGCCCCGCTCCCGATGCGGCATCGCGGTCCGATCGCCGTCGCTCCTTCGAGGACCGCATCGGGCGCCACCCGAGCTGTCGGGTCGATCCAGCAGAGGGGCTTCCACCCTCCCGGGTTCCGGTGCAATTCACCGTGAGCCGAGAGATAGGCCTCGCGCGTTCCGAGGTCGAACCAGCGCCCTTGGTCGAGGAGGATTCCTCCGATCCTGCCGGATTGGCGAATCACCTCGAGGAGAACGGGAATCAGCGAGACCGGGCCGCCTCGAGGAATCCAGGGGAGAAAGGAGGGGGAGAGGACCGCGATCCCCGTGTAAAGGCAAAGGGGCACATCCTCCCTGCCGCATCGCCCGTGGATGTCGACCACCTTCCGTTTCACTGGATCGTAGCCGACGTGCAGGGCGGGACCGGCGGAACGGAGGACGAGCGTGGCCAGGTCGTCGCCCGCCAGATGCTGCTCGACCGCCTTCTCGATCGGCAGGTCGGTGAGAACGTCTCCGTTATGGATCAGGAAGGGCCGATCGCCAAAGAGCTCGCCTACGTTCCGGACCCCCCCGCCCGTGTCGAGCAAGATGGGCTCATGGCTCCATCGGATGCGTCGTCCCCGGTAGGCTCCCTCGGGGAAGGCCTTCGCGTAGCTCTCGGGCCGGTGATGGGTGTTGACGACGAATCCCCCGATCCCCACCTCGATCAGACGATCGAAGGCGAAGGTGAGCAGCGGCTTGTTTGCGATCGGGATCAGCGGCTTGGGGCGCTCGTCGCTGAGAGGTCGCAGCCGCGTGCCGAGCCCGGCCCCCAGCACGAAGGCATCGGCCGCAAGACGAGGAAACGAGGACATGACAGAGCGCTCACCGGCCCCTTTGGGGGCAGGGCGATCTTCCCGAGATCGCTTGCGGGCAAACCCTACCCGACTGGCCGCGGAGCCTCAATCCGAATCGCCCGGGATCCTATCCCGCACTTGCCATTGCGGCTGCGCGTTCGCGGGAAGGTTCTTGGAGCATGAGCTCCCCGCACTCGGGTGGGGAAGGAAAGTCGCGGCCGGGGCAGCCGGTGATCGCACCCGGCAGGATTCGAACCTGCGACCAACGGATTAGAAATCCGCTGCTCTATCCCCTGAGCTACGGGTGCCGGTGGAGGGGGCCGCTGGCACGGACCTCCGCGCAAGAAGAGAAGGGATTTTTTCGGTCTTGGCAAGAACGGCCACGTTTTTTGTAAAGAAGGAGCAAAAAAGCATCGGGCCGAAGCGGCGGGTTGGCTATGCTTCCCAACGGAAGGCAATCCGACGGAGCCGTATGGGCATCTCCCAAGAGCGCTGGTTGCGATGGCTCCGGATCACGGGCCTGGTTCTCCTTGCCGCTCTCCTGGCTGGGGCGGGGGCGGGTGTTTTCTGGGCAAACCGGTTCGTACGGGGCAGGGGATTCGCCGATTATGCGGCCAAGCTCATGGAGAGGGCGACCGGCTGCCAGGGAACCTTCGAGCCTTTTTCCTTCTCCGGCTTCGGGCTCACGACCAAGGGGTACGAAGGAAAGGGCGGGCCGGGTTCCCGCTTCGCCTCGATCGAGGCCAAGAGCATCGGGATCGGGATCGACCCCTTTTCTCTGCTGCACCTTTCCTTGGAAGTGCGCCGAGTTTCGATCGTGAGGCTCAAGGTGATGGTGCAGAAGGCCTCGAGCCAGGGTGCGGCGACGACGGCCAGCTTGCCGATTCCGGGTGGAGGGGAGGGACGGAGCCCGCTGCCCCGCCGGTTTCGGATTTCCCTGCTCAGCGTTGGATGGTCGGTGGAGCTCGGGGGCGGCGGAATCGTGGAGGGGATTGATCTCCGTGGAGAGGAGAGCGAGGAAGGCTGGGGCCTCCGGGCCCGGGGCGGGCGCGTTCGGGTGTCGGGGCTTCCGGACCTGGCACTTTCGGAAGCGCACGGACTTCTGGAGGGAAAGACGCTTCGCCTGGAAGCGGCGGAGTTGCACCCCAAGAATGCGCCCGCCGCGCTGGTCGCGGGGACGGGAAAGGTGGGGCTCTCCCCTTCGGAGCCGACCGATCTATCCTGGCAGGTCCGGGCTCTGCCCACCCAGATCGTTCTTCCCAGCCCGTGGAAGCAGCGGGTGGGTGGGGAGATTCGCGGCTTTGGCAAGGTCCTGGCCAAAGACGGAGAGGCGTATGAGGTGAAAGGGGATCTCTTCCTCGATCCGGGTTCCCTTCACGACATTCCCTTTCTCTTGGCGCTCGACGCCGTCTTGCGGGTGCGGACGCTGCGGGATTTGCCCTTGAACCGCGCGCAGTGCCATGTCGAGGGGAAGGGCGATTGGATGCGCATTTCCGACATCGACATTCAATCAGGGGATACGATGACAATGAACGGCTGGGCCGAGGTTGAGGGGAAGCGGGTGTCTGGTGCGTTGAACGTAGGGCTCCGCTCCGATCTGGCTCGACTGATTCCCCAGGTCAATGCCGGGCTCTTTCAACTGGGCGCGGGGGGCTATTTCTGGACGACGGTGCGGCTGTCGGGGACCACCGACCACATCCAGGAGGATCTGACGCCCAGGATCGATTGGGCTCTCAGGAAGAGCTTGCCGATGCAGATCGAGCGAAAGGGGCAGCAGCTCCTCCGGGGCGTGGTGCCCAGGGTTCCTTAAGCGGAAGCATCCGGCGCGGCACGCGCCGCTCCAGAGCTTTCGGTCGGCTTCCTTTGCGGCAGGGGAAGGGAAGAAGAGGAAGATCGAACAATCCCGGCGGCCTATGCCTTCTTGCGCCAGAGGGTGGCCTCGGGGAGGCACCACTGGAACTTTCGGGGATGCTCGCGGAGGACGAGCGGCAGATCCCATCGGCGCAAGAGGGTAAAATAGGGTTCGAGAAGAGCGGCGACCCGTTCGGAGCCCGGAAGGAGCCAATGCGGGCGCGGCGTGTATTCCGGGAGCCAGGTGAAGGGAGAGGTGAGGAGGAATTGTCCGCCGGGACGGACGAGGGAAGAGCACCGTCGGAGGAGGGCCGCGGGATCGGGAACCCGATCGAGGAGGTTGGCGGCCAGGAGGAGATCGACGGGATCGCCACAAGGGGCCGAAAGGGCGTCGCCGACCTCAAAGGCGATGCGCTCCGGGCGGACCCCGGGCGGACGGGAGAAGAGCCATTCTTCGGTCCGGTCGCCTTCGAGGGGAACCGCAGAGCGGAGGAAGCCGTCCGTTTGCAGGAGGCGGGCGGCTTGGATGAAGGCTTCGGAGCGGTCGAGCCCGACGACGCGGCGGCAGCGCCGGGAGAGCTCGAAGCAGGACCGCCCGACGGAGCAGCCGAGCTCCAGCGCATGGGGATCGGGGGGAAGTTCTTCCCACCGGAAGCCTTCCCGGACGCAACGGACGGGGAAGTCGGCCAGCACCTGGAAGGCCTCGCTTGGCAACTGCCAGCCCGGCGGGCCGTAGTGGAGGACCAGGTACTGGGCCAGGGCCGGCCCCGTCTCGTAGAAGGCCACGCTCATCCCGTGCGGCCCAGCAGCTCGCGGAAGTAGGGGCCCAGCCGGTACTCCTCGAGGAGGATCTGGGTCTCTCCGTCTCGTTCCATCCGCACCTGGGGAACTTCAATGTCTGGAGTCCTGAAGGGAGCGAAGAGGATGTCGTCGTGGGTCGCATTCCGGGGATGGCGGAAGCCCGAGGGTCCCAACGGGCCCCCGAGGTGGTCGGAGCGTCCGGTTGCGATGTGAAAGGTGCCGAGGATCTTCTCGTCCTGGATGTCGGGTCCCGCGGGCGGAAGCTCCTGGGTGCCGAAGCCGAGCTCCCCCACCTCTCCCGTAGCGGGGTCCTCGGCTAGGCGACGGTTGTAGAGGTCGACCCGGATGGGATCGCCGCGGAGGAGTTGCGCCTCCCGGGCTCGTCCGCCACTGACTTGGACGATCGCCGTGGTCCCATCCTCCCAGCGATGGGGGAACGCACCTTCGGCGCCGGTAGGGACAAAGTAGACCTCCCCCGCCGGCAGGTTGACGATATCGGGCTTCTCCCCACGGCAGAGCCCGTGGCTCTTCTGTGCCTCGACCCCGCGGGTTTCCAGGGCTAGCGAGAGGGGAGCGCCCTCGATCCGGAAGTCGATGCGGATCCGATCGGCGCCCGAGAGACCGGAACGGAGGATCTCCGCCTGTCGGCTCACCTCCTCGTAGTCGACCGAAAGGCCGCTGGCCACAATCGTCCGGTTGAGCCCGTGCAGGGTCGCCCCGCGGAAGCCGAATGCCTTCGCCTTGGCGGTGAGCGGGGCGGTTGCCGAGAAGCGGGAGAAGCAGAGGAAGAGGTCGAAGCGGGGATAGAGGTCTCGGTCGAAGAGGAGCCGATTCCCGAAGGGATCGAAGGCTTCGGAGGGGAGATCCAGGTTGCTTCCGCCAGTCTCCCCATAGGCGAAGAGGTCCCCTCCGACCAGCCCGAGCTCGTCCCGGACGCCCCTCTGGAGCCCTTCGAAAAAGACCTCGTAGGCGAGCCGTTGCACCGAAGCGCTCGGGTCGTTCCGGAAGGCGTAGCCCCGAACCCTGCGAGGGTCCGGAAGGTCGATGAGAAGGGCGATCCGCTCCCCCCGGCGTGGGGCAAAGACGGTCCGAAGGAGGCGCGAGAGGTCGAAGGGGGGGAAAGGCGGCAGATCCGAGTGCATGGCTCCAGTAAAGGACAGCAGCGGGTCTCCCGGCAAGAAGAGGTTTCTCCAGGGAAGAAGGGAGCGGAAGGGAGCGAGAAGCTGGAAGAAGCCGGGCGGAGTGTTAAGATGGGGAGGAGCAGGCCAATGAAAGCGCAGGTGTTTCTTCTGATCCCCTTCGACATGGGGCTCGAGCTCGACTTCCGGGAGCCGGAGACCAAGGGTCTCATGAAGCAGTTCGCCCGGCCGCGGACCGAGCCCGTCTCCTTTCGGGGGACGCCTCTGGCCGAAGGCGATGCGGTGGCCCGGATCTACAACTTCGGGGTGGGCATCCTCCAGCTCTCCTTCTTTGTCCAGGGTGACTTGAATTTCTACGCGAGCCTGGCTTCCCGGATCGACCTGCTCCGGCTCGGGGCGGCTCCGATCGCCGATTGGGCGCGAACGACCGTGGGCGAGGTGCTCGCGGAGGCGAAGCAGTTTGCCACCTACCAGTATGAGTTCCGCCTGGACGAGATCCAGGTGTTCCCGGTCCTCTCCCTGGAGCCGGGAGTGGTCGGCGATGCGGAAGCCTTTCTCCGGGAGAACCTCAAGACCTTGTACGGGATGGTTTCGGGGGAGCCGAGCTATGACATCCTCTCCTCGTTCGTTCTCGACCAGGAGAAGCTGGTCAACTTCGGCTACTACGAGAACGAGCTCATCCTCATCAAGCGGTTTGGAGCCGTTGTCTCTTCCCTGGAGGCGGGAACGATCCTCGATATGATCCGGCTCGCCTATGCGCTCTACTGGAACCTCCGATCATACAACTCCCTCCTCGACCGGGAGATCGGGCGCGCCCGGGCGCTGGTCGCCCATCTCCCCCCTTGGCACAAGTTCTGGGTGATGCCCCGCTGGTATGAGCGCTTCTCGAGCGAGGCGATGGACTTCGTTCGCGACAAGCTGGCGATCGTCGAGTCGATCTATCAGGTGTTCGGCAATGTCCTGCGGATCGACTCGGATTGGCATCTGCGGACGATCCACCGCTATGTGGAGCAGGTCTTCGACATCGGCGATCTTTCGAAGGCGGTCAATGCGAAGCTCGACCGGATCGAGCAGTGCTACAGCTCGGCGCAGGATTTCATCTCCACCAACTTCTTCATCGCCGTGGAGATCCTCCTCATGCTCTCGTTCGCCTGGATGGTTCTCGACACGGCCTTGCTCTTCGTGATCGCTCACAAGTGAGCGAGGCGGTGCCGGAGATCCCGCGTCAGCTTCCCCCTTCACCCTCAGAAACGGGATTGCCCCGGTCGAGGACGGTTGGCGAATCCGGAAGCTCGCTCCTCTTTCCTTCTCGGGCGGGAAAGTGGCGGCTCAGGTGGTTCCCTACCAGCTGAATGGCCTCGAGGCTTCCTTCGAGGAAGCGGCCCTTCCCGAACTCCGCTTGCATGCGGGAGCAGATCGTCTTCCACTCTGCCTCTCCGACGGCCTGGTGGATCGCCCGATCGGCTACGATCTCAATGCTCCGGTCAGGCACCAGGACGTAGAGGAGAACCCCATTGTTCCGTTCCGTGTCCCAGACGCCGAGCTGCGCGAAGAGCTCGCAGGCCCGCTCGCGGGCGGTCATCCCACGGAGAAGCCGGCGCCAATCGAGCGCATGCTCGATCACGAAGCAGATCTCGCCATCATAGCGCCGTTCCGCTTGGGCGATGGCCGCCTCGATGCGCTCAAGCGTCCCCGGGGGGAAAGGCCGGGCGGCAAAGCGTGAGCCCGCGCGCCAGTGGCGGAAGAAACGGCGGGCGGCTTCGGATCCGTTCATCTACCACCTCCCGGAGGCGCCACCGCCTCCGAATTGCCCGCCCTGGCCTCCACGGAAGCCGCCCGAATCACCGCCGAATCCTCCCCAACCACCCCAGCCCGAGAAATTCCGACCCTCGCGCCAGGCGACCGGGCCGCCGCGGCCGGAAAGGAATCCGGCAAGGAAGAGCGCAGCTCCGGCGGCGAGCAGTCCGACGAGGAGTCCGATCCAGAACCCTCCCAGGAGCGCCCATCCCGTCAGGAGCCCGAGGCCGCCCGCAAGTGCAGCACCGAGGAAGGGGCCGAAGAGGCTGCTGACGACCATCACGAGCACAAAGAGCCCGCCGAGAATGGGGCCGCGATCGGCGCCCTCGGCCGATTTGGGTGCTGCCTTGGGAATCGCCTTGAGCGGCGGAAGGGGCTCTCCTGAGATCTTGGCGAGGACGGCGTCAAGCCCGACCGAGATCCCGGAAAAGAAGAGGCCTTTCTTGAAGAAGGGCAGGATCCGGTCCTCGATGATCCGTTTGGCTGCCGCATCGGGGATCACTCCTTCCAATCCATAGCCGACTTCCAGGCGGACCACCCGCTCCTCGGTCACGATCAGGAGGAGAACCCCATCGTCGATTCCCTTGCGGCCGAGCTTCCACTGTTCCACGACCCGGATGCCGTAGCTCTCGGCCGATTCGGGCCGGGTCGTCGGGACGATAAGCACGGCCACCTGGCTCCCCTTCTGCTGAGCGAAAAGGCGCAGCTTCCGGTCGAGGGAGGCTCGCTCCCGGCCGGAGAGGAGGCGGGCCTGGTCGACGACGTAGCTCTGGAACGGGGGAATCGCCGCCGCTTCGGGCTCCTCGGTTTCCACCTGGGCCCACAGCAGGCTGCCGCCCAACCAGAGAAGGGCAAACAGCGGCCAGCGAATCGACCCGAAGGGAAACGCTCTCATCACGGAGAGGAAGCGCCCGGAGAGGGCCCCGGGAAATGGATGGGAGGGGGTTCGGAGATCTGCGCTTCGTTTTCGACCGAGAAGGTCGGCTTGACGGGATAGTGGAAGAGCAGAGCGGTCAGGCTCGTGGGAAAGGTGCGGATCAGCGTGTTATAGGCTTGGACCGCCTGGATGTAGCGGCGGCGCGCCACGGCAATCCGGTTCTCGGTGCCTTCGAGCTGGGCCTGCAGGTCGCGGAAGAGGGTATCGGCCTTCAGCTGCGGATAGTTTTCGGCCACCGCCAGGAGGCGGCCCAAAGCCGAGCCGAGCTCGCCTTGCGCGGCGGCAAAGTGCTGCATCGCCTCCTCGTTTTGCAAGAGCTCCGGCGTTACCGCAAGCGAGCCCACGCGGGAACGAGCCTCGGTGACCCGAGTGAGCACCTCCTTTTCGTGGACGGCGTATCCCTCGACGACCGAAACCAGGTTGGGAACGAGGTCAGCCCTCCGCTTGTACTGGTTGACGACTTCCGCCCAAGCCGCCTTGACCTTCTCGTCCTCCGACTGAACCTGGTTGTATCCGCAGCCGGTCAGGAGGAGGGGAAGGGCAAGAAGAAGCCAGGCGAGCTGGCGAGTCCCGAACGTCGCCCTCATCAAGGAGGCCGCCGCACCGAGCGGAAGCGAAAGCCATTGCCCGAAGTTCATGATGCCGCTAGTCGTAATCCGAGCGGGGGGGGAGAAGCAAGCCATCCGGACGCGCCGCCAGGGGTTGGAGTGGGGTCTCGAGAGCGTCTCGCCCCCGGGCGAGAAAGGCGCTTGTCCAGAGAAGCAAAAGCCTGCTTACTCAGCGCAGAGCGTTTTCTCGGAAAGTGAAGGTAGTAAAGCTTGCGTCTGTGGGGAGAATGCGATTTACGATGGAAACGATTGCCGCCCATCGGGGGCGGCACGGAAGGAAGGAGAAGCGATGCCCTATCATCGGGCCACATTGAGTACGTTCTTAATCGACGAGCGGCGAAGAACACCGAGCTTCGATCCGGAGCTCGCGGGGTTGATCAAGGATGTGGAGGTCGCCTGCAAATATATTGCCTCGGCGGTCTCGCGCGGCAGGCTGGTTGAGGAGAAGGCCAGCACGAAGGTCAATATCCAGGGCGAGGAGCAGAAGCCCCTCGACGTGATCGCCAACGAGATGGTCCTCCAGACCTGCGACTCGACCGAGCAGCTCCTGGGCGTGGTCTCCGAGGAGATGGAGAACCCTTACCCGATCCAAAGGGGCCGCAACGGACGCTATCTGCTGGTCTACGACCCTTTGGACGGCTCGTCCAATCTCGATTTGAATGTGACCGTCGGCTCGATCTTCTCAGTCTTGCGCGCTCCGGAAGGAGCCCAGGAGCTCAAGCCCGAGCATTTCCTGCAACCGGGGATCTCCCAGGTTGCGGCGGGCTTCACTCTCTACGGTCCGAGCGTCATGCTGGTCCTGACCCTGGGACGGGGTGTTCATGGATTTACGCTCGATCGAGAGGTTGGAACCTTCATCCTGACGCATCCCGACATGCGGATTCCGGAGGAGACGCGGGAGTTTGCGATCAATGCCTCCAACGAGCGCTTCTGGGAAGCTCCGGTCCGCCATTACGTGGAGGAGTGCAAGCAAGGCAAGAGCGGACCGCGCGGCGTGGATTTTAACATGCGCTGGATCGCTTCCATGGTGGCCGAGGTCTACCGGATCCTGATTCGTGGCGGGCTCTTCATGTATCCCCGCGACACCAAGGATCCAAGCAAGGGGGGCCGGCTGCGGCTCTTGTACGAGGCCAATCCGATGAGCCTGATCGTCGAGCAGGCCGGAGGGGCTTCGTGGACGGGGCGGGAGAGGATCCTCGAGGTCAAGCCGACCGCGCTCCACCAGCGGATCCCGGTGATTCTGGGATCGCGCAGCGAAGTGGAACGCCTCGTGAGCTACCACCATGCCTACGACCAGGGCGAGGAGCTCTCGTTCAAGTCCCCGCTCTTTGCCAATCGGTCGATCTTTCACAGCTAACCGAGGATTCATCGCATGTCCGCAAAGCATCCTGTCGTCGCCGTCACGGGTTCGTCGGGGGCCGGCACCACGACCGTCAAGACCGCCTTTCAGCACATCTTCCGCCGGGAAGGGATCAACGCCTGGGTGGTCGAGGGGGACGCCTTTCATCGCTACAACCGTGTCGAGATGAAGGCCCGGATGGAGGAGATGGAGAAGAAGGGCAACCGCCATTTCAGCCATTTCGGACCGGAGGCCAACCTCTTCGAAGAGCTGGAAAAGCTCTTTCAGAGCTACGGGGAGACCGGCAGCGGCAAGGTGCGCAGGTACCTGCACAACGAGGAGGAAGCCGCCCCCTACCACCTCGAGCCGGGCACCTTTACGCCGTGGGAGGAGATTCCGGAAGGGACGGATCTCCTCTTTTACGAGGGGCTTCATGGCGCCGTCGTCACCGACAAGGTCGACGTGGCGCGGTATGCCGACCTCCTGATTGGCGTCGTGCCGATCATCAACCTCGAATGGATCCAGAAAATTCACCGGGACAAGAAGGAGAGGGGCTACTCTCAGGAAGCGATCGTCCATACGATCCTTCGGCGCATGCCAGATTACGTCCACTACATCTGCCCGCAGTTCTCTCACACCCATGTCAACTTCCAGCGGGTGCCGACGGTGGATACCTCGAACCCGTTCATTGCGCGGGATATCCCTTCTCCCGATGAGAGCATTCTGGTGATCCGCTTCCGGAATCCGAAGGAGATCGACTTCTCCTATCTCCTTTCGATGCTCCACGGCTCGTTCATGTCCCGACCGAACACGATCGCCTGCCCCGGGGGGAAGATGCCCTTGGCGATGCAGTTGATCTTTACCCCGATGATCTGGAAGCTGATGCACCGCAAGAAGCAGACGCACTAAAGGCGTTCCCGGGGAGGAACGGGCGGAAAACTCGATCCGTCCGGTTGCCGCTGCGGAGCGCGTCGGGCTACCTCTTCGTCCAGTCGAGCGCTTCGGCCAGGTTGGCCGCCGCCGCGTCCCGATCGGAGAGCGGCTTGAGCTGGAAGCGCCATTCGAGCAGGCGAAGGAACGAGAGCGTTTCGTAGGTCTGGTGGTCGACCGCCCCTTTCCGTGCGTAGGGGGAGATCAGGATCGCCGGTACCCGGGGCCCCGGACCCCACCGGTCTCCCGCCGGTGGGGCGACATGGTCCCAGAAGCCGCCATATTCGTCGTAGGTCAGGAGAATCACGCACCGGGACCAGTAGCGGGAGTCCTGGATCGCCCGAATGAGTGAAAGCACGTGGCGCTCTCCCTCTTCCACATTGGAATACCCCGGGTGCTCGTTCTCTTTCCCCAGGGGCTTTACGAAGCAGACCGAGGGAAGGGTGCCCTTTTTTAAATCACCGAGCAGATCGGCTTCGTCCTTGAGATGAAGCTTCCCCTCCGGGCTCTCCGGGCTGTATCGGGCGAAATAGGCGAAAGGCTGATGGTGGAAGCGAAAGGAGGGTGCGGGGTGTCCTGCGACCGCGTCCCGCCACCCCCCCGAATACCAGGCCCAGGAGACACCGGCTTCGGTGAGCCTCTCTCCGATGGTCGGTGCGGTGAGGGGTGGGAGAAGATGGTCCTGGGGGGTCTTGACGCTATGAGGCGCTTGGGCTCCTTGGACCGACCCCACGATATAGCCATCGGGTGTCAGCTTGCCGTCCTTGTGTAGCTCCACCAGGCGGCCCGATCCGTCCAAGACCGGATCGGCGACCCATTCACTGGGAGGGTTGCCGGGCCAGCGGGGCGTCTGGCAGGAGACCAGCCAGATGTGATTGAGAAAGGAGGAGCCGAAGGCGCTCTGGAAGAAATGGTCGAGCACCGTGTACTCCCGGGCGAGGGGAAAGAGGGGGAGCCGGCGGGTCTCATAATAGCCCATGGGAAGCGCTCCGGTGGCTCCCCAGGCGACATACTGGTTGCTTGCTCCTCCCGCGATCTGGAGCTGGCAGGGATAGAACGAATGGGTCGGGTCCGGGGTGAGCTCGCGCAGCGAAACGTAGGAGAGGAGCGGGAAGGGGCGGTTGGGAAGGTTCTGCGGGAATCGCGGGTCGGGATGCTTCTCCTTGTCGTCGCGGACCGGAGGGAGCTGCTTGTAGGGGACCCCCGACCGATCGAGCTGGACCGCCGCCTCCCCAGCCTGGGTGATGCCATCAGCACCGGGAAACCCTCCCAGGAGGTTGTCGAAGCTATGGTTTTCCTGAAAGATGAGGAGGATGTGATCGATCGGTGCCTTGGAGGGAGGCGGCAGGGCGGCCCCGGCGGCCATGCCGTGGAGAAGCGGAAGGGCCATGCCCAGGGCGAGAAGGCCGCGGGAGAAGAAGCGCACACCGAGCTTTGGGGAGATCACGGGTCTATTTCGCTCCTTGCTAGGAATTTCGGCTGCTTTAGAAGCTTGCCCCGATGCTTCCATAGATCGTGAAGGGAGCTCCGGGATAGCCGAGCAGGTAGCCCGCTTGATAGGCGGTGGGGACGTTGGGGTTGCCCGCCGTCCCGTAATAGCCGCCGCTGGTGATATATTCGTAGCCGTTGTAGCGGAGGTCGGTGATGTTCAGGAGGGTGAGGTTGAAGTTGAGCACCCGTTCCCGCTCGAAGAGGCGCATCGGAACGGCCGCGTTGATCGAGGCGTTGAGGGTGTAGTATTGGGGCATCGTCTGGTTGCTGGGCGCCCCTGTGTTGTTATTGAAGACATACTGCTCCCCGTTGAAGATGAACCAGAGGCTTGTGCGGATCGCGACCTTGCCGACCTGCTGGGTCTGGTAGATTCCGCCCGAGAGCATGACGCTCGGCACGTAGGGGACGTGGCGGCCGTCATAGGAAACCTGCTGCGGGGTCCCGGGGCTGACAACGTAGCTTTCATAGACCGCGTTTTCTACGGCACCGTTCACAAAGAGGTGAAAGGTGTCGATCGGGTTATCGTCCAGGAAGAAGTCTGCCCCCTGGTAGATGGAGGTGCCCAGGCCGGTGATCGAATTGCCGACGAAGTTGACCGTGTTGATCGCCTGCTCGGCGAAGCGTAGCCAGAAGTAGTTGGCGCCGAAAAGGAGGTTGTTGAGCCCGGGCAGCTTTTCGAAGTGGGTCTTCGCTCCTGCGATGCCATACTGGGCGAGCGAAAGGCCGTAATAGGAGGCCGGAATCGCCTGAAAGAGTCCCCCTCCGCCTCCGACGGTATCGGTTTCGTAGGTTTCTGAGTAGCTGCCGTAAAGGGCGAGCCAGCGGGTGACCTCCAGGTTGAGCAGGATGGAGGGCTCGATGCCGCCAAGGTTCCGCGTGGCGTTTGGCAACTTGCCCTGATTTTGTCCCGGGTTGAATTGATACGCCAAGGGGAACTGCTCCTGGGCGTTCATCGAGTAGGCGGTGTGGAAGACGTCGTAGCGGATGCTCGGGACGATCTGGAGCGCCTTGATCGGCTCAATCGTGTCCTGGAGATAGACCGCGATATCGGTCTGATCCCAGTAGTCGTTCCGGTATTTGCTGTTCGGAGTGAGCTCTCCGCCTGGAATCGACGTCCCGGGCAGGAAGTAGTTCGGATTGTAGAACGCGTTGCGGCTGTTGTAGGTGGACGAGATGTAGTAGCCGCCGACATCGACCGTGTTGTAGGGAAGGATCTTGGTCAATCCGATCTGGTCGCCAAAGTCCCCTTCGGACGGATTATTGTATTCGTAGGCATTGTTGACATTCTCAAAGAAGTTGTAATAACGACTATGAATACGCTGAGAGGCATTATAGAATAACATGTTGTGGAGCGTGGTCTTCTTGTCGTCGTCGAGATAGATGTTCTGCTTGGCATACGCGATCTGCGTCGACTGGCTGTCGTTTTTGCGCCAGGTATCGTAACCGAGGTTGCTGTAGTAGCCGCTGGTCGCCTGGCTGTAGGGGGTGCCGGGGATCGGCACGCCCGTGGCACTCTGTCCGTTGAGCGTCACGTAGGGGTTGGCGTTAACCGGGAGAATGGTGGGTCGGTAGCCGCCCGCGTCGGCATACCAGGCTCCGAAGCTGATGTCGCCGTGGTCGAAGTTCTTGATGGTCTTTCCGTAGACGGCATACTGGTAGCTGGGGCTGCGGAATCCATCGGGCGACATCCGGAAGTTGTTTCCGTCGCCCACCCCGCCCGAGATCACCGTCGACCAGCCATGGATGTCTCCGGTCCGGTAGTCGGCGGTGAGGAGCTTCTGGTTGAAGCTTCCGTAGGTCATGTTGATATCGGCCCCCGCATGCTCGGTCGGCTGGATCGGCGTGAATTCGACCTGTCCGCCGACGTTGTCATACCAGCGGCCGGCCGCCGTTCCCGGGCCGTAGGTGACCGCGGTGCTCGAGATCATCGCCATGATCGGGACCGACGGCGACTGCCAGAGGCCCGTGGAGACGTTGTTCATCGGCACCCCGTCGAGGGTCATCATGATCGAGGCCCCACCCGTGTACCCCCCGAAGCCGCCCCAGCCGTTCCCGATGCCGTTGATCGAGACGGTGTACTTGGTGGCACCCGTGTTTCCGTAGCCATTGACGTTGACACCCGGAGAGAACTGGAGCACCTGAGCCGCGCCCGCGACCGGCCCGGCGGCGGCGGCCATGTTCTTGTCGATCACCCGGGTCGTCGTCCCTGAGCGGAAGATCTCCTCCTGGGTCGGAGCCTGAGTGGCTCCCGGAACCAGGTCGGTAGGAGGAGAGAGGAGGGGGTTGTCGGGATCGGCCATCACGTTGGTCGTCGGCATCTGGATGGCCCCGTCCTTGCTGCTTGGGATCGTTGCTGCGGGGTCATCCCCGGCGTTGGCGCTCGCCCTAGGCGAGTTGGAGGCGAGGAGGGGTTGGACATCGGCAAGATCGGATCCGGAAGCGCGAGAGCCGTATACGGACGAGGGCCCGGAGGCGGGCTCTTCGGACGAGGCTGCATCCCAGGACGAGGGTCCTCCGGCCAAGGCGCTCGATCCGGAAGCCCCGTCCGCCAGGGGGTCGGCCACTGGTGGGATTTCGGATGCGCAAACCCCGATCTGCGGCAGGCTGACCAGTACGCTAAATAGCAGAAGGCGAGAAATGAGGGAAGAAAGCCGATGTCGAAAACCGACCGGCCGAATCAGTAAGCAACGGCTAAGATATGACATGCTTCTCTCCTCTGCATAGATCTCTACACGGTCCTATCAACCCCGAGCCTCATCGTGGAAATGACTAAAGTGGCCGCGACGATAGCTAGCGAAGTGGATGCGGCCAACAAAAAACTATGTTACAATTAGGTGACAATCATGTGCCAACTAGATGGCAGGTATATTACGCTTGTGCGACAACTATGCGTCATTTGTGTGGCGATTGTGTGTACGAGCTGTTACAGAATTGTGACATGACCTGCCAGAGGTCGTGTGATCACTCGGCACAAGAATGCGGCGACGCCGGAGATCGGCGCAGCGATCCTGGTGGCCTTCGGAAGGCGACCGTCGCTTCCTTCACGCGCTAGCGAAGCCGGCGGTCGTGAAGCTTCCCTCCATCCCCGCTCCGGACGGCGAGGAGCTCACCGATCGCCTCTTTTGCCAAGAAGCGGAGGGTGCTCGATTCGCCCGGCGAAGCATCGATTCCCGTCCGTATCTCTTTGCGAATTGAGCGGGAAAGCGGAGAGATCGGACCTGTCGGACCTGGAATGCTCAAATCCCGGTTCGAGCATGGCGAACGTGCTGGATGGCGTCCCTCACTGCCAGCCAGGACGCTGCACGCTCTGGTTGAAGCCAGCTTCCGACGGGGGAAGAGGCGATTGCGCCGCAAAAGCCAATCGGAAGTCTTGCCAACAGGAAGGGGAATGCGCACGAGGCTCGCCAGGATCGGTCTTGCGCTTGCTTCCGAAAGCGGGGAGGATACTGTCATAACAAGCGGGTCGCGGGGCCGATGGCCCCTCTGGTGAAGTGGGGATCGGCGTGGACCAACACAAGGAGCGATGGGATGAAGAACAGTTATGGCTTCGGCAAGGAAGTGTCTAGCACGTTTGAAGAGACGGTGCCCAAGGTCGTGGAGGCGCTGAGCCGGGAGGGCTTCGGAATCCTGAGCGACATCGATGTGGCCGCCACGTTGAAGAAACGCCTCGGAAAGGAGATGCCGCCCTACCGGATTCTGGGAGCCTGTAATCCCGCCCTGGCGCACCAAGTGCTCGAGATGGAGCCGACCGTGGGGCTGCTCATGCCATGCAATGCGGTCGTCCGGCAAGATAGCGCGGGCAAGGTCCATGTCGAGTTGATGGATCCCGAAGTCATGTCGATGATGTTGCCTCAGCCGGAAGTCAAGCCTCTGGCTGCGGATGCCAAGGCGCGGCTGCAGCGGGTGCTCGACTCCCTCTAGCCTGCGCATTTCCCGCAAAGTTCGCATCGCAGACGGAAGCTTGGAGAACTGCAGGACGGCCTGCGCTTGGAGGCGGGGAGCTTCAGGTAGTTCCAGGCCCGGAGTCGGCGGATCGGGGAAGGCGTCGGCTTTTTGCCCTCGGGAAACCGCTCCTCCTCCGCTGCGGGAATGGGGAGGCTGCTCTGCCGTAACCCTGCGCTCGCAGCGGATTTCCACGCCATTTCGATAAACTTTTGGGAAAGCCTTGACATCGCCCCAGGAGTATCGCTATGTGCGTTCCGCCGGGCGATGGGGCTCGCCCAGATAAGACCGCTCGCAGACCCGAGCTGATAGCTCCTACGTTTGGTTCCAGAAGGCGATAGCCTTTTTGGAGAGGGAACGGGAGCATGGCGGGAAACGATGCGCGGTCGGTAGAGGGGCGGTCGCTCCAACAGGTGGGGCGGGGGAGCCGCGGAGGCTTCCCGTGAGCCCCGCCGATGGCTCCCCGTTCGGGAATCCGCCCGGGCGATTCGGCCGGCTTCACCTCGTGCTCGTCGGTGCCAGCCTCTTTTCCCTGCTCAACACCGGGGCCTTCACCGGGATCATTCCCTATTGCGTGGCCGAGCTGGGCCAGCACCAGAGCCATGGGGCCTGGATGAACGGGGAGTTCTTCGCGGCCCAGGCGCTCGGGATGCTGCTGGCAAATCCGTTGGCGCAGCGGATTGGCACCCTCCGGCTCTTCCTCTGGGCGGGCTGGGCCGCGGCGATGGGGGCCTTTCTCTGCGCTGCAGCACCCGGCTTCGTCCTCTTCCTGCTGGCCAGGATCGTGCTCGGGGCGGGAGGAGGAGTGCTGATCCTTCTCGCTCAGGTGCTCCTCCTGGAAGAGTACCGACCCAGCCTTCGGCCTCTCGCCCCGGTGCTCTGGGCCGTAGTTGCCATCGTCCCCTTTGTGCTCGGCCCGCTCCTCGGTGGCTGGCTCGAGGAGGGTTGGGGGAGGGAAGGGGTCGGCTGGCGTCTCTGGTTCCTGCTCGACGGACTGGTCCTCCTGCTCTGCCCCTTAGGGGCCC
This sequence comes from Methylacidimicrobium sp. B4, assembly GCF_017310545.1. NCBI lineage: Bacteria > Pseudomonadati > Verrucomicrobiota > Methylacidimicrobium > Methylacidimicrobium sp. B4. Next base: position 153,670 of record NZ_CP066203.1, read on the forward strand.
GGAAGCTGCTGGCTCCCCGGCCGCCCGATCGCTTGGGAAGCCCGTTCGACTGGGTCGGCTTCGGCCTGCTGGCGATCGCGCTCTTCGCATTTCAGACCGCCATCGACATGGGCGACGACTACGACTGGTACAACTCATCCCTCCTGGATGGCCTGATGGGGCTCGCATTCTTGAGCTTGCTTGCGTTTCTCGGCTGGGAGCTCCATGTCCGGGAGCCGCTGGTGCGCATCACCCTCTTCCTGCGGCCGGCGTTCGCCGTGGGCATGATCTGCCTCTGCGGAGGCTTCCTGCTCTTTTACGGGCTCTGGAGCCTGCTTCTGGTGCGCCTCCAATCGGTGTGGGGGTATAGCGCATGGCTCGGCGGCCTGGTCATGCTCTCTCTTGCGGTGGGGGCCCTCCCGTTCTCGCTCCTGAGCGCCCGCGTCGTTGCCTGGGGCCGGAATCGGCTGCTGCTCTTCGGAAGCCTCTTGCTCTTTGCGGGGTTTGCGCTCTGGACGAGCTACTATGAGATCCACCGCAAACGGAACCTCTGGCTCGAATTCGTGGGGCCGCAACTGATCGAGGGGATCGGCCTGGGGCTTTTCCTGGCGCCGGCGACGAATTTTCTCTGTCGCGGCCTTTCTCCCAAAAACCAGGCGATGGCGATCGAGCTCGCGGGGAGCTTCCGCGTCGCGGCCCAGGGGTGGGCGAGCCTGCTCCTGGGAACGATCCTCTACCGCCAAGCCGCCTTTCACAAGAGGCGGCTGGTCGAGTGGATGCCCTCCTCGCATCCGCTCCTCGACCAACTGCGCGTTCGCCTGCGGGACGAGGGGATCGGGTGGGATCTCGGCCTGCGGCTTCTCGACCGGGAAGCCTTGGCGCACGCTCAGGTCCTCGCGTTCGAGGATCTCTTCCGGGTCGCCGCTTGGGGGTTCTTCATTCTGGCGGTCCTGGCTCTCCTCTGCCCGAGCCCTCCCTCTGCCCAGGGAGCTGGTCTCGGTCCGGATGAGCGCCCGAGGGGTGGGAGGGAAGGCCCGTGAGAAACGAGGAGTGGGAAGGGCGGGTTCCTGAGCCCGAAGCGGATTACAGAGATGGTTCCTCGGAGCCCCGGGATCTGCGCGCCCGGGCTCCGCGGGCGCTGCGGCTGGGGCGGAAAATCTGGGGGCGCCTGGTCCGTTCGCTCGGGGGCGGGAGCAGGGCGGAAGGGGGAGCGCCCTCCTGGAGAGGAGTGGGCCGACGTTTCGCCTTTGGGCTGATTCTCTTCGCCCTGCTCTTCTGGGTGGTTTTCCTCCGGGGCTGGGTCGTGACCAACGACGCCTACGTGACCGGGAACGTGGCCCCCGTGAAGTCCCAGGTTTCCGGCACGGTGGTCGAGGTCTGCGTCGAGAGCACGGAACGGGTGGAAAAAGGGCAGACGCTGGTCCGGCTCGACGGCCTCAAGGCCTGGGTGGCCCTGCGCAAGGCGGAGGCCGACCTCGCGGCTGCGGTGCGCCGGGTCGAGAACCTCTTTAGCCAGGTCAGCCGGTTGCGGCACCGGATCGAGGAGGAGAAGGCGGCGCTGGGTCGCAACCGCTACGACTTGGGTCTCTACCGGGGCGGAACCGCCTCCGGTGTGATCGCCGAGCAGCAGTCGGTCGACGCGCAGTGGAAGGTGCGGGAGTCGGAGCAGACGATCGCGGCGCTCGAAGCGGAGCTGCGCGGGAGCGAGGCGCTCGTCCAGGGGACGACCGTGGAGACTAACCCGATCGTCCTCCAGGCGGCGCAGGCTGTCCGTGACGCCTGGCTCGACTGGTACCGCCGCAATATTCCCTCTCCGGTCGCCGGATACGTGGCGCGGCGGACCGTCCAGCCGGGCGACCAGATCACTCCCGAAAAGCTGCTCATGACCGTCGTGCCGCTCGACTACTTCTGGGTGGTCGCCAACTTCCGGGAAAGGGAGCTCGGGCGGATGCGTCCCGGCCAGCCGGTCGTGCTCAAGTCCGATCTCTACGGGTGGGGCGTGCGGTATCATGGAGTCGTCGAGGGGCTCGAGCCGGGATCGGGCAGCGTCTTTTCCCTGCTCCCGCCCGACAACGCGACCGGCAACTATGTCCATATCGTCGAGCGCGTTCCTGTCCGCATTCGGCTCGATCCGAAGGAGCTCGAGCGCCATCCACTGGTTCTCGGTCTCTCCATGGTGACCTATGTCCGTCTCACCAGCGAAGACCGGTCGATCCGGTCGCCGATCACCCAGATCCCCGTGAAGGCCTGGGAGGCCGACTATCGCTCGCGGATCTATCTTCGGGAGCTCGCCGCGATTCAAGGGAGGATCCGGAAGATCGTTGAGGAAAACCGGAACCGGAGCGGAGACGCTCCGGAGGCTCTGCGGAGCCCGCCCTCGGCCGGAAGGAGGGGTTCGCCGTGAGAAGCGCGGAGGGAGAACGACTGGATTCGGGCTTGTGGAGGCTTCGGTTTCCTCTAGGATGGAAGAGGAGGGGAGCGGATGCCGGGGTTTCAGAAGATCCTCGTCGGTTTCGATGGCTCGAAGGGGGCGGAAGCGGCCTTCGAGCTGGCCCTCGAGATCGCTGGGCGCTTCGGCGCGTCCCTGGAGGTGTTGGCGATCCTTCCCTCGCCGATGACCGATTGGGATCCCGCCTCCCCGGAGGAGCGGGAGCTCCTTCGGGCTCCGCTGGAGCGGTGCGCGGCCCGCGCCCGGGAGAAGAAGGTGCCGTTCACCGAGCGGATCCAGACCGGCGACGCGGCTCGGCGGCTTCTCGAAGCGGCGCGCCACGGGCAATACGATTTGCTGGTGATCGGGCGGCGGAGGCTTGCCCGTGCGGCCTATTGGATCCTCGGTTCGGTCTCGGAGCAGGTGATCCGCCATTCGCCCTGTCCGGTCCTCGTAGTCGAGCCCTCGCCATAGCGGCAAAGCTCTGGTCCCTCCGCTGGCTTCTGGCGGTCTTGCTGCCCTTGCTCTCCGGCTGCCTCACCCCCACCTTCGAGCGGCCCCAAGTGCCGACCGCGCAGCACTACAAGTGGGCTCCGCCGGCCAAGCCCGTGCATGCTCCGCCTGGGCCCACGTGGAAGGTGGCCGAGCCCAGGGAAAACCTGCTCGGGAAGGGGGACTGGTGGAGGATCTACCGGGATGCGGAGCTCGACCAGCTCGAGGCGGCAGCGCTGGCCGCCAACCCGACGCTGGCGGAAGCCTTTGCCCGGATGATGCAGGCGCGCGCCGAGGTCCTGGGAGTGAAGGCGATGTTCTACCCGACGCTCGATTTCACCCCGTGGCTCAAGTCGGTCTCCAATGCGGCGCAAGGCCAGTGGCCGGTCCCGCCCTTCCCCCGTCAGCTCGATCCCTGGGCCGCGGTGGGCGATACGAGCTACGAGTTTTCGCTCTGGCGCCAGCTTCCCCAGCTCCGGGCCGCCAAGGAGCAGGCGAAGGCGGTCCAGGCGGCCTTCGAGGCGATCCGACTCTCGCTGACCTCGGAAGTCGCCCAAAACTACTACCTCTTGCGGCAGATCGACCTGGAGCTTTCGATCCTCGACCACATCATCGCGGTCTTCGAGACCGATCTCCATCTCACGCAGGAACGGACCAGGCTCGGCATCGGCCAGCAGCTCGACGTGCAGCGGGCCCGAAGCCAGCTCGAGCAGGTCCAGGGCGAACGGGAGGGGATCCGGTGGAGCCGGGCCAAGGTCGAGAACGGCTTGGCCGCGCTCACCGGCAGGTCGGCGTCGACCTTCCATCTCCGCCCGCGTCCCCTCGCGGGCGAGCCGCCGGCGGTGCCCGCAGGAGTCCCCTCGGAGCTGCTGGAGAGGAGGCCGGATGTCGCGCGGGCCGAGCGGCTCATGGCGGCCGCCAACGAGCAGGTCGGGGTCGCCCGCGCCGCGTTTTACCCTTCCTTCTATCTCGCCGGATTCGGCGGCTTCCAGAGCCTCTTCTTCAACACCTTGCTGACCCTGCACAATGCATACTGGGCCGCAGGCCCGCTGCTCGACGTGCCGATCTTCGAGGGGGGACGCCTCATCGCCGGCTTGAATGCGGCCAAGGCGAGCTACTGGGTGACGGTCCAGGAGTACCGGAAGGAGGTCCTCGCCGCCTTCCAGGAGGTCGAGGACTATCTCTCCGGGATCCGGATCCTGGCGGAGCAGCAGCGACGCTTCGGCGGCGCGGTGGCGGCCTCGAGCCGGCAAGTCGATATGACGATGGACCGCTATCGGCGGGGGCTGGCCAACTACTTTGAGATCGTCCAGGCCAACAAGGAGTGGCTCACCAGCCAGCGGGACGATGCGCAGACCTTGGGCAAGCGCTTTGTGCTGACCGCGTTGCTCGTCAAGGGGCTCGGAGGCGGATGGGAGGATTCTTCCTTCCGCCCCGCTTCTCCCCAGGCACCGGCGCTCGGCGCTGCGGCCGCCCCGGCCGGCCGTGCGCCGAATCCGACTCCGGCGCCCCCGGCCGGCAACCCCTCGGCCGGGCCCTGAGAGGAAGATGAGCCCGGCTGCCGGGCGCTTGTGCGCCCATGGAGGAGCTTCTCCCATTGACAGCCATCGACTCGTTTCCCCATTATGGTCCATCCCAAGGGGATGGAGTTCCCCAAAACCGCCGCCTCGGCTGATAACTCCTACCGACGAGCATCTGAAAGGAGGAGGCATGGCTTTGCGGGGGTGGGTGGTTTCTTTCACATCGGGCGTAGGGCGAGTGGCGCCAAGGCGGCCTTCCCTTGCTGGGCGAGGTCGGCCGTGACCCAGGTTTGGGCGCTTGCATCTCTCTGGTTTGGCCTGGCTCTGGTTGCGAGCCTTGCCTCGAATTGGCTCCGCATTTCGACGGCACTCTCCGAAATCATCGTCGGGATGATCGCCTCTACGGTCTTCGCGGCCACGATCGGCCCCGATCTGCTCGGGACGAACGAGCCGTGGGTCAAGGTCTTCGCCGGAGTCGGCGCCATCCTGCTCACTTTTCTTGCGGGGGCAGAGCTCGACCCTCAGGTATTCCGACGGAAATGGAAAGAGGCCGTGGCGGTGGGCGCGGCGAGCTTCCTGCTCCCTTCGCTCGGCTGCGCGGCAGCCGCTCACTATCTTCTCGGCTGGAAGGTCATGCCGAGCATCCTGGCCGGCATCGCCCTCGCGGCGACTTCGGTCGCGGTCGTCTATACGGTGATGATGGAGTTTGGGTTCAATCGCACCGAGTTTGGGAAGACGATCCTGGCCGCTTGCTTCGTCACCGATCTCGGTACGGTCGTCACGCTCGGCCTGGTGTTTGCCCCCTTCACCGGGAAGACCCTGATCTTTGCGGTTGCCCTGGTGGCGGTCTTCGTCGGGCTGCCCTGGCTCACCCGGCAGCTCTTCCGGCGATATGGGGAGCGCCCGTCCGAGCTCGAAACGAAGTTCTTGCTTCTCTGCCTGCTCGGAATGGGGGCGCTTGCCACGTGGGCCGGTAGCGAAGCGGTCTTGCCGGCCTATTTGATCGGGATGACGCTCGCCGGAAGCGTTGGACGAGATCATTCCCTCATCCGGCGCCTGCGTACCGTCACGATCGGGCTCCTGACGCCATTTTACTTTACACGGGCGGGCTATCTCGTCTCGATCCCCGCCGTGATTGCCGCGCCAATGGGCGTGCTTTTCTTCTTCCTCGCGGAAACCTTCACCAAGATCGTCAGTGTCTACCCGGTCGCAAAATCGTACGGATCGACTCATAAGGAAGCGATGTACACCACTCTGTTGATGTCCTCGGGCCTCACCTTCGGGACGATCGCCTCGCTCTTCGGCCTCTCGCACGGGATTATCGACAAGAGCCAATATTCAACCCTGGTGGCGGCGATCATCGGGACCGCCATCATTCCCACGGTGATCGCCAATGCCTTCTTCCTTCCGCGCCATCTGCTGCCGAAGGCGGACCCACCGGCTTCGGCCGGCGGGAAGGGGGGAGAGCGGGTGTCGGCCCCGCGCGAGCAACCGGATTAGCCTTTGGAGGTGCTGATGTTCGAGAAGATCCTGGTAGCCAATGACGGATCGGACCCCGCCTTCCGTGCGCTTTCCGCGGCGCTCGCCCTCGCCCGGCAGAACCACTCCGAGCTTCACATGGTCTGCGTGGAGGAGGTTCCCTATCTGCCCGAACTGCTCGAGGAGGTGCGCGAGGCGGCCGGAACCGAGGCGCGCCGCTTGCACCATGTTGTGGAGCGCTCGAAAGCGATGGCTGCGGCAGAGGCAATCCCGCTCGCAACCCACCTGATCCCGGGCCACCCGGTGCGCGACATCGTGAAGCTCGCTGCGGACCTTGGCGCCTCCTTGCTCGTCATTGGGGCGCGAGGCCACTCGGCCTTCTACGAGCGCATGATCGGCAGCCGCGCGGACCGGATCGTGCAGCTCGCACCCTGTCCGGTGCTGATCCTGAAGTAGAGCGCGCCACGACGCCTTCTGTGGCCTGCGCTCGCCGCTGCCGTATCCGCGCGGGCCTGGCTTTTCGGGAATCTCCCGGCGGCACCGGCTCTGGGCGCCATATTTCGAAGCCCGCACAACCGGATCGGACCGTTCATGAAAAATCGGCTGGCCTTGGGGAGCGGGTGGGCTATGCTAGGTGCATGACCATCAAGAAGCTTGCCCTCTGTTGTCTCTTGTTCGCTGCCGGCCTCTCCTATTCGCTGCCCGCCGGGGCCGCGCCCGCCTGCTCGGGCCAGAAGTGCTCGGAGCTCTCGGGCAAAGGCAAGTGTGGCAAGAAGAAGGGCTCCTGCGAGAAGGGGAGCTCGAGCGAGAAGGGGAGCAGCGATCACTCTTCCTAGCCTTCCCTAGGGAGGATCCGCCTTTCTGTCCTCTCCGACGGCTACCGTCCGGAGATGGCTCGCTTTTTGCACGGCTCATCGTCGCGATTCCCGGCATGCGGGCGAGGGCGGGAACGGGGATGTCATGAAGGTGAACCTCGCGGAAGTTCCTTGGGAGGAGCGCCGATCGCCCAAGGGGCGCTATCATCTCTTTCAAAAAGCGATCAGCTTCGCCCTGGGAGGCAAGAAGGATATCGGGACCTGGGCCGGAGGACATCCCTTCGACGCTACCCTGGTTCGAATTCCGGCGGGCGCAGTCGATTGGCCGCTCCATGCTCATGCCGCCCAATGGGAGCTCTACGGGGTCGAAGAAGGCAACGGGTGGGTTCGGATGGGCGAGCGGCGGATCGATGTCGGGCCGGGGGACTGGTTCCTGGCAAAGCCGCAGGAGGCTCACCAGATCGAAAATCCGGGTCCAGGCGATCTTGTGCTGCTCGTGATCGCCAACAACCCCGAGGCGGACGTGGTTTCCTACGCCCAGTCGGGCAAGTTTTTCATCAAACCCGAGCGAAAGATCGTTAGCGAGAGCCCGCTCTCCTACTACGACGGGGAGGAGTAGCCGGAGGAGAGTGCTTGGGGGTGCCGGGCCGCTCGCCCGAGGAGCTCGGCAACCTCGTCGGCCGAGGGCAACCCTTGCCTCGCCCCGAGGCGAGTGCAGGCAAGGGCGCCTGCGGCGGAAGCAAAGCGGAGGAGATCCTCCCAATCCATCCGGCGTGCCACGCCGAGTGCGAAGGCTCCGTGAAAGGCATCGCCCGCTCCGGTGGAATCGACGCAAGGGACGGGATAGGCGGCAAGCCTGCCCCGCTTCCCCTTCGAGGACCAGATGAGCCCCCGTTCTCCGAGTGTCACGACGACGCAGGGGTGGGGCGCAGCAAGCCGACTCAAGGCTTCCTCCGGGTCGGTCGAGCCCGTGGCTTGTGCGGCGAAGCGTTCCGAAGCGACCAGGTAGTCGACAACCTCGGCGAGCGTCCGGGTTCCCTCGTGGAAGGAGCCAGCGTCCAGGACGGTCGGGACGCCACGGCGCCGGGCTTCGTCCGCTATGGGCGGGGAAAGCTGCGGCTCGTGGCCGTCGAAGAGGATGGCCCGCGCCGCAGGCCAGGGCCAATCGGGGAGGGCCGCTTCCAGCTTCGGGGTTGCGGAACTGTGGTTGACCACGGTGCGCGAGCCATCCGGCTTCACCAGGCTGAGCGCGAGGGGGGTGGGGGCATGGCCGCGGACCAGGAGCGAAGTCTCGACGCCCTCTTCCGCCAGCTCCTGAGCGTGGCGCTCGCCAAAAGGGTCGCTGCCGAGATAGCCGAGGAAGGCAGCCGATCCTCCGAGCCGGCGGATCGCGACGGCAGCATTCGCGGCGGGGCCGCCGCCAGCGAGGGCGAGTCGTTCGGAAAAGAGCTTTTCATCGGGACCGGGATGGTGCGAAACGCAGAAGGCGAGGTCATAGCACGCATGGCCCACGCAGAGCACGTCTACTTCCATCCCCGTCTCTTTTACCGCAGCGGAGGACGGAGGTCGATGGTCGGCCGCAGGCCCGGATCGTGCCTTCGGCCCGTGGCGGGAGCGCCTCGCTCCTCGCCTCCGTTCCCTGCCGCGCCTTCTGTCTCATGGGAGACCAGAGAAAGGGAACGGCCAGGCCACGGAAGACCGCCCGCTCACAAGGAGGAAGGTCGTCTGTGCCCGGCGCTCCCAGGACGAAACGATGCTTCCGGCTGGCTGATCTTGCGTGTCGGAGCATGGTTTCCTCGACCGCTGCCAGGAGACGCCCCGGATTTACGGATTCGCTGGGAACCGGAACGAGCCGGTCCTCTCCACGAGCTTCGACAAGGTCGTGCGCACTCCGCTCCTGCGCGGCTTCGCCCGGGATCTGCCCAGGATTGGTCGGGCATGGGCGATGGGAAGGGAAAAGGCGAGACCGGCCGCAATCGGCGTCGGGCGCGTCTCCGTCGAGATCAGCGGCCCTCGGGCTGGATCTCCAGTTGTCTCTCCACGACCGCCCAAGACGTTGTCGCGGAGCGCAGCCTCTCGGGCGTCACTGGCGATGTCCTCTCCCATCCAACGGGCAGGGTGGAAATGGGCGAGGATTGGGCAGTTTCGCGCATTGCCTGGGCCAGAATGGACGATCTCTTGAACGCGCATCCGACGTCAACTCGGCCAATCGTGCAGGAAGCCTCAAGCGCAAGATCCAACCCCCTGACCCGCCTGGCATCCATCGGGAACACGTTGTGCGAGGCCTTGGCCAGAATCCCGTCGATCTCGCCGTTCTCCCCCTCGGATAGAGTCTCGGCGAGCTTTCCAACGTATCCCTTGGGATTGAATGCCATCTGCGTCTCGAGCAATTTGCCTTTGACCGCAGCGATCTGGTTGTCGTTCCACAGGGGCCGAGAAGCAGGCCTCTTCCCTCCAGGTCTTGGCCGTTGCAGCAAAGGGGAGGGAGGCGAGCAGCCTCTTTGCGGTGGGAGCCGCTTGGAGCAGGCCTGGCAAGCTTCCGGCTTCCCACAAGATGCGAATCGGGTGAGGCGAACTTTTCATAGGGCGAGCTTGCGCCTTGCGGACGCATTCCCCTGGCGCTGGCCCGAGGACCGTCAGCGAGGTGCTTGCGAGAGCTACTTTCCGGATTGATCCCGTAGGAAATCGGGAGTTTCCTTGGGACCGAGCGCGATTAGAGGACCAACGGAGAGAAGGACCCGCATGGCGATGGTTCCGAGACTGCAGCACTACTTGGAGGAGAACCGGGTTCCCTACCAGACGAGCCACCACCCGGCGGCTTTCACCTCCCAGGAGGTGGCGGAGGTGAGCCACACCCCAGGGAGACACTTGGCCAAGGTCGTCATGGTGAAGAGTCGTGATGGGCTGGTGATGGCAGTGGTTCCCTCCACCCGCCATGTCAACCTCCGCAAGCTGGAGGTGCTGATGCACCTTCCGGACCTCGCGCTCGCCAAGGAGGAGGAATTTGCCCCGCGTGTCGCCGACTGCCGCCCGGGCACGATGCCGCCCTTTGGTAACCTTTATGGCCTCAAGGTCTACGTGGATAACGAGATCGCCCGGCAGCCCGAGCTGGTCTTTCAGGCCGGGACCCACGAGGATATCGCGAGCCTGGCCTACCTCCACTTTGCGCGGCTGGTGCGGCCGGTAGTGGGAGAGATTTCCGACTAGCGCGGCGGCGGTTTCGGGGGCCTCCGTCTTTGGCGAGGGGATCTCTTCGAAAAAGGGGATGCGGTGGGCTTGGGCCGAGTGGGGATGCGGTCTGGAGCCGCTGCCGACACGAAGGAGCCTTGACTCGCCGCTGGAGATCGGTTTTGTTAAGCCAATATTACGGGCCGCCGGCTCGTCATATCAGGGTAATTGTTTATGTCCATCATGCCTATATCCGGGGGAAATTCTCACTCTGCGAAGACCTCGCCGGTGCCCGACGCCCCTCGGAAGAGAGCCATTTTGAAGAAGACCGAGGCGGAATCGACGGCAACAGAAGCGGGGCCAAGCTTTTGGACGACCCACCTTTCCACGAAGGGGCAGGTCGTGATTCCGGAGCAGATCCGGAAGGACTTCGGCTTACGGCCGGGAGATGAGTTCGTGGTGGTTGCGCTAAACGACTTGGTCTTCTTGAAACGAGTCTAAACGGGCCGACCGTTCGGATCGTTCCGGCGCAGCGGCGCGATCTCCGCGCTGCTGCGCGGGGGGTGCGATCATTCCCTTTTCCGCCGAACCACGGAACCTCTGCCAGGGAGTTTTTTGGCGTTGGGCCAAGCAAGGTCAGCCGGCTGCGGCCGTCTGTTGGGTTCCCGCTGCCAGCAGGTTCGCTAGCTCCCGGAGCTGGGACCACTCACGGCTCGAGGGCGGATGGAGCAGACGGAGGCAAATCGTGTCCTTGTCGGCGAGGACGAGAAATTGATCCCCTCGCTTGAGACCGACCCGTTGGCAAACGGCCTCGGGAATCACAACCTGCCCCTTGATGCTCAAGCGCGTGGTGCCGGAAGTCCGTTGGCGTCGCTTCGTCGAGGGCATCCGCCTCTCCGCTTCTGTGCCGGACCTGACCTTCGCGGGCTTGTTGTGCAACATGGCGGTCATTTCGAGCAACTACTATGCCGACATTGCTTCGTCAATGTCTTTGTCACGCAATTGTAACCAAACCGGGAGCAGGCAAGGTTGCAGAAGCAGTTGTTGCCCGCAAGCTTCGAGGACGGAAACTCCTTCCTCTGGTGCGTGCGGTGCGGGCGGGGCGGGGGAGAACGGGCCAGGAGCGAGCAAATTCTCTCCCTGGATGGGCGCGGAGTCTGGGCGCACCGCACAAGCAGCCCGGGCGACATTGACGAAAGCTCTCACGACCCCTAGCATCCCGAGCGGCAACATTCCCATGGAAAAGGGCCGGCTCGAAGCCTTCAGCGACGGCGTCTTCGCCATCCTCATCACGATCACCGTGCTCGAGCTGAAGGCCCCAGATGGGGTGAGCCTCGCCGCGCTTGCTTCGGTTCTTCCGCTCTTTTTGAACTATCTGCTCAGCTACGTCTACCTCGGGATCTACTGGAACAATCACCACCATCTGCTCAAGGCTTGTGGAAGGATCAACGGAGCGATCATGTGGGCCAATCTCCATCTGCTATTCTGGCTTTCGCTCTTCCCCTTCGTCACCAGCTGGGCCGGAGACCACCATTCGGCGACGCTACCGACGGCCGTCTACGGGGTCATCCTGCTCGCGGCCGCGATCGCCTATTTCGTCCTCCAGCATCTGATCATCCACGAGCAGGGCTGCGATTCGCGGCTGGCCGCCGCGATCGGCCGGGATCAGAAGGGCAGGCTTTCGGTGATCCTCTATGCGTCGGCGATCGGCCTCTCGTTTCTTCAGGCGTCGATCGCGCAAGCGATCTACGCGCTGGTCGCCATGCTCTGGCTCGTTCCCGACCGCCGGCTGGCGCGCGCGCTGGAGCAGGGGTAAGCTGCCCCTCGCTATGACTCAATTGAATCTGGATACCCGGGAGCTGGCAGAGAGCTACGACCGGTTGAGCGATTCGCAATTCCTCTTTGGGAAGCTCTTGATCGAGCGGATGGGGGTGCGAGCGGGAGAACGGGTCCTGGATGTCGGCTGCGGCACGGGCCGTCTTGCGGAATACATCTCCCAGGTCGTCGGGCCCACCGGCACAGTCTTGGGCATCGATCCCCTGCCGCACCGGATCGAGATCGCCCTGCGCCGGGCCAAGCCGGGCCTCGCCTTTGCGCCGGGGGGAAGCGACGACCTCGGCCGCTTCGGGGATGGTGCTTGGGACCAGGTCTGTCTCAATAGCGTCTTCCACTGGATCGAAAGGAAGGCGGTAGCCTTGGAGGAGATCCACCGGATTCTCCGGCCGGGCGGAAAGCTCGGAATCGGCACGGGCGAAAAGGACCAGCCCAACCCTTTTCGGAAGATCGTCGAGGGAGCCATCATTTCGGTGATGGGCACGGTTCCGGAGGGGACTCGGCTCTCCCCCTTTCTGCTTTCGGCGGAAGAATGGCGCAATCTCGTTACGGCGGCAGGGTTTTCGGTGCGCCTTGTGGAGAGCCAGCTGTACACCGACTTTGTCGAGAAGGCCGAGGATCTGATCGATTTTCTGCGCTCGAGCAGCTTCGGCAATTTTCTCGCCGGGGTTCCCGAGGAGCATCAACCGGCAATCCTGGAGCAGATTCGAGAGGGGTTGGAGCGGCTGCGGACCGTCCGCGGGATCGAGCGGAAGTTCCAACGCCTGCTCGTCGTCGCCGAGCGGAAGGCGTGAGCGCCGCCTCCGGAGCCTACATTTTCGCTCAGAGCGAGGAGAAATCAATGCAAAGAGAGGTGCGTTCGCAGTGGATCGATCTGGAATCCGCCGCCGGAAGCCGGTTCTCGGGCTTCCTGGCCCAGCCCTCCGCTCCCGGATCCTATCCGGGAATCCTCGTCTTCATGGAGGCGTTCGGGGTCAACCGACATATTCGGAACGTCGCCGAGCGGCTCGCCCAGCAAGGCTATCGGGCACTCGCCCCGGATCTCTACCACCGGAGCGCCTCTCGCTGGGAGGGGAGCTATGAGGATTTCACGCAGGCGCTCACCCATCTTCGGCAGGTCACGATCGAGGGACTTTCGGCCGACGTGCAAGGCGGCTACCGGTGGCTGAGTACGGGCGGCTGCGGGGCGGCCGTGGGGGCGATTGGCTTCTGCTTCGGGGGCCGGGTGGCCTTCCTCGGCAGTACTGTGGCTCCGCTTCGCGCGGCCGCTTCCTTTTACGGCGGGGGGATCGCACCGGATCTCCTGGATCGAGCGAAGGAGGTGAAGGCCCCGCTTTTGCTCTTCTGGGGAGGACGCGACCAGCACGTGCCGCCGGAAAAGGCGCGGGCGACCGCCGACGCCCTTCGAGCTGCGGGCAAGGCGTTCATCGAGGTGAGCTTTTCGGAGGCGGGCCACGGCTTCTTTTGCGAGGAGCGGGGCAGCTATGACCCCGAAGCGGCGCGGATCTCCTGGCTGCTCGTCCAAGACTTTTTCGGCCACCACCTTCGGCCGAGCTAAAACGAAACCTGGATCATCGCCTGCATCCAGAAGGGCATCTGGAGGGCGGCATATTCGAGGTTGGCGGTGCGCGCGGGGGTAAAGCCGGGCGCTCCCGCAATCCAGTAGCGGTTGTCGGTGAAGTTGTAGAACCAGATCCGCGCCTCCCAGTGCCTGGCGGCGTAAAAGAGGCTCGCGTTCAAGGTATACCAGGCCGGCGCCCGGACGGCGTAGTCATAGGAGAGGAATTGGCCGCCCTGCTCGATCGCCCAAAAGGAGGCGCCGAAGCCCGAGTCGGTCTTGTAGGTGAGCATCAGGTTGCCATACTCCTTGGGAAAGCCGATGAAGGGATAGATGCCCGGGGCGAGGGAGACGATCTGGCTGACGGGCAGGCCGTACTGGGCGGCGACGTTTGCGGGGTAGGGGGTAAAGGTGGTCGGGCCGACGCCGTCGGTGTTCGTCCAGTTCTCATACCCTTGCATGTAGTTGAATCCGAAGTTCGCCCAAAAATGGCGGTCCGGCCGGTAGCTCCCCTGGAGTTGCACCCCTTGGACATCGGCGGAAACGGTCGGGGTTGTGCCCCCCGGAAGGACGAAGGCGGGAATGAATCCAGACTGGGCGTAGGCGGAAAGCCCGAGAAAGAGCGTATCGCGGAGGAGAGAGAGCTTGAGGCCCGTCTCGTAGAGGGTCTGGGTCTGGTGGTAGTAGGTGCTGGTGAACTCCGGGGCGAAGGAGCCGAAGATCGATTGGGCGGTCGTCTGCCCGAAGTAGTAGGTCGCATACCAGGAAAGCCAAGGGAAGATCCGGTAGGTGGGGCTGGCGGTGACCTGCGGCAGAAGGGCGCTTGTCGAGGTCGCGTCGTAGCTCGGGCCGATGAGCTGTGCCGGGGTGCCGGAGGGCGGTTGGGCGTTCACGAAGTAGGCATCGACACGGGCGCCGAGGAAGAGGCTCGCCTTTTCTCCGAAGTGGAGGATGTCCTGGACGAAGGGGGAGATCTCCCAGAAGTTGCATTGGGTCGAGGCGAAGTTGTCGACGTTGTAATACTCTCCCGGATAGCCCGGAATCGGAATGTCCGTAAGAAACGGATTGGCATAGGCGGGGCTGGTCGCGAGCGCATAGGGGACGATCGTGGAGGCGGAGGCGGGCGTAATCGGCTTGCTCATATCGGCCTGGTTGCTCGTCGGATGCCAGCTCCCCGAATACTCCTCGTCGCTCAGGAAGCGGAAGGCGAGGCCGCTATCGATGCTCTGCCAAAAGCTTTTGCTCTGCTTCTCCGGCTCCCAGCGGATTTCGAGCCGATCGGCGACATCGACCCCGTAGGGCAGGACGACCCAGGTCGGATCCGGGATCGGCTGGGCGGCATTCGCCTGGAAATACTCGAAGAGCGTGTTGTTGACGAGGGTGAGCTCGTCGCTCAGTCGGATCGTGGCGATCGCCTGGCTCACCGCGTAGAGCTGATGCGAGGAGTCGAGCGGGGTATTGAAGAGGTTGGCCCGGCCACTGATCGGGACTTGGGGTCCCCAGTCGATCGCATATCCGGAGCCCGGCGGCGGCGTCCCTTGACCCGGATGGAACTGGCCGAAGGGCTGTGCCGCGGTAGCCGGCGGGGTGTAATACCCGATCCAGGAGCCGCTCTGGTAGAGTCCGGAGTCGATGAGGGACTGAGTCGGTCGGGTGACGCCGGCGTACGGCAGAAAGGAGTTCTGATTGAACTCCCCATTCCAGTCGACGCGAACCTCCTCCGTGGGCTTCCAAGAAAGGGCGAGATAGGCGCACTCCCGATTCAGGTAGGAGCCATCATAGTAGTTGTAGGGCGCGTAGCCCTCCTGCCCGAAGTAGTCGAGCCGGTAGGCGAGCTTCTTTTCCTTGCCGATCGGGCCGCCGATGTCGATGTTCCACAGGTTGGTGTCATACATGCCCAAGGTGTAGTAGGCGTTCCCCCGGAAGCGGTCGAAGAAGGGCTGCTTGGTTACCTCGTCGACATATCCCCCAGCGAACTCCTGAGGCCCATAGACGATGCTCACCGGCCCCGTGAGGACATCGAGCGAATCGTCCGCGTTGAAGTTGAGCAGGGGGCCCCAGTTTCCGCCGCTGGAGAAGCCGACGAGCATCCCGTTCCGGAAGGCGGTCGCGGGAAGCCCGCGGACGACGGGCTCGCTCACGACGTTCCCGGTCGCTTGGGTCGGATTGACCGAGGGGCTGAAGGCGACCAGGTCGTTGACCTGCTGGGCCATCACCGTATCGAGCTCTTCCCGGGAGACGGGCAGGACATCGCGGGGGGTATCCAGGACCGACAAGTCGGGTCCGTAGACCGAGGTGACTTCCTGGGCGGGAGGAGTCGGCCGCTCCTCTTCGGCGGTCACAACGATCTCGGGAAGCTGAGGGGAAGCAGCGGCCGCCGGAGGTGCGCTCGGCTCCGCCTTGACGCTTGCAAGAGGGTCCGGCGGATCGGTCCTTTGGGATTCCTGGGCCCTCACAGAGGCCAGGAGGGCGAGGCAAGCGAAACA
The DNA here is from genome assembly GCF_017310545.1 of Methylacidimicrobium sp. B4. Classification (NCBI taxonomy): domain Bacteria; kingdom Pseudomonadati; phylum Verrucomicrobiota; genus Methylacidimicrobium; species Methylacidimicrobium sp. B4. Next base: position 169,428 of record NZ_CP066203.1, read on the forward strand.
GGCGGCGGAGTACTTTCTAGCCCTCATTCCCGATCGACATGCCTGGGAAGGGTAGCTCACTGGCCCGCTTGGCCGCTAACGGGGGCTTGCCAATTTTTAGCGGGCGCTTGCCTTCTTTTCAGGTGATGGGAAGGGCCGCTTGTTGGTCGGCTCGCTTCCCGCTCCGCCACGAGCAGAAGGGTTTCGCCCGAAATCCGGATGTCGGAACCGGAGCGCGCCACCAGCCGTTCGATGATGCGGCGCTCGATCCGTTGCCGCTGCCCCGGCGAGACGCCCGAGAGAAACCTCCCCGCGCTGCTGGCCCGCCAAAAGTCGAGCAGCTCCGCGGGCGTCTTGGCTCGATCCTCCGACTCGACGACCTTCACCTTGAGAACCCGGAATCCATTCTGCCGGAGCATTTCCTTGAGCTGCGCGAGGCCGAGGGGTGCTGTGGCGAGGAAGAGCGCGGGGGGAAGCGTTCCCAGAACCTCCTTTGCCGATCGCTCGATGATCTCGTCGATCTCCGAAGGTCGGCTGGTATCCTCGAAGCTGATCCCAAGCTTGCCCCCGGGCTTGAGGATCCGGCGGATCTCTCGGAGGGCTTGCCGCCGGTCATCGATCCAGTGGAGGACGTAATTGAGATAAACGACATCGAATGAGCCGGAAGGGAAAGCGGGAAGATCGCGAGAGCCGGCAACGGCAAAGGCGAGTCCCCTCCTCGCCCTCCGCTCGGCAAGCGCGATTCGGTAGGGGGAGGGATCGATCCCCAGGACCTTTCCTTTGGGTCCAGCGATTCGGGAGGCCCAGGAGGCGATCTGTCCCGTACCGCATCCCAGGTCGAGGACCGAGCTTCCCGGGGAGATGCCGAGAAGGGAGAGGAGCTCCCTGCCGATCTCGTACTGAGCGGCGCTCTTCCGGTCGTACTCCTCGGCGAGGCGGGGGGAGTCGAAGAGCGCCGGCCTGCCGAACCCGATAGCGGTCGCGAGCAGGAGAAGGGAGAGGGAAATGGCTGGAGGAGAGTGGCACCATCGAAAGAGGAGATTCTCCGGATCGATCTTCCCCTGCGCACGCATCGATTCGCGATCAAGTCTCCTCTTGGGAACTTGCGCAAGAAGATCTTTGGGCTAGCTGGGAGACGTGCCGGAAAAGGCGGCAACTACCCTTCGATCTCCCAGGAGACGAAAACGGCCTTCCTCGCCGGGGAAGCGGAGGTACCGAAGGCCGCTTCTCTCTTTTTTCGCAACAAATCGCGGTTGCGGAAGTTTACTCTCAGGGTGAGAAGTGTCGCTCGGGCAGGAGGATCTTCCTTTCGAGGAATGGGTCTCCGCGGAGAAGGCGAGCGTCCTTCTGCGGCCCCCGATCCCCCGGGGTCAGCCGATCCTCCGCATCGCTCTGGATGGGCCTGGGCCGGCTGGAGAGTTGTCATTGCTGCTCTTCTGTCCGTCGTCTGTGCTCTCCCCCTGTATGGGCAGGAGGCAAAGCCGCTGGCCACGACCCCGCCAATCGCGGAAGCCTTTCCGCTGGTCCAGCAAGGTACGGAGGTCCATGCCGGCTGTCCCCTGGCGCTCAACGAATACGTGATTCTTTCGCCCCGGGAGGTTCTCCGCTGCTTTTACGTGAAAGCCCAGCGCCCAGCGGCAAGCGCGGAGAAAGGGGAATCCTCGGAGGGAGGCGCCCCTTCGGGCAGGCACCATGGAGGAGGGATGGGTGGCATGGGCGGGATGGGAGGAGGCGGGATGGGCATGGGGGGAGGCGGCATGAGGGGCAGGCATGGCGGAATGAGCGGCGGGGGAGGCGGAACTGAGGGAAGGGGTGGCCAAGAGGCGAACCGGAAGGCTCTTTGGACTTCGGTCGATGCATTTCGGGAGGCGCTCGCGGGCCTGGACGGATCCGACGTGCGGCTGGTCTTTGCCCCGCCTCCCGCGGCCCCCTCCGCCCAGACAGCCAAACCGGACGGGGCCGAACACCCCAAGACGGACTCCGCGCACGGACGAGTCCGAGACGAGCCCCTGGTTCTGCCATTGGGCCTGCTGCTGGGCGAGCTGGAAGCGGGACCGACCGTGCTCGCGGTCGAAGCCAGGAGCGCGGGAGCCGAAGCGGGTCTTCGCTCGGGGGACCGGATCGTCTCCCTCGACGGCCGGTCCTGCGCCAAGCGTCTGTCCGCCTTGTTGGATCTCTATCGCGAGGCAAAATCGCGGGGAGGTTCGTCGGTCTCCGTCGAGGCGGAGCGGGGAGAGGCGCGGCTTACGCTTGTCGTGCCTCTGCCGCCCCGGCTCGGGGGAAGCATCCTCGACGCACCCTAGCGCCTATGGGCGTCCGGGCGTCTGCGCGCGGGGCCGGGAGAAACGGGGGAGCCCCGCTTGCTCTTCAAATTCGCAGCGAATCGAATTATTTTTTGGTTGTCGGGGAATTTCGGGGGCGGCAACGGTCGCACGACTCGGGACGGGAGCGGTGCTTCGCGGAGCGTATCCCTGAAGAGTGGGAGTGGGCGGTGTGAGGACTCTTGCGCAAAGAGGAGCGGATCGCACGGATCTGCGGAGAGAGCGGGCGAGGGCGGTGTCTCGCAGAGGCGGGTTGTTCCGACTCTGCTCCAGCCTGCTGCTCTTTTCTCTTGGCGCTCTCGCCACGGGCTCCCTTTCCGCCGAGGAGGCGGATGGGCTCAGGACCACCCCGCCGCTCTCCGTCGCCTTTCCGCTCGTGCAACAGGGAAGAGAGGTTCGCCTGACGTATCCCATAGCGATCAACGAACGGACGGTCGTTCGTCCAGACGCCCGGCTCCATTGCCTTTATGCGAAGCCGAAGATAGGGAGGGCTTCGGGTGAAGAAGGGGAGCTGGAAAGGGCTTTGCGCAGAAGGGTCATGCCGCTCGACGGCTTGGGGCTCGGTAGCATGCGCATCGGCACGACCGTTGAGACGCTGCCGGGAACGAACCCGAATGGGAGCCAGGACGGCAATCTGCGCCATGGGGTCGATGGTACCACGGTCTGGACCTCCACGGACGCGTTTCGAAAGGCCCTGTCCGGCCTGGGCGGCTCCGATCTGCAACTGGTCTTTTCCCTGCCCGCGCCGATCGTCCAAGAGGTGGAACCGGCGGGGGAGGGGGAGGAGAAACCCGGCGCAAAGCCGCATTGGCGGCCAAGGCGGGTCTGGGATGAACCCTTGGTCCTTCCCCTCGGCCTGCTGCTGGCGCAGCGCAAAGGGGCCCCGACCGTGCTCGCGATCGAGGAAGGGAGCGAGGCCGAGCGAGCGGGCCTGCGCGTGAAGGACCGAATCGTCTCTCTGGACGGGAGGCGCTTTCCCAAGAGCCTCTCGGGCTTTCTCGCGCTCTATCGCCAGGAGAAAAGCCGTGGGCTCAAGGCGCTGCGGTTGGTCGTCGAGCGCGCCGGGCATCTCTCCCCGGTCTCCCTGACCGTGCCCCTTCCGCCCCGATCGGATGGGAGCATCGTTGACGCGCCGGGGGGGTAGGGCAAGGAGGGCATGATCGGGCCGCCAGACTGAATGGGAATCCTCAGCCGGAGCGGTTGGGGGTGCCGAGGAGATGAGTGCGCGGGGGAAGCATGAGGTCGTCGAAGCGTTGCGTAAACATCGCCGCCGCAAAAAAAGCGACCGCCCGTAAGGTGCTTTGCCCCGTATTGGCCAGGTCGTGGCGCACGTCGGTCGGGATGACGAATACGCTGCCGGGGCCAAGGGGATAGACGCCCGACTCCATGCGCAGCTCCCCGGAGCCCGAGAGGATGTATTGGGTCTCTTCGGTAGCATCCGTATGCCAGCCCAGCCGTCCCCCGGGCTCGATCTCGTACACGATCGTCGAGGACTGGGTGGCGCCGCGGCCGCCGCACGATGCGAACGCGCCGGCCCAACGCACAGAGGCATCGTTCTCGCCGCGAACGGCGATGCGTTCCAACTCCGCACTCTCGACGACAGGGTTCATGGAACTCTCCTTGGTTTCCCGGCAGGCCGGATTGGATCCGACACTAGCGGTTTCGCATGGCCGGAACAAGGGACCTACGTGTTTTTTTTGTTGCGTACGAACGCATTCGGGTCTAGCCGGCCTCATCGGGACCAGGCTCTCCCTCCTCGCAGCCTGTCTCCCCGCAGCTTCCCGGGGGAAACCGGCGCCCCTCCGCGCATCCTTGCCTGGGTAGAGGGCAACTGCCCGAAAAATGAATGCGTTCCTAGCGAAATCTTGCTAAGACCATTGCCCTGCAGGCTTGGATGGACAGCGCGAGAAGAGGTTCCAGCGATGGGCGCAGAGCTGGCGCCTCCCTGGGGTTGAGCGAGCGGGTGCGAGCGGCTTCTCTGGCTTGGCTTCTTTCCGCGCTCCTGAGCTGGGCGATCCTTTCCGGCACCTGTGCCTACGGGGCCAAGAGCGTCGTCCTGCCGTTCGCTGACCTTCACCGCAAGGTTGCAGCACTTGGCACCCGACCGCGCAATCTTTGGACCTACGGCGAATTTACCGCCTGGGGCCCCGTTCGAGAGGGGGTGTTTGCTGCGGGCTTTCCTCGGCTCGTGAGTTACACGGTTCTGCAAAAGCTCGCTCCGTTCTCGGTTTTACCGACCGAACCCATTGTCCAAATCGCGATTTGCGAAACCAAGTTTCCCATTGCAGGGCTGCGGGAAGGAAGGCGGTTCGAAATCTCTAGGGAAGCACCGGCCGAGGTGCTGGAGATGTTGCAAGGGAACGGCTTTTATGCGCGGATCCGGCTTTTGGGGGTTCCCAGGCCGCTCTGGAAGAGCGACAGCAAAGAGGCTCGAGCGGCCTCCACCGCAAAAAACCGGGGCGAGGTTTCGCCCGCCGAGGAGGCAGACCGGGAGAGGAGGGGGGAAAGCCATCGAGGAAAAGCGGAAGCCGTTTCCGCAGGTCCCCCGATGCTTCTCCATTTCGCCGACATCGCCCGCGTATGGACGCAACGGGGGACCCGTCCAGCCCGGACATGGGTTTATGGACGGTTCTTCGTCGATACCGACGCGCAAAACGGCCTCTTTATCGCGCATGAAGCGGGCTTGCCGACACGCAGGGTGGTCGAAGGATTGCTCGCGAGTGCGGCGATCTTTCCTTTCGGCGAGCGGTTCGATACCGCCATCTTCTCGTCGCATCTCCCGGGATTTCGGCCAAAACGGAAGGCCGTGATCGAAATCGAGAAGGAGCATCCGGCTCTCGTGAGGGAGATCGTTCCGGCCGGAGGGTTGCTGGTGCGGCTCGATCTGGAGGAGGAGCCGGAGGTCGAAAGTTCCGGGGGGGGCCACGGCGCCAGAGATTTCTTTTCTCCCGTGGTACGGCTCTTTTCCCCGTAAGTTAACCTTTCCCCCGCTGGCGTCGGTTATCGGGGCGGGGTGGTCCACCGGATTGCGAGATAGTCGCAATGGGACAAAAGGCCGATCAGCCCAATCGAGTTGGCTTCGGCATGGGTCTCCGCCTGGGTCCAGAGGATCGCATCGGCTCCGTGCTCCCGGGCGACCTCGACCGCCCGGGTGCGCGGAGAGCCCCAGAGCCCTCCAGTGGCACGGATGCTGCCGATGATGACGTAAGGCCGGCCGGGGGGAGTGGCGTAGCGGCGCATGTTCCAGACCATCGAATACTCTCCCGTTCCGAGCGGGCCATGTGAGTAGGGTGGGTTTGCGGGAACCCACTGGGTCAGGATCGCATGCGAGGGGATCGCGGAGAGGATCAGCAGGAAGAGGGCAAATGGGATTCGGTTCATCCGAGCCAGCTCCCCATAGAATATGGCTCCAAGGATAGGGGTCAACGCTCAAGCGCAACCGCGGCATCCCGCATCAGCGGTGGAGCGGGCGGCTGGAGCGTCTTGCTCGACGGCCCGGTCACTCGAGTCCTCCGCGTGTCACTCCCGGAGGCAGTTGCCAGCGATCCGCGGCTCGATCACGGCCGCGCTGCGACATTTCCCATTGATGTCCTTCATGGTCCAACACGCGGTAGATTCGACCGCCCCAAAATCCATCTTCGGGTTCAGAGACGATGCGCGCGCCTTCTGCCTTCGCGTGCGCAAAATGCTGGTCGACGTCTGCGACATACACCTTCACCACCAAACCCGGAGTTTCTGGTGTTTGGCGCCAGGCGATGTCCGGAGTCGCAATGGCGAAGAGGCTCTTCCCCACCTCGAACCAGCTCATACCCCCGCCCAGCCAATTCAGGCGGGCCTCGGTACGCTCGCGAAAACCGAAGACCCGTTGCAGCCATTCGATGGCGCGAGGTAGGTCGGAATAAGTGATCGTAGGAACGATGTCGGGCGCATCCCACATCTGCCTTGTTGCCATTTGTGTCTCCCCTGCTTAGCGTGGCCCCCCAGCAGCAAAAGCAATGCTCGGGACCATGCCCGACGGAAACCCCGTGGCAAGGCTTTGATGCGCTCTCCAGAGGGTCCCGTCAAAGACCGACGGCACGGGCGGCGTGGTTGATCCCTTCGCTGATCATCGGGTGCGGGAAGGCCATGTAGCTGAGGGTCCCTGCGGTCGTGCCCGCGCGGACGGCGAGGGCCAAGGGGGCGATCAGCTGCGCGGCTTCGATCCCGGCGATCTGCGCACCAATCAGACGTCCGGTCTTCTTTTCGAAGACCAGCTCGATCAAGCCGTCCTCGTCAAAGATCTGGGCCCGCGAGTCCGTTCGGTACGAGTAGGTCGATGCGACGGTCGGCACATTCTCTTGGGCGGCCTCGGCCTCGGTCTGCCCCACCCAGGCGACCTCGGGCTCGGTGAAGACGGTGAAGGGGACCGACTGGAAGTCCACCGTCTTGTTGCCCCGCCCTTCGCTCAGGATGTCGTCGGCGACAACGAGGCTCTGGTAGACCGCGGAGTGAAAGAGCATGCTCCGTCCGTTGATATCGCCGGGAGCATAGATCTGTGGCTGCATCGTGCGCAGCCGGTCATCCACCGCAATCGTTCCCTTGGGCGGAAAGCCGAGCATCGGGAGTCCTTCGGGAAGGACGGGTTCGCGTCCCGTTGCCATCAGGACGCAGTCGGCCTCGATCGACTTTGCCTCTCCCGCCTGCTCGTAATGGACGAGCCGATCGCCCGCCACTCCCCGCTCGATCGCCGTCACCCTCGCATCGAGGAGGATGCGGAGTCGCGGGGCGAGAGCCGAGTGGAGGAAGCGGGCGATTTTGGGATCGACCCCGGGGAGGATCTGCCCTGTGACCTCGAGTACCGTAGCTTCGGCGCCGAGATTCTGGAGCATCGACGCCGTTTCGAGGCCGATGTAGCCCCCTCCGATCGCCACCAGCCGGCGAGGGAAGGGGAGATCGGCGCCGAGCCGGAAAAAGTCGTGGGAGGTGTGCGCGAGCTCGGCACCCGGGATCGGCAGGATACGGGGCCGAGAGCCCGTCGCAACGATCAGGTGCTTGGCATGGTAGCGGTAGAGTTCCCCGCCCTCGGTAGTCACCTCGACCGTCCGCTCGTCGACGATGCGTCCCCTTCCCTTGTGGAAAACGACCGAAGACTCCTCGATCTGCGCGCGGTGTTGGGCGTAACGGAGCGCTTGAACCCGGTCCTTGTGGGCGAGAACGGCGCGCCAGTCGACATCCGGCTTCGTTCCTCGCAGGCCGAAGAGGGGATACTTGTCCGGCCAGGTGCGGGCGAGGGAGGCTTCCCGAACGGCCTTGGAGGGGACGCAGCCCTCCGCCAGGCAGTCGCCGCCGAGATTCCCGATCGGGTCGGCCATGACCACGGATTTGCCGTTTCGGGCGAGACGAAAGGCGGCCGGATATCCGCCTCCCCCAGCCCCGAGAATCATCACGTCGATGTTGGATTCGGTCACCATGTCACAGCCGCCTGCGCCGTCGCTGTCCGCAGTGTTGCAAGATCATCCGGCACACACACATAGAATTACAAGCAGGAAAGAAGGAGAGTCGCTTGTCCCAGGCTCTCCGTCTGTTTTCTCCAGTCGAATTGGTCTTGGTTGAGTGGTGCAAAATGGGCGACTCTTCGGACAACGGCCTCGTCCGCGCGATCTTTGCGCCGGCCAGGTGTTACAGGCAGATCTTGGGTCGCGGCTCCAGCCCCATCGTGCATGGATGGCGAAAGATCGCCTTTATCCGGGGGGGTACATTTCGACGGTGGATCAAGACCCGCCTCACGGACTGTCACGAGGGTGGGTTCCGTGCGTTCTATCGAGCGATCACAAAAGTGGTGGCGGGGGGAGGATTTGAACCTCCGACCTTCAGGTTATGAGCCTGACGAGCTACCGGGCTGCTCCACCCCGCGATCTTGAGTGCAAAATAGTTTGTGCAAGGAATGGGCTCCCGGCAAGCGGAAAAAGTCGGCGTCCGCTACTGGGACTGCTGAATCTTCGCAAGGATATGGCTCTTCGAAGCCGCACCCACTTGGCGGCCTTTGACCTCGCCGTCCTTGACGATCAGGAGGGTCGGAATCGACTGGATCGAGAAGCGGTAGGCGAGCTCTTGCTCCTGGTCGACGTTGACCTTGCCGAACTTCACTTTTCCCGCAAGCTCGCCGGCGAGCTCGTCGATGACCGGTGCGACCATGCGACAAGGCCCGCACCATTCCGCCCAGAAGTCGAGTACCACCGGGATGGGGGATTGGGTCACTTCCTGATCAAAATTGGCGTTGGTGATTTCGTGGACGGGACCAGCCATGAAAACCTCCTGAATCGGGTTCGCTGCCGCTCGCGGTGGCAAGCTGCTCTTAAAACACCTCGAAGTAGACCAGAGCAAGATAAATTGCGGTGAGCGTGCTGACCAGAGCGGCGGTCAAGGCGAGCGCTACGACACCGGATCGCCCTGTCGAGTCGCTGCTGGAATCTTCACGAGCCTTCGGCTTTGTCGCGGGCTTGGTAGCCTCTCGAGCCTTGCCCGATCGCTCCCCCGTTCGAGCCGGCGGACGCACCGCGTAGGGAGGTGGCTGCTGTTCCGAACCCTTTGCCGATGTCCCGGGGTGCCGCGACGCCGTCCGCGTTCCGTTGAAATGGGTCGCGGGTGGCTCCTGCGTGGGAGCGGAGCAAGAATCTTGTGGAGCAGCGCCGGGCGCCTGGTGGGCGTGCTGGGGAGGCGGCTGCGGGGTCCAAGCCGGGTGGTTTTGGGCCGGCGCTGGGGCCGGAGCCGGGGCAGGACGGTAGCTCTGCGGGGGGGGAGCCGGAGCCTGCCGGGGGGGCTGCGGAGTGGAGCGTTGGGGAGCTGGAGGAGGGTTGTAGGCGCCAGGCTGAGGAGTCCCGTTCGCAGAATGCGCGGGGGCCGGTGGAGAAGCGGGCTGCGGGGTCCAAGCCGGGTGGTTTTGGGCCGGCGCTGGGGCCGGAGCCGGGGCAGGACGGTAGCTCTGCGGGGGGGGAGCCGGAGCCTGCCGGGGGGGCTGCGGAGTGGAGCGTTGGGGAGCTGGAGGAGGGTTGTAGGCGCCAGGCTGAGGAGTCCCGTTCGCAGAATGCGCGGGGGCCGGTGGAGAAGCGGGCTGCGGGGTCCAAGCCGGGTGCCGCCAGGATTGGGCGGGTCCTTGCGCTGGAGGAATGGGAGGCGTCCATGGGGCCGGACCGCCATTGCCCGGGGATTGGGGCGGAGAGGACGTGTTGCCCGGAGCGGCGGGATGCTGCGGATAGAAGAAGGAGCCGTATCCGCCCTGCGGAGGGGGAGCCGACTGCGGATGGGCTGCTTCGGGAGCCGCAGCATTCGGTTGGGGAAAGAACGGCGGAGGCCAATGCGCACCGTGCGGCGTTGCCGATGGGGGAGGAGGCTGGGGTTGGGCCTCCTCGTGCGGAAGCTCTTCAGCCTCCATGGCAGGCCACGCCTGCAGGTTTTCGTCGGAAGGGGGGAAATGTCCAGCGTCGTGCCCTGGAGGAAGGGAGCTCATCTGGGGGAAGAAAATAAGGTTAGGGGCGCAAGCGGTCAATCGGAAATAAAAATGCTTATTAAGCTGCTATGGCGGAGTAGCTAACGGTTTCTTTATGGAGTCGGGAAGGAGGGCGAAGAACTGCTCGGCGCCCAGCGTTTCCTTCTTGAGGAGCTCGGCGGTGACCTCCTCCAGCGTCTTGCGCTCGTCTTGGAGGATGGTCTTGGCTTCCCGGTATGCGGTCTCGAGGAGGCGCTGCACTTCCTGGTCGACCAGCCGCGCGGTCTCTCCGCTGTATTCGACATGGCCGTTGACCCCGGGAACCTCGGCCATTCCGGGTCGGCTCGAAACAAGGTGTGCCAAGCCGACCGACTCGCTCATGCCGTAGAGGCAGACCATCTGCCGGGCGAGGGTGGTCGCCACCTCCAGATCGTTTTCGGCCCCGGTGCTCACCTCGCGGAAGACCACCTCCTCGGCGGCCCTTCCCCCCATTGCGCACCGGATCTTGGCGAGCAGCTGGGTGCGCGTGAGCAGGTATTGCTGGGCCGGAGGGAGCTGGAGCGTGTAGCCCAAGGCCGCTCGGCCGCGAGGAATGATGCTGATCTTTCGGACCGGATCTGCGCCGGGAGTGACCGCGGCGATCAGCGCATGGCCTACCTCATGGTAGGCGACCCGGTGCTTTTCTTCCTCGGCGAGCTGCAGGCTGCGGCGCTCGGGCCCGGCGATCACCTTCTCCAAGGCCTCGAGGAGATCGGCCTGCTCGATCTGATGCGCCTGCCGGCGCGCGGCCAGGAGAGCCGCCTCGTTCATCAGGTTGGCGAGATCGGCACCGGAAAAGCCGGAGGTGGCCTGGGCAATCTCCTGGAGATTGGTCGCGGGCGCCAAGGGCTTCCCGCGACTGTGGACTGCAAGGATCGACTCGCGGCCTTGGGCATCCGGGAGGTCGACGACGACGTGCCGATCGAAGCGTCCCGGGCGAAGCAGCGCCCGGTCGAGGATGTCGGGTCGGTTGGTTGCCGCGAGGAGGATGATCCCCTCGTTGGGGTCGAAGCCGTCCATCTCTACGAGCAACTGGTTGAGGGTCTGCTCCTGTTCGTCGTGCCCCATCGCGATCCTTACCCCCCGCTGACGTCCGATGGCATCGAGCTCATCGATGAAGATGATGCAGGGGGCACGGCCCTTCGCCTGCACAAAGAGGTCGCGTACACGCGAGGCGCCGACCCCGACGAACATCTCGACGAACTCGCTTCCGCTCAGGGAGAAGAAGGCGACATGGGCTTCTCCCGCGACCGCGCGGGCCAAAAGCGTCTTCCCCGTGCCCGGAGGGCCGATCAAGAGAACCCCCTTCGGGATCTTGGCTCCGAGCGCCCGGTACCGGCCGGGGCTCTTGAGAAAATCGACGACCTCCTGCAGCTCGATCTTCGCTTCCTGGCAGCCCGCGACATCCTCGAAGCTGACTCCGGTGCCCTCCTCGGCGACGAGGCGGGCTCGGCTCTTTCCTACATTGAGCAGGGAGTAACCCGCTCCACGCGTCATCCAGCGGCTCAGCCCAACCCAGATGAGAAAAAAGATTCCAATGGGAAGGATCCACGAAAAGATGAGCTGAGAGAGAAGGCTCGGCCGCACACTGGCGTAGGAGGCGTGCGCGCTCTGGAGCTCGGCGACGAGGTTGGGATCCTCGACCCGGACGGTCCGAAAGAGGGCGGCCTTGGGCTCCGGCTTGCCTTCCCCTTCCTTCTTCGTCGGAGGGGGGGCTGCCATCTTCCCCAGGATCTCGTCGGGCGTGATCGTGCACTCGAGGATCTCTTTCTTGGCGAGCTTGTCGAGAAAGGTACTGTAGGGAATCGTCGTGACCGTTGCGCGTTGCACGCTCTCCTGCCAGAGCCAGACGAGCAAAAGAGCGACCAGGACCTGGAGGAGGAGCTGCCAAGGAGCGTCGAAAAAGCCGCCCGGCCGTTTCTTGTCCTGCCCACTCTTTTGCGGAGAGAACGGGTTTCCCGCCGGGGGAGGAGTCCTCATGGAAAGAAGCTTTTCGCGCCAGGCGCTGATTGTCGAAGAAAAAGATGCGCGGATTGCCGCGCGGCGTCGACCTGGGAGGGCTTTTCGCGGGGGGTCAGGGTTGGCTCTTGGCCAGGAAGAAGCCGCGCTGGCGAGCGCTGATCGGGAGATGGAGCCGCTCCATCACCAGAAGCAGATCCTCCCAGACCTGTCGTTTCAGCTTCAGGCTGGGATTGTGGAGCAGGTAGCTCGGATGGAATGTCGGAAGCAGCGGAATCCCCTGAAAATTGAGAAAGCTTCCCCGCAGGGTGCTGATGCCCTTGCGCAGCCCCGTCAATCCTTCCAGGGCGGTCGCTCCCAAGGCGACGATCGCTTCGGGCTCGATGATGGTGATCTGCTCCCGCAGATAGGGCAGGCAGGTCCCCATCTCTTCTGGAGTGGGCTTCCGATTACCCGGGGTGCCGGGTGGTAAATCGGGCCGGCACTTGAGGACGTTGGCGATATAGACATCCTCTCTTTCGAGCCCCATCGCCTGGATCATGCGCGTCAACAGCTTCCCCGCGGGCCCGACGAAGGGTTCGCCCAGCCGGTCCTCCTCCGCCCCCGGGGCTTCGCCGGCAAAGAGAAGCCGGGCATGGGGGTTTCCTATGCCGAAGACCACCTGGGAGCGGAAGGAAGCCAGATGCGGGCAGCGGCGGCACCCGGATGTCTTTTCCCGGAGCTCTCGGAGCCGCGCAGCCCTCTCTTCGCCGTCGGCCGCTCCTTCGGCCTGGGTCGGCGGAGTCGGCGAAGGGGAAGCGATGGGCTGCCGGGATGGCAAGCTTGCCAGAGCCGAAGGAGGAGGAGCTACGGGAGGCATCTGGGAAGCGGCTTCTGGCAGGAAAGGGGAATCCGGGCGCAGCCCCTGTTGCCAACCGGGTGCCAGGCGGATCGAGCGGCGGCCCGTACGCCGCAGTACCTCGACATAGGCGAGCAGAGCTGTGCGCAATGGTTCAGGATCGGTCTGCATCGTTCCTTGTCAACCAGGTGAGAAATTCTTTGGGAAGCGGGCTCTCGAAGCAGACCCGTGCGCCCGAGCCGGGATGGACAAAGCTCAGGCCGCGCGCATGGAGGAGAAGGCGCGGGCTCTCGGATCGTCGCGCCCCGCCATAGAGCGGATCGCCGACGATCGGATGGCCGAGTGAGGAGAGATGAACTCTCAGCTGGTGCATCCGTCCGGTCCGCGGGCGACATTCGATCCGAGCAGCCCCGCGGTGCTGGTCGATCAGGCGAAATTCGGTAAGTGCCGTTCGTCCACCCGCGCGGAGAACCGTCATCCTCCGGCGGTTTCGCGGATCGCGACCGACATTCTCGGCGCAGCAGACCGGACCCCGGGGAAAGGTGCCCCAAACGACCGCCTCGTACCGTTTGTCGACTGTCCGAGAGGCGAACTGGTCGAGCAAGCTCCTGCGCGCCGCTTCGGTCTTCGCTACGACCAGCAGGCCGCTCGTCTCCCGGTCGAGCCGATGGACGATGCCTGGCCGGATCGTCTCGGCTCCCGGCAGCCTGGGCAGGCGGTCGAGGAGCGCATTCACGAGCGTTCCCGCCTGGTGGCCGCAGGCAGGGTGGACGACGAGCCCCCAGGGCTTGTCGATCAGGAGAAGATCGTCGTCCTCGTAGACCACCTCCAGCGGGATCGGCTCCGCCGCAGGAAGAGGGGTTTCGAGGGCGGGCATCCGAGCGGAAAGATCGATTTCGATCTCTTCGCCTCCCCGAAGACGATAGGAAGCGGATGGGAGCGTGGAAGCCCCCTTGATGCGGACGGCCGCCGATCGGAGCCGCTGCTGCACGGTCGTGCGCGATATGCCCAGGGAGGCAGCGAGGTAGCGGTCGAGCCGCTCGCCAGGTTGGCTCGGACGGAGAATCCTCCGCTCCTCCGGAGAACGCGGAGCGTCTGGGAGGACTTCCTGCGGGTCCCTTGGGCTTCGGGTTTCTCCCATGGAAGCGATGCAACGGCCGCAGCCAGCCGGAATCGGTCGACTCTGGCGCCGTCCGGTCAAACGTCGGGAGCGGTGCGGAGAATCGTCAGCCTTGGGAGGCTTCGACCGCCTGCGCCGCTACCTCGGCGGGCACTGCATCATCCCCGATCGCTTCCACGGGGCAGCCCTCCTTGGCCTCGCGGCACTGCTCTTCTTCCTCCGGGGTCTCGGGCTGCTTGTAGACATACGAATGGCCGCCGTCGTCATTCCGCTTGAAGTTCGAAGGGGCGGTCTCCCGGCATAGGTCGCAGTCGATGCACTGGGAGTCTACGTAGTACTTTCCGGCAACATTGTCGGGATATCGATTGGTGAGATCAGCCATATTTGCTTGCGTTTCGGTTTGCTTTCCAGAAGGATCCCATTCCGCAGCCTTCCGGAGGGATCGAGTAAGCTTACGGAGCGCCTCGACATTTGCAACCGGAAAAACGACACCACCTTTTTATCACCGGCACCGACACCCACGTCGGCAAGACCTATTGTAGCGCGGCGCTACTTTCCCTTTGGCGTCGCCTGGGGCTGCGGCCCGTCGGCCTCAAGCCCATTGCGACTGGCTCCCGGGATGACGCTCTCTGCCTGCAGGAAGCGGCGGGTACCAGGATTCCCCTCTCGGAAATCACTCCCTTCTTCTTTCGCTCTCCAGCGGCGCCCGCGATCGCTGCTGAGGCGGAGGGTCAGAAGCTGACTCTGCCGGAAGTCGAAGCCCGCGTGCGACCGCTCTTGGCGCGATTTTCTTATGCAGTCGTCGAAGGGGTGGGGGGGTGGAAGACACCGTTGACCTCGACCGAGACGGTCTGTGACCTTGCCGTTCGCTTGCAGCTGCCGGTGGTCATCGTCGCCCTTTGCCGGCTCGGGGTCTTGAATCATACGCTGCTCACGGTGGAAAGCATCCGGGCCGCCGGCCTGCCCTCCGTCGGAATTCTTCTCAACGGATTTTCCGAGCCGTCGGAGAAGACGCTTGCGGAGACGGCCGCCTCTCTGCTCCGCCATGCGGAGCTGCCGGTGGTGAGCTTGCGCGAGGCAAGCGGGCTCGTTTCGCGTCCGCCGGACTGGCTCTTGCGAGCCGTCCTCCCTCCCGACGGAGGAGGAAACGGGGCAAGCGGGCGTCTTTCATCCTGAAAGAGGGGGGATCTCTATCTCTCTTCGCCGCAACCCGTGGGTCCTGCTCCCGATTGGACCGGACGGGGAGTCGGCCTCCCCGGGGAGGAGGCGACCGGCGGCACTTCCATGGCAGCGGCCGATCTTTCCGCAGCCTTGGCCGGCTGCGGGGCGCCCGATCGGGGAAGATCGAGCGGGCGGGCAACCAGGATGCCTGCCGCCTTGGGGTGGGCGAAGAGGTAGTCGCTGAGCCTGGGTCCGATCACGACGCGGCGCTCGGCTTGGATCGAGGTGGCATGGAGGAAGTGGAGCACGCCCTTGGGATCGCGGTAGGCCAGGCCGACGTGGGAGGTAAAGGTCTCGGGCCAGGAGCTGGCGATGCAGATCACATCCCCGTTCTGGAGGCGGGCCTCAATCGCAGGCACATGCCCCTTGGGGATGTAGTAGACGGGTTGGGAGGAGATCCGTTTTTCCAGCTCCTGAAAGCGCGGGATGAGATCGGGATTGTGGCGGAGATAGCGGAACTCCTGCCAGTGCTCGCCCATGTAGTGGAGGGAATGGCCGGTCATGGGAATCCCGCCGAGTGATCGCGTCAGATCGAGCACCAAGCCGCGACGGGCATTGTCGCGAATCCAATCCTCCAGGTGGTGGAGGCGGGAGTAGTAGGTTCCGTCGCAATGCCCGGCCCGGTAGCGATCGAGCTCGATCATCCGGAGGAGGTCCTCGGGTTCGTAGCCCGCTGGCTTTTCCCGCAGCATGCGGGCAAACCCGAGGGAGATCTCAAAGAAGGTCCAGCAATCCATCTCGTCGAGGTCGACCGAAGGGGCCTCGATATGGTCGTCGATCTCGAGCGTCCAGTTCTTGTAGGGCGTCCCCACCAGGGCCAGGCCGACACGAACCGTGCGCTGCCCGATCGGGAGCGCCCGCCAGTCTTCCCGTTCCGCTTCGGACACCAGGCGCGTAAAAATCCCTTCTCCGCGGAAAACGACCGAGCGAGGCAGCGGGCTCGAGCCGGTGGGTCGGGGGTCGTTCCGGGCGGGGTCGGCGGAAGAGGAGAAAGCCGCTGAGAGGAGGAAGAGGAGAAGGGCGGATCGTCTCGCCATGCCAAGCGAGAATAGGTTATCGCCGGACGAGAGAAAAGAGGATAACGCTCCCCCGTCGCTTTTCCGTCAGGAGACGACCGCCGGCCGCTCTCCCGGCGCGACCGGGTCCCCCGCAGCCGGTGCAGCCTCGCTATAGCCAAAGAACCGCTTTTCCCGAATCAACTGGGCCGCCCGAACCGGGACGTAGCTCTCCCAACTGGGGTCGCCCGAGCGAATGAGGGCGCCGACTTGCCTCGGGGAGAAGCTCACGTCGGGTGGGATGCGGGGCGAGAGGGCCTCGATCCTCCCCGTTTCCTTCAAGTAGGCATAGAGATGGCCGAGCGGCCCTTCCAAGGCGAGTTGCTCGACCGTCCGAAGCTCTCCGTCCGAAACCTTCCGGGTGGGGTAGACGTAGAGCTTGACGTTCTTCTTGAAGAGGCGGCCCATGGCTTCCAGGATTCCTCCTTCCACATAGGAGTAGTAGCGCTCGCTGAAGATCTGCTCCAAGAGGGGGATGCCGAGCACGATCCCGACCAGCCCTTCCGCATAGCGGGCCAGATAGGCGCTGATCTCGTAGAATTCAGCATAGTTGGAGATCAGGACATGGTGACCGATCGCGCAGAGCAGATCGACGCGCTCGAGGAAATCGCGCGAGTCGACCTTGCCGTCGGGCAAGAGAAGGTTCTTGGTGGTAATCTCCAGGAGCTCGATCTTGGCGAAGCGCTCGATCGCCGGATCCTGGAGAAACTTCTCGCGGGCGAGCTGGAGCATGTCCAGATGCATTCGCGTGACCGGAGCAAATTCTCCGCGTTCGATCAGCACCGATTTGCGATGAAGGAGCTCGCCCGGATGACGCGGATGGCCTGTCGGATCGAAGAGGATGACCCGTGCCAAGCCGAGCACGATCAAGTGCAGATTGAGGAGTCGATGATCGCAATCGACGAACGCGGGGCCACGTGCCAGAACCAGATCGATCTCCAGCCGCTCGGAGTCGAGATTATCCAATAGGGATTCGAGAAGCCGATAAGGTTCGGCCCATAAATAGCAAATGCTAT
The DNA here is from genome assembly GCF_017310545.1 of Methylacidimicrobium sp. B4. Taxonomy (NCBI): domain Bacteria; kingdom Pseudomonadati; phylum Verrucomicrobiota; genus Methylacidimicrobium; species Methylacidimicrobium sp. B4. The sequence continues at coordinate 186,441 of NZ_CP066203.1, forward strand.
AAAGTAAATTTACACCGACGACTCCTAAGGCCTCCTGCTGGCGAACCCGCTCGCGATCCCGGAGGCGGATATGAAGGATGACCTCGCTCGGCTTGGCCGAGAGCTCATGCTGAAAGCGCACCCCAAGCCATCCGTGGCATTCACTCCGGGGCTGAAAGCCCCGGATGGCGACGGTGTCGGCAAAGACGAAGAAACGGGTTTCTTCTCCCCTTTTTTGACTGAGCCGCTCCTGAAGAAGGTCGTATTCATGGTCGAGCATCGCCAGAAGCCGCTCACGCGAGACATAGCGTTGGGTCGGACCATAGATGGCGTCACTGAAGGTCATGTCATAGGCCGACATCGATTTGGCCACGGTCCCCGCGGCCCCTCCCACCGTGAAGAACCAGCGAGCGACCTCCTGCCCGCCACCGATCTCCGCGATCGTGCCGTAGATCTTTTGATCTAGGTTGATCTCCAACGCCTTCTCATGGGAAGTTAGAATGCGGCGACTCATGAAGGTAGTAAATCAGCCTGTCATTCGACCCACAACCCTTTCTTGCTAACCTGGGGATCGTCGGCTAGGCTCGGTCGCCTTTGGCATTCAAGCAGCAGGAGCAGGCGGAAGTGGCGATGATCTATCTCGAGGGATCCGGAAAGGATTTTGCCGGGCCACCGCTTGCGCGCGAAGATCTGAGCAGCGACCCGCTGAGGCAGTTTGTTTCCTGGTATCAGGAGGCGCTGCGGGTAGAGGCCGGCGATCCCTCGGCAGCCGCACTAGCCACTTCCTCCCGGGAGGGGAGGGTGCGTAGCCGGATGGTGCTGCTCAAGGCGATCGACGAGAGGGGCTTTCTCTTCTTTACCAATTACCGGAGCCGCAAGGGAAGAGACCTCGAGGAAAATCCGCAGGGAGCCTTTTCCTGCTTTTGGCCGGCTTCCCTCCGGCAAGTCTGTGCCCGCGGAGGCGTGGAAAAGGTCTCCCCAGAGGAGTCCCTTCGCTATTTTCAAAGTCGACCGCTGCTGAGCCGTCTCTCCGCCTGGGCATCCCCGCAAAGCGAGCCGATTCCGATCGAGCGCGCTTTTCTGGAAGGCCGCCTGCGGGAGATGCGGGAACGGTTTGCCTCGGGCGAGGTTCCTCTGCCTCCCCATTGGGGCGGATACCGCCTGGTGCCCGATGAGATCGAGTTTTGGCAGGGCCGGAGCAGCCGCCTCCACGATCGCTTCCTCTATGAGCGCACGTCTGAAGGGGGATGGAGGGTGGAGCGGCTGGCGCCGTAGAATCCGGGAAGGGGAGACGCGGGAGCGGCGGAAAGAAGACCAATGCCGCTTTAGGATTGACAAAAGGCGTAAGGAACCGATCTTGAGTGGGTTACGATGAAGACATCCTTGCGCGACTGGATCGGTTCTCGTTCCCCATTTCTTTCTCGTGAAGCAGCCCGCAGCCACCGCTGGGCGGTAATCGTGGGCGGAGCGATCTGGCTGGCCCCGCTGGCGGCATTTTCCCTGGATCTGAAACAGGGCGAGCAGCTCTACACGATGAACTGCGCCGCCTGCCATCAGCCAACCGGCACCGGGATTCCGGCGGTCTATCCTCCCCTGGCCGGCTCCCCCATGATGACGGGAGGGTCCAAGCGGACGGTCGCGATCGTCCTCAACGGGCTACAGGGTCCGATCACCGTCAATGGAATGCAGTACAACGGCCCGATGCAGCCGTGGAAGGCCATCTTGTCCGACGACAAGATCGCCGCGATCCTGACCTACCTCCGGCAGGCATGGGGCAATAAGGGAACTCCAGTGACCGCGGAACAGGTGAAGGCGGCCCGCGCGGAGTATGCCCAGCGGACCTCCCCCTTGACCGAAGCCGATCTCAACGCGATCCCAGACGAAGACGTCAAGCCGTAACCGACGCTCTCATCAGCATCTGCTTTCGGCGGGCCATGCCGACGATGGTGCATGGCCCATGCATGAGGCAGAAGCGCATCTCCGAGTCAGCGCCGGAAGAGCCAGAGGATCGCGCTCAGGAGCAGGCTGCCGAGCAGGCACGTAGTGATTGGAAAGAAGAAGCGCACGTTGCCCTTCTCGATCCGGATATCGCCCGGAAGCCTCCCCATCCACTTGACGCCGATCCCGAGGCTGATCAGCAAGCCGATCCCCGCGAGCAGAAGTCCCGTAATGAGCAGAAGGCGACCGATCGGTTGCATAGAGAAAGCTTTCTAGCCTAGGTGGCACTGGGCCCGCCGATCGCGCGAAGAAGCTCCCGCGCATGAGCCAGAGCCGCCGGGATGCTCTCCAGCCGCCCACTGCTTCCCTGGGCGAGCTCCGGGCGGCCTCCGCCTTTGCCCGCGATGGGCGAGAGAATCTCCCGGAGGAGCCGGGCGGCGTCGGCATCCGGCAATCGCGAGGGGGAAACCCCCACCAAAAAGGCGGCGCGCCCTTGGTCGCGGCAGGCGAGGACCGCTATCCCTTCCCATTGGCCTTGGACGGCCTGCCAGAGCAGAGGAAGGTAACCTGCCGGAGCAGAGCCGCAGTCGGACAGGAGAACGGGGAGAGAGCCGCAACGCTCCGCGGCTCCCCGAGCCGCCTCCGCTTCTTGGCGGGCGCGCGCCCGCAGGGCATCTTCGGCCCTCTTGGCCGCTTGCTTTTCTGCTTCGCGAATCCTCCGTTCGAGTAGCTGGAGAGCATCGCGGCGTTCCGCGACGCGCTCGGCCACCAAGGCGGGGTCGGCTTCGGAAGGGAAGGGAGCAAGCGGAGGGATGGCGGGATCTTTCTGGTGCAGTCCTTGCCACGCCTTCTCCTGAGCGCTCGCTTGCTCGCGAAGCATATCGAGAAGGGCCGCTCCCCCGGCGGCCTCGATTCGGCGGATGCCCGCAGCGACCCCGGTCTCGGTGAGAATCTTCCAGAATCCGATCTCGCCCGTGTGGCGGATATGGGTTCCTCCGCAGAGCTCCCGGGAGCACTCTCCGACGGAGACGACCCGGACGCGCTCGCCATACTTTTCTCCAAAGAACTGGAGAATGCGCGGATCGTTCCTGACCTCGGCATAGGAACGCTCTTCCCAGCTCACTGGCTCATCCTCGGCGATGCGCTCCTGCACGAGCCGCTCCACCCGGGCGATCTGCTCGGGGGAGAGTGGGCCCGTATGGGAAAAGTCGAAGCGGAGCCGATCAGGACCGACGTAGCTCCCCCGCTGGACCGTTTGAGGACCGAGCACTTCGCGGAGGGCCCAGTGCAGAAGATGGGTTGCGGTGTGGTGGATGGCGATCCTCTGCCGCCGCTCCCGGTCGACGCGGAGGAGCACCCGGGTGCCGGGCTCGAGGCGATCGAGTCCCTCCAAGCGGTGGAGATGGGCGCCGCTGGCCGAACGGACGGTGTCGAGCACCCTAAGGTGGCGGCCCTCATGCTCCACCGTGCCAGCGTCGCCGATCTGTCCGCCCATCTCGGCGTAAAACGGGGTCCGATCGAAGACGGCGCGATTCCCTGCCAGAAGGAGGACGACCTCTCCTTCGGCCTCGAGCTCCTCATAGCCGACGAAATCGCTCTGCGCCGCAACGCTCAAAAGATCGTCTTCCCGCGCCGCCGCGGAACGGCTCCGCTGTTTTTCCATGCTTTCCGAGAAGCCCTGCGTATCGACGCGAAGGCCGCGCTCGCGGGCCATGAGCTCGGTCAGATCGAGCGGGAAGCCGTAGGTGTCGTAAAGAAGGAAGGCCTCCTCGCCAGCGATCTCCCGGTTCTTCCGCCCCGAAGCCTCCCGGGCGAGATCCTCAAAGAGCGAGAGGCCCCGCTCCAAGGTCCGGGCGAAGAGGCTCTCCTCCGCAGCGAGGACGGTGGCGATCTGCGACTCGTGCTCGATCAGCTCGGGAAAAGCTTCGCCCATCGCGGAAATCAGGCCGGGGAGCAGTGCGGGGAGGAAGGGGGCCTGCAGCCCCAGGGTGCGGCCGAAGCGGCTCGCACGCCGGAGGATGCGGCGCAGGACGTAGCCCCGCCCGATATTGCTGGGAAGAATGCCGTCGGCGATCGCGAAGGCGAGCGCCCGGAAATGGTCGACGATGACGCGGAAAGCGACATCAGTCGACTCCCCCTGCCCGCCCGGCTCGGGGACCCCGCCCCGGTACGGCTGTCCAGCGAGCCTTTCCAGAATCTGAAGGAGCGGGCGGAAGAGGTCGGTATCGTAGTTGGAGATCCTTTGGGGAAAGTTGCGGAATTCGCTCGTCCCCTGGAGGATCGAGGCGATCCGTTCAAGCCCCATTCCCGTGTCGACGTGGCGGGCGGGCAGCAGGGAGAGGGAGCGGTCTCCCCGCGCATCGTATTGGATGAAGACGAGGTTCCAGATCTCGAGGCAGCGCGGGTCGCCTTGATTGAGAAGCCGGCCGCGGCTCGTTCCTTCCGGGGTAAGATCGACGTGGATCTCGGAACAGGGACCGCAGGGGCCGGTTTCGCCCATCATCCAGAAATTGTCGCGCTCGCCGAACGTGACGACGTGGACTGCCGGATCGTAGCCGGCGCCCGCAAAGAGAGCGGACCACGCCTCGTGCGCTTCGGCGTCGAATTCGCCCGGCTCGCCGGGAGCCGGTTCGTAGACGGTCGCGTAGAGCCGGTGCGGCGGGAAATGCCACCAGCCGGTGAGCAGCTCCCAGGCCCACGCGATAGCTTCCTTCTTGAAATAGTCTCCGAAGGACCAATTGCCCAGCATCTCGAAGAAGGTGTGATGGTAGGTGTCGAATCCCACCTCTTCGAGATCGTTGTGCTTTCCGCCAGCCCGGATGCACTTCTGGGTGTCGGCAGCGCGGGGCGGAGAATACGGGCAGGGGCTCCGACCCAGGAAGATGGGTACGAACTGGTTCATCCCGGCGTTGGTGAAGAGCAGGTTGGGAGAGTCGGGCAGGAGCGGTGCCGAGGGGACCAGCGTGTGGGCGCGCTCCCGAAAGAAACGGAGAAAGCTCTCGCGAATTTCCGACGAGGTCATGAATTTCCTACTTGCCCGCAACCGCGGCCTCCGCCTGCGCCATCATCTCCGGCGCCATCTCGAAGTTGGCGAAGACATGCTGGACATCGTCGTGTTCCTCCAGGGCATCGAGCAGCCGGAGGAGGGAGCGGGCGCTCTCCTCGTCCTTGATCGGGACGACGTTCTGAGGGAGATAGGCGAGGGAAGCCGACCCGATGGGGATCTTCGCCGCTTCCAGGCTTTTGATGATCCCCTCCAGTCGGTCGGGCGATGAGATGACCTCGGTCGATCCATCCGCAGGCTGCACGTCCTCGGCCGAAGCCTCCAGCGCGGCCTCGAAGACGCGATCGAACGGAACCTCGGACGCATCGACGCGGATGATGCCTTTCCGGTGGAAGAGCCAAGAGACGCTGCCCGATCCGGCCAGGTTTCCTCCATGGCGGGTAAAGAGGCTGCGGATCTCGGCCGCCGTCCGGTTCCGATTATCGGTCGCCGCTTCGACCAGGACCGCGACCCCTCCCGGAGCATACCCCTCGTAAAGGATCTCCTCGTAAGCCGCGCCGGCGAGCTCGCCTGTTCCGCGCTGAATGGCCCGCGTAATGCTCTCGGAAGCAACTCCTTCGCTCTTCGCAGATTCGACCGCTCGCCTCAGGCGTGGATTGAAGCCGGGATCCCCGCCGCCGAGCTTTGCGGCGAGCGCGATCTCCCGGACCAGCTTGCTGAAGAGCTTCCCTTTCCGCGCATCGGTCACCCCTTTCTGGTGACGTACCTTTGCCCAGTGGCTATGTCCCGCCATTCTCGCTCCCTTTTCGTAACAATTGGAGGTGGCGCCTGAGGAAAGTCAACCATTTGCGCTCATGCCGGAAGGCCTTCTTCCCCCCCCGCGGGGCGGCCAATTCGGGTCCGCTTGCGATCCGGCAATCAAGCGCTGGCGAAAAGGTCCCGCTGCCAGCGGCACCAGCGCCCTTCCTCCAGCAGGCGTTCGGGCGCCCCTTGCGGATCTTGCGCCAGCTCCAGGAGGATGGGCTTCGGAGCGAGCACGCCCGGGTCAATGCCCAGGAGTGCTGAGAGGCGGCTGCGTCTCGCGTTGAGCTCCTCCAGGCGCTGAGTCGCTGCGGAGGTCAGCCTGAGCCGTGGTCCGACGGGTGGGAAGAGCTCCTCCGGCAATCCCTTCGGGTTGGCGAGCGCCTTTGCCAGCCGGGAGAGCTCTGCCTCTCCGAGGTGGCGTGGAAGCCATTTCGGCGGGATCGGCTCCTTGTGTGCGGCCGCCCAGATCGCCATGCGGAGCAGCAGATCCGGGGGAACCAGCCGAAAGGGAGCCAGGTCGCGGCGAGCGGCCTCCTCCTCCCGCCACTCCCAGAGCGCGCGGAGGAAGGGGAGGGCCTTGGGCGGGAGCTCGCGCCAGCCGCGAATCCTCCAGGCACCAGACTTTTCCGGCGTGGGTTCCCCCGTTTTGCGGAGGAGCCGCGCGCAGCTCTCCCGGTGCCAGTCGAGCCGTCCCAGCCGAAGGAGCTCATCTGAGAGCCGTTCCTGGAGGGGCCCGAGGTAGCGGACATCTTGCGCCGCATAGTCGAGCATGGTCGGCGAGAGCGGGCGCCTGGCCCAGTCGGCCTTCTGACTCTCCTTGGCAAGTACGATGCCAAAGAACCGTTCGACCAGGGCCGCGTAGCCGATCGCCGGCAGGCCGCAAAGCTGCGCGGCGATCATCGTGTCGAAGATCGAGGGAGGATCGGACGCGCCAGCTTCTCGCAGGAGCCGCCGATCGAAGTCCATCCCGTGAAGGATCCAGGGCGATCCTGCCAGCGGCGCCCATAGGGGGGAGGGGTCGAGGCCCAGGGTGTCGATGACGGCCGCCGTCTCTCCCTGCTGGATCGAGAGGACGCAGAGCCGGGCCTGATAGTGGTGAAAGGACGCCGATTCGGTGTCGAGCGAGACGGGCTGGCCCGGCCGGAGCTGTATCAGAAGGGAGGCGAGCCCTCGATCGGAGTCGATCCAGGGCGCGGCCTGCGGTAGGGTAGGCTTGGTCGCCGTTTTGGGCTTTCCAAGGCGAAGCTTGCGAAGAATCATCGGATGCAGTAGATAAGTAAACTTTTTCTTTCGCAAGCCTGGGAGGGGCACAAGCTTGAAAAGGGGCGGGTGGGAAAGGCGAAAGAGTAGGAGAGAGATGCCATGAGTTATTTGCCGCGAGTAAACAAGGTTTTTCCCGCTGCGGGCTTTTCGCACGAAGAGATCCGGCGCTATGGCCGGCACTTGATCATGCCGGAGGTCACGCTCGAAGGGCAGAAAAAGCTCAAGGCTGCGCGGGTGCTCGCCGTGGGGACCGGAGGCCTCGGCTCGCCTCTGCTCCTCTATCTTGCGGCCGCGGGCGTGGGCCGGCTTGGCATCGTCGATTTCGACACGGTCGACGACTCGAACCTGCAGCGGCAGGTGCTTCACAAGACCCGCAACGTCGGCAAGCCAAAGATCGAGTCGGCCATCGAGGCGATCCGTGAGCTCAATCCCAACGTGGAGGTCGTCCCCTACCCGACGGCTCTCCGTTCCGAGAATGCGATCGAGATCCTTCAGGACTACGACGTCGTCGTTGATGGCACCGACAATTTTCCCACCCGTTACCTGGTCAACGATGCCTGCGTGCTCCTGGGAAAACCCAACGTCTACGGGAGCATCTTCCGTTTCGAGGGGCAGGCGACGGTCTTCTGGGCTGAAAAGGGACCTTGCTATCGCTGCCTCTATCCGGAGCCTCCTGATCCCGGCATGGTACCGAGCTGTGCGGAGGGGGGAGTGCTTGGCGTCCTGCCCGGACTGATCGGGATGGTGCAGGCCATCGAGACGGTGAAGCTCATTCTCGGTCTGGGCGACCCCATGATCGGTCGGCTGCTCCTTTTTGACGCCCTGGGCATGGAGTTCCGGGAGTTTCGGCTGCGGAAAGATCCTGCCTGTCCGATCTGCGGTACCGAGCGGACGATCCGCGAGCTGGTCGATTACGAGACCTTTTGCGGCATCGTGGCGCCCGTCGTCACCGACGACCTGCCGGAGTTGACGGTGCAGGAGCTCAAGCGGAGGCTCGACGAGCGGGCGGACTTCGATCTGATCGATGTGCGCGAGCATCACGAATATCAGATTGCGCGGATTCCCGGGGCGAAGGTGATCCCTCTCTCGGAGTTCCATCAGCGCATCCACGAGCTCGATCCGGCCCGGGAGATCGTGATCCACTGCAAGGCGGGGGTCCGATCCGCCAAGGCCTGCCGACTGCTCTTCGACGCAGGGTTCCGGAAGGTGCAGAACGTCGCGGGGGGGATCGACGCCTGGAGCCTGGAGATCGATCCATCCGTGCCGCGTTACTAAAGAACTTCTTGGAAAACTTTCCCGCCCGGCAGGCAAAAAAAGCTTCTGCTTGTGTTCTTGTGAGTCGCGCGAGCGGCGTTATAATTCATCTTTCGATTGGCAAGCTCAACCTGGAAATGTGGGAAGCGGCGGAAGCGATGGAGCAGATAGCGTTCCCGGAGACCATCCACGAAGAGGTTGTTGACGAAAAGGTGCGCGACGCCTTCGAGCGTCGCTGGGGCGTGATCGTCTGGAACGATCCAGTGAACCTCATGAGCTATGTGGTCTATGTCTTCCAGCGTGTGCTCAAGATGAGCAAGCAGGAAGCCACCCGCCACATGATGGAGGTTCACAACAAAGGGAAGAGCCTTGTCGCGCAGGAAACGCGAGAGCGGGCCGAGTTCCTCGTGCATCAACTGCAACGGTTCGGGTTGCAAGCAACCATGGAGCTCGGGTGAAGATCGAGCGTCATCCGGACGCGGCCGTTTTCCACTTCGAACCGGGAGAGCGGGAGATCTTGGTCTCCTCGCTCCTCGAGCTCCGCAAGCACTACCAGACCGATTTGTCCCAGATGTCGGAAGCGATGCAGAGCCATTGGCGCGGTGTCCTGACGCGAGGTGAGGGCTTCGAGGAGGACGAGGAGATTCCGGGTGGGGCCGAGGAGCTCGAGGCCGAGCGGCTGAGCTGGCGTCCGGAGCGGGTGGAGCTTCTCAACCGGTGGCTTGCGCCAGAAAGCCCGTTGCAACACGCTGTGCAGCCGTCCTTACGTCTCAGCCAAGGAGAGGTCGACGAATTCCTGGCGATGCTCAACGACCGGCGGATCACGCTCGCGGTTGCCCAAGGGATCACCGATGAGCAGATGGAGTGGAATCCACTGACCGTCAAAGCGCGCGATCTCCAGCGAGCGCTCTGGGAAATCCATTTCCTTGCCTATCTTCAGGAAGGCTGCGTCTCCGCGTTCCTGGAGGAATAGCCCGATTGCGGGCTTCGCCCGGAAATCGAAAAGCCCGGTGGTTGCGGTCTTCCTTCCAACCATGGTAAACGGGGGCATGAAACGATCCATTCCGAACGAAATTCGCAATGCCCAAGGGGAACGACTCGACTTCGCCTACCAGGGAGGATCGCCCGATAATCCGACTCTGGTCGTGATCGGCCACGGCATTACCGCCCACAAGGATAGGCCGATGCTGATCGAGCTCTCCAACGTGCTTTCCCGCAATGGGATTCATTCCCTCCGCTTTTCCTTCTCCGGCAACGGCGCTTCGGAAGGGAAGTTCGAGGAGTTCACTCCCAGCAAGGAGGTAGCGGACCTGGGCTCGGTTCTCGACGCCCTTGGGGACTGGCATGTGGGCTATGCGGGGCATAGCCTCGGGGCGCTTGTGGGGGTCTTGCGGGCGAACGAGGATTCGCGCATCCATTTCCTGATCTCGATCGCCGGGATGGCCCATTCGGCCGCCTTCGCCAAGCGCGAGTTCGGCGAGGTGACACCGGGAGCGGGCTGCATGTGGGACATGCCGCAGTTCCCCCTATCCCGGGCGCTGATCGACGACATGAACCGGATTGGCAGCGTGGTGGAGACTGCGCGGAAGATCCGGCTGCCCTGGCTCTTCGTCCATGGCCTCGCCGATGATGTCGTGCCTCCCCAGGACTCGAAGGATCTCTTTGCGGTGGCTTCCGGACCGAAGCGGCTCGTTGAGATTCCCGGGTCGGATCATCTCTTTCCCGACGCTCATGCCACGACCATGGCGAACGCCGTCGCCTCGTGGCTCAAGGAGCTGAAGCCCTAAGAGGAGTTCTCTTCTTGGGACGGCCTCGGGAGGCGCTGCGCCCGAGGCTGTCCCGGCGAGCCGGAAAGGCCCCCCATCGCTTTCTGCGGAGGCGCGGCATCGGCTTGACTTTTGCGCCTTTTCTCCGAGATTGCGTTACCACGCAGCGCGGCGATGTCAGGGTGGAAGAGGGGGGAGCTGGATCGTGAAACCGGCCAAGGCGGAGACGGCGGCTTCACGAGGCGAGGTAAGTGCTTACGCTCGGTAAGCTCTTATTGCGGAAGAATGCTGGTTGCTGCCCTGCTCACGTTGTCTCGACCGGTGCCTTCCCTTCTGCGAGCTTCCTTCGAGCCTTGGGGAAAGCCGGGGAGAGCGACCTGGGGACGATCGCGACGCCGAAGCTGCCGGAACCACCCGCGTGGAAGGGGGGGCCTCGTCCTTCCCAGTGCCTGGATCGGGGTCGCTTCCCTCTTGCTGGCTGGCTGCGCCTACCTGCCCAAGGATAGCAAGCCCGCGACTCCGCTCGCCCCCCCCGCGATGGCGGCGACCGTCGCCTCGCTCCCAGCGGAGACGGTCTCGGTTGCCGACCAGTGGCCCCAGAACTTCTGGTGGCGGAGCCTCGATTGCCGGGAGCTCGACCGGATCATGCACCTGGCGCTCACGAGCAACCCGGACCTCCGGGCGACGGTCGACCGCGTCCACCAGGCATGGGCGATGGCCGCCGGGGCCCGCGGGCGCTACCTCCCCTCGGTCGGACTGCGCCCGTGGCTGGCCAGCTCGACCTTTGGTGTCTGGGGCTTTCCGGGCTCGAGCTTCTTTGGCCCGTTTGGAGGCAACTCGTTTTTCTTTGCGGATATCATCCCTCTCTTTACGAGCTACCATGTCGATCTCTGGGGCGAAGATCGCGCCCGGGTTCGTGCGGCCGTAGGGGAGGCGCGCGCGGAGGAGTCCGAAGTCGCTGTTGCCCGGCTGCTGCTGGGTGCCACCGTGGCTCGGCGGTATGTGCGGCTGGCCGCAGCGGAAGAGGAGCTCCGCCTGGCGCGGCGGAGAGAGGATCTCGCCCGCGAGCTGCTCTCCCTTTCCCGGGTGCGGGTCGGCCAAGGGGTCGACAGCCTCTTTCCGGTGCATACGGCCGAGGAACGCCTGGAGCAGGCGCGTCAGGAGGTGGCCGGGCTCGAGCGGGAGAGCCAGAGCCTGAGGAATGAAATTGCCCGGCTTTCCGGGCAGGGACCGGACTGGGGTCGGACCCTGGTCGTCTCCGAGACGAGCTTCCCCCGGCGCTTCCCTCTGCCCGAGCGGATCGCCTTCGACCTCCTGGGCCACCGGCCGGATGTTGCCGTAGCGCGCTGGAGGGCGCAAGCCGCTGCCAACCAGGTAAAGGTGGCGAAAACCGCATTCTATCCGAATCTCAACCTGGTTGCCTGGCTCGGCTTTCAAACCCTCAACTTTTCGACCCTCTTTCTCTCTCCCGGCGTTCCCCTCATGTACATCTTGGGACCCGCCATCACCCTTCCGATCTTCCAAGGCGGACGGCTGACAGCCGAGCTCGAGGCCACCGCCGAGGAGTACCACATCGCGGTGGAACGATATAACAGCGTCCTGCTCTCGGCGTTGCAACAGGTCGCCGATGCGCTCGTCTACTGGCAGGAAGCGCTCAAGGATCTGGAGGCGCAGGAGAGGGCGGTGAAGGCTGCTTCGGCAAACGTCGAGCTTGCCCGACGCCTCTTCGCTTCCGGGCTCAACGTGCGCCAGGATCTGCTCGAGGCGCAATATCGCCTGGCGGAGGCGGAAAGCCGGCTCAGTGTGCGCCACGCCCAGCATGTGGATTCGGCGGTGGGCCTTTTGATCGCCCTGGGCGGCGGCTTCGAGCCCACGATGGAGCCCGAGTGGCCGCGCAAGGAGTCATGATTCGCGAGCTTTGGGAGCGGTGGCAAACGGAGCTTTCCCGCCAACTGCTTGCCCGGACTCCTCCGCGGCTTCGCCGACGAGTGATCCGGAACCGTCGGCTGCTCCTCTTCGCCGGGCTCGTCGCATGCGGCTCGGTAGTTTTGCTGCTCTGGTGGTGGCTCTTTTTCAGCCGCTGGGTGGTGACCAACGACGCCTACGTGACGGGAAATCTCGTTCCCGTGAAATCGCAGGTGAAGGGCACGGTCGTCGAGGTGCGCTACGAGAACACGCAGTTCGTTCGGCAGGGCGCGGTGCTCGTCCGACTCGACGGGCTCGATGCCCGCGTCGCCTTGGAAGGAGCGGAAGCAAAATTGGGCGAAACGGTCCGGCGCGTAGAAGCGCTCTTCAGCCAGGTAGCCCTCGATAAGCAGAAGATCTTGGCGGAGAAGGCGCGATTGGAGCGGCTCCGCCACGACCTGGCGCGCTACCGGGAAGTGGCGCCCTACGGAGCGATCCCGATGCAACTGGTCGATGACACCGAATGTCAGATCCGGGAGATCGAAGCGACCGTCCGGCAGGCGGAGGCTGACTGGCAGGCGGCGGAAGCCCAGATCCAGCGGACAACCGTAGAGCGCCATCCCGCAGTTCTTGACGCTGCGAGCGCTCTCAAGAGAGCCTATCTCGATTACATCCGCCGGGAGGTTCGCGCGCCCGTCGCCGGATTCGTCGCCAACCGTCGCGTCCAGCCCGGGGACGAGGTCCATCCGGAAACTCCGCTCATGGCCGTCGTTCCGCTCGACTACCTCTGGGTCGAAGCAAATTACCGGGAGCGAGAGCTCCGGCGGGTGCGTCCGGGCCAGGATGTGCACATCAGGATTGATCTCTACGGCCGCCATCTGCGCTATCATGGGCTGGTCGAGGGCCTCGTTGCGGGAACCGGCAGCGTCTTCGGGCTCCTTCCTCCGGAAAACGCCACGGGGAACTATATCCACATTGTCGAACGGGTGCCGGTCCGGATCCGGCTATCCGAGAAGGAGCTTCGTGCCAATCCGTTGCGTCCGGGGCTCTCCGCCGTCACGGCCATCCACGTGAGCGAGCAGGGGAGCTCGGTTCTCGACTCGCTCGCCCGTTTCCCGAAGGAGAAGTACGAAGCGCCCTTTTACGAGAAGGAGCTGGCTGGTGCCGAGGAGATGATCGAGCGGATCATTACCGCCAACCGGAGGCTTTCCCGTTTTTCGGAAGGATCGCGGGAGGGGGGCAGAGCGCCTTCTGGCCCCCCAGTCCCCACAGCCCCTTCCCAAGGGGGCCCATGAGACGGCGGATCGGATGAAGCCCGAGATTGCCCTGCATGGATGGCGGTCCTGGGTGATCCAGATCGTCCTTCCGCTGGAGTTTCTCCTCGCGGTCTACGGCTCTTCCTCCTATGCGCCGATGGCGCTCTACGCGGTGGGCGCGCTGGGACAGAGCCCGAGCCATGCCTTCTGGAGCATGGCGATCTTCTTCAGCGGGCAGGGCATCGGGACGTTCCTGGCGACCTGGGCATCTCGCCGGTTCCGGCCGGTTCCTGCGCTCCTCGCCTCCTGTCTGGGCATGAGCGCCTTCTCCTTTCTTTGCGGCCTGATCCCCGATTTCTATCTCTTCCTCACCTTTCGGCTCCTGCTCGGCTTCTTTTCGGGAATGGGGATGATCCTCGCCCAGTTCATCATGCTCCGCTTCCATCCAATCGAACGCTGGCCCAACCTCATCACCGGCTTTGGCTTGCTCCTGATCAGCGGCTTTGCCTTTGGCCCGAGCGTGGGCGCCATGCTGGAAGAGGCGGTCGGCTGGCGTGCCTTTTTCTCCCTCACGGCTCTCCTCCATCTTTTCTTCTGCGGCCTCCTCTGGGCGCTCCTCTCCCGCCGCCAGGAAAAGCGCGTGCCCTTCCGGTTCGATTGGGTGGGTCTTGGCCTCGTGCTCTCTTTCACGCTCGCCTTTCAGACGATGGTCGTTCGCGGGCAGGACGAGGACTGGTACAACTCGACCTTCATCGTCGTCCTGGTCGTGGTCGGGGTGCTCTCCCTGATCGCTTTTGGGATCTGGGAGCTGGGCGAGAAAAAGCCGCTCGTCGGCGTCCGGCTCTTCCTCCAGCCGCATTACGCGATCGGGGTTCTGGCCAACTCGGTCCTCCTGCTGCTCGCCTTCGGGATGCTCGCCATCATCCTCATCCATCTCCAGACGCTGAGCGGCTATACGCCCGATCTGGCCGCCTGGGTCTTCTTGCCGCTGTTCCTGTTCATGCCCCTTGGCTGGATCTTGGCCACCTATCTCAATCGCCACGTCGATGCGCGTTGGTCCTCGGCTCTCTACCTGCTCGGCTTTGCCGGCTACGCCTACTGGGTGAGCGGCTATGACTACTTCCAACGACGATCGTGGTATACCTACTCGCTGGGATCCCAGCTCCTCGAGGGGGCCTGCCTGGGAGCGATCGCCACCCTGAGTGCCCTCACCCTGCGTGGGACTCCTCGTCACCGGGAAAGCGCGGCAGCCGAAACCCTGATTTTGGTGCGTACCTACGCGATGAGCTGGGGACCGGGTCTCTTGGAAACCCTTCTCATCCATCGGATGGCCTTCCAGCAGACGCGCCTGGTCGAAACCGCTCCCCGGGGCGCCCCGGCCTTTGCCCAGGCGGTCGACCGACTCTTGCAATCGGACGCTTCCCCGCTGCAAGCCATTCAGGTTCTAGGGCGCTACGCCTCAAACCACGCCGCGATCCTGGCCTTCGACGACGTCTTCCGGTTCTGCGCCTGGTGCTTTGTCGTCCTGGCGATCCTGGTCTCCACGCCGCTTGCCAAGAAGCGAGCGCCCTCTTAAGGGGCGAGCGGGGTGAGCCGCCAGATCCCGTCCGCATACTCCCGGATCGAGCGGTCGCTCGAAAACCGCCCGACCGAAGCGGTGTTCTCCAGGACCATGGGAAGCCAGCGGGACTTGTCCCGGTAGGCTTGTTCGGCTTGGCGCTGGGCGGCCAGGTAGGCCGCGAAGTCGGCCAGCACGAGGAAGGGGTCTCCCCCTTCCAAGAGGCTGGATCGGAGTGGGGCGAGCACCGAGGGCGGCTCCCCGGGGGTGAGGTCGCCCGAGCCGATCCAGTCGAGAATTGCCCGGATCTCTGGATCGGCCTCGTAGATCTCCCACGGGGTATAGCCGGACTCGATCCGATCGGTCACCTCTTGGGCGGTCAGGCCGAAGATGAAGATGTTCTCCGGGCCGACCGCCTCTCGGATCTCGACGTTGGCTCCATCCAAGGTGCCGATCGTGACCGCCCCGTTGAGGGCCAGCTTCATGTTGCCCGTGCCCGAGGCCTCCTTCCCGGCGGTCGAGATCTGCTCCGAGAGGTCGGCGGCGGGAATGATGCGCGAGGCTCGGGAGACACCATAGTTCGGGACGAAGGCGACTTGCAGCTTCCCGAAGGCTTGGGGATCGCCATTGATCCGGGAAGCCACCGCGTTGATCGCCTTGATGATGCACTTGGCCAGGTCGTATCCCGGTGCGGCCTTCCCGCCGAAGAGGAAGAGCCTGGGTGGGAACTCCTCCTGGGGGTGCTCGAGGATCCTCCGGTAGAGCCAGAGGATATGGAGGAGGTTCAGATGCTGCCGCTTGTATTCATGGATGCGCTTGATCTGCACATCGAAGAGCGCATCTGGATCTGCGCTGATCCCGCACCACTCCCGCAGGCAGTCCGCGAGCCGGACCTTGTTCGTCCGCTTGATCGCGGCATAGCGCTCCCGGAAGGAGGCATCGTCAAAGAACTTCCGAAGCTCTCCAAGGCGCGAAAGATCGGTGATCCAGGCTTCGCCCAGAGCCTCGGTCAAGAGAGAGGCGAGCTGCGGGTTGGCTCCCAGGAGCCAGACCCGGGGGGTGATCCCGTTGGTCACGTTCCGGAACTTTCCGGGAAAGAGCGCCGCGAAGTCGGGAAAGAGGCGGCTCTGGAGGAGCTCTGAGTGAAGAGCCGAGACCCCGTTGACCGAAAAGCTCCCGACCACGGCCAGGTGGGCCATGCGGACCGCCTTGGTCTGGTTCTCCTCGATCAGCGAAATGGCTCGGCGCCGGGCCTGGGCCGCCTCGTCGGTGGCGGGAACCGTTTCGAGGAGCCGCCGATTGATCTCGTAGAGGATCTCCAGATGCCGGGGAAGCACTCGGTGGAAGAGGGGGACCGACCAGGTTTCGAGCGCTTCCGGGAGGAGGGTGTGGTTGGTGTAGGCGAAGATCCGGGTGACCCAGGTCCATGCCACTTCCCACTCCATCCGCCGCTCGTCGATCAGGATCCGCATCAGCTCGACGATCGCGATGGCCGGGTGGGTGTCGTTCAGGTGGATGACGACCTTTTCCGGAAAGAGCTCCCAGTCGTGATGCTCCGCCTCGAAGCGGCGAAGGATGTCCCGGAGGGAGCAGGCGACGAAGAAGTATTGCTGGACTAGGCGCAGCTCCTTGCCGCTCTCGGTCTTGTCGTTGGGATAGAGGACCTTCGTGATGGATTCACAGAAGCTCTTTTCTCCGACCGCCTCGAAGTAGCCTCCGCGGTTGAATGCGTCGAGGTCGAACTCTCGAGTCGACTTGGCGCTCCAAAGGCGGAGCAGGTTGACCGTGTTGCCCCCGAAGCCCGCGACCGGGATGTCGAAGGGAAGGCCGAGGACGTCGCGGCAGCCGGTCCAGCAGCAGCCGCCCTCCCGGTGGTCGATCCTCCCGTAGAGATGGACCGTCTGGGAGATCTCGGGATGGAGGATCTCCCAGGGGCTGCCGAACCGGTGCCAATCATCCGGGCGTTCGATCTGGTATCCCCGGGAAAAGTCCTGCTGAAAGAGGCCGAACTCATAATGGATCCCGTAGCCGATCGCCGGCAGCTGCAGGGTAGCCAGCGACTCGAGGAAGCAGGCGGCGAGCCGGCCCAAGCCCCCGTTTCCGAGGCCCATCTCCCCTTCTTCCTGGCAGATCTCCTCCAGATCGATGTCGATCTGTCGCAGCGCCTCTCCGGTGAGATCCCAGAGGCCAAGGTTGAGGAGGTTCTGGCGCAGCAGGCGGCCCAGGAAGTATTCGAGCGAAAGGTAGTAGAGCCGACGAACGCCGCTGTTCTTATGCTCCTCCTGCGTCGCGAGGAGGCGCTCGACCAGGAAATCCCGCGTCATGAGCGAGGTGGCAAGCCACCAGTCCCGCGGGGTCGCGCTCTTTGGGACGCGGGCCAGGCTGAAGCGAAGGTGGGCGCCGATGCATTCCCGGATCGCACTCGGCGTGGCTTCCTTGGTAAAGCGAAAGGCTCCGAGAAAGGCGTTCATGAAAGGAGGAATCTCCGGTGAGGGGGTCGGGCGGTCAAGCCCCAAACCGTGGCGGCTCACCCGATTCCTCTCCATCTCGTCTGCTCTCTTCGCCGGATCGGCCTCGCTGCGGGGAGCTCCATGATCTTGGGAAGACGTAGCAGGAGTCATGCCAGAATCGGCTGCGGCAAAGCTTCCGCTTGCCCTCCTTCTTGGGCGGGAGCGAAAATCGGGCTTCAGAGGCTTTCCGGCTCCGCGAACGACCACGAGCCTCCGGCTCCCGAAACGCGCCAAGCGTTCCTCCATTGCTGGTCAGTGGCACTCCTCCCGCGAAGAGAGCCGCCGGGTTCCGAGAAGCCCCGAGAAAGGTTTGACGGAGGCTCTCTTTCGCGCCACCCTTTGTGTTGCTTCGCGCTCGTGGCGGAACGGCAGACGCGCTAGATTCAGGTTCTAGTGGGGCAACCCGTGGAGGTTCAAATCCTCTCGAGCGCACCAGAGCAAAGAATCCGCCGGATCGGCTTCTTCGTTACCAGAAGAGAAGAGCATCTTCCTGTGGAATCCTGCATGCGAAGACCCGGAAGGCGGCCCGATTGGCCTGGTCGAAGAAGGCAACTTGCGAAGCGAGCCGTTTTGATTTTGTCGGTCGCATGTGGCCTGCTTGCAGCAGGGACGCCCGGAGCCATGGCTATGGGAGCGGTTTGGCAACCGTTCGAACGCCCTTCGGTGGGCAACGAGGGTACTGGCGTCCATAGCGTGGTCAAAGGGATGGCGATTTATACGACCCCTCCCGCCAGGCCTTACGTGATCCTCGGATTGATTGGCGCCCGCAGCGGTGCTTTCGGCTCGCCGAGAACGCGAGCCGTAGCTCTGGCCAAAAAAGTCGGCGCGGATGCGTTGATCTTGCTCAGCTCGGATCAATTCACAACGGGAACGACCGAGAACTTGTTCAGAACAGAGGAGCGGGACACTTCGGGCAATAGCAGCTACGACGCCTTTGGAGGGAATCCCTCTTCCCGGGTACGCTATAGCGGCGGCGCTTACTACGCGGCGATCCAGTGGTCTCGTGCCGCCCCACATTCCCCATCGAAGGGCACTGCCGGAGAGCGGGCCTCAGAGCGCGTGGCTCGCGCACTCCCCGCGCAAGCCCCATCTCCCTAGGCGATCGGGGACTCGCCTTCGTTTGGCTCGTTCCCGGACCCGACGGCCTGCCGACTCTGCGAAGGCCGGGGTCCCGCCGCTTCATGGTTTCGCTCTCCTCGGCCGCAGCGATTTTGCAAGCGGCAAGCCGAGGGAAGATGCGGGCGCCCATGCCATGCAACGCGGAGGGGCGTGCCTGTCATTACAGGGCATCCCAGGATGAGAGACTGGGGAGTTCCCCGATGGCGGGAAGATCGACCGTTACCCACAATGAGAGGGCGCTCATGAATCGATTGCTGAGGCTGACCGGGATGCGCTGGCGAAGCGGCGGGACAAATCGCACCCTGCGGGTGGCGGAAGCGGGTCCCGGGGATGAGGGGCGGGGGATTTGCCGCCTGGCGAAGGAGGATATGAACTCCTTGAACCTTCGTTCGGGAGAGATCGTGGCGATCGAAGGGAAAAGAAAAACGGTTGGAATTGCTACCGTAAAAAAGGCGGACGAAGGCACAAGGCCAGGAACCGTGCTGCTCGATCCGATCCTCCGAGGGAACGCCGGAATCGGATTGGGGGAAAAGGTCTCCCTTTCCCAGACCCAAGCCATTCCAGCTCGACGGGTGATTCTCGCCTCGCTCTCCTCGGCCTGGGCTCCCCTCAAGGAGCGGGAGAGGAAGGAGATCTTGTGTCGGATGGAAGGGCGGCCCCTGGTGGTAGGGGATCGCGTGCGGATCGCCGCTTCCGGAAAGATGACGGATTGCCTCGTTTCGCTGACCGAGCCCGACGGGCTGGTGGTGGTCGCACCATCGACCGAGTTGCGCATCGATCGATGGAGCAGCCGGGAGTCTGGCGCCCGCGCAATCGGTTACGAAGATGTCGGTGGTCTCCATCGTGAGATGCAGCGGGTCCGGGAGATGGTCGAGCTGCCGCTCCGTCACCCAGAGCTCTTCGAGCGCTTCGGGATCGGTGCGCCCAAGGGAGTGCTGCTCCATGGACCACCGGGCTCGGGGAAGACCCTGATCGCCCGGGTGGTCGCAAGCAAGACGGAGGCGAGCTTCTTCCCGGTCAGCGGCCCGGAGATCCTCGACAAGCATTACGGGGAGGCCGAGGCCCGACTGCGACGGATCTTCGAGGAGGCGGAGAAGAAGGCGCCCAGCATCATCTTCTTCGATGAGATCGACGCACTCGCCCCGAAGCGCGATGCGGTCGTCGGCGAGATGGAAAAGCGCGTCGTGGGTCAACTCCTCTCCCTGATGGATGGCCTTCGGACGCGGGGCCAAGTGGTCGTGCTCGGAGCGACCAACCTGCCCAACCTGCTCGATCCGGCGCTTCGGCGGCCGGGCCGCTTCGATCGGGAGATCACGATCGGCATTCCCGACCGGCAGGGAAGAGTGGAAATCCTTCAGATTCATAGCCGCCGGATGCCACTGGCGGAAGACGTGGACCTCGAGGAGCTTGCGGAGCGCACTCATGGCTACCTGGGAGCCGATCTTGAGCTCCTCTGCCGAGAGGCGGCAATGGCTTCGCTCCGGGAGTTCCTTACCCACAGCTCCCCGGAGGGAGAAGCCAGGGCTCGCGGGAACGGCCCTCGGGATCCGGAAGTCGCGCGGATCCATTTCCGAGAGGCCCTCTGCCAAGTCGAGCCCTCCGCGCTGCGGGAGGTCATGGCCGAGGTGCCCGACGTCCATTGGACGGACATCGGAGGCCTCGAGGAAGCCAAACGAGAGCTGCGGGAGGCGCTCGAATGGCCGCTGCGCCATGCGCAGCTTTTCCACCATGCCGGGGCGAGGCCCGCCAAGGGGATCCTGCTGCACGGACCGCCCGGCACCGGGAAGACCCTGCTGGCCAAGGCGGCTGCGACGGAGAGCAACGCCAACTTCATTGGCGTCAAGGGACCCGCGCTCATATCGAAGTGGGTCGGCGAATCGGAGCGGGGCGTCCGGGAGATCTTCCGCCGGGCTCGCGGCGCCGCGCCTTGCGTCGTCTTCCTCGACGAGATCGACGCGCTTGCGCCGGCCCGCGGGTCGGGCGGGGACAGCCGGGTGATGGAACGGGTGGTGGGGGCGCTCCTGACCGAGATCGACGGGATGGAGGAGCTGCACGGGGTCGTGGTGCTCGGGGCGACCAACCGGATCGATATCATCGACCCGGCCATTCTGCGACCGGGACGCTTCGACCTGATCATCCCCCTCATGCTCCCGGACGTGCGGGAACGGCAGGAGATCCTTCGCGTCCACCTGCGCGGCAAGCCGGTTGCTCCCGACATCGACTTGGGATCCCTGGCGGCGCAGACCGAAGGATGCTCAGGTGCCCAGATCGAAGCGGTCTGCCGAAAGGGAACGATGATCGCCATCCGGGAATACCTGGAGGAGAGCAAAACGGAAGCGGAGGATCCCACTTTCCGCCGCTACCGGCTGAGGATGGCCCACTTGGAGGAAGCGGTCCGCTGGGTAGCCCGAAGTCATTCCCTTGCTCCCTCTCCCGGGGAAGCACGAACCTTTCCCCCTTCGCCTTGAAGGCGGGTCGGTCGCTGCCCAGAAGATGCGCTAGGTGATCGAAACGACTAGCACGATGGTTTCGCCCACGGTGAAGGCCAAGCCGACAAGAAAGAGCCCGTCGGCCACTCGTTCCCAGAAGTTGGCCCGTCTCTCCGAACGCAAAGCCAGGTAGGCGAAAACCGTTGCGCCCAGGAAGAAGATCACGCTGAATCCGACGAGATCTTCCATGAGCGCGCGCGCTGGAGTGGCTTTCCAGAATCCTTGGATCAGCCCCAGCGTGACGAAGGAAAAGCCGAGCATTCGAGAAGACGAGGAGAGGATATGCTGTGCCATAGTCCAAGCTATAGCCAAATGAGAAGGATTGTCCTAGCAGGCGCGCAAGGCGTTCGGGCTCCAACGGCTGATGCCGAAGAGAGACCTGGGGCGATGGCAGACAAACGAATGGACACGTAGCAAGAAACCAGGAGGGCCTGCGTCGATCACCCACGGAATCATCGAAGCGAGCCACGGGCGGATCCAGCTTGCCAAAGGGATGGCCAGAGGCTTTCGGAGCTTCCGCTACCTGAGGATTGCCGCGTTCCTCAAAGCCGGAAAGTTGCGGCTCGATCTTCCCGCTCTACCCACTTGAAACAGCGAAGAGGCCGAAAAACAGACGGCCCCCATGGAATGGATGTGCCCTTCTTGGGGAGCTCGTGGCAGGATGGGCGTGGAGGCAAGAGCGCTCAGCCAGTCGGGAAGCTCGCAACCATCCTGAAGCGGGCGCGGGGATCGCCGAGGAAGTTTGTCTAGGGCTTGATTCCCGTGTGGTGCGGTGCAGGCTTTGGCCCGCCTCCACGGGAATGGGAAGCGAGCCGATGGGAAGGATGGCGAATCAACCACGGATGCCGGAACGCTTCGGGGAGGGGTCCGGGCCCGAGCAGCTCTTGCGCGAATGGCTCTTGGCCCGAATCGCCGAGGCGGCAGCGCTTCCCCCACCGCACCGGTTTCCGCGACCGCAAGAGCTTGTGAAGGAGGGACGACCGCCCGTGCGCGTCGAAGGGCTCTCCGATGCGGTTGAGCGGCTCTGCCGGCTTGCCCGGCCTGGGCGACGCACTGAGGAGGCCGGTTTTCGTTCCGCCGGTGCTCCTCCCCCTCTCTTTTGCCGGGAGCGGATCTCCGCGGAGAGGATCGTGAGAACGATGCTCGGAAAGGAGGATGAGCGGGAACTCCCGCCGCTCCTGGGCAGCTACGGGTTCCCTGGCGGATGGGAGAATCGGCTCATCTGGGGGGATTCCTTGCTCGTCCTGAAGTCTCTTCTTTTTCGGGAAGGTCGGGAAGGCGAGGTTCAGACGGTCTACTTCGACCCTCCCTATGGAGTCAACTTTCCCTCCTGCTTCGAGCCGTTTGCCCGGAGGAGGGGAGAAGCAGCCCCTGGGTTCGTCCGGGTCAAGGCGTACCGGGATGCCTGGGAGCAGGGGCTTCCCTCCTACTTGGCCCATCTGCGGGAGCGGCTCCTTCTCTGCCGCGCGCTGCTCCACCCGACGGGAAGCCTCTTCCTGCAGATCGGAGAGGAGAATCTCCACCACGTGCGCATCCTGCTGGACGAGGTCTTCGGCGAAAGGAACTTCGTAAGCCTCATCTCGTTTCGGAAGACCTCGGCCTTCCCGGGCAAGCTCCTGCGAGGGGTGTCGGACTACCTTCTCTGGTATGCGAGGCAAAAGGAGCGGGTCAAATATCACCCCCTTTACCAGAGAAAGCGGCCGGGAGCCGAAGGGGCCTCCAACTACCGCTGGGTCGAGCTCCCGGACGGAAAGTGCCGTGCGCTTTCTCCCTCCGAGGAGGCGAATCCCGATCGGGTGCCTCCAGGAGCCCGGATCTTTGCCTTGGGCGACCTGAGGAGTGCCGGGGCGAGCGAACGGGGGAGCTTTGCCTTCCCCTTTGCCGGGCGGACCTTTCGGCCGTATGCGAATAGCCATTGGAAGACGACGCGGGAGGGGATGGAGCGGCTGGCCGAAATGGGAAGGCTCGTCGTGAGCGGCCGGACGCTCATGTACAAGCGGTATCTCTCCGATTTTCCGGTGGTGGGCCTGACCAACCACTGGTCGGATGTCCGGCCGAGCTTTCAACGGAACCGGCGCTACGTCGTGGAGACGGTCGAGAAGGTGGTGGAGCGGTGCCTGCTCATGACGACCGATCCCGGAGATCTCGTGCTCGATCCGACCTGCGGCAGCGGAACGACGGCCGCCGTTGCCGAGCGTTGGGGACGGCGGTGGATCTGCATCGACGCCGCTCCAGTGCCGCTCGCGCTGACCCGGATGCGGCTCTTGACATCCGTCTATCCTTACCACGCTCTTCGCGATCCCGTGGAGGGACCCGCCGGGGGCTTCCTCTATGCGAGGCGGCAGAACGGCGCGGGGGAGGAAGTGGGCGGGATTGTGCCCCACTTGACCTTGGAAGCAATCGCCAAGGACCAGCCCGCGGAAGAGGAAGTTCTGGTCGACTGTCCGGAGCTGGCAACGGGCCGGACCCGGCTCTCGGGCCCCTTCTTGGTGGAAGGGCTCATGCCCGTGAACGCCGAGGGAAAAAGCTCCGCCGAGGAAGGCCGCTCGTTTGCGGAGAGGATGCGCGAGGCGCTCGGCCTCTCGCCAGTCTTTGCGGGAGCTGGCCGCAAAAGGATTCCCCTGGAAAAGATCCGGGCACCGGATTGGCCCTCCGTTTTGGGCGCAGAAGGCGTAGTGGCGGGTAAACGGGTGGGAATCGTCTTCGGGCTCGAGACGGAGCCGATTGGGGAGGACCTGGTGCGGAAAGCCGCCCGGGAAGCAAGCCGAAAAGGATATCGGGATCTCTACCTCGTGGGGTTTTCGATCGACGCCGGAGGTCTGGAGCGGCTCCGTAAGCTTGGTCGCGGGAACCGGCGCCTCCACTACGTCCAGGCGAGCCTCGATCTGCTCATGGGGGGCCTGCTCAAATGGACGCGCTCGAGCCAGATCTTCTGGCTGAGCGGTCTCCCCCAGGTCCGGGTCCGGCGGAAGCCGGGAGGCGAGGAGGAACGATGGCAGGTCGAGATCGTCGGCATGGCGTTCTTCGACCCATTGACCAGGACTCTCGAGCAGCGAAGGACCGAGGAGCTGCCCGCATGGTTCCTGGACACCGACTACGATGGGAGCTGCTTTCTGCCGCGAGAGGCGTTTTTCCCGCGAACGGAAGCGTGGGAAGCGGTGGGGCGCGCACTGGGGGCAACGAGAGAGCGAGGGGATCCGGAAGGAAGGAGGAGCTCTCTTTTCAGGCCGGGCAAGCATCGGCGGATCGCGGTCAAGACGATCGACGAGCGGGGAACGGAGCTCTTGGTGGTGCGAACCCTGCCAAGGGAGCGCGTAAAGCGGCCAGGAGTGGCCCTCGATTTGGATTTCCGACAAAAAAATGGAGCATCCGATGCGGCCGGGCGTGGCCAGAAACGCGGCGGCGGGCTAATGTAGGGGGCATGGGGGTGCGCGAAACCAGCGGGAGCGATTCTCCAGCGGGGGGCTGGCTGCAGCGCCTGGGCGTCCTATGGATCCTCGGCTCCGCACTGCTCTCCCCACTGCGGGCGACCCAGGCGGCGGTCGCCAGCTCGCCGCAAGATCGCTTTTTACAAGTCTACGTGGAAATCCAGGATGCGGACCGGGCGGCCGGACAGGGCTTCTATACCAAGGCGGCCGGGCAGTACCGGGAGGCGCAATCGGCTCTGGAGGAGCTCCACCGCGCGAATCCCCAATGGGAAAGGCAGATCGTCGAGTACCGCTTGGGCTACGTGCGCAAGCAGCTCGCCGAGATGGACAAGCGCATGGTGGGCCTTCCGACGGCGCCAACGCCCGCACCCGCCTCGCCCGTGGAGGGGCGCCTTCAGGAGGTGGAGGACAAGCTGGCCAAGCTCGAAGCCAGCCGGGAGAGCAACGCGGACAAGGCCGTGGTGAACCGACAGATGATGGAGCTGCGCGATCTGCTGGGAAATCTGCAGGGGGAGCTTTCCGAGCTCAAGGCGGCGCGCACCAAGGAGATGGCAGAGGAAGCGGCCACCCAGGCGGAGATTGCGAAGATCGGCACCCTTTCGGCGGAGGTCGATTCGCTCAATGCCCAGGTAGGCAAGCTCAAGAAGAGCCGGAAGAATGAGGAAGAGCGCAGCCGCTTGCAAAAACGGCTCCAGGATCTGCAAGCACAGCTCGCGCATGCCAAGGGGGTGCAGGAGAAGGCGAAGGAGCGGCAGGCGGTCCAGGAGAAGATGAAGGAGCTGAGCGGGCAAGTCATTGCTTTGCAAGATGAGCTTTCCCGGGTCAAGGCCGCGCAGGTGACGGCGGCACAGGCGGCGGGAGGGCAGGAAGAGGGTGCGGCGCGCGTCGTTCAGCTCGAGGGGACCGTCCAGCAGCTGGAAAACCAGTTGGCGCAGGCTCAGAAAGAGCAGCAGCGGCTCCAGACGGAAAGTCCGGTTGCGGCTCAGGCTCAGGAGGTGGTGCAGCTGCGCGCTCAGATGGAGCGCATTCAAGCGGAGGTCGCGCGGATGGAAGGGAGGAAGGAGATCCGCCGCCTGGAGACGACGACCACGGCCAACAGCTCGGAGGTGGCCGCACTCAAGGATCGGGTCCGGAAGCTGGAGGACGAGCTGGTGCGCACAAGACAGCAGCAGGAGCGTCTGTTGACCTCGGTAGCCGGACAGAGGAATAGCCTTCAAACCCGGGTGGAGGAGCTTCAGGCCGAGCTCGACCGGGTAGAATCCTCGCAGGCATCTCCTCCCGCTTCGGGGACCGGTGGCGGCAAGGCCGGGACCCGAGAGGAGGCGGTTCCGCCGCCGCACACCCCGACTCCCTGGAGTGCTTCCACCGGTCATCGGCAAGCAGCGGCAGAGGCGCCGAGCGAAACAGGCGAGGAGGTCTCCGAAGGACAGGCCGCCGAGGAGCCGCGGCGGACGGCGCAGAAGAAGGAGACCGAGAGCAAGAAGACCGCCGAAGCCAGGAGGAAGCCGGTCCATCACCGGCGAAGCGGCTCGTCCGTCGAGGAGGAGGTCGTTCGTGGACTCAATCGGGTGCGGCGGCAGATCGCGAATTTGATCGGGGGCTAAATCTGGGTCGCTGCTCTCTTGCCGAAAGGGCCCTTTCGGCGGCTATCTTGCGCACGCTCCCGAAGGCGGAGGCGATGAGGCCAATCCGAGGTCCCGGTGATCGCGATGGGAAGCGGTTGTCGCGGGGCACCGCCCTCTTGCTCTGGGCTCTTCTGCTCTTCTGCCCGGTGGCGGGGCTTGATTCAGCCGATGCCGCAGGGCGGAAGGAGCCTGCCGGGGGTTCCTCGGCTTATCCGTGGCATCGAGGGATCGTCTCCACCGTCTTCTGGATCGGAACGGACTGGGCGCCGCAGAGCCCCTCGGGAAACCTCCGAAGCTCCTGGGATGCGCACTGGGTGCGGCATTACGGAGGGGAGGATAGCCCGGTGGCGCGTGCGGGACTCCTTCCGGGTACGCATGCCGCCACATTGAATCCTTTTTACGTCGCGCTTCCCTTCAACGACTTGGCTCATCCGGGGCTGGCCAGGAAGTGGATCCCCTGGGACGGCTCCGAAGCCGCCGACGGCCGATCGCGCTGTGAAGGGCATTGGGTCGAAATCGAGGGAGCGAGCGGAAAGCGCGTCTATGCGCAGTGGATGGACGCCGGACCGTTTGTCTCGGACGATGCGGCCTATGTCTTTGGAGCGCATCGGCCGCGGGCTTCGGCAGGGATCGACGTTTCCCCGGCGGTCAAGGAGTATCTCGGCTTGGGTGGAAGGGATCGAGTCAACTGGCGTTTCGTCGAGCGGCGGGATGTCCCGCCCGGACCCTGGATCACCTACCTGGAGGAGGCCATCCTCTATCAAGCCATCAAGGAGAAGGATGGCGGGGCGGGCAGAGCGGAGGGCTCTTCTTCCGAGCCCTCCCGCAGGAAGAAAGGGCAGCGGACAGGCTCCCGCTAGGGGGAGATGCAGGGGGAAGCCCCACCACTGCTATGGAAGGACGCAAGCGAAAGGGCGCTCGGCCAGAGACGATCGGTCGGAAGGAGTTGCGCGTCGGCCTGCTCTTGATCGGCTTCTTCTGGCCGCTCAACTGGTTTCTTCCCGGCACACGGACGGCCTGGCTCTTTTTCCCACTCTGGCTGGGCTACATCCTCGCAATGGATGGGATGGTCTCCCATAGGACCGGCAGCTCTCTGCTGAATCGAGACCGGAGGTGGTTTGCCGCGCTCTTTCCCCTTTCTTCCGCCATCTGGTGGCTCTTCGAGCTCTTCAATCTCCGCGGCCAGAATTGGGCCTATGTGGGGCTGGAACGGTTCCCCGCGTGGCTCTATTTCTTGTGCTCGTCGATGAGTTTCTCGACCGTGCTTCCGTCCGTTCTCGTGACTGCGGAGTGGATCGGAAGCTTTGCCTGGCTTTCGCGCTTCCGGGGCGGGGTGGGCTGGCTCAGGGTCGAGCGGTGGCTTCCCGCCGTCTTTCTCGCGGGTGTCGGGATGCTCGGCCTCTTTCTTCTCTTTCCAAGGATCTTCTTTCCCTTCCTCTGGACATCACTGGTCTGCCTGACCGATCCGCTCAACGCCCGGAGAGGAAGACCTTCGCTCTTGGCAGCGATCGGAAGGGGGGACTGGCGGCCGATCGTGGCCTTCGGGCTTGCGGCACTCCTCTGTGGCTTCTTCTGGGAGCTTTGGAACAGCCGATCCAATCCCTATTGGGTCTACCATATTCCCTTCTTCGGCTTCTGGCATCTCTTCGCCATGCCGCTGCCGGGTTATCTGGGATACCCGCCGTTCGGGTGGGAGCTCTTCGGCCTCACCCATCTGGTCTGGAGGAGGACGCCTCTCCGGATTGGGTGATCGTCGCCATCAGCGGGCGAAATCGGGAGTGCGGGAACGAGGCGCATCTGCCTTCCCCGGCAAAGGCGGAATTCTCTTTGCAATCGACCGGATCCGGATAAGCTATTGCCTTAGAAGGAGGGTGCTATGAAGCGCCTGCCGCTGGTTGGCATGATCTTGGCCTGCTCGGCCCTTTCTCTCATCGGTGCGCCCGCTTCGGATACCGCGCAGCTCTCGGCCTACCAGGGGTCGGTATCGGTGCAGAAGGCGGGGTCGGACCGCTGGGAACCAGGTTCTCCCCGCGAAGTGCTCCATCCCGGAGACCGAATCCAGACCGGACCGCAGTCGCGGGCGGAGGTGCGCATCGACTCCAACAATTTCCTCCGGCTCGGGGAGGAGGGCGAAGCCCAGATCAGCGATCTGACGCCTTCCGCCATCAAGGCGGAAGTCATCCGCGGAACCGCGACCTATGCGGCGTTTGCGGGCAACCATCGGGACATCGCCATCGGAACGCCCGGGGTGAGCATTCAACCGGTTCAGGAAGGCGACTACCGGGTCAAGGTGGAGGGCGAGACCGCGACGGCGATCGTGCGCAAAGGGGACGCTCGGGTCGTCTCCCCGCAGGGTTCGGAAGATCTGCCAGCGGGGAAGATGATGATCATTCAGGGCACGACCAACCCGGAATATCAGATCGCCGATGCGCCGGCCACCGACGCATGGGACCAGTGGAACCAGAAGCGTGACTCGGTCGAGATGGCGGCCGCGAAGTCGGCGACCGCTCCCTCCGCCCTGTGGGACGACTCTCCGGCCTATCACAGCTATTCCGATGACACGGGCCGGAACGTGACCAACATCTTTGTCGGAGCCACCGTTCCCCCTTGGTCGTACGGGTATGCGGGCTGGCCGGGCGCCGGATTGGGTTACTACGCGGCCGCCCCGTTCATGCCCTACAACCCCTTTTGGGGCCCTTGGGGCTGGGGGGGTTGGGGATATCCGTGGGGTTTCGGCATGGGATGGGGGTTCGGCTTTGGCTGGCCCGGTATCGGGATCGGTTTCGGCTTTGGCTGGCCGATGTTCGGCATGGGGTTTGGCTTTGGTTGGCCGATGATGGGATGGGGCTTCGGTTGGCCGATGTTCGGCATGGGATTAGGATTCGGCTTTGGCTGGCCCATGTTTGGCATGGGATGGGGCTTGGGTGGCTGGGGATGGGGCGGGATGGGCGTCTACAACCGGACGAACATTACAAACATCAATAACATCCGTAACGTCAGCAACACGCGGAACGTCACCAACGTCAACAGGGCGGGGACGGCGGGACACGCGGCCGGCATGCATGGTGGGGCTGCGGCCGGAGCTCATGGAGGCATGGCTGCGGGAGGCGAGCGGGGGATGTCCCATTTTGGCGCCAACACGGCGGCCGGAAGCCGCGCCGGAGGAGGGGCCTCGGGCGGGTGGAGCCACTTTGGCGGGCAGGGAGCTGCGGCCGGAGCTCATGGAGGCATGGCCGCGGGAGGCGAGCGAGGGATGTCCCATTTTGGTGCCAACACGGCGGCCGGAGGCCGCGCCGGAGGAGGGGCCTCGGGCGGATGGAGCCACTTCGGTGGACAGGGAGCCGGGGCGGGGGGATCGCGCTCATTCGGAGGGGCCACCCACGCCGGAAGCTCGGGCTATAGCCATTTTGGGAGTGGGAGCAGCGGAATGGGAGGCCGGGGTGCCGGCGGGAGTTTTGCGGGAGCGCGAGCGGGTTCCTGGAGCGGCTATGGGGGCGGCGCCTTCCGAGGCGGAACGGGCTCTTGGCGTGGCGCAACGGGAGCGGGAGGGGTTTCCCATTTCAACAGTGCGGCGGGGCGCGGGTTTTCCCGAGCGGGTTCTTCCGGTTGGCGCGGGGCCGCAGGAGGCTATGCGGGAGGGATGCGGAGTGGAACTGGCGCGTTCCGCGGCGCTTCGATGGGAAGCCGCGGCTTCGGGGGATCCAGCGGCGGATTCCGGGGAGGCATGGGGGGCGGCTACCGTGGAATGGGCGGAGGCTTTGGCGGATATCGTGGCGGGGGTGGTTTCCGTGGGGGAGGTGGATTTCATGGAGGGGGCGGCTTCCACGGCGGTGGAGGGGGTCATCGGTAGGCTCGTCCCGAGTCGAAGCGGGAGGGTGACCCTTTCGGGAAAAACCGCTTTCGTCCTGTTCTTCCCTCTGCGATGCTTCCCGGATCTGGGAGGCGGGTGGAATTTTTTAATTTCTGTAATCATGGGTTTATCCGCGTTGCCATCGGGATTCCGGTGGTGCGGATCGCGGACCCGGCGGCAAATGCGGAGCGAACCATCGCTCTGCTGAGAGAGGCCGCCGAGCGACAAGCGGCGCTGGCCGTCTTCCCGGAGCTCGGCCTTTCCGGCTACTCCTGCGAGGATCTCTTTGCGCAGTCGGCTCTCCTTGAAGCCTCTCGGGAAGCTCTCTTGCGGGTTCGGGAAGCCTCGGGGGGCTTGCCTGTCGTCGCCGTCGTCGGTCTGCCCCTGGAACTCCAGGGGGCGCTCTACAATTGCGCCGCGGTGGTGCATCGCGGCCGGATCCTGGGCATCATTCCCAAGACCTACCTTCCCAACTATCGGGAATTCTACGAGCTTCGCCAGTTTGCCCCGGGGGCCTACGCGCAGGAACGGGAGATCTCCTTAGGCGGGGAAGCGGTTCCTTTCGGGACCGACTTCGTCTTTGCCGCATCGGATGAGCCGCTCTTTGTGTTCTCGGTGGAGATCTGCGAGGATCTCTGGGTTCCGATTCCGCCTTCTTCCTACGCCGCGCTTGCCGGGGCGACCGTGCTGATCAACCTCTCGGCGTCGAACGTCACGATCGGGAAGGATGACTACCGCCGCGAGCTCGTGAGCAATCAGTCGGCTCGCTGTCTTGCCGCCTACCTGTACACTGCGGCGGGCTGGGGCGAATCGACTACCGACCTCGCTTGGGATGGGCACGGGATGATTTATGAGAATGGGAGCCGCTTGGTCGAAACCGAGCGTTTCCTCGATCGGGATCAACTCGTCACTGCCGAGATCGACCTGGAGAGGCTAGCGGCCGATCGCCGCCGCCAAGGGAGCTTTGCCCAGAGCCGCTTTCAGCATCGCCACCGGATTGAAGGGTTTCGTCAGATCCCCTTCCGGGCGGAACTTCCTCGAGAAGGGGTCCTCCTGCTCGAGCGCGCCTACGACCGCTTCCCTTACGTGTCGAGTGACGTGCGAAAAACCGAGACGCGCTGCCGGGAGATTTACCAGATCCAGGTCCAGGGGCTGGCCACGCGCCTGCAAGCGGCCGGGCTCCAGAGGGTCATTCTCGGGATTTCCGGCGGGCTCGATTCGGCGCAGGCGCTCTTGGTCGCCTGCCGCGCCATGGACCGACTCGGCCTGCCGAGAGGCAACGTCCTCGCCTACACGATGCCCGCCTTCGGGACGAGCGAACGCACCTTGGCGCAGGCGGTTCGCCTTATGGCCGCCCTGGGTTGCACGGCGCACCGGATCGACATCCGTCCGAGCTGCGAGCAGATGCTCCGGGATATCGGCCATCCGGCGGCCCAGGGAAAGGCGGTCTATGATACGACCTTCGAGAATGTCCAGGCGGGAGAGAGAGCGAGTCACCTCTTCCGGTTAGCCAATGCCCACAGCGCCCTGGTGGTGGGAACGAGCGACCTGAGCGAGCTCGCTCTCGGCTGGTGCACCTATGGCGTAGGCGACCAGATGGCTCACTATCATGTCAACGCGAGCGTTCCCAAGACCCTGATCCGGCATCTGATCGCCTCGGAAGCGGAGCGCGAGGCGCTGGGAGAGGAGACGAGCGCGCTGCTTCGGGAGATCCTGGCGACCGAGATCAGCCCCGAGTTGATTCCCGGGAGTGGAGGCCAGCCGGAGCAGCGGACCGAGGAGATGGTGGGACCCTATTCCCTGCAAGATTTTCATCTCTATTACATCCTCCGATTCGGGTACAGCCCGACCAAGGTCGCCTTTCTGGCTTGGACTGCCTGGCACGACCGAAGCCAAGGGGCCTGGCCGAGCGGGGAGCCGGAACCACGGCCGGAATGGTCGATTGCGGAAATCAAAGGGTGGCTGCGCCTCTTTTTGCGGCGCTTTTTCGCAGAGAGCCAGTTCAAGCGGAGTTGCATTGCCAATGCACCCAAGGTCGGCTCCGGTGGCTCCCTTTCTCCGCGTGGAGACTATCGAGCGCCGAGCGACAGCCCGGCAACCGTTTGGCTAGCGGCTTGTGACGCCATCCCGGAGGAGGAGCCGGCCGCTTCTCGCCCGAATTAGTCCGGGTAGAAGAAGACTTTTGCTTTTCTCTCGGAAAGGGTTTGGGTAAGAGGGGAGGCCCCGGCCGCCGTCCCCCCTCGCCCTATCGATGGCAGAATGGGTCGCCGAATTGCCAACGGTCCGCGGCCACCGGGGGAACGAAATCGAATCCATGAGCAGAGCCCCAGCCAATCCGACCGAGTCGCTCTACCGCCGGTTCGTCGGTCTGCCCCTGGTGCTTTGGCGCTGGATCCTCGAACGGAAAAAAAGCAAGGAGCGTGCCAGGGAATCGGCTCTGCGAGAGACGGAAAAGGCGATCGCCCGTCATCTCTGGAATTTGAGCCGGCTTCCGATCCCCGATCTCTTGCGGGAGCTCGGCACCTCTGAGGTCGGCCTCGAAGAGGAGGAGGCGGAGAAGCGGCTCGACGAGAGCGGGTATAACGAGGTCCATTCCGAGAAGCCGCCGAACTGGGCGCAGATGCTTCTCTGGAGCTACCTCAACCCTTTCGCCGTCCTTCTTTCGGTCATGGCCGTGATGGCGGGCTGGCTCGGAGAGTGGTACGGAGTCTTCATCATGTCGGTGATGATCGGGGTGAGCGTTCTCCTCCGGTTCTTCCAGGAGTTTGAGTCGAGCCGGGCCGTCGAAAAGCTCAAGGCGATGGTCCGCACGACCGCGATGGTCCGGCGCCGCTGGGCGGAGTCCGAGGAGGGGCTTCCCGCTCCGGAGATGGCCCGAGGCCGGGAGATCCCTCTTCGGCTGATCGTTCCCGGCGATATCATCCACCTCTCCGCCGGCGACATGATTCCCGCCGACGTACGACTGCTCTCCACTCGGGATCTTTTCGTGAGCCAGGCGGCTCTCTCCGGAGAGTCTTTCCCGGTGGAAAAGTTTGACTCCCCCCTGGCACCCGGGGGAGGAGTGGAGCGTCCCGTCGATGTCTTCGGCTTGCCAAACATCGCTTTCCTGGGGACCAACGTGATCTCCGGCACGGCGACGGCCGTCGCCTTGAGAACCGGTCCTTCAAGCTATTTTGGTGCCCTGGCCAAGGGGATTCGCGGTTATCGGGCGACGACGAGCTTCGATCAGAGCGTGAGCCGGGTGAGCTGGCTTCTCGTAAAGGTGATCGGGACGATGATCCCGATCGTTCTTCTGCTCAACGGCTTCACGAAGGGGAACTGGACGGAGGCCTTTCTTTTCGCCTTGGCCATTGGCGTAGGTCTGACCCCGGCGATGCTGCCGATGATCGTCACCGGGGCTTTGGCCAAAGGAGCGATCAGCCTCTCCCGCCGAAAAGTGATCACCAAGCGGCTCAATGCGATTCAAAACATCGGCGCGATCGACGTGCTCTGCACGGATAAGACCGGCACCTTGACTCATGACAAGATTATCCTGGAGCGATTCCTCGACGTGGAGGGAGAGGAAAGCCCGGAGGTGCTCGAGTATGCCTACCTGAACAGCTACTACCAGAGCG
Source organism: Methylacidimicrobium sp. B4 (assembly GCF_017310545.1). Lineage (NCBI taxonomy): Bacteria > Pseudomonadati > Verrucomicrobiota > Methylacidimicrobium > Methylacidimicrobium sp. B4. Next base: position 219,803 of record NZ_CP066203.1, read on the forward strand.
GCCTTCGCAACCTGCTCGATGCGGCGGTGCTCGAGCAGCGCGAGATCGGGATGCGCCTCATCTCGCAATTTCAGAAGGTCGACGAGATCCCGTTCGATTTCGAGCGGCGCCGCATGTCGGTCGTAGCGCGCCGGACCTCGAGCGGACGGGACTTGTTGATCACCAAGGGGGCGGTGGAGGAGATGATCCGCATCTGCAGCCAAGTAAAGAAAGGGCAGGAGATCCTTCCGCTTTCCAGGGAGATGAAGCGTCATGCCCTGACCTTGCGCGACGAGCTCAATAGCGATGGGATGCGGGTGGTCGCGGTCGCTTATAAGGAGCTGCCGGTGCAGGCCGGATCGATGGTCACGGCGGCCGACGAGAATGAGCTTACCTTCTGCGGCTTCATCGCCTTTCTCGATCCGCCGAAACACGACGCGGGACCCGCGATTGAGGCCCTGCAAAAGTCGGGGGTCGAGGTGAAGGTGATCACCGGTGACAACGAGATCGTCACCTCTCGGATCTGCGACTGGGTCGGTCTGGAGATCAAAGGGATCCTGCGCGGTTTCGAGATCGAGAAGCTTTCCGACGAGGAGCTGATTGCCGCGTCGGAAAGGACGACCGCCTTCGTGAAGATGGCTCCGCTCCAGAAGGCTCGCGTGATTCGTGCGCTGCGGGCGGGTGGACATGCCGTCGGCTTTCTCGGGGATGGGATCAACGATGCTCCGGCCCTCCGGGAGGCCGACGTTGGCATCTCCGTCGACACCGCCGTGGATATCGCCAAGGAGTCAGCCGACGTCATCCTCCTGGAGAAGAATCTCATGATTCTCGAAGAGGCGGTGATCGAGGGTCGCCGGATGTTCGGCAACATTGTCAAGTACATCAAGATGGCGACGAGCTCAAACTTCGGGAACGTCTTCAGCGTTCTCGGATCCGGCGCGCTGCTTCCGTTCCTCCCGATGAAACCGCTGCAGCTTCTCATCATCAACCTGATCTACGATCTGTCGCAGACGCTCATTCCCTGGGACCGGATGGATGACGAGTTCGTCTCCAAGCCCCGAAAGTGGGAAGCGGAAAGCATCGGCCGCTTCATGGCGTTCATCGGCCCGATCAGCTCGATCTTCGACTACGTGACCTTTGCGGTGCTCTGGTTCGTCTTCCAGGCGAACACCCCGGCCCATCAAGCCCTCTTTCAATCGGGCTGGTTCGTCGAGAGCCTTCTCTCCCAAAGCCTCATTGTCCACATGATTCGAACCCGGAAGATTCCGTTCTTCCAGAGTGTGGCGGCATGGCCGCTGGTCGTGGCGACGATCCTTGTCTTCGTCCTCGGGCAGCTGATCCTCGCTACTCCTTTCGGTGCGGCGGCCGGCCTGGTCCCTCTGCCGATGAACTTCTACTTTTGGCTCTGGGGCATTCTTCTGTCCTACTGCGTCCTTACCCAGCTGGTGAAGAACTGGTATGTGCGACGGTTCGGCGAATGGCTGTGAGCGGAAATTGCCCGTTGTCTTTCTTGCGTCCAGCTCGTAGCATCGAACCTCTTCATGAACCTGCTGGCAATGGGCCGGAGGGTATTCGAGATCGAGATCGATTCCCTTCGGCTGGTGGAAAAGAAGTTGGGACCCTCCTTCGAGGAGGCCGTGCAACGCCTTTCCGACGCCGTTGCGGCAAACCGCAAGGTGATCGTCGTGGGAGTCGGCAAGTCGGGCCACATTGGTCAGAAGATCGCGGCGACCTTAGCCAGCACGGGGGCGCCGAGCGTGGTGCTCAACGCGGTGGACGCCTTTCACGGGGACCTGGGAATCGCCTGCGAGGGAGATGCAGCCCTGGCCCTCAGCTACAGTGGAGAGACCGAGGAGCTCGTCCGCCTGCTGCCCTACCTCAAGAGGATGAAGGTTTCCGTGATCGCGATGACCGGCAACCTCAAGTCTACCCTGGCGCAAAACGCGGACTCTGTCCTTGACGTCGGGGTCGAGAAGGAAGCCTGTCCGCACAACCTGGCGCCCACCTCGAGCACCACGGCGATGCTCGCACTTGGGGATGCGCTGGCGATGGTCCTTCTCGAGAAGCGGGGATTCCAAAAAGAGGACTTTGCTCGCCTTCATCCGGGCGGGACTTTGGGGCGCAATCTCTTGCTTCGAGTCGGCGACATCATGCGGCCTCGAGAGGAGATCGTCGTCCTCCCGGGGGGAGCCTCGGTCAAGGAGGCGCTCCGCCAGTGGAATCGAAAGAGGGCCGGGGCCGTTGTCGTCGTCGACGGAGGTGGGGCGGTCGAGGGGATCTTCACGCACGGAGACTTCGTGCGACGGTATGAACGGGATCCTCAAGTCGGAGAGCTCCCTCTTTCCGCGGTGATTACGCCAAGTCCTGTCACGGTGCGAGTTGACAAGCTTGCGGTGGAGGTGCTCAATCTCTTTGAAATCCATCGAATTGACGATCTCATCGTGGTCGATGGGGAGAATCGGCCCGTCGGAATGGTCGACTCGAGAGATCTCACCATGCATAAGTTGATGTAGAGAAGATGATGTATCTATGACGAACGCGAGCGATATCAGCAAAGGCCAGGCGATCCGCCATCATGGTGCCGTCTGCCTCGTCTTGGAGACCCAACACAGAACGCCGGGGAATCTGCGCGCCTTCGTCCAGATGACACTGCGCAACCTGAAGACAGGCAGGTCTTCGGTGGAACGCTTCAGCTCATCGGACAAGGTTGAGCTGGTCAGCGTGACTCGGAAGAAGTGCGAATTCAGCTACCGCGAAGGCAAGGACTATGTCTTCATGGATCCGGACAGCTATGAGAGCATCCCGGTTCCGGAAGAGCTGGTCGGCAAGGCGAAGGACTATCTCACCGAAAACCAGATCGTCGATCTTCTGTTCACCGACGAGATGGTGGCCGCAGTCGAGCTGCCGCCTACCGTCACCTTGAAGGTCGTCAGCTCTCCGGAAGGGATCCGTGGCGATTCGGCAACAAACGTGATGAAGATTGCCGAGGTCGAGACGGGCTTGAACGTCCAGGTGCCGCTCTTCATCAAGGAGGGAGAGAAGATCAAGGTGAGTACGGCGGAGGGCAAGTATTTGAGCCGTGCATAGGGCCGCTCCGAAAGAGGGTCCAAGAGGTCAAGCCCGCTGGAAAGGGCGGGCGCTGAATAATTCAAGAGCCTATGCCGGAATGGGTCAAGATCCTCCAGGCTGCCCAGATCGGCATGGGGTGGACGGATGAGGGGCTGGCGGAACGTTCCGACACGTCTCTGCGAAAGCTGCAGGAGTTGAAGGCGGGGCATCTCGAGCCCGCTGCGCTTCGCTCCGTGGCGCGCGTCTTGCAGTTGGGGGCTGACGCGCTGCTCGCCCTGGCACGGGAAGGCAGCCGGACCCCAGTCTTTCCGACGCCGAGAACCCTCCGAAGCATCGAGACCGAATCGGGACGAGGGTATCTGCTCTGGGATTCGCCGTCGCGGCTCGCATCCCTGCTCGATATCGGGGAAACGAGCCGGCCAGCAGTACATGTCCTGGAAAGCGAATTCCTGGTGCCGCGCTATCTCTTCTTCACCGAATGGCATCGCCCTGCAGACCCCGCTTGGATCCGTTTCCTGGAGGAGCGGGGCGCTCTGCCTCTTCGGACGGAGGAGGAAGCCGCGGACGCGACCTTCTCTCTAGGAACCCTTCAGGTGGACCGTCGCCTCGTGGCCGCCCAAGGAGGAGCTGGCCACCTCCTTTACGTCGTCCGCGGCATGGAGGTGCCGCTTGCTTTCATTGGCCGGTTGCTGCTGCCTCCGACTCGCGCAGCCCTGGAAGAGAATGCCCGTATTTACGCGACATGGCTGGATGAGGTCCGTTCGCATCTTTTTACGCTGAGCGACGAGACCCTTCTCTGTCCTTCGAGCGGGCCCATGACCTCGGTCGGCTTTGAAAAAGCCCATAACCCGTTCTTTCCCGAATTCGAGCATTTTTCGCCCTTTGCGAGCTTAACCGAGGAAAATCGCAATCCGTGAACGCCAGTCGTTCTTCATCGCGCCGGGGCGTTGCCCGTCGGCTCTCGGCGCAGCGCTCCAGATGCGGCCTCGGAACAAAGAGGAATGGTTATCGATGAACGGAGAGAAATCCCATCCGCTTCTTGTCTTCTCGGGGAGCGCCAACCGGCCGCTGGCGGAACGAATCGTCGAGGCGATCGGCATCCCGTTGGGCGCGGCTACGATCTCCTCATTTCCCGACGGGGAGACCTTCGTGAAGATCGACGAGAACATCCGGGGACGCGACGTCTTCCTCGTTCAACCGACCTGCCCGCCGAGCAATCACAACATCATGGAGCTGCTGATCATGATCGATGCCGCCCGGCGGGCCAGCGCGGCCCGGGTCACAGCGGTGATCCCGTTTTATGGCTATGCCCGGCAGGACCGTAAGGATCGTCCGCGCGTGGCGATTACCGCCAAGCTGGTTGCCAATCTCCTGGTCGCTGCCGGCGTCAACCGCGTGCTGACGGTCGATCTCCACGCCCAGCAGATTCAAGGCTTCTTCGACATTCCGGTCGATCATCTTTACGCTGCACCCGTGCTCTATCGGTACTTGGCGACCAAAGATCTCTCCAACCTGGTCGTCGTCTCGCCGGATGTCGGAGGGATCAAGCTGGCCTCGAGCTACGCGCAGTTGCTGGGGGCCGGGCTTGCGCTGGTGGTGAAGCGCCGCGTCGATGCGGAGCATACCGAAGCTCAATTCGTGGTGGGGGAAGTCGATGGCCGGGATGTTCTGATCGTGGACGACCTGACGGAAACAGCCGGGACGGTGACCTCGGCGGCGCGGATCCTTAAGGATCGAGGAGCACGGCGGATCTTCGCCGGCATCTCCCATGCCGTGCTCAATCCCTTGGGGATCAAGCGGCTGCAAGAATCCTGCCTGGAGGAGCTTATCACGACGAATACGGTGCCTCTCCATCCGGTGGACGGAGTGAAGGTAACGGTCCTCGATGTCGCTCCCCTGTTGGGAGAGGCGATCAAGCGGATTCATAACGGCCAATCGGTTTCTTCCCTCTTCCGCGTGGACGGAAAGATGGTTCTCCTATGAGCAGAGAGGCTTCCTTTTCCGATGAATTGCTCCGCCTGCTGGAGGAAAACCCCCTGCGCTCCCCGGAGACCCTGGCCAAGCTCCTGGGATGCGAGGTGGCCTCCGTTGGAGAGGAGATCGCCCGCTTGGAAAAGGAAAAGGTGATTCTCGCCTACAAGGCGATTGTCGACGACGAGAAGGCGCAGCGCCGGACGGTCAAGGCGGTGATCGAGGTAAAGCTTCTCCCCGAGCGAGGGGGAGGGTTCGATCGCCTGGCTCGGAGGATCGCCCGGTATCCCGAGGTGACTTCCTGCTTTCTCATGAGCGGGGGATACGACCTCCTGGTCTTTCTGGAAGGCTCTACCTTGCAGGAGGTCGCTCTCTTCGTCTCCGAGAAGCTGGCGACTCTTCGGGGAGTGACCTCCACGGCGACTCATTTCATGTTGCGGACCTACAAGGAGCAAGGGGTCCTCGTTGGAGACGCGGTTGAGCCGGAACGGCTCCCGATCAGCCCGTGAAGCAAGACGTGATACGACCGGCCTCCGATCCTCACGAGGGGAAAATTCTTCCCTTCCTCTCCAGTGCTGAGCCCTGGGTGGCGCGCCACGTACGCGATCTTCCCCGGTCGGGAATCCGCGACTTCTTCGATCTGGTGCAGTCGATGGAGGGGATCGTCTCCCTTGGAATCGGAGAGCCGGGGGAATCGACGCCTTGGAACATCCGCGAGCAGGCGATCTTTACGCTGGAATCCGGGAAGACTGGCTATACCTCTAACCTCGGCCTCCTCCGCCTGCGTCGAGCCATCAGCGCCTACATGGAACGGTTGACCGGGGTGCGATACGACCCCGAAGAGCAAATCCTGGTGACCGTCGGGGTCTCCGAAGCGCTCGACTGCGCCTTGCGCGCGATCGTCAACCCGGGAGAGCAGATTCTCTATGCTGAGCCGAGCTATGTCGCCTACGCCCCTGGCATCGTGCTCGCGCATGGAGTTCCCATCGGCATCCCGACGCGATTCGAGGACGAGTTCCGACTCTGGGCCAAAGCGGTGGAGGAAAAGGCAAAGCCCGGCGTCAAGGCCTTGTTGCTCAACTCCCCGGCGAATCCCACCGGATCGATCGTCGGAGCGGGTGAGCTCGAGAAGATCGCCGCGATTGCCCAGAAGGAGAATTGGGTGGTTCTTTCCGATGAGATTTACGCCGAGCTAACGTACGGGGAGCGCCACCGTTCCATAGCGAGCCTACCGGGAATGAAGGAACGGACGATCGTGTTCAACGGCTTGTCGAAGGCGTTCGCGATGACCGGGTTCCGCCTCGGCTGGGCTTGTGGGCCAGCCCCCGTGATCGCTGCGATGGTCAAGATCCATCAATATTCGATGCTCTGTGCCTCGATCGTGAGCCAGGAGGCGGGGATCGAGGCGCTGGAGCATGGAAGCGCGGAAGTCGAGGCCATGCAGCGGAGCTACCAGCGAAAGAGAAACTTCCTCTGGCGCAGCCTGACCGCCTTGGACTTTCCCTGCCACGCGCCCCAGGGGGCATTTTATCTCTTTCCGTCCATCGTTCCCTTTGGCCTCTCTTCCCAGGAGTTTGCCCTTCGCCTCCTGCGCGAGGCACGAGTCGCCGTGGTTCCGGGGACAGCCTTTGGGGCTTCCGGAGAGGGCTATCTCCGGTGCAGCTTCAGCCCCCGGATGGCGGATCTGGAGGAGGCCGTCCGGAGAATGAGCCGATGGATGCGAGCGAACTTCCCTGGGAAACGCACACGCGTGACCGGGCGTTGAGCAGACGGATGAAGAGGCTCTTCTTGCGTTGGTGGTCAATGTCTTGCATACTATTGTCGATAAGCGTGACATCCGCCGCAGCCTTTTGTGCAGCAGGGAGAACGGCCTAGGCTCGGAAGAGTGGCAACGGAGAGGAGCGGCTGTGGGATTGCAAACGGCTCGGGAAGAAGAGATGGACAAGATCATCCAGTTTTCCGTTTACATGGAAAACAAGGCGGGCCGGTTGCTCGATCTGGTGCGCATCCTGACCGGAGGCGGAGTGGATATCGTCGGCTTCACGATCCTCGATTCGGTCGACGCCGCAGTGGTCCGGCTGGTGGTCGACGATCCTTCGAATGCGCGCGCCCTCCTTCACGAACAGAACATCGCCTTCAACGAATCGACCCTGGTTGCGGTCGAGCTTCCTCAGAGCGCGGACGACTTGCGGAAGCTGCTGGCGATTCTCCTTCAGGCCGAGATCAATATCTACTTCAGCTACCCCCTCATGACGCGCCCCTACGGGAAAGCCGTCCTTGCCCTGCGGGTGGAGGATGACGAGTTGGCTGGCTCGGTTCTGATCCGCAATCAGTTCCGAGTGCTCACGCAAAAGGATATCAGCCGCTGACCGGCTCCAACCTCACCGGAATCTCTCGGGAGCTTTCCCCGGTGGCGAGCCCATCCGGCATGGCCGGCAATCGCCATGCAAGCCTCTGGCTTTCACTACGATAGCCTCAGAGAGAAGGGAGGGGCATCCCGCAGAGGGAGGGACAGCCGCGGAGAGCGAGGTTCGTCGCTCAATCGGAGAGGCGATGGGGAGTGGCTGTGCCTGCAGTGGTGCGACCCGGTCTTTCTGCACTCACCAGGAGAGCGCGAAGGTGCGGAGGATCGGGGTCGGGATCGAGGGGTTGGATGCGGATTCCGTCGAATCCCGCCGAGCGCAGCCACGTTTCGAGGTCGCTCTCCGCGAAGCCGAGCCAGTAGTCTCCGTAGAGCGTGCGGGCTTCTTCGAAGGAGTGCTCGCACAGGTCGAGAACGACGAGAGCTCCCCCGGGGCGCAAGATCCGGAACGCGGCCGCAAGGGCCTCATCGGGGCTCGGAGCATGGTGAAGCGCCTGGCTCAGGACAGCCACATCGATGCTTGAGGGCGGGATGGGAGGGTTTTGGAGATCCCCGAGGCGGAATTCGAGATTCGCGAAGCTTCTCCTCTTGGCTTCCCGGGTGGCGAAAGCCACCATCTTGGGAGAGATGTCGACGGCGATCACGCGCTCGGCCCGTTCGGCAAGCAACTGGGAAAGCCATCCCTCTCCGCATCCCAGGTCGGCGATGACAACCGGCGGGAGCAGGCGGGCGAGAAGGGGACCGACGGCGGGCCATCCTCTTCCGGGGCAGGCGGCTCCTCCCAGGCGGCCCGCCATTCGGTTGAAGTGCGCGCGGGTTTCGCGCTTGCGTCTTTCGATGACCTTGTGCAGGCGCTCAGGGTCGCGATCCGCCTCGACCGACTCCTCCAGCAGAAGAAGAGCCGTGGCCGAGAGGCGGGCTTCCGCCTCTTTCCGCTCGGGAGGGAGGGAGTAGAAGGTCTTTCGGCCTTGCTTGCGGGCGCGGACGAGACCCTCGGTGCGCAGCAGGGCGAGATGACCCGACACGGCCGGCTGGCTGGCTTGAAGAATTTCGCAGAGCTCGGCGACGGAAAGCTCCTGCTTCTGCAAGAGGGCGAGAATGCGCAGTCGCGTGAGATCCCCGAGCATCGACCAGAGTCGGCGCAGACGATCTCCGCGACGGGAAGGCGCGGGAACGGATTTCTCATGCATCAATCCATACTTATCCATTCATAAATCAGTTGCCAACCCTCGATTTTCTCCGTATCAATGGCGACGTGATCCCCAGAAAACATGTATTTGCTTCGGAATCGGTGACGGAAGGGCATCCGGACAAGGTCTGCGACGCCGTTTCGGATTCAGTTCTCGACGCCTGCCTGGAACAAGATCCTCACAGCCGGGTGGCGTGCGAGACGCTCGTCAAGAGCAATCTCCTGGTGCTCGCCGGAGAGATCACCACGCGGGCGAAGCTCGATTACGTCCGGATCGCCCGGGAGCGCGTTCGGGAGATCGGGTACGACGAGCCGACGGAGATCTTCCACGCCGACAAGCTGCAGATCATCTATGCGCTCTCGCAGCAGAGCCCGGACATCGCGCAGGGGGTCGATGGAACCCATACCGCGACTCCCGGCGTTCAAGGGGCGGGGGATCAAGGCATGATGTTCGGCTTTGCCTGCCGGGAGACGCCCGAGCTGATGCCCGCTCCCGTCACGTTCGCCCATCGGCTCTGTCGCCGGCTCTCGGAGCTCCGTCACAGCAAAGAGGTGCCCTGGCTTCGCCCCGACGGGAAGGCCCAGGTATCGCTCTTCTACGAAGGGCATCGGCCAGTCCGCGTTGAGGCGGTCGTCGTTTCGACGCAGCACGCGCCGGAGGTCGAACAGGAGACGATCCGGGAGGTCATTCGCTCCGAGGTCATCGCCAAGGCGATCCCATCGGAGCTTCTCGATCGCTCGACCCGGTATTTCATCAATCCGACTGGGCGGTTCGTTGTCGGCGGTCCGGAAGCCGATAGCGGGTTGACGGGACGGAAGATTATCGTGGATACCTATGGGGGAATGGGCCGCCATGGCGGCGGTGCCTTCAGCGGGAAGGATCCGTCGAAAGTTGACCGCAGTGCGGCCTACATGGCGCGATACGTCGCCAAGAACGTGGTGGCGGCCGGCGCGGCCGACCGCGCCGAGGTGCAGCTCGCCTATGCGATCGGCTATCCCGACCCCGTCTCGGTCGCCGTCGACACGTTCGGGACTGGGAAGGTGGAGGAGGAGAAGATCGTGGGGGCGGTCCGCCAGGTGTTCCGGCTCAAGCCCGCGGAGATCATCGAGGAACTTTCGCTGCTCCGGCCGATCTATCGGCGGACGACCAACTACGGCCACTTCGGGCGGGTGGACCAGCTGGATAGCTTCACCTGGGAGCGGACCGACCGCGCCGTTCTGCTCCAGAAGCTGCTCGGCCTCTAACGGCCTCGAAGAACGAGACCCCAAAATCAGAAGGAAGGATTTGCGATGACGACCACTGTGGAAACGAAAGAAGAGCAGGCCTCTACCGCGAAGGATTTCCGAGTCAAGGAGATCGGCCTCGCCGAATTCGGACGGAGAGAGATCGAGGTGGCGGAGGCGGAGATGCCGGGACTGATGGCTCTCCGCAAGGAGTTCGGGCCGACACAACCGTTGCGTGGCGCGCGCATCGCCGGCTGTCTCCATATGACCGTGGAGACCGCGGTTCTCGTCGAAACCTTGATCTCCCTTGGGGCGGAGGTGCGGTGGAGCTCCTGCAATATCTTCTCGACGCAGGATCACGCGGCGGCTGCGCTCGCCGCCCGCGGCATCCCGGTCTTTGCCTGGAAAGGGGAGACCGAGGAGGAGTACCTCTGGTGCATCGAACAGACGCTCCGCTGGCCGAACGGCTCTCCTCTCAACATGATCCTCGATGACGGGGGCGATCTGACCGAGCTCGTGCACGAGAAGCATCCCGAGCTCCTGCCGGGCATTTGCGGCATCTCCGAAGAGACCACGACCGGAGTCCATCGCCTGGCGCGGCGCGCGGCCAAGGGAACCTTGGGAACGGCGGCCTTCAACGTGAATGACTCTTGCACCAAGAGCAAGTTCGATAACCTCTACGGCTGCCGGGAGTCGTTCCTCGACGGGGTCAAGAGGGCGACCGACGTCATGGTGGCGGGCAAGACGGTCGTCGTCTGTGGATTTGGAGACGTCGGAAAAGGGTGCGCCCGCTCCGCCCGGGGGATGGGCGCGCGCGTGGTGGTGACCGAGGTCGACCCGATCAACGCTCTTCAGGCGGCGATGGAGGGGTACGAGGTGACCGTGCTCGAGGAGATTGCGCCGACCGGGGATATCTTCGTCACCACGACCGGCTGCATTCATGTGATTCGGCGGGAGCACATGGACCAGATGAAAAGCGGGGCGATCGTCTGCAACATCGGCCACTTCGACAGCGAGATCGACGTGGCGACCCTCTACAACGATGCGAGCCTCCGCCGAGTCGAGATCAAGCCTCAGGTGGACCTTTTCGTCTGGCCGAAGGGCAAGCGGCTTTTCGTCCTTGCCGAAGGGCGACTCGTAAACCTTGGTTGTGCCACGGGGCATCCGAGCTTTGTGATGAGCGCCAGCTTCACCAACCAGGTGTTGGCCCAGATCGAGCTGTGGAGGGAGCGGGAGACTGGGCGCTATGCTCGCGGCCATCTCTACGTCCTTCCGAAGATCCTCGACGAGCGGGTAGCCCGGCTCCATCTGGAGCACTTGGGAGTCAAGCTCACCCGATTGACCCAGGAGCAGGCGGAATACCTGGGCGTCCCGGTCGATGGGCCCTACAAGCCGGAACTCTACCGGTACTGATCGAAGGCTAGCCTGGAGAGCCGTCCCGGCGCGCTTCGCAAGGGCGAAGCGCCGGACGGCTTCTGGCTTTTCTATGGGCTCGGCTTGGGTCCCGGCTCGGGAGCGGAAGGCTGCATCTTGACAGGACTGTAGTGCTTCTGGAGATAATCGACGATCTGTCCCGCCAGATCCGTGGGAATCGGAGCGCCAAGGTGGATCATCTTGTCCACCTCCTTCTTCCAGAGCTCGGGCGGGAAGGGAGGCTGGGCGCCGATCAGGGTCACGCTGTGGCAGATCGAGCAGTAGCTTTCGACGAGCTCTTGCCCGGTTCCTCGCGCGAGGGGAGTGGGAGCCAGCGGATAGGCTCCCACGGAATAGGCTGAGCTCGTGTTCCCCGGGTAAGGGGAAGTTGGCAAGAGCAATCCGCTCGAATCGAGAGCGTAAACCCCGGCTTCAGAGAGCCCATCGGGGTCTGCCAGCGCGGAGCCAGTGCTCCCAGACAGGCTCCAGAGGAGCAGGGCTGAGGCAGCGGCCATGAACCGGTACGGGTTCACGCCGACTCCCCGACGAAGACGGTCTGCGTTTCGACCTGATTCCATGCATATCCTCCGGGATTCCAGATCGGCTCCGTCGGCTGGGCGTTGCCTTTTCCATCGGTCGCCCGGCAGCGAAGCTCGTACACCCCCGGCCGCTGCGGGGTCCAAGGAAGCCTCCAGCCGCGGAAGGAATAGGGGCCCAGGTCCGGATCGAGACGGGCGACTCGCCAGCTCCGGCCTCCGTCAGTGGAAACCTCGACCTGCCGAATGCCCCCCGACCCGCTGAACGCAATGCCCTTCACCTCGATGGGGAGACGAGCGACCAGCTTGGACGAGCCGTCGGGCCGGACGAAAAAGGAGCGGACCGGCATCGGCACGCTGCTGGCTGCGATGGTGGCGAGCTTCCCGGCGGCGACCTCGGCCGGGGTCACCGAGTGGCGCGGGTTGTCCGGAAGGCGGTAGGCCCCGAGCATCCAGTGGCTCTGATCGGGCTCGGAAAGCGCCTCGATCCAGCTCAAGTGCTTGACCCAGCAGGTGGAGAAGCGACCGGGCACGACCAGGCGGACGGGGAAGCCGTTGAGCATGGGCAGAGGCTCTCCATTCATCGCGTAGGCGACAATGCACTCCTCGAGGATCGGGTCTGCCGCATCGAGTGACTTGGCATAGGAGTGGGCCGGGGTTCCTTCGGCACTCCGACCGGAATCGAGCCCTTGGAAGCGGAGCGCCACAGTACCGGGCCGCAGGCCCGCCTGATGGAGGAGATCGCTGAGCCGGACTCCGGTCCAGCGGGCATTTCCCATCCCTTCGTTGCCCCATTGGGTTCCCGGGACACGGGGCGAGAAGCGGCTTCGCGAGTTCCCCGTGCACTGATTGACGGCGACCACGGAGACCGTCTCGAAGCGGGAGAGGAGCTTCTCGAAGGAGAGCTCGAGCGGCTTGGCCACGTTGCCGCGCACCATGAGCCGCCAGTGGGAAAGATCGATCGCATTGGGGATGACATCGAGATGGTAGCGGACGAAAAAGGCGGCATTCGGTGTCAGGAGGGACTCAAAAAAGGGGCGGGGGGTTCCCAAAACGATCGGCCGATCGCTGAACCGAATGAGCGGAAGCTTCTGGGGCACCTGGGCCATCGGCAGAGCGGCATTCCAGTGCGTATCGGGAAGGGAAAGAGCGGAGGAGCCAGTGCCGTCCTCGGCGTGGACCGCCCGCGGCAGCGGAATGGCGGTCCCGAGCAGGCCCGTCAAAATCTGGAGGGCCCTTCTCCGGGAATAGGACGGAGCGGAAGGTCCGCCCGGATGAGGAAGATCTCCCTGTTGATATGACATCTTGGCTAAGGCTAGCCGAGGCGGGTCCGGAGAGTCAAGGCGACGGATCGGAAAGCGAACGGCAGGGGAAAAGCATTCTTGCTGCGCCAAGGCACCGTTTCCGCACGCATGGATGGCGATTCAGAACGGCTCGATCGCGCTTGCGCGGCGTGTTTGAACAGTTGATTAATTCGGAACGGTTTGTGGCGAGACCCAATGCATTCCGACCCTCGAATTGACGGTGGTCAGGGCCTGGATCGCCCGCGAGTAGACTCGATCTCAGCAGAAGCCGGAAGGAGTGGGCCTCGCCATCCGCACGCCGCCTGCCTCACTCGACGTAGCGGCGAAATGGACGCGGCCAGATCGCCCCAGAGCGCTTGGCGATTGCCATTCTTCGGAGCGTTCTGGTCGCCGTGGGAGCCGGCGGGCTTTTCTGGTCGCGGGGTTTTTCGTTTTCGAGGTCTTCGGTAAGCTCTTCTTTCACCGAGTCTTCAGAAAAGCAGATTGCATGCCAGCGGAGCCGAGTTTTCCTCCGCTCCGATGCGGAGAGGTGAGGGCCTTCGGGGAGCAGGTTCTGCCTATCTTCCGAGCTCCATCATGACGACGACCGTTTCCCCCGCCCGTCGCTGCCACCGGATGTTCCAAGGACCGGGACGCTCGAGCCGGTTGCGACGGAAAAACTCCCAGAGGAAAAGCCCATGGGGAGCCAGTCGCGGGGCGACCAAGGAGAGCAGCGGATGGTCGTCGATGAGGATCTCCCGCTTCTCGTAGGGCGGAGAGGCGAAGACAAGGTCATAGCGATGGGGGTCCCTCGAGAGAAAGCGAAGCGCATCCACTTCGATCACCCGCCCCGAGAAGCCGGTCTTGGCGAGGTTGTTCCGGATCGCCCGGCAGCACGCGGCGGCCAAGTCGACGAAGGTCGCTTCGCTTGCGCCTCGGCTCAAGGATTCGATGCCGAGCGAGCCCGTGCCGGCGTAGAGGTCGAGCACCCGCTTGCCGATGATCCACTCCCCGAGCGAGGAGAAGATCGCCCCCTTCACGCGATCGAGCGCCGGTCGGATTTCGACACCCCGGGGAACATCGAGGCGAAGACCGCCGGCGGTGCCGGAGATCACCCGCAGCGCCATGGAAGGAACTCCTCTCCCGCTCCGGGACTCATGGAACGACGATCGGGGGGAAACGGCCTGGATCGTTCGATCGGAGCGCCAAGTTTTCCAGCAGGTGCGCTTCCGGATTCTGAATCGTTCCCTTCATGGTGAGGATGATCGCCTGCGAGCGGTCCTGCAAAAAGCGAAGCTGGCGCGCGATCAACTCCGGAAGCCGATGCAGGAGGGAGTCTTGCAGATGGACACGGAGAACGAGTCGCAAGGAGGAGTCGAAAGCCACCGAGCCCTCTCCCGAAAGGGAGAAGCTCGGGGAGCGGAAGAGGAGGTTGGAGAAGGTCACAGCCCCCTCTTGAATGCGGAACTGCCCGCTGCATTCGGAGAAGACGGGCTGGGCGAGGCTGCTTTCCCGAAAGGTCGTCGCCAGGGCCGAAAAAAGGGAGATGTTCTCGACGTGCCCGTCCCTCACGCAGAACGATCCTCGTCCGGCAAAGGTTTTCGGAGAGAGCGGCTGACCGCGGGAATCGAGCTCGACGGAGAGTCGGCCCTGGGCGGACTGCTCGTTGTACCGGAGCGCTGCCAGGAATTCCCGGAGGTTGAGATCGGCCCCTTTGAGGTGAAATCCGAAGTCTCCCGCAGGGGAATCCGAAGGAAGCTGCGTCAGGGAGGTTTCGATGCGCCCCCCGAGGGAGGCCGCTTGGAGCCGGGAAAGGATCAGACGCGAAGCATCGATCGAATACTGTGCCAGGAGTTGACTGCAGGAAAAGCGTCCGAGAACCCGCATCCATCCAGCGGTGACAGTTCCCTTTCCGGAGACCAAGCCCCTCTTTTCCTGGAGCGGACCGTTGGTGAACATCTGCCCGATCTCCACGAGAGGGGATCGATCCGGGAGAAGGAGAACCGCGCTCCCGTTGGCGATATCGAGCGAGCCCACGCGCCAGGGAACGAGCCGGGCACGCGAGAGAATCAGCGGAGAGCCCGGCCTGGTCGGATCCTCGTCGATCAGCGGAAGCAAAAGCCGGCCTTCCTTGTCCAGCTGGAAGGAGAAGGTCGGCGCTTCCAGCCGGGCGCGGCGAAGATAAAACCCCTTGGTGAGAAGGCTAGGAAGAGAATACTCGAAGCGCGCCTCTTTGGCGGCGATGACTGCGGGGGCGATCTCACTTGCCGGATTGTCGATTCGAAGATCGTGCAGCGTAATTTCGGCGGGCGCCTTCCACCCCGCCGAAGAGAACCGCACAGAGCTGCCCAGCGCCTCTCCCAGAGCCCATTCCAAATAGGCGGCGGCCCGGCGGCCCGATACCCACTGCTTGAGGGCCTCCTCCGCCAGGAAAAAAAAGACGATTGCGGCCAAGACGAGGCCGATCGCAAACTCTCCGAGATGTCGCAACAGGCGCACCGCTCGTAATTAGGCAAGACTTCGTAAGGATTTTCCAGCAAATGAATCGCGTCTGTATCATTTTTAATCCAGCGGCACGCGGAGAGAAGGCCCGGAGGATCTTGGACCGGCTTCGCAGGGCGGCCGGGGACGCTGTGATCCGCGTCACCCAGTTTCCCGGAGACGCGGAAGCGCAGACGGAGCGGGCTCTGGATCAGGGGTATCGGACCGTGGTAGCCGCTGGGGGAGACGGGACCGTGAACGAAGTCGTCAATGGCCTCAACGGGACACCGGCGACTCTGGGGATCCTGCCGCTTGGCACGATCAATGTCTTTGCCATGGAGCTGGGCATCCCCGTCCATCTCGAGAGCGCGTGGGAAATCATCCAAGGAGGAAAGACCCGGAAGGTCGACCTCCCCCGTGTCGGGGAGCAACGCTTCGTGCAGCTGGCGGGTGTGGGCCTGGATGCCGAGATCCTCGCCCGGACCAGCTGGTGGACCCGGAAGACCTTCGGTCCGCTCAGCTACTTGCTTGCCGCGGTGGACATTGTCGGACGCTCCGCCCCGCCGCTGACGGTGACAATCGATGAGAAGGAGGAGCAACAAGGACGCTTCCTGCTGGTCGGAAACGGGCGCTTTTACGGTGGCCGCTTTGCCGTCTTTCCCGATGCCAGGCTGGACGACGGCCTCCTCGACGGCTGCCTCTTCGCGGAGCTCAATGCGGTCGCCGTCGCCCGTTATGTGCAAGGTGTGCTTTCCCGCCGCCATACGCGCTTTTCCGATGTCTTCTATTTCCAGGCAAGGACCCTGACCGTCCAATCCGATCGCCCCGTACCCGTGGAAGTCGATGGAGAGCTCTATGGCCACACTCCCTGCTCCTTCTCGATCGCTCCGGCCGAGCTGGAAGTCATCGTCCCATGAACCTGAGGGGAGAAGCTCTGGCAGGACGTATCCCTTGCTGGTGGCTTCGCCGGACCCTCACCGCGCGCACTTCCCCTTCCTTTTCAAGGAGCGAAGCGGAAACCACCGCGAGAGCGCATGAGGGGAATCGAGCGCTCTGGTCTTCCTCCGTTCAGGGGCGCCCCGGGCAGGATCGACCACGGGGATTGCTTCGGCGCACCTTTCCGTTTTGGACCCGGACGCGCCCGAAGATTCGCGTTGCCTTGGAGGGAAGCGGGCTCAGGGGCTCAAAAAAAGCTGCCGAAAGCTCGTGAAAAGGGCTTGTCAGAATAGCCCCGCTTCGCAATAGTTGATGCCTTTCACTCGGTTTGGTAACGAGATAAGCGATGCCGACGATCAATCAGTTGGTCCGAAAAGGACGAGAAGAGCTGCTGCGAAAAACCAAGGCTCCCGCCTTGGATTGTTGCCCGCAGCGCCGGGGAGTATGCATTCAGGTGATGACGCGGACCCCGAAGAAGCCGAATTCCGCTTTGCGCAAGGTTGCCAAGGTTCGGCTCACGAACGGGAAAGAGGTGATCGCGTACATTCCGGGAGAAGGACATTCTCTCCAGGAGCATTCGATCGTGTTGATCCGAGGCGGCCGGGTAAAGGACTTGCCGGGCGTGCGGTATCATATCGTTCGCGGCATTCTTGATGCGGCAGGAGCGGTGGGACCCAGCAATACCAACAAGCTGAATCGAAACGTCTCCCGGAGTAAGTATGGGGTCAAGCGGCCGAAGGAAGGGGCCGCCAAGCCTGCCAAGAAGTAGCGGCAAAGGGCAAGGGTATGCGAAGAAGAAGAGCGGAAAAGCGGCGGACTCCGCCGGATCCGAAGTATGGATCGGTTCTCGTGCAGCGGTTGATCAGCGTAATCCTCTCCCGCGGCAAGAAGGCGCGGGCCGAGCAGATCGTCTACGGAGCGATCGAGGGAACGGAGCCCAAGGCCGGCGACCCGGTGGAGACGTTGCAGAAAGCGATCGAAAACGTGAAGCCCCGCCTCGAAGTCAAGTCCCGGCGCGTGGGCGGAGCGACCTACCAGGTGCCGGTGGAGGTTTCTCCGGATCGCCAGGTTTCTCTGGCTCTTCGCTGGATTTTGCGAGCCGCCCGCTCCCGAAAGGGGGTTCCGATGAAGGTTGCGCTCCAGAACGAACTGCGGGACGCGGCGACTGGCCAGGGCTCGGCAGTAAGGAAGAGGGACGAGGTGCATAAGATGGCGCAGGCGAACCGCGCCTTTGCTCATTTGCGGTATTAGAGATTTTTCGGTAAATAGTAAGAGCGCGAGGCTGTGACCGACGGTCGTGTTACGGCTTGTCGGGAGTAGACGAGGAGTCCGGCCGTTTTTCAGGACGGGCTTCTGCGGTGGCGATCAGACCGATTAACGGATAAGGAAGTTTTATCTATGGCGACAACGACGTCCCCGGGCGCTTCGGCGGCCCGCAACTCTTCCCATCGACCGTACACCTTGGAGAGGACCCGAAACATCGGAATCGCCGCTCACATCGATGCGGGGAAGACGACGCTGACCGAGCGGATTCTCTTTTACACCGGCACGATCCACAAGATGGGAGAGGTGCACGAGGGCACCACCGTAACCGACTGGATGGAGCAGGAGCGGGAACGGGGGATTACGATCACCTCTGCGGCCACGACCTGCTTCTGGCCGGTCCGGAAAGAGGAGGGGATCGTCAAGTTGTTCCCGGGGGAGAAGTTTCGGATCAACATCATCGACACCCCGGGCCATGTCGATTTTACGGCTGAGGTCGAGCGCTCTCTCCGAGTCCTCGACGGTGTGATTGCGGTCTTTTGCGGGGTCGCCGGCGTGCAGCCGCAATCGGAGACCGTCTGGCGGCAGGCGACGCGGTACCGCGTTCCCCGGATCGCCTTCATCAACAAGATGGACCGGGTCGGGGCCGACTTCGACAATGCGGTGCACGAGATCCGGGAGAAGCTGGGGGCTAACGCATGGCCGATCCTGCTTCCGCTAGGCAAGGAAGACAAATTTCAGGGCCAGGTCGATGTGATCAATCGACGGGCGGTCGTCTACTCGGATAGCGACCGGCTGGGTTCGACCTACGAGGTCCTCGAGATCCCGGAGGAGTACCGGGAAGCGGCCGAGGCGGCGCGACGGAATTTGATCGAGGCTCTTGCCGATAAGGACGAGGAGATGGCCGAGATCTTCCTCGCGGAAAGGGAGCCCACTGTCGAGCAGATCAAGCAGGCGATCCGGCGCACGGTCATCGCCAATGAATTTGTCCCGGTCATTGCGGGCTCGGCCTTCCGCAACAAGGGAGTGCAATTTCTCGTCGATGCGGTGATCGATTACTTGCCCAGCCCGGTCGACATCGAGGCTGCCAAGGGCCAGCATCCAGTCACTGGAGAGGAAATCATCGTCGAGCCGCACGACGGCTCTCCATTCTGCTCCCTGGCGTTCAAGCTCTGGTCCGATCCCTTTGTAGGCAAGCTGGTCTTCTTCCGGGTCTATGCCGGAACGCTGCAAAAGGGGATGACCGTCTACAACCCCCGCACCCGCAAGCGCGAAAGAATCAGCCGGATCGTGCAGGTGCAGGCCGACGAGCGCAAGGATATCCAAGAGGTGCACTCGGGGGACATCGCGGCGCTGGTCGGCATTCGGGACGTGGCGACCGGGGACACTCTCGTGGCCGAGGACTTTGAGGTGATCCTCGAGCCACCGATCTTTCCGGAACCCGTCATCTCGATGGCGGTCGAGCCCAAGACCAAGGCGGATCGCGAGAAGATGAGCCTGGCTCTCCAGCGCCTCATGGAGGAAGATCCGACATTCCGCGTCAGCACCAATGAGGAGACGGGCCAGACGATCATCGCTGGAATGGGCGAGCTCCACCTGGAAATCATTGGCGACCGGCTCCGCCGGGAGTTCGGAGTCGGCACGAATGCTGGCGCCCCGCAGATCGCCTACCGGGAAACCATCACTCGCGCGGCGGAGGGAGAGGGTAAGCTGATCAAGCAGAGCGGCGGACGGGGCCAATATGGGCACGTCATCCTGGAAATCCTCCCCCTGGAGCGGGGCAAGGGAACCGAGGTCGCGAGCAAGGTGGTCGGAGGAAACATTCCCAAGGAATATATTCCGGCCTGCTTCAAAGGGGTCCAGGAAGCCCTCACCGCCGGCATCATCCATGGCAGCCCCGTGATCGATGTCGAGATCCATATTCTCGACGGGAGCTACCACGAGGTCGATTCGAACGAGCTCGCCTTCAAGATGGCCGCCATCTTCGCGATGAAGGACGCGATCAAGAAGGCGAACCCGATCCTCCTGGAGCCGATCATGAAGGTCGAGGTCTCCACGCCCGACGAGTATCAGGGCGACATCCTGGCCGACCTGACGCGCCGCCGTGGAAAGATCCTTAATGTGGACACCAAGGGGAAGACCGCGAACGTGCGCGCAGAGGTGCCTCTGGCCGAAATGTTCGGGTATGTGAATGATATTCGCTCGATGTCCAAGGGGCGGGCTGCCTATTCGATGGAGCCTTCCCACTTCGAGCAGGTGCCGGCGCAAATCGTCGCTCAGATTGTGGAACAGAAGCGGAAGTAGGACTACGGAACGGTATGGCAGCGAGCAAAATTCGCATTCGTTTGAAATCCTTTGATTATCGGCTCCTGGATCGAGCGGCCTCAGAGATCTCGGAGACGGCGCGCCGCACCGGTTCCGCGGTCTCCGGACCGATTCCTCTGCCGACGAGGATTGAGCGCCTCACGGTGAACCGCTCGCCCCACGTGGACAAGAAGAGCATGGACCAGTTCGAGCTCCGGACGCACAAGCGCCTCGTGGAAATCATGGAGCCGACGGCGAAAACCGTCGACGAGCTCAAGAAGCTCAACCTGCCTGCGGGCGTGGACATCACGATCCGCATCTGAACCGGATGGGTTTTCGACGGAAAAGGAGATGAGCAAGATGAGCATGGGGTTGCTGGGCAGGAAGCTGGGGATGACCCAGGTGTACGACGACAACGGGAACCTGGTTCCCGTGACCGTGGTCGGCGCGGAGCCCAACGTCGTCGTTCGCTTTCAGGAACATGCAAGCGGGAAGAAGAGCGTCCAGATGGGCTTCGAGACCGTCCGGGAGAAGAGCCTTTCCAAGCCCGTGCGCGGGCATTTCGCGAAGGCAGGAGTCGCCCCGAGGCGTTTTTTGCGGGAGTTCTCGATCGGCGCATCCGAGGAGTGGAAGCCCGGCCAGGAAGTGGGAGTCACCCTGTTTCACCCCGGACAGCGGGTCGACGTCATCGGGGTCAGCAAGGGCAAGGGGTTTCAAGGAGTGATGAAGAAGCACAACTTCTCCGGCCAAGGGGCTGCGCACGGCTCGAAGATGCACCGGCGCAACGGCGCGGTCGGTTGCCGTTCCACCCCGGGGCGCATCTTCCGGAACCAGGGCATGCCGGGCCATCTGGGCCATGCGAGGGCGACTGTTCAGGATCTGGCGGTAGTCGCGGTGCGCGCGGAGGACCGGGCCCTGCTCATTCGGGGCAGTGTTCCCGGAGCGCGCGGGGGGTTAGTGCTCGTCCGGACTGCGATCAAGGGGCAGCCGAAGCCGCAGGCAAAGCCGCAACCGAAGGGCGGAAAACCGGCGGCTGGAAAACCGGGCAAGAAGTAGGAGCGCACAAGCGAGGGATCCACGATGAAGGTTTTGACCGCCGAAGGGGCAGCGCAGCAGCTCAAGACGCCTCTTCTTGTGAATGGACGAGGAAGCCAAGCGCTTCATGACGCCGTCGTTGCCTACCGCGCGAATCGACGCAGCGGGACCCGCGCGACCAAGACCAAGGGCACGGTCCGCGGCTCCGGGAAAAAACCGTGGGCTCAGAAGGGGACAGGCCGGGCTCGGGCGGGCTATGCCTCGTCTCCGATCTGGCGCGGAGGCGGGGTCGTCTTTGGACCTCAACCGAGAGACTTCTCTAAGAAGCTGCCCAAGAAGGTGAAGCGGCTCGCCCTGCGGAAGGCATTGAGCGGACGAATCGTCGAAGGAGCTGTTCTTGTCTCGGAGACCATCGATCTGCCACAGCCCAAGACGAAGGAGCTGGTGCGCCGGCTCGACTCCTGGGACCGGAAGGAGACCCTTCTGGTCGTCGTCGAAGGGCACGAGTCACCGGTGTGGCTCGCCGCGCGGAATCACCCGCTGATCGCCGTCGTCACCGCCGCCGAGGTCAACGCCGAGGACCTCCTCTGGCCGGATCGGATCGTGCTGGAGGAGCCGACGCTCCCGATCCTTGATCAGCGGTTGGCCGTGGGAGGGAAGCAGTCGTGAGAGACCATCGGAGGATTTTGCGCCGCATCTGGATGACCGAGAAGGCGACCATCCTCGGGGAGAAGGGCAACCAGTATCTCTTCGAGGTCGCGCGCGACGCGACGAAGCTCGAGATCCGGAAGGCGGTGGAGACGGCCTTCTCCAAGAAGGTCGTTGCGGTGAACACCTTGCGCTCCCCGGGGAAGATCCGTCGCGGCCGAGTGGGCAGGGCGGGGAAGAGCTCGGCGCGAAAGAAGGCGATCGTGACTCTCGCTCCGGGCGAGAAGCTCGATTTCACGGCATAAGCTGGGCATAAGACCATACGGTTAGGGAGAAGAAACGTCCATGGGCCTAAAAGAATTTCGTCCGCTCACGCCGACGCTGCGCTACACGCAGCTCGACTCGTTTTCGGACATCACCAAGTCGGAGCCGGAGCGTTCGCTGACCGTACCCCTCCAGAAAAAAGGAGGCAGGAACTCCTACGGGCGAGTCACGGCGCGTCACCGCGGGGGCGGCCATAAGAGGCGGTACCGCCTCATCGACTTCCGCCGGCAGCGCCACGGAGTCAAGGCGACGGTGGAGGGGATCGAATACGACCCGAATCGCACGAGCCGGATTGCTCTCCTCCGTTACAGCGATGGGGAAAAGAGCTACATCGTCGCTCCGCTTGAGCTCAAGGCAGGCGATACGGTAATGAGTGGGCCGGAGGCTCCGCCCAGGCCCGGGAATGCCCTGCCCTTGGAGAAGATTCCGGCTGCGACCTCCATTTACAACATTGAGCTGACCCCCGGACGGGGAGGACAGCTCGTCCGCGCCGCCGGCTCGAGTGCGCGGCTCATGGGCGTCGATCAGGGATATGCCGTCGTTCGGCTTCCTTCCGGGGAAGTGCGGCGCATCGCGGCCAGCTGCTACGCCACGATCGGCCAGGTGAGCAACGCCGACCACTTTAATGTCTCGCTCGGGAAGGCTGGACGCTCCCGTTGGCTTGGATGGCGCCCGCATGTTCGCGGCGTTGCCATGAACCCGGTTGACCACCCGAATGGGGGGGGGCAAGGGAAGAGCAAAGGGGGCGGAGGCAGGCAGCAGCTCAAGTCTCCTTGGGGCAAGCTCGCCAAGGGAAAGAAAACCCGGCGGCACAACAAGCAGTCGAATCGATTCATTCTCGAACGGCAGGCGCGGAAGCGGAAGAAATAGGGAGAGAAGTTCATGGGGCGTAGCTTAAAAAAGGGGCCGTTTGTCGATGATCATCTTCTTCGGAAGGTGAGCGCCACCCTCAAATCAGCATCGAAGAAGCCGATCAAGACCTGGTCGCGCCGATCGATGATCATCCCGGACTTTGTCGGGATCACGTTCCTGGTGCACAACGGAAAGACCTTCCAGGCCGTCTACGTCACCGAAAATATGGTTGGACACCGGCTCGGCGAGTTTTCCCCCACCCGGCTCTTCAAGCGGCATGGATCGCATACGGAGAAGGCGACAGCGAAATAGGAAGGGCCCCCAATCAGCAGCGAGGACTGTTTTATGCAGGTTAAGGCGATCAACCGTTTCGTACGCATGTCGGCTTTCAAGCTTCGCGACGTGGCACGGAGCATCCAAGGCATGCCGGCTGAGGAGGCGCTAGCCGTGCTCGCCCACTACCCGAAGGAGGGCGCGCGCCACATCCGGAGGACACTCGCTTCCGCCTTGGCGAACGCGGAGAACAATCACAGCCTGCACCGGGGTGACCTTTTCGTGAAGGAAGCCTTGATCGGGGAGGCGGCGACGATCAAGCGCTTCCAACCCAAGGCGCGGGGGAGCGCCGGTCCGATCCACAAGCGGACCAGTCACATCCGGATCGTCTTGGAACAGAAGGAAGAGAAATAGGGCACGGATATGGGTCAAAAAGTCAATCCCGTCTGCTTTCGGCTCCCGGTCAACCGCCAGTGGCGCTCGATCTGGTATGCCGACAAACGGTCGTTCCCGGAGTTCCTCGCCGAGGATTTTCAGATTCGTCGTCTCATCAAGAAGAAGCTGGCAACCGCAGCGATCGCCAAGGTGGTCATCGAGCGGGCCGGCAACCGGGTGCGAGTCAACATCCACACTGGCCGGCCGGGACTCGTGATCGGACGGAAGGCGGCGGAGCTCGACAAGCTGCGTGAGGAGATCCAGCGGCTGGTGCAGAAGGATCGCGAGGTCTTGGTCGACGTGAAGGAAGTGAAGCGGCCCGAGCTCGATGCCCAGCTCGTGGCCGAGAACATCGCGCTTCAGATCGAGCGGCGGATTTCCCACCGACGAGCGATGAAAAAGGCGATGCAAATGGCGAGGGAAGCCGGCGCCTTGGGCATCCGCGTTCGCTGCGCCGGGCGGCTCGGCGGCTCGGAAATCGCCCGGGTCGAAGGCTATCGGGAAGGAAAGGTCCCTCTCCATACCCTCCGGGCCGACATCGATTACGGCTTTGCCGAAGCGCGCACGATCGCCGGAAAGATCGGCGTCAAGGTCTGGCTCTCCCGCAAGGAAGAGGTGACCGGGGTGGGATTCTAGGAGCGACGGCAGATCATGGCTCTTCTACCAAAACGTGTAAAATATCGGAAGACGCAGCGGGGCAGCCGTGCCGGCAACGCGAGCCGGGGGATCTCCCTGGCCTTCGGTGTTTACGGCCTGCAGACCCTGGAGCGCGCCTGGATCACCAACACCCAGATCGAAGCCGCGCGCGTGGCGATCACCCGCCATGCGAAACGGAAAGGAAAGCTCTGGATACGGATTTTTCCCGACAAGCCCGTAACCTCGCGCCCGCCGGAGACCCGAATGGGTAAGGGGAAGGGGCAGCCCGAGTTTTGGGTCGCCGTCGTGCGTCCAGGGAACGTGCTCTTCGAGCTGGACGGCTTGACGGAGGAGACCGCGCGGGAGTCGTTTCGGCTCGCGGCGGCCAAGCTACCCGTGAACACCCGCTTCATTAGCCGGGAAAGGACGCTGCGAGCATGAAAGTGAATCAACTCCGGGCCCTTCCGAAGGACGAGCTGATCGCCAAGGGTGCCGATGCCCGGGAGGAGATCTTCCGTCTTCGCCTGCAGCAATCGAGCGGCTCCTTGGAGAAGCCGAGCCGGCTGCCCGAATTGCGGAAGCTGGTCGCCCGTGTGGAGACGCTACTGCGCGAAGCAGAGCTCGGAATCGAGGTGGCGGCCAAGAAGATCGTCGAGGAGCGCAGCAAGGGGAAGAAGGAGAAAGCGTGAAGACTCAACGTCGCAAGAAGACGGGCACTTCGGAGAAGAGAAAGCCCGCCAGCGGAGCCCCGGCCCCGGCCGCCGTTGCAGCGGGACAGCCCCGCGCGGTGGCGCATCCGGAGCCCTCGCAAAAGGGAAGGATGCGTATGGGACAGGTCGTCTCCGCAAGGATGGAGAAGACGATCGTCGTCAGTGTGGAGCAGCGTGTCGCTCATCCGCTGTACCGAAAAATCGTCCGCAGGCATAAGAAGCTCTACGCCCACGATGAGGGGAGGGTGGCCAAGGCAGGCGATTGGGTGAAAATTCAAGAGACCCGGCCGTTGAGCCATCTCAAATCTTGGCGGTTAGTGGAAATTCTGCGGTCGGCTCCGGAGGAACGAGCGCTATGATCCAAATCCGTTCCTGGGTGGAAGTGGCGGACAATACGGGGGCGCGCCGTGCCACGATGATCGGGGTCATCGGGCGCAAGAGCCTTAGTGCGCGTGTCGGGGATCTCATCACGGCGACCGTCAAGGAGGCGGCTCCGGATGGGACGGTGAAGAAGAGCGAGGTCGTGCGCGCGGTTGTGGTGAGGACCAAGCACCCGATTCGGCGGCCGGACGGCTCCTATCTCCGATTCGACACGAACGCCGTGGTCATCGTCGACAAGGACCTGAACCCGCGCGGGACACGCGTCTTCGGGCCCGTAGCGCGCGAGCTGCGCGACAAGAACTTCATCAAGATCGTCTCCCTCGCACCGGAGGTCGTATGAAGCCATTCGGGAGTAGAAAGCCATCGGCGCCGCAGAGCTCCTTTCACGTCAAGCGGGGTGACGAGGTGGCCATTCTGAGCGGAACCCAGAAGGGAAAGACGGGCAAGGTGCTCCGTGTCCTCCGTAAGCAGAATCGCGTCCTGGTCGAGGGAATCAACCTGACGAAGAAGGCGACCCGCCCGAGCCAGGAGAACCCGCAAGGAGGCTTCGCGGAGCGCGAGGCTCCCATCGCCCTTTCGAAGGTGATGCTGCTGACGAAATACCAGGAGAGCGGTCGCCAGGGTGCCACGGCGTCGTCGACCAAGGAGGGCTCGCACTCATGAGCGAACTGTCGGTTTTTGCCAAGACGTATCGGGAGACGATCCTGCCGCAGATGCGGGAGGCGAGGGGTTATGCCAATGTCAGCGAGGTGCCCCGTCTTGAGAAAGTCGTCATCAACTGCTGCGTTGGCTCCTCTCCCGAGCTCAAGACCGCGCTTGAGGAGGCGATCCACGACCTGGCGGCCATCACGGGACAGCGCCCGGTCAAGACGAAGGCCAAGAAGAGCATCTCGAACTTCAAGCTGCGCCAGGGGCAGGAGATCGGCTGCAAGGTGACGCTTCGAGGCAGGCGGATGTACGAGTTCGTCGAGCGGTTGATCTGGGCGGCCTTGCCGCGCGTCCGGGACTTTCGTGGCCTGTCGCCCCGGGGGTTCGACAAGAGGGGCAACTATACCTTCGGTATCCGGGATCATAGCGTCTTCCCGGAAATCGAGCTCGAAAACGTGAAGCGCACGTTTGGTTTTGATGTCACATTCGTGACGACCGCTCGCTCTGCGGACGAAGCGCGGGATCTCCTGACCCGTATCGGGCTCCCGTTCATCGGAGCACGACGGGAGCAGGCTGCGGCGGTGACGGCGTAACAAGGAAGACGATATGGCGACAAAAGCGTGGATAGCAAAGCAGAAGCGGACACCGAAATTCCGCACCCGGCGATACAACCGCTGTCGGCTTTCGGGCCGTCGGCGCGCGTATCTGCGCAAGTTCGGAGTGAGCCGCATCATGTTTCGGGAGCTCGCATCCTGGGGAGAGATCCCGGGAGTCACCAAGGCCAGCTGGTAGGGGCATCGATTGACGTGCAAACAGATCCGTTAGCTGATTTTTGCTCCGCGCTGCAAAACGCCAAGAGGGCGAACAAGCCGGAGGTGGTCCTGCCCCATTCCCGCCTCAAGGAGGCGGTCGCTCGCGTCCTCGTCGAGGAGGGATATCTGGAAAAAATCGACGTCGTGCCGATCCGCCAAGGGGTGCGGCAGCTCCACCTGACGCTGCGCGAGGCGACCCCCTTTCACAAGACGCGCCGGATCAGCCGGCCCGGCTGTCGGTGCTACGTCGGAGCCAAGGAGGTGCCTCGGATTCTGGGGGGGCTGGGCATCTGCGTGCTTTCGACCCCCAAGGGAATTCTTGCCGGGCATCGGGCCAAGCGGGCCAACGTGGGAGGCGAGCTGCTGCTCTCGGTCGAATAGGAGCGCCGCCGCAAAGGAAGTTTTTGCCAAGGAAGAAAGGAGACGCCCCGATCATGTCACGAGTCGGAAGAAAGCCGATCCCGGTACCCGCCGGAGTCAAGGTCGCCATCCAGGAGCAGGCGGTCGCCATCGAAGGACCGAAGGGAAAGACCTCGCATCAGCTGCCAGAGTGTTTGGCCGCTGCGGTTGCCGGCAGCACGCTCACAGTCGAGAACCGTAGCGGGGAGCGGCAGAGCCGCGCACTCCACGGCCTCCATCGAACCCTGCTCTTCAACGCGGTGACCGGAGTGCACACGGGCTTCCGCAAGGATCTGGAGATCCACGGGGTAGGATTCCGCGCCGCCGTGCAAGGGAAGGATCTCACCCTGAGCCTTGGCTTCTCTCATCCGGTGGTCTATCCCATTCCCGATGGGATCCGGATCGCGGTGAACGAAAACACCAAGTTGTCGATCGAAGGCATTGACAAGTTCCTGGTCGGTCAGGTGGCGGCCGAAATTCGCCGCTTCTACCCGCCCGAACCGTACAAGGGAAAAGGGGTCCGCTACGCGGGTGAGGCGATCCGACGGAAGGCGGGCAAGACCGCGCAGGGCAAGTAGGCTAAGAAAAGAGCGGGACGGAGAAGAATTTATGCGTCTGGGAAGAAGGGAGATGAGGGAGAGGCGCCACCTGCGCACGCGCCGGAAGGTCGTGGGATCGGAGGCAAGGCCGAGGCTTTCGGTGCACTTCAGCGGACAGCACATCTACGCGCAAGTGATCGACGACCACGAGGGCAAGACATTGGCGTTCGCGTCCACGCGGCAAAAGGCGTTCGCCGGCCTCCGCGCCAACGTTGCGGGCGCATCGCAAATGGGAGCCCGGCTGGCCGAGGAGGCGAAGCAGAAGGGGATCCGAAAGGTCGTCTTCGATCGCGGCGGCTTTCTCTATCATGGCAAGGTCAAGGCCTTGGCCGATGCGGCCCGGGAAGCGGGATTGGAATTTTGAGGGCTCACTCGAATCAGTAACCGGATCGGATCAGAGAAAGCATGGAAACATCACAAACGCGGACGAGCGACGAAAAGAAGCACGGGAGCGGCCCGCAGAATCAACCCAGCGTGGCGCCGCCGCCCCTCGCCGCCTCTCCCACCGTAGCTCGCGAAGCGGAAGAGGCGCCTGCCGCCAACCCAACGTCAGAGCGGCCCGCGCCGCGCGGCAGGCGCCGGCCGCGTCGCGGCGGTCCGGATGGCCAGCGTCGGGAATCGGTCGCCGGGGAGCTCATGGACCGTGTCGTCTATGTCAACCGGTGTGCCAAGGTGGTCAAAGGCGGGCGCCGCTATAGCTTTGGAGCGCTGGTCGTCGTAGGAGACCGGCAAGGAAAGGTCGGTGTCGGCTTTGGCAAGGCGAACGAAGTCGCCGACGCCGTCAAGAAGGCGACCGAGAGCGCGCGAAAGCGGATGGACCCTGTCGTATTGCGGGGGCAGACCATTCCCCATGAGGCGATCGGGGAGTTCGACGGCGGCAGGGTGCTGATCAAGCCCGCCTCTCCGGGAACGGGCGTGATTGCCGGGCTGACGGTGCGTGCCGTTCTCGAAGCAGCCGGAGTGAGGGATGTCTTGACGAAGTCTTTCGGTTCGAGCAATCCGTACAACGTTGCCAAGGCGACCTTGTTTGCGCTGCGGCAGCTCCGTTCGCCCGACGAAGTTCTCCACTTGCGCGGGAAGCGGATCGGCAGGAATGGCCAGGAAAGTGCTCAGGAACCGGCGGGAGCAGCCAAAGCGTAGGAGTCCGAATGAGATTGCATGATTTACACCCGAGGCCTGGTGCGCGTCACAGAAGGAAGAGGCTCGGTTGCGGGGAGAGCTCGGGACACGGAAAGACGAGCGGCAAAGGCAACAAGGGCCAGAAGGCCCGGTCCGGGGGCAGCATCCGGATCGGGTTCGAAGGGGGGCAGATGCCTCTCATTCGCCGGGTGCCCCGCAGGGGCTTCAACAACGCCGCCTTCTCCACGGACTACGCCCCGGTCAATCTCCGGGATCTCGAGAAGATCCCGGGCGATCGCATCGACGAGCAGGCCCTCCGGGCAGCGGGAATCGTCAAGGGCCGTTGGGCGGGTGTCAAGCTGCTGGCCGACGGCGAGATCCACCGATCCGTCACCCTTGTCGTCCACGCCGCCAGCGCCACCGCGCGGGCGAAGGTGGAAGCGGCCGGAGGAAAGATCGAGCTCCTTTCCTGAGCCGCTTTCGCGGCAGGACAGTGGAGAAGGCGGACTTCGGTCGGGAGAAGCTTCGACTGGGAGATCGCCGGAGGAGAAGACGCGTCAGACGAGCTTGCGAAAGAGAAGAACACGATGGTTTCTGCGTTTGTCAATTGCTTCAAGATCCCCGAACTGCGCCAGAGAATTCTGTTCACGCTTGCGGTGATTGTCGTCGTCCGCCTGGGCTCGGCCGTGCCCTGCCCCGGCGTGAATCCCAACGTCCTGAGCGAGTACTTTCGCACGGTCATCGACCAGCAGGCGCAAGGCTCGGTGGTCGGGATGCTCAATCTCTTCAGCGGCGGGGCGCTCGAGAACTGCGCGCTCTTCTCGCTGAGTGTCATGCCCTACATCAGCGCGAGCATCATGATCCAGTTGCTGACGACCGTCATCCCCAGCCTCGGCAAGCTGGCCCGGGAGGAAGGAGGAAGGGAGAAGCTGACGCAATATGCCCGGGTGCTGACGGGGCTGCTCTGCCTCTTCCAAGGCTATCTGCTCGCGGTCGGCTTCGAAAATCCGGAAAGCATCCCCCTCCTGCACGGGATCACCTCGGTGATCGAGCGGCTAGGCGTCCCCCTTGTGCCCGATCCGGGCTGGGCCTTCCGGCTGGTGACCGTGCTCAGCTTGACGACCGGAACGATGCTCTTGATGTGGCTCGGAGAGCAGATCACCGACAAGGGGATCGGCAACGGAGTCTCTCTGATCATTACAATCGGCATCCTGGCGCGGCTACCCGCCGCACTTCTGCAGGGATGGTCGAAGCTCGTCTCCCCTTCGAGCCTTTCGGCATCGAGCCCCTTGCTCGTCGCGCTCCTTCTGGTGTTCCTCTTCGGGGTTGTCGCTGCCACCGTCGCCATGACCCAGGGAGTGCGCAAGATCGTCGTCCACTACGCGAAGCAGGTACGCGGCAACAAGGTCTACGGAGGCCAGAGCACCTTCTTGCCGCTCAAGGTCAATTACGCGGGAGTGATGCCGCTCATCTTCGCGCAGGCGCTTCTTCTCTTTCCCTCGACGATCATCGGCTTCCTCTTCCCGAACTCTCCGACCGCCGCCCGGTTCGCGACCTCTCTCTCCGCTGGAGGGCTCTACTACGGCATCACGGTGCTCCTGGTCTTCTTCTTCTCCTATTTTTGGGTGGCGACCCAGTTCAACCCGGTGCAGATCGCCGATGATCTGAAGAAGCATGGGGGCTTTCTTCCCGGGATCCGTCCCGGGCAGCCCACAGCCGAGTTCCTCGACTTCTCGATGACCCGTCTCACCCTCGCGGGAGCAGCCTTCCTTTCCGGCCTGGCGGTCCTTCCGATGCTCGTGCAGAGCCTGCTGGGGATCCCAGCCATCACCGCGCAGTTCTTCGGCGGGACGAGCCTTCTGATCGTCGTCGGGGTCATGCTCGACACGATGCGGCAGACCGAGACCTACCTGCTCCAGCGCCGCTATGACGGCTTCCTGAAGCGGGGAAAGATCCGCGGGCGCTCTGCCTTCGGTCCCGCGGGCCGTACAGGCCCGGTCCAAGAGGGAACCCTGGTCTGGCTCTACGCCCTGATCGGGCTCCTGGTGATCGCCGGGGTGACGATCTCCCTGGCCAAGCACTAACGGAGCGAAGGCGCCGATCGGCAAAAGCCGGAGAGCGTTTGCGCCTTCTTTTACAGCAGCTGCTCTTCGGCGTGGTAGGAGCTGCGGACGAGCGGCCCCGATTCAACGAAGCGGAAGCCGAGGCCGAGAGCAAACTCTCTCCAGCTGGTGAATTCCTCCGGTGTCACCCAGCGATCGATCGGCAGGTGATGGACCGAGGGCCGCAGGTATTGACCGAGGGTGAGGATGTCGACGCCGATGGCGGCGAGGTCGCGCAAGGTGGAAGCAATCTCCTCCTCCCGCTCACCGATGCCGAGCATCAAGCCGGTCTTGGTCGGGAAGCCTTCCTGCTTCGCTCGGCGCAGCAGCTCCACGGAGCGTTCGTAGCGGGCCTGCGGGCGGATCAGCCGCTGCAGTCGGGGAACCGTTTCGATGTTGTGATTAACGATATCGGGCGCGGCGGCAAGGACCCGGAGGAGGTCCTCGTCCTTTCCGCGAAAGTCGGGAATCAGGACTTCGATGCGCGTGGAGGGGTTGCGTTCCCGTACCGCCCGGATCGTCGCCGCCCAGACCGCCGATCCGCCATCCGGGAGCTCATCGCGCGCCACGGAGGTGAGCACCGCGTGGTGCAGCCCCATCGCAGCGACCGCTTCCGCCGCTCGGCGGGGTTCGTCCCAGTCGAGCTCTTTCGGGCGCCCGGTCTGTACCGCGCAAAACCGGCAACTGCGCGTACAGATCTCTCCCAGAATCATGAGGGTGGCGGTACCCCTCGACCAGCACTCCCCGAGATTGGGGCAGTGGGCGCTTTCGCAGACGGTGTGGAGCCGCTTGTCAGCGACGAGCTTTCGAACGGCCTCATACCGAGCGCCCGAAGGGATCTTCGCCCGGAGCCAAGGCGGCTTCCGGTCGGTCGGCCAGGCCTGGGGGGTGGGGAGGCACTTCATCCCTCCCTAGATGAAGAACAATTGCCCTTGGCGCAAGCCCGCATTCCTCGCGTAGGATCAGTTCATGCGGATCGTCGTCACCTGCGGGCCTTCCGCCGAACCCGTGGACCAGGTCCGCTGCCTGACGAATCGCTCGACGGGTTCCCTCGGGCTCTTTCTCTCCTCAGCCTTTGCCTGCGCAGGCCATGAGGTCTGCTGCTTCCGCGGATCGGGAGCGACGGCCCAGCACAAGGGCAGTGCATCTTTTTCGATCGTTCCCTTTACCACCACGGACGATCTGGCGCGGGAGCTGGAGGCGCTCGCGCAGGAGCAGTCGGTCGACGCACTCTTTCACGCGGCCGCCTTGTCGGACTTTCGCGTCGGCTCCATCGAGGACGAAGCGGGGAGGACCGTTTCCGCGGGCAAGCTTGCGAGTGATGCGCCCTACCGGCTCATCCTCGTTCCCGCGCCAAAGCTGCTGCTCCGCTTGCGCACACTCTTCCCCCGCGCCTTCCTGGCCGGCTGGAAATTCGAGGTGGAGGGCGACCGCACCACCGCAGTGGTCCGCGGGGAGCGGCAGATCCTTGCGGCACGGAGCGACCTTTGCGTGGTCAACGGCCCAGCCTATGGGAAGGGTTTTGGCCTTCTGCCGCGGGGGGCGAGCTTCGTTCCGGTCGCCGACCGGGAAAGCCTGGCGGGGCTGCTCCTGGAGCAGCTTGGCCGCTGGGAGAAGGCGCTGCGGCCGCCCGCGTGAGGCCGTTCAGGCGAGGGCCACCGCGGCGCTCTGCCGCCGCTCCTTGGCGATCGCGGTCAGGGTGCCGACGCCGACGAAGCCGAAGCCAAAGAGGTGGAGCAGGCAGCCCGGCAGCGCGAACCACCATCCTTGGCGGATCGCGACTACGAGCGCCCAGAGAAAAGCCGCGGCGACCGAAGTTTCGAGGAGCGGCAATCCCCAGCCCTGCCGCGCCAAGTAGAGAAGCCCAAGCGATCGGCCTCCCGCATCTCCCCGTTTCGGCGTGCGGACAAAGCTGCTGGGGACGTTGAGCGCCCCCTCGATCACCGAGCGGGTGTTGGCAAAGCTCATTCCGAGCGAAAGGGCCAGGGAAACCGGCAGCAGCAGCCAGCCACTCCGGTCGATCTTGCCCTTGTGCAGGCGCTGCACGGCCAGGAGGTAGAGGAGAAAGGAGACGGAAAGTCCCGTAAAAAAGCAGGAGACGACCGGCTGCAGCGTGGAGGCGGGGCAGGGAGCGAGAAGGACCGCCAGATTGAGAAGCGCTAACGCCGCGACCAGCGGATGGATCGTATGGGCGAGAAGGTGGAAGCCGCCTTCTACCTTGTGGCGCCAGGGGAAGGCGCCGCGGAAAAGGGCGGGAAGATGACGCCGGGCGGTCTGGATGGCGCCTTTGGCCCAACGATGCTGCTGGGTCCGGAACGCGGTGATGGGAGCGGGGAGCTCGCTTGGCACGACGATTTCGGGAGCATAGACAAACCGCCAACCGCGGAACTGCGCCCGATAGCTGAGATCGAGATCTTCCGTGAGCGTCTCCCCGTCCCATCCCCCCGCATCCTCGATGCAGGATTTGCGCCAGAGGCCCGCGGTTCCGTTGAAGTTGAAGAAGAGGCCTCCTTTCGAGCGCACCGCCTGCTCCAGGAGAAAATGGCCGTCGAGAAAGAGAGCCTCGCAGCGGGTGAGGAGATTTTCCTCTCGATTGAGGAACCCCCAGCGAGCCTGCACCATTCCTACGCGAGGGTCGGAAAAATAGGGGACCGCCTTCCGAAGGAAGTCGGCGGGCGGGACGAAATCGGCATCGAGGATCGCGATGAGCTCTCCGCGGGCCCGTTCCAGTCCGTGCTGGAGCGCCCCGGCCTTGAACCCGGCTCGCGTTGGACGTCGGATATGCTCGATCGAGACTCCCGATCGGAGCAGCTCCTCGACGATGCGTCGGACCTCCAGGCTTGTGGCGTCGGTTGAATCGTCGAGCACCTGAATCTCGAGCCGGTCGCGGGGATAATCGAGGGCCGCGACCGAACGGAGTAGCCGCTCGACGACGAAACGCTCGTTATAGATCGGAAGCTGGATCGTGACCTTGGGGCTCTCCTCGCTGGCCGAGCAAGGGGAGGGTTGGTCTCGAAGACGATGGAGGCGGATGAGAAGCGAGAGGCGGTGCGCGGCGTGAGGCGCCAAGGCGAGCGCAAGAACCAACAAGATGACCCAAATCATACGCTCCTTGTCGCTCTTCCGGTGCCAGATGGCCCGCTTACCGCGGCTCGCCGAGGGTCGGGCTCGGAACGTCCCGGCCGCGCCGGGCCGACCCAGGCAGCGGGAAGGCGCCGAATCATTTCCGATCGAACTACGGGGATCAAGAGAAACCTTCCTCCCTCCAAGAGCGCATTTTTACGCTGCCGAAAGCCGATCGGCAGCAAAATGGAGTTGCGACCTCCTCTCCCCCTGGTTCATAGAGCAGCGTGGGTCTGGACGTGAAGCGGATTCCACGGGTGCTCTCTCTATGCGACTCGGCCTCGCCCTCATCGATCTCGCCGGTCTG
Source organism: Methylacidimicrobium sp. B4 (assembly GCF_017310545.1). NCBI lineage: Bacteria > Pseudomonadati > Verrucomicrobiota > Methylacidimicrobium > Methylacidimicrobium sp. B4. Next base: position 254,216 of record NZ_CP066203.1, read on the forward strand.
GCCGCCCTGCTGCTCTGGGGGGTGCGAATGGTGCGCACGGGCCTGCAGCGCGCGTTCGGGCCGCGGCTGCGCCTGCTCATGGGGAGCGCGCTCGGCAGCCGCTGGCGCTCGTTTTTGGCCGGGATCCTGATCACCGCCCTGCTGCAGAGCAGTACCGCCACCGCCCTCATGGCGACCGGCTTCGTCGCCAAGAAGGTGGTCGGCCTGGTTCCCGCCCTGGCGATCATGCTGGGAGCCAACGTGGGAACCACGCTGATCGTACAGATTCTCTCCTTTCCGGTCTTTGCCGCCGCGCCCGCCGCGATCCTCACGGGCTATCTTCTCTTCGGCTCGCGCAATACGACGGCGCACGACCTGGGCCGGGTCTTCATCGGGATCGGCCTGATCCTCTCCGCTCTCCATCAGATGGTGCGACTCGCCGACTCCTATGCCGACTCCCCGGCCCTGAAAGCGTTTCTGGAGACCGTCTCCCGGCAGCCGCTGCTCGAAGCGCTCTGCGCGGCCGCCTTCGCCTGGGCGGCCCACTCGAGCGCAGCGGCCATTCTCCTGGTGGCATCCTTCGCGGCGAAGGGGGTGGTATCACTTCCCGCGGCACTCGCCCTGACCCTTGGCGCCAATCTGGGCGCGGCGATCAACCCGATCTTCGAAAGCACGACCGGGAGCGACCCGGCCTTTCGCCGGCTGCCGATGGGGAACCTGCTCAACCGGCTGGTCGGCTTCGCGGGCGGCCTCTTCCTCCTGCCGCTCCTCTCCTCCCGGTTGGAATCCTGGGAGCCCAACCCGGCGCGGGCGGTCGCCGACTTCCATACCTTTCTCAACCTGGCCCTTGCGCTCCTTTTCTTTCCATGGCTTTCCGCTTATGGCCGCTGGTTGACCACCTGGCTCCCGGACCGCAAAGAGAAGGAGGCCCTCGGTCAGCCGCTCTACCTGGATCCGGCCATCCTGGGAACACCGGCCGTCGCCTTGGGAAGTGCGGCCCGAGAGGCCCTTCGCCTGACCGATCTGCTCAAGGGCATGCTCGAAAAGTTTCGGGAGATCTTCGTCCGGGGAGACCGCTTGAAGCTGACCCCCATCCAGCGCGCGGGAGAGGCCGTCGATAAGATCCATCAGGCGATCCGGAGTTATCTCAGTGCCTTGGATCGCGACCTCATGAGCGAGTCGGAGCGGAGGAGGCTCGAGGACATTCTCGCCTTTTCGGCAAGCCTGGAGCAGGCGGCGGGAGTTGCCGAGAAGGAGCTGTTGGCCCTCGCCACCCAGCGGATCGAGAAGAACCTCGTCCTCCCTGCGACCGCCCAGGCTGAGCTCTCCTTGATCTTCGAGCGCATTCTCGCCAATCTGCAACGGGCCTGCTCGCTCTTCGTCACTCCGGATCTGCGCGTTGCCCGGACGCTCGCCGAGGAGAAGGATGCCTTCCGCGGCCTGGAAGCCAGGGCTTCGGCCGCGCACTTCGAAAGGATGCGGGCGAATCCCGCGGATCAGGATCCTGCGGGCGCTCTCGAGGTGAAGGTCGTGAGGCAGCTCAAGCGGATCAACGGCCTGGTGGTCGCGTCGGCGGCCTATCCGATCCTCGAACGGGAAGGAGAGCTTTTGCCGAGCCGGCTCCGTTCGGCGAGCGCGGAGGAAGCGGCGAAGGAGTAGGAGGCGGAGAAGCAGGAATTTTGCTTTGCGGCCTCCGCGCGGTTGCCGCAAAAAAGGAGAGGGGGCCGGAGCCCCCTCCTGCGTCAGCCTGAGAAGGAAGCACCAGCGATGTCGAAGAGTGCGGTACTCTTGATTACCTGCCCCGATCAAAAGGGCCTGGTCTCCACGATCGCCAACTTCCTTTTCGAGCATGGGGGCAACATCCTCCACGCCGATCAGCACCAGGATGCCGAGCTTGGCCTCTTCCTGATGCGCGTCGAGTGGGATCTCGAGGGGTTTGCTCTCGATCTTTCGGAGATCCCCTCCCGTTTTGGCCCGATCGCCCGGCGTCTCGGGATGGAGTGGCGGCTCGCCTCTTCCTCCCAGCGACCGCGGATTGCCCTTTTTGTCTCGCGCCAGACCCACTGCCTGGTCGACCTGCTCCACCGCTACCGGGCGGGCGAGCTCGCCTGCGAGATTCCCCTGGTCGTGAGCAACCATTCCGAGGGCCGCTGGATCAGCGCCGGCTGCGACATTCCCTACCATCGGATCGAGCTTCCGCCCGGAGGCAAGGAAGAAGCCGAGTCCCGCCAGCTTGCGCTTCTGGAGGAACATCGCATCGACCTGGTGGTGCTCGCCCGCTACATGCAGATCCTCTCTCCGACCATGGTGGCTCGCTTCCCCAACCGGATCATCAATATCCACCACTCCTTCCTGCCCGCGTTCTCGGGTGCCAGACCCTACCACCAGGCGTATGAACGGGGAGTGAAGCTGATCGGGGCCACGAGCCATTACGTCACCGAAATCCTCGACGACGGTCCGATCATCGAGCAGGACGTCGCTCGCATCTCGCACCGAGATGAGGTTTCGGACCTGGTCCGGAAGGGGCAGGATCTCGAGAAGGTCGTCCTCTCTCGGGCGGTCCGTTGGCACGTGGAGAACCGGATCCTGGTCTATGGCCGGAAGACGGTCGTCTTTTCGTAGCCTTGCGGGCCGGGCCATCCGCCTTGACCGAAGGCCAGCGAGAAGATAGAGAGAACCGGAGCCTCGGTTTCCCGAAAAGGCCCATTCCCCGGACGAAAGGAGAGTCTTATGGAGGTCAGCCCTTTGGCCGGCAAGCTGCCGCCCCTGTCGCTTCTCGCCGACCTGGCGAAGCTTACCTCGGCTTATTACGAGCTTTCGCCCGACCCCAAGGACGGAGACCAGCGAGTCAAGTTCGGGACCTCGGGTCATCGCGGGTCGAGCCTTCGCGGCTCCTTCAACCAGGGTCACATCCTTGCGATCAGCCAGGCGATCTGCGACTACCGCCGCGATCAGGGGATCTCGGGGCCGCTCTTCCTGGGCAAGGATACGCACGCACTTTCCGAACCCGCATTCGCGACGGCTCTCGAGGTCCTCGCAGCCAACGGGGTCGAAGTCCGCATCGATCCCGAGCTTGGCTATACACCGACCCCAGTCATCTCGCACGCCATCCTGACCCACAATCGAGATTCCGGGGCGGGACAGGCCGACGGGATCGTGATCACCCCTTCCCACAACCCCCCGACCGACGGGGGCTTCAAATACAATCCTCCCCATGGGGGGCCGGCCGACACGGCCCTCACCCGGTTGCTCGAGGAGAGGGCCAACGCCCTCTTGCCGGGAGACGGCTCGGAGGTGCGCCGCATGCCCTACGAGCGCGCCCTTTGCTCCGCCCAGGTCCAGCGCCATGACTACCTCGAGAGCTACAGCCGCGACCTGATCTCGGTGGTCGATTGCGATCTGCTCCGTTCTTCCTCGATCCGAATCGGCATCGATCCGCTGGGAGGTGCCGGCGTCCACTATTGGAAGCCGATCGCCGATCGGTACGGGTGGAACCTCACCCTCTTGAACGAGACGGTCGACGCCACGTTTCGCTTCCTCACCGTCGATTGGGATGGACAGATTCGAATGGACTGCTCCTCGCCCTATGCGATGGCGGGCCTGATCGGTCGGGCCCGGCAGTTCGACATCGCCTTTGGCTGCGACACCGATCACGACCGCCACGGAATCGTCGCTCCGAGCTGCGGCCTCCTCAATCCGAACCACTTCCTGGCGGTCGCCGCCTCCTACCTCTTCGGGGGCGCACGCCCTGGATGGAGTCCCGAAGCCGCCCTGGGGAAGACCGTGGTCAGCTCGGCCATCCTCGACCGGGTGGCAGAGGATGCCAAGCGGCCGCTCTTTGAAGTGCCGGTGGGCTTCAAGTGGTTCGTCGAAGGGCTTCTCTCCCGGACGCTCGGATTCGCGGGAGAGGAGAGCGCTGGAGCCACGCTCTTGCGGAAGGACGGCAGGACATGGACGACGGACAAGGACGGCATGGTCCTGGGGCTCCTGGCGGCGGAGATCACTGCGCGGACGGGCAAGGACCCGGGGGTGCTCTACCAGGAGCTCACCGGAAGGCTCGGCAATCCCTTCTACGAGCGGATCGACGCGCCCGCCAGCCACGAGCAGAAGAAGAAGCTGCTGGCCCTCTCGCCTGAGGAGATCGCGATGCCGACCCTCGCGGGCGATCCCGTGACGGCCATCCTCAATCGCGCCCCTTCCGGAGGCGACATCGGCGGGATCAAGGTCATTACCTCAAGTGGCTGGTTTGCGGCCCGCCCATCGGGAACCGAGGAGGTCTACAAGCTCTATGCGGAGAGCTTCCGGAACGTCCTCCATCTCCGCCAGATTCAGCAAGAAGCCAGGGCGACCCTCGCCAAGCTCTTCGCCCGATAGCGACGGGAGGTTACGCCTGGAGCCGCGAGGCTTCGAGCGCCTCCGGATGGAGCACGAACTCGTCGAGGCTGACGATTGCCTGCTCCACGGCGTCGGCCCCCAGCGTCTCCTCGGGATCGAGCGAATGGAGGAACCGCCGGAATTGAAGAAGCGCCTTCAAGGCCTCTCCCTCGCTCCGGACCCGTTCCCGGATTCGCCCAATCTCCTGGCGCGCGTCGATCCTTCCTTCCAGGACGAGCGTCTTCGCCAAGCTGAGATTCTCGGCGACGGTAAACTCATCGAAGTAGATCCGCCGCAGGACCTCGAGCAGCCGCTCGCCCGCTCTCGCGCGCCTTTGCAGCAGCCGACAGCTCCGGTCGATCTCCTCCATCGAGATCTCGACCATCCGCTGGAAGGTCAGAAGCTCCTGGGGGTGGAGGGCCGGGAAGGAGAGGGCGGCCAACTGCCGGAGCTCCTCCTCGATCGGCGTCCGATTGAGGATCCGCTTGATCGAGGGGAGCGGGCGGACGCGCAGCGGCTCGAGCGGCTTCTTCTTGAGCGAGCGGAAGAGCCGCTCGGTATCGAAGCCCCGCGCCTCGAAGCGCGTCTCCAGAAAGCCGACATACCCGGCTTCCTGGAGGTTGGGGCGTCCCGCCCGCCCGGCCATCTGGAGAAACTCCATCTTGGCGATCGGTCCAGTGACGTAGCGCGCCAGCTGGGCGAAGAGGACCGTCTTCACCGGCAGGTTGATGCCCAGGGAAAGCGCATCGGTGGCCGCGACAGCCAGGAGCAGGTTTTCCCGCGCGAGCCGCTCGACGAAGAGCTTCTCCTTGTAGAGTAGCGTGCCATGGTAGATGGCCACTCCCCCGGTCGCCATCCGGAGAAGGTCGGGCCGATCGACCCGGTAGCGCTTCGCCAGCTCTCGAACCCGTTCCCGCTGCGGTGCCCGCATCCTCCCCTGGGCGGCCGAGCAGAGCTCCCCTGCCAGCCCCATCACCCCCTTGTACGAGAAGGCAAAGACGAGCACGGGCGAGAGCTCCTCCCAGAGCTTTCGCGCCGAAGGCTCGCGATCCAGGTAATGGATCGGAACGGGGCGGCGGGCCTGCTCGATCAGCTCGATCGGCCGTGCCGCCAGCCGCGAGAGATAGGAGAGGAATCGACGGGCATCGACCGTCGCCGAAAGGAAAAGAAGATCGCTTTCCGGATGCGTGCCGGCGATTCCTTCGGCATAGGCTCGGGCACGTTCGGGATTGTGGACCATGTAGTGGATCTCGTCGACGATCACGCGCTGCCGCGGAAGGCCGCAAAAGCGGTTGGCATAGACCTCCTGGGTCATGCAGAGGATCGGAGCCTCGGAGTTGCGCTTCACATCCCCCGTGAGGATCCCGACTCCCTCCCCGAAGAGAGCCCGAAGCTCGAGATACCGCTCATTGGAGAGAGCCTTGATCGGGGCTGTGAAGATCACCCGGCGGCCTGGCTCCTCCCAGAGCTTCGCCCAGCGGTAGGCAACCACCGTCTTCCCGCTGCCCGTTGGGGCGGCGATCAGCGCGCTCTTGTTGCGCACCTGCTCCAGCGCCTCGGCCTGCCACGGATAGAGATCGATCCGTTTTCCGTAGAGATTGCGCATCGGAAGGCTAGGTGGACCTGCGGCGCAAGGACCGCTCGGCAACCGGTAAGGTCGGCACGGACAACGTTCCGCTCTTTTCCTTCCTTGCTCAAGGGAATAAATGAGGAGAGAAAGGATCGACCGACCCGTGGATCGAAGGCGAATCGGGCGGCTTTCCTGGTGACTTTCGATGAAACGGGCTTTGGCTGAGCTGCCGCTGCACGGCGGGAAGGCGCCCGCCGCCCTCTTCGACCGGATGGTCCGTCTCGCCGGAGCGGTGGTGATGGCGATCGTCGACGAGCATGGTTCGGAGGAGATGCTCCGCCGTCTCGCCGATCCCTGGTGGTTTCAGGCCTTCGGCTGCCTGCTGGGCTTCGACTGGCACTCCTCCGGCCTGACCACCGTGACCTGCGGCGCGCTCAAGGAGGCTTACCGGGCCTACGGCAGCGAGCTGGGAGTCGTGGTGGCCGGAGGGAAGGGGGCGACGAGCCGAAAGGCGCCGGAGGAGATCGCGCGCGCCGCCGATCGTCTTGGGATCTCCCAGGGGGAGCGCCTCGCCTATGCCTCGCGGATGAGCGCCAAGGTCGATTCGGCTGCCGTTCAGGACGGCTACGCGCTCTACCATCACAGCTTCTTCTTTACTCCCCGGGGCGGCTGGTGCGTGGTCCAGCAAGGGATGAACGAAGGATACGGGAGGGCCCGCCGCTACCATTGGATGGGCGAATCGGTCGCCGACTTCGTCTGCGAGCCTCATGCCGCGATTGGCGATCTTTTTACCCCCGCCAAGGAGGCTCCGCGCTCAGCCCCGGGCGACCTTCTCAACATGATCGCCGCCGAAGCGGGTCCCAACCGCGTGGCGAGCGCCGCCCTCATCCGGGACGATCCGGAGCGATTCCTGGAAACCCTGCGAGCCGCAGTCGAAGGACCGACCCTTTTTGCGCCGACGCGACACGCGCTGCTTCCGATCGATGTCGACCTCGCGAGGCTCGGACGCATCGTCGCCGCCGCACACCGGATCGCCCCGAAAGATTTCGAGGCCCTGCTCGGGACGCCGCAAATCGGTCCCAAGGCGATCCGAAGCCTGGCACTCACGGCTGAGATCATCTACGGGGCTCCCGTCTCCCACCGGGATCCTGCCCACTCCAAGCGATGGGCCGACTATGCCTACGCGCACGGCGGGAAGGACGGACACCCCTTTCCGGTCGACCGGCGTCTCTACGAGCAGGATATCGCTGTCGTCACCGATGCGGTCCGTAACGCACGTCTTGGCCATACCGAAAAGACCGAAGCGCTGCGGCGGCTCGCACGGCTGGGCGGCTAACCGATCGGCGGATCGCCGCGGCCCCTTACTCCACGTAGAGCTGGAGGAGGCGTCGCACGCGCCGGGCGCCGACCACGAAAGCGGACGGTGGAAAGCTGACCGCAGCCGGATACCGGCCGATCTCCAGGAGAGAAGCTTCCTGCTTCCCCGCCGAGGTCCGCACCTCAACCCGCCAGACGTCGCGCCACTGGGTCGCGAAAAGCCACCACCGGCAGCGTCCCTCCATCCAGACGATGATGGGTGCCTGACCGAGAAAGGCCGCGAGCCTTTCGTAATCAGACCGAAGAAGCGGGTGCAGCCGCAGGTTGATCTCCCGAGGCACGCGCTCCCGTTCCCAGGCGTGCGCCTTCTCCACCAGCTCCCGGAGAACCGCCGAAGCGGCGACCGATTCGGCGGCAAGAGAAGAGGGAGGGGGCGCAACTGCGGGAAGAGCGTCTGTCGCCTCGCACACGAACCTCGGAAGCACTCCGACGTCGATCGCATGGGAGACCTCTTCGGCACCGATCTGCTTTGCGGTGAACCAGACCCCGCTCAGCATGGTCGCCATCGCCGTTTGTGCGTCTCTCCCCGGAGCCTCCACGATGGCCGTTCCTTCCCCGAGGATCCCCAAGAGCAATTCCTGCTCCTCCGGAGCGAGACCCGTGAGCGGGATTTGCGTGGGCCGCTCCCACAAACGCTGGCTCAGAAGCGCCCGCTCCAGTGTCGAGAGCGCTTCCTCGATGCGCGGTGCATAGTCGAGGAACGGCTTGTCCGACTTCAAAACGGCGGCTTTCTTCTTTGCCTTCTGGATCTTTTCAAACGATGAGGGGAACTTGCCCTTGCCGACCGAAAGCGGGATCAACGATTTCCTAGAGGAGAGCATAGGAGGTCTCGATCCATGACCCGAAGGGGGTCGCTCTCGGTTTCGGGATAACGGTGAGCCTGGCGGCTTCCCATCCATAGGCTGCCGGAGCCATCGCACCGCGGGCGACAACAGAGACGTCGACGCTCATGTTTCCATAAAGCCCGGTTAGCTATTCTTAAGGAACAGGCCGGTCTTCGCAAGCCGAAAGGTCAAGCGAACATACCCTGTATTGACATACGGCATTTTCCCGGTAGCGGATCCTCCTGCTGCCTTGACCAATTCAACGGAAGCGCCTCAAGAGGTGCGGCGCCCCTGGCGGCGGCAGATGGCACGAAATCCTCGTTGTCCTTCCGCTCCTCCAAACGTACCCTCTTGCTGTCCACTGTCTAGGGAAGATTGCCTCTCCCGAGATCGTAGACCGAAGAGGGACAGGTGGCAGAGCGGTTGAATGCGGCGGTCTTGAAAACCGCTAGCTCGCAAGGGCTCGTGGGTTCGAATCCCACCCTGTCCGGCCTGCCGGCGGGCCCCGCATGCGGCTGTAATGTCCAGGCCCGATGAGCAAGACCGCAACCTGGATCGCACGGCTCCGAGGCGTGAACGTCGGCGGCAGGAACCGGCTGCCGATGGCCTCGCTCGTTCCGGAGCTCGAGAAGATCGGGCGATCGCCGATGCAGAGCTACCTCCAGAGCGGGAGTCTGCTGTTTGCGGCCCCGGTTTCCCAGCACTGCTTCTCTCCACGGTGATCGTCTGATTCCTCCGCCTTCGCCACCGCCTCGAGATCCGCGTCCTTGTGCTCAGCGAGGCGGAGTTTCTGGCGACGGCCGCCAATCCCTTTCCGGATGCCGAGGACGAAGCCGAGGGGAAGGAACTCCATCTCTTCTTTCTGGAGGCGACGCCCGCGTCGATCGATGCGAAGCGCTCAAACACCCTCCAGTCGACCACCGAATCCTGGCGGCAGGTCGGCCGGGTCTTTTCCCTCGATGCGCCCGGCGGGTTTGACGCCTTGAAGCTCGCCGCCGGGGCCGAACGGATCCTCGGCGTCCCCGCAACGGGGCGGAACTGGCGGACGGTCTCCCAGATCCGCGGCCTTGCGCGTGGGCTTTCAGAACCCATTCGCATCCCGCACCCAGGCGGTTGCGGAGAAAAGGTCAACTCGCGTAGGATCCCTCGATGCGTTCCGCATTTCTTGCTTTTGCCTTCCTGATCGCCCTCGGCTGCGAAGCCATGGCCGACCCGCCGATCCTTCCCGATCCCAAGCTCACTCCCGGTGACACCTTTCCCGTCAGCCGAGCCGACCTATGCGTCCCGGGCTACGCAAAGAAGGTTCGGGACGTTCCGTGGGCAGAAAAGCGCGAGCTGCTCCGCCGCTACGGAGTCCCGCTCGCGGACCGGAGCAGCTATGAGATCGACCACTTGATCCCGCTCTCCCTGGGCGGCTCCAACTCGATCCGGAACTTGTGGCCGCAGTCCCGGAGGACGCAGCCTTGGAATGCGGGGAAGAAGGACTTCTTGGAGGACCGTCTCCACCAGCTCGTCTGCTCGGGAAAGGTCGATTTGGCCGAAGCCCAGAAGGCGATTTCCACCAACTGGATCGACGCTTACCAGAAATACATCGGGCAGGGGGGAGGAAGGCGGAAGGAGCGGTCGCGGGTGGGCGAGCCACCCGGGGCGCGGGCCGGCCAGGGCTCTCTTGTCTGGGTCAACACGAGCTCCGGAGCCTACTGGAAGCCCGGATCTTCCTTTTACGGAAAGACCAGGCGGGGGCAATATATGAGCGAGGAGGAGGCTAAGGCCAAGGGCTTCCATCCCGCGCACGGCACGGGAGAATGACGCAAGAGGACGAAGGAAGGGACGATGGCACTCAATCGAAAGCTGAGCCCGATCCTGCACGGAAGGCGGATCGCGAAGTGCGAAGCCGCTCCGGATCAACTCTCTGTGTCTTTTTCGGATGGCTCCGTTTTGGTCGTGCGGTTGGCGGCGGCCCCTTCCCATCTTCCCGCCTCCGGCGGAGTCGAGAAGGTGCTCGAAGCGGGCAACCGCTTCGTGCTCGTCCTCGAGGGCGACTCGCAAGTCGAGCTCACGCTCGCCGATCCGGGTTCTTCGATCTCTCTCCGCGACGGGCGGGGGCAGGTCGAGTATCTTGGATAGATCGGCCGAAGCCGCCGGAATGCTTTTGACAATTTGGCCAATCGAAGGGAGCATTGCCCACTGCTACGCGGGTGTAGTTCAGTGGTAGAACACGGGCTTCCCAAGCCTGTAGCGAGGGTTCGATTCCCTTCACCCGCTCTCCCGTTGACGGTCCGCCCGGGACGCCAGAGAACGACGCGGGCGGTTGCTTCTTGACCCAGGACCTTCGTTGCCTCAAGGCCGCCTGCCTTCCGGGCAGGAAAGCCATCCTCGCCGCGCTCGGCTTTCCCGCGCTGCCCTTGGTTAGCTTCGGGCGGGGGCTCTTCCCCGATCGATCGTCCAAGGACGCGGTCCTCGGAGAGGAAAAGGCATGCACCCCGGGTGGAGCACGGTCAGGAGCTGCCCGGGCCGGATAGGCCTTGGTGCTGCAGGAAGCGCTCTGCACGCCATCCCGGTGCAGGAGTCGGAGGGGATGCTGGAAGGAATGCCGGAGGGGTGGCCATGGGGAGAAAAGCCCGCCGATGACGAGAGCAAGGAGGCGCCCGCCGAGGAGGGTGGGGAGGAGGCGCCTCCGCCACAGGAAGAAGCCCCATAGGCCTGGTCTTGGCAAGGCTCGAGGGTGTCGTAACGCTCTGATTCCATCCTTTCTCCTACCCACCCGCGCAAGCGGCTGAGCCTGACCTGGAGCGCGACAAGCCTCGCCGTTCAGGGCGGGGAAGGATAGCGGGGGAGGCGTTAGCTTTGGCTGAGTGTCCGTTGCTGGATGGACTCGTCACTGGACATTTCACGGAGACCAGGGAACGTTTGCATCCATCATGATACGCCCGTATGATTGAGCGCATGCGGCGGCTGCAAGCCTTCAGGTTTCAACTGCGGCCAGACGGCCAGCAAGAGCGGCAAATGCGCCGCTTCGCTGGCTCGTGTCGGGTTGTGTTCAACGAGGCGTTGAACTTGCAGATGGCGCGTTACGATGCCGGAGAGAAGAGGCTCGGTTACGCCGGGCTGTGCAAGGAGCTTACGAAATGGCGTAACGGCGATCCCATGCCTTCCGGGCGTGTCGCGCCTTGGCTGGCCGATGCGCCCGTTCATCCCTTGCCACAGGCGCTCAAGGACTTGGAGCGGGCCTACAGTAACTTTTTTGCCCAGCGGGCCGACTTCCCGCGCTTCAAGAGGAAGGGCCAGTCGGATCGCTTCCGTTACCCCGACCCGAAGCAGATCAAGCTCGACCAGGCGAATGGCCGCCTGTTCCTGCCCAAGCTCGGCTGGCTGCGCTATCGCCTCAGCCGGGACGTGTTGGGAGAAGTGAGGAGCGTCACCGTCAGCCAGTCCTGCGGCAAGTGGCACGCGAGCATCCTGGCCGAGCGCGAAGTCGAGCAACCCATCCCGAAGGGCGGCGCGGTCGGCATCGACATGGGCGTGGCGCGGTTCGCCACGCTTTCGGATGGCACGTTCTATGCGCCGCTCAACAGCTTCAAGCGGCATGAAACCGCCCTGCGCAAGGCGCAGCAGGCCATGAGCCGCAAGGTCAAGTTCAGCAACAACTGGAAGAAGGCCAAGGCCCGAATCCAGAAGATTCATTCCCGCATCGGCAATGCCCGCCGCGACTCCCTGCACAAAGTCACGACCACGATCAGCAAAAACCACGCGATGGCGTGCATTGAGGACTTGCAGGTGCGGAACATGTCCAAGTCGGCTTCGGGCACGGCGGATGCACCGGGAAGAAACGTTCGGGCCAAGTCTGGACTGAACAAGTCCATCCTCGACCAAGGCTGGTTCGAGTTCCGGCGGCAGCTGGAGTACAAGATGGAGTGGAGAGGCGGCCGCCTTCTGGTCGTGCCGCCGCGGAACACGAGCCGGGCTTGTCCGTGTTGCGGCCACGTGTCGGCGGACAACCGTCGGACGCAAGCCCGGTTCGAGTGCGTGGAGTGCGGTTTTGAGGAAAACGCCGATTTGGTCGGCGCGATCCATGTTTTAAGGGCGGGACACGCCCGGATCGCCTGTGAAGTGAGCGGCATCGAGCCGCCAGCAGCAGGAACCCACCGAAGCGGCTCATTCCGGTTTAAGCCCGGATTGAGCGCCGTAGGAATCTCCGAACTTTAGGCCGGAGAGGATGTCAACTCCCTCCCATCGGATGGTTCGCCGGCTAGCTGCGAAAGTCTCTCCCGAGGCCCGTAAGAACCGAGTCGCTGCGGGCCCAGGGTGGCCCCTCCTCCGGGGCGGAGATTCGACCCGTACGGCGGCCTGCGCGGATTCCAAACTGAACAAAAGCCGTCGCGGGAACGTCGAATTAGTCGGACGGATCGACTCTTTCCTCGGCCGAGGAGGCCGGGAGCGGGCGGCCCCCGTCCGCGTGCGTCAGGTTCCGGGTCCGATCGGCTCGTCGTGCCTCCCGGATTCCGCCGGGGCGAGAGGTCCGATCCTCGATGAACGCCCGTCGGAAAGGAGAGAATCGTTCCGGCATACTACTATGCTGAAAAGACCGCTCGATCTAGTGCCGCTGGTCGCGACGGCCGCGTTGGCCGCTTCCTTGCTCGACCGCCTATCGACCAGCGATCCATCCCGGCAGGAACCGGGCTTCCACTCCTCCCCCTGCCTCCCCGGGCTCACGGAGGGCGGGAACCAACCCGTGGAAGGGAGCCAGAAGATGCGCATCCGCTCCATTTCCCCTGCCGCGATCGGGCTGACGTGGTGCTGCCCCAACGACCGCTACGCCCGGGAATTGGGAGAGATCGCCCTCCGACAGCTTCAAGGGAGATACTGGATTGGAGCCAACGGGCATCTCTATGTGAACGGGGCTAACTATGCACATCGAGCCCTGCTCTTGCGGAGTTTCCCAGGATCGACCGGCCTACCGGAAAGCTGGTCGTGGCTCGCGGAAATGGCCAACTTCCATGGTCCCGAGGTCTGGTCCTCCTCTCGCGAGATCTCCCCTGCGGAAAGGCGCCAAGGGGTAGAGTGGAGGGGCGGCTTCCTGCTCGCGCGAAGGGTTCTCGATCCGGTCACCTTCCAGCCGAGAACGGCGTTCCGGCTCTTTTCCTACTCCGACCGATCCTGGGAGAGGTGGCGCGAGGGGATCGTGGTGGTGAGCGCCAATGCGACCCGGAAAAACGGTCGATGGAACATTCAGTGGCGGCTGGAGGCGGATGGGGACCGTTTCCTGCTCGGCAACGACCCGGGCGTCCATCCCGAGCATGCGGCCCTCTTTGGCGAGCCCTTCTTCCTCCTGCCGATCGGCGCAAGCGACATTCCCTAGCGCTTCCGAGGACGACGGGGCCGCCCGCTTCCTCCGCTACGTCGCCGTCGGGCAGGAGCAGGACTCCGAGGCCGCTTCCTCCTTCTCCGGATCGGCACAGAAAACCGTGAACTTGCGCCGGTAGCGCTTGGGTGAGATGCCGACCTGCTTGAGGAAGAGGCGGCGAAAGGAGCGGGAATCATCGTAGCCGACCTCGGCGACGATCTCCTCCACCGTCCGATCGGTGTTGGCCAGGAGCTGCTTGGCCCGCTCGATCCGCAGCCCCTGCCGATACTCCCCCGGGCTCTCTCCTAAGGCGGTCCGAAACCGGCGAAGGAGGGTCCGGGGACTGACCCCGCAGGAGGCGGCGAGCTCGGGGAGCGAAAGGGGCTTTTCGGGAGCCTCGGAGAGGAACTCCTGGGCTCGCCGGACGACGCTGTCCCCATGCGGCTGCTGGTTCAATCGAACCATGTAGGGAAGCTGAGAGTTGCGCTCCGGGTCGACCAGCGTAAACCGAGCCACCGCGAGGGCCTGCTCCCGGCCGAGGAACCTTTCGGCGAGCTGGATCATCAGGTTGAGATAGGCGGTCGCACCGCCCGCGGTGATGACTCGACCGTCCTCGACGACGAGCCGGGAGATCTGCCACCGGACCTCGGGATAACGCTTCCGGAAGTAGTCCGCATGGCACCAGTGGGTCGTCGCTCGGCGTCCGTGGAGAAGGCCCGCTTCGGCGAGGAAGAGCGCTCCCGAGCAGGAGGTCGCCACGGTGGCACCCCGGGCGTAGCTGGTGCGGATCCAGTCGAGATAAGGGCGATTGCGCTCGAGCGCCTGCTCAAAATCGGCTTCCGGACCCGGGACATAGATCAGGTCGGGAGCGGGCATCTCGCCGAGCGCACCGTCGGACCGGATCCGCATCGACTCGAGCTCGACCGGCCTTCCGTCGACCGAGAGCAGATGGACGCGGAAGCGCCCCGGGCCGCAGGGCCGGCAGGGGCCTGCGAAACCCGAGCCGATCTTTCCCAGAAGGTGAGCGGGTCCCACGACCGACACCGGAATGACTCCCCAGAGGAGCGGGATTGCTGTCGTGATCGAGAAGGGGGGTTCCATCTTAGGAGAACCATAGAGCCGGAGACGCCGACCCTCCAAGGCAGAAAGAGCGGTTGGCGCTTCTGACCCGAAGTTTGTCTTTGGGCACCCTGGAAGAAGATCCCCCATTCCGGCAGAGTAGCCCGCGGATCGTCCGGAGCGTAGGCTTGAGTGGAGCCGCACGTTCCTGAGCGATCCAGGGAACACCCAAGGAGAGCAAGACCATGAGCGAGTGCGAAGAGAAGAGCTGCTGCGAGGAGACGAGCTGCCACGAGAAGGAAGAGCAGAAGTGTCCTGAAGAGGGATGCCTCGTGGAGCATATCACGAAGATGTGGGAATCGGCCGGCTGCCGGGCCTGGCGGGAAGTCGTGGACGAAATCCTCAAGGAGAAGATCCGGGCGCGATGGGGCGCGGAGCTCGAGAAGGGCGCGGAAGCCTTCGTCGCGGCCATGGAAGCGGGCTGGCAGGCCAAGGTCTCCAGCGCCAAGGCGAAAGCCGAGTTCCGGAAAGCGGTGGAGAAGGGCCTTCTGGGCTAACGGACGGTGGTAGGGTCGCGCTCTCGGCGACCAGGAATGGCTGCTCTCTTACCGGGGCAGCCATTCTTTTTTGCCTTCGCACGGGCAAGCCTTCCTAAATCGCTCGGTTTCGTCCGCTGATCCAACCCATCCCCCAGGCGCATTTCTCTTCCTTCATTGGTAAAAATCTGTTGAAGGGCGGACAGCCACGCCGGAGGATCGGAGGAGGTGAGCCTCCCCAATCGACAGCTGCTCCTGGTCCGCCGACCGGAGGGAGCTTTCCGGAACGAGGATTTCTTGCTCGCCACGACGGAGCTCCCGGAGGATTTGGCCCCTGGGGAGATCCTGGTCCGGAATCTCTTCGTGTCGATCGACCCCTACCTGCGGCTCCTGGCCGGCGGCGGGGAGACCTTCACCCGATCGCTCACGCTCGGGCAACCGATGGCGAGCTGGGCGGCGGGAGAGGTCGCGGCTTCGCGGGATCCCGGGATCGCATCGGGGGACAAGGTGGTGACCTACCTCGGCTGGCAGCTTTTCGGCATCTGCCGCGGGGCGGAGGCGCGGAAGGTGAGCGGTCGCTTGCCCTTGCCGGCCTACCTCGGCGTCGCGGGCATGCCGGGAGTGACCGCCTATCTGGGCATCTTTGACATTGGTCGTCCCAAGGCGGGGGAGACCGTCGTCGTCTCGGCCGCGGCGGGAGCGGTCGGAGGCATTGCGGGCCAGCTCGCCCGGATGCACGGCTGCCGCGTGGTCGGCATCGCCGGTGGCCCCATCAAGTGTCGGCATGTCGTCGAGGATTTGGGCTTTGGTGCCTCCGTCGACTACAAGGCGGCCGATTTCCCAGGCGACCTTGGCCGCGCGGCTCCAGAAGGGATCGACCTCTATTTCGACAGCGTGGGAGGTCCGGTCCTGGAAGCGGTGCTGCCGCTCCTCAACCCTTTTGCCCGGATCGTCCTCTGCGGCCACATCTCGACCTACAACCGCCCGGAAACCCCCGTCCCGAAGGGATGGGAGTTCCTCCTCTCGCGCCGGGTCCGCCTCCAGGGATTTATCGTCGGCGACCGGCTCGACCGCTGGCCCGAGGCCTTGGCACGCCTCGAGCGTTGGGCGGCGGAAGGAAAGCTCCGCTACGAGGAGACGATCGTCCGAGGTCTTGAGCACGCTCCGGAAGCCCTTCGGGATCTTTTTCAAGGGAAATCCCTCGGCAAGCTGGTGGTCGCTCTCTAGCGAGGCGCATGGAGTATATTCTCGCCCTCGATCAAGGAACGACGAGCTCCCGGGCTCTGCTCCTCGATCGCAAGGGAGAGATCGCCTCGCAGGCGCGGCGGCCCATTTCGATCCTCACCCCAAGGCCCGAATGGGTGGAGCAGAGCCCCGAGCTGCTCTGGAGCTCGCTCGAGGAAGCGGCGCGTGAGGCTCTTGAGCGCGTGGGAGTCAAGCCGCGGCAGGTTGTTGCCATCGGCATTGCCAACCAGCGAGAGACCTTCCTTCTCTGGGACCGACGAAGCCTTGAGCCGCTCGGAAACGCCATCGTCTGGCAGGACCGCCGGTCGGCGGCGCTCTGCGACCGGTTGCGGAAGGAGGGTTGGGAAGAGGCGATCCGGGCAAGGACCGGCCTCCGGCTCAACCCCTACTTCTCGGGGAGCAAGCTTCTCTGGCTGTGGGAACACGTTCCGGTGCTCCGGAGCCGTCTCGACCGCCTCTGCTTTGGAACCGTCGATAGCTGGCTGCTCTCCCAGCTGACCGGGGGGAAAGCCCACGCCACCGAGGAGTCGAATGCTTCCCGGACGCTGTTCTTCAATATCTATGAACGCCGGTGGGACCAAGAGCTCCTCAGCCTCTTTCAAATTCCCCCGGCGATCCTGCCACGGCTGCTCCCCTCGGCCGGCCTCTTCGGGAAAGGGGTGGGCTTCTGGGAGGGGATTCCGATTCTCGCGGTCCTGGGCGACCAGCAGGCTTCGCTCTTCGGCCAGCTCTGCTGGGGAGCGGGCAGCTTCAAGACGACCTACGGGACCGGAGCCTTCTCGCTCATGAACCTGGGGAACCGGCCCCTTGCGGCCACTGAAGGCTTGCTCGTCTCCTCCGGCTGGAATCGAGGGAAGAAGACCGACTACGTGCTTGAAGGCAGCGTCTTTATCGCCGGGGCCGCCTTCCAGTGGCTGGTGGAGGGTTTGCGTCTCGCCCCGAGCATCGGTCAGGTCGAGGCGTTGGCGCGACAGGCTCCCGAGGCGGAAGGGCTAGTCTTCGTCCCGGCTCTCACCGGATTGGGAAGCCCCTACTGGGACTGCTCGGCCGAGGGCCTCTTGATCGGGATGACCCGGAAAACCCGGCCTTCCCACATTGCACGGGCCGCGTTCGAAGGCGTCGCGCATCAGGTCTGCGACGTGATCGAGGCGATGGGCCGGGCGACGGGAGGTTCGCTTCACGAAATGAAGGTGGACGGGGGGGCGGCCCAGAGCGATCTCCTCCTCCAGATCCAAGCCAACCTGCTCGGGCTCTCGGTCGCGCGCTCCCGCTCTCCTGAGGCGACAGCGCTTGGCGTGGGCCTCCTGGCGGGCCGGGAGACCGGGTTCTTCACGAATCTGGAAGGGAGCTCCTTCGGGCAGATCGAGCGGATCTTCTCGCCCCTTCTCGATTCCCGGGAGCGGCTCCGCAAGCGGGAGGAGTGGAAGAGCGCGGTCGAGCGGGCCCAGGGATGGAGAGGGGAAGGATCCGCAGATCTCTCATCAGGTTAGGCTACTGGTTTCTCGCCTAGGAGAGCAGACGTGCTGATCTTCGATCCCGATCAGCCGGTGCTGGAGTTCTGGCGCACGGCGTCTGGAGGGTTGCTAATGGTTGACTAATCAATAGACATAACTCACGTTGTATCGCATTACTTTCCCATGAAGCTGAGCGTCTGGGCAAAGCGGCAGGGGATTGGCTACAAGACGGCTTGGCGGATGTGGAAGGACGGGAAGCTGCCCGTGCCGGCCGAGCAGCTGCCGACCGGGACGGTGATCGTGCATGCGGAGGAGAGGCAGCCCAGGGGCGTGGCCCTCTATGCCCGCGTCTCCAGCGCCGACCAGAAGGCGGATCTCGATCGGCAGCTGGCGCGGTTGACGGAGTGGGCGATCGCCAAGCGGTTGACGATCGTCGATGCGGTCAAGGAGGTGGGCTCGGGAATGGACGACCAGCGCAAGGGGCTCTTGCGGCTTTTGCGCGATCCCAAGATCGGTACCATTCTCGTCGAGCATCGGGACCGGTTGATGCGCTTGGGATGCGAGCCTCTGGAGGCGGCCTTGGCTGCACATGGCCGATCGGTGCGAGTTGTCGATCCGGAGGAGAGGACCGACGACAGGATCCGCGATCTAGAGGAGGTCATCCTCTCCCTGGCTGCGGGGCTCTACGGCAAGCGGTCCGCCAGGAACCGCGCGAGGAAGGCGCTGGAGGCTCTTCATCAGTGACCCTGCGCCCTTCCTCGATCAGAAGCGCTTGAGGCTCGCGGCAGCGCAGGCCGCAGCGCTCGACGCCTATGCGGATCTCTACGGGTGAGCCCAAGCGGGTCCTCTTCGCCCGGATGCGGGCGGGGATTCCGATGGGCGATCTCCAGTGCGAGTTCCTGCGGCGCTTCGGGATCCCCGCCCGGCAGTTCCACGCGATCCGGGTGGGTCTCGAGGGCAAGATCGCCTCGATCCGGGAGCGGCTCCCCGAGTCGATCGCCGAGACCGAATCCCGCATGCGGAGGGCCGAAAGCGCCGTCCCCATTCCCGGGGTGCGGTTCGCCGATGGCCGGGAGGAGATCCTTCGGGCGCTTGCCGCGAGCCCGATCCTCTCCTCGCAAACCAAGACGGGCCATCCCCCGTCCGGCAGCGGGAGGGGGGTAGCCGTGAGCCACCGCTTTCTCCGGGGACCAGAAGGGCTGGCGGGTCTGCGCGAGCGTCCCGGCCAGGCCCGTTCCCATTGCGACAACCCGTCTGGCGGGGGCGATTGGGATCGACATCGACCACGACCCTCTGGCCGTGGCGGAGAGGGGCCGATTCGGCAACCTGTTACAGTCCCTGAGGATCGACCTGAACTTTCCGGACACGAACACCCCACCAGGCGAAGGCGGTCCTCGGAGAGGCGGCAGGGATGATTGTGGAGATGGCCCGGGAGCGTGGGCTTCCCCCGAGCTCTTGAGCGCCTGGATCTAAAAGAAAGGAAGGCTGAGCTTGAGGTGGCGAGTCGATCCTCCGCCCGGAAGATCTCTTGGTTTGGCTACTCCCAGACCATCGCCCTGCTCAAGGTGGGGTGCTTTCGAGCCGGAGCCCAGGGGATCGAAGTCGATCCGGCCTACACTTCCGTGATCGGTGCCATGAACCACGCGCGTCGTCACGGGATCAGCGCTCACCAGGGCGCGGCCCATGCCATCGCCCGGAGAGGCTTGGGCCTCTCCCGCGCGTCCGGCCGTGCGGGAGGCCGTCGCGCCGGCCCGGAGGCTTGCGAGAGCCGCCCGCGCCTTGGCTCCCGGAAAGGCGGGCATGGGGTGCGACCTGGGCGTTGCCGGCGCAATCCCGGCAGGCGAACCGCCGGGAGCATCCCTCGGCCGACGTCGTCGACGACCTCCCTTTTGTATCCGTCCAAGCTAGGCCTCGAGCGGACATCGGCGGGACGCTCACTCCAGCAATGCGACCGACTTCACCTGTACCCAGAGCACTCGACCGGAAGTGACGCCGAGGGATGCGGCGGCTCGTCTGGTCAGCCGTGCGAGCAGCACCGATTCACCGACACGGAGGCGCACGAGCGCCAGGCCGGGATGCTCGTCAGCGCCGATGGCATCGACCTGCCCGCGCAGCACGTTCTGGATGCTGCTGGTCCCCGGCTCTTCGGCAAGGCTGACATCGCGAGCCAGCACCCGCACCCGGATGCGGCGGCCGACCGTCAGGCCCGGATCGGGTGCCCACAGGCTGCCGCCATCGAAATCCATGCGCGCCAGGCGCCACTCCTTGTCGACCGCGCCCACGGTGGCATCGAGCACGGCACCGGCATCCTCGCCGAGCCGGAAGGGCAGGTCGAGGCGAGCCAGGGTTTCGGTCAAGGGGCCAGCAGCCAGCACCTTGCCGCCCTCCATCGCCACCAAGTGGTCGGCCAGCCGCGCCACCTCGTCAGGCGAGTGGCTGACGTAGAGAATCGGAATCTCCAATTCGTCGTGTAGCCGCTCCAGATAGGGCAGGATTTCCCGCTTGCGCTTCCAGTCGAGCGCGGCCAGCGGCTCGTCCAGCAGCAGCAGGCGTGGGCTGACGGCCAAGGCGCGGGCGATGCCGACCCGCTGGCGTTCTCCGCCCGAGAGGCGATCCGGTCTGCGGTCGAGCAGATGGCCGATGCCCAGCAGCTCGATGGCCTGATCGAGGCTTACCCGCCGCGCATCCCGGACGCGCTTCCTGCCATAGCGCAGATTGCCCAGTACCGAGAGATGAGGAAACAGGCTGGCCTCCTGGAATACGAAGCCGATGGGCCTCCTGTGCGTCGGCAGCCATCGGTCGGCGTCTTGCCACACCTCGCCATCGACGGAGAGCCATCCTTGCGGCGCGTGCTCCAGTCCTGCGATGCAGCGCAGCAGCGTGGTTTTGCCGGAGCCGGAATGGCCGAAGAGAGCGGTGACGCCCCGACCAGGAAGGGTGAGATCCACGTCGAGGGAGAAGCTCGGCCAGTCGAGCCGGAAACGCGCATCGATGCCCGCCATCTCAAGCGCCTTTCTTCGGATTGGGACGCCAGGAGTAGAGGGCTAGCAGCACGAGGAAGGAAAAGAGCAGCAGCACCGCCGCGAGGCGGTGCGCCTGCAGGTATTCCAGCGCCTCCACGTGATCATAGATTTGCACGGAGGCGACACGGGTGATGCCCGGCAGGTTGCCGCCGATCATCAGCACCACGCCGAACTCGCCCACCGTGTGGGCGAAGGTCAGGATCGCGGCGGTCAGGAAGCCGGGGGCGGCCAGCGGCACGGCCACGGTGAAGAAGGCATCGAGCGGCGAGGCGCGCAGCGTGGCCGCCACCTCCAGCGGCCGGTCGCCCACGGCCTCGAAGGCCGTTTGCAGCGGCTGCACCATGAACGGCAGGGAATAGAAGACCGAAGCGACGACCAAGCCCCAGAAGGTAAAAGGCAAGAGCCCGAAGCCCAGCGCATGGGTGAGTTGCCCCACCGGCCCGTTCGGCCCCATCGCCAGCAGCAAGTAGAACCCGAGCACCGAGGGCGGCAGCACCAAGGGCAAGGCGACCACCGCGCCAATCGGCCCCTTCCACCAGGTCCTGGCGCGGGCGAGCCACCAGGCGATGGGTGTGCCGACCAAGAGCAGGATTACGGTGACGGTGCTAGCCAGGCGCACGGTCAGCCAGAGGGCCTGTAGGTCGCTATTGTTCAGCATGAGATCCCTCGCTGCACGTGCGGGAAGGTCTGGATGGCCGAGACCCGCAGTCTGCCGAAGCCGATCCATCCGCCCAGGGTACCGATCGGCGAGCCGGAGACGAAGCCTTGGCCGTTGCGCTCCCGGGTGCTCATGGCTGCGTGCTCGTGCTACTTGCTGACCACTTCGCCCGGGAGGACGAAGCCATACTTGGTCATGATGGCTCGCGCCGGTTTGCCGCCCATGTAGTCGGCAAAGCGGCGAGCCAGGTCGTTGCCTTCGGCTCGCTTGGTCAGGATGAAGCCTTGCTCCAGGGGTTCGTACAGGTGATCGGGGATCAGCCAGTAGCCACCCTTGCTCGCCAGCTCGGGATTGACCGCCAGAGCCAGCGCGATGACGCCGACCTGGGCGTTACCCGTCTGCACCAGCTCGGCGGTCCGGGCGATGTTCTCTCCATAGACGAGCTTCGGTTCGACCTTCTCCCAGAGCCCGGAAGCGCGCAGGGCCTCCTCGGCGCGCTTGCCGTAGGGTGCGTGCTTCGGGTTGGCGATGGCAATGCGGGTAATGTTGGCATCGGTCAGGTTGGCGAGCGTCATTTTGCGGGCGTCCAGCTTTGCGCTCCAGAGCACGATGCGGCCGAAGGCGTAGAGCCTCGGCTCGGAGGCGGCCAAGCCCGCCTTGGCTAGCTCGTGCGGAAAAGCGACATCGGCCGAGAAATAGAGGTCGTAGGGTGCCCCCTGCTGAATCTGGGTATAGAACTTCCCGGAGGAGCCATAAACCACGTCCACCTCGGCGCTGGCGTTGGCCTGCTGGAAGCTGGTGACGATCTCATCCATCGCAAACTTGAGATCGGCCGCCGCTGCGATGGTAATTTTTTCGGCATGGGCGGATGCCGCGCACCAGAATAGACAGGCGAATAGCAGGGACTGGACCAGTTTCACAGGAGTTCTCCTTGGAGTCAGAATTCGTAGCCGTAGGCGCGGATCACTTTCCTGGCCATCTCACTTTTGAGGTAGGCAAGCAACGCATCGGCCGCCGGATTGCCTTGGCCGTGGCTGAGCAGCACCGCGTCTTGCTTGAGGGTTGAATAGAGGCGGGCCGGCACGATCCAATGGGAGCCGGGGGCGAATTGAGCGTCCTGGTAAACCTGCGAGAGCGCCACGAAACCGAGCTCGGCATTTCCCGTGGCGACGAACTGATAGGCCTGGGTAATGTTTTCGCCAAGGACGAGCTTGCTTTCGAGCGGCGCGTAAACATGGAGCCTGGTCATCACCTCGACCGCCGCAGCGCCGTACACCGCAAGCTTCGGGTTGGCGAGGGCCAGATGCCGGAAATTGCCCTGCTTGAGTACCTCGCCCTTGTCATCCACCAGGCCCGGCTTGGCACTCCAGAGCACGAGCTTGCCAATGGCATACGTTATCTGGCTCCCCGGTATCGCCAGGCCGTCCCGTTGGAGGCGCATTGGGGTCTGGTCATCGGAGGAGACCAGCACGTCGAAGGGTGCCCTGTTCTTGATCTCTGCGTAGAACTTGCCCACTGACCCGTAGGCGACGATCGCTTTGTGGCCGGTCGCCTTCTCAAACTCTGGGGCGATTCGTTCCATTGGACCGGTGAAGTTGGCGGCAACTGCCACATGGACGCTTTCGGCATGGGCGAAGGTGCCCAAGAAGAGCGAGCAGGAAAGCATCAAAGGGCGCAGGAGCCTTTTCATGGGCAGCTTCCTTTTCCTCGGATCATGTCGCCAGAGAACCCACCGCATTGCGCTTGTCCGGTTCGCTACATCGTTCCGTGGAAAAAAACATAACGACGAGCCTATAGCATCGGGTGTACCAGAACAGAGCGAAGATCGGGAAGGGGCGGTCGGTGAACGTGCGGAGTGCCCCCGTTCCCGCCTGTCGCGCTGTCCACAACCGGCCTTCCGAGCCCTCGATTCAGAGAGTCGATCCGCAGCCACGCGCGTCTGCAGGGGACGCCGAGCGAGCGGGCCGCCCCGACAGCCCGGAGCTGGTCGATCTTGCCGGGGCCGATGGAGGTGCGCGCTCGCACCCGGAAACATGCCGAGGGAGGAGGATGCGCGGAGGCCTTCGGAGCCGATGGGGGGATGGGTTGGCACCGAGCGCGGCCGACGAGCCACGCTCATCGCCCACTCTCCCGCCGCAAGAGCGCTTCCTTCCGCTCGATTCCCCACCGGTAGCCCGACCGGTGGCCATCGACCCTCCCGACACGATGGCAAGGGATCGCGACGGCCAGGGGATTGGCGGCACAGGCACGGGCCACGGCGCGAGCCGCCTTTGGCGCGCCGATCCGCCGGGCGATCTCGCCATAGCTCACCTGCCTGCCTGGCGGAATTTCCTTTAGGGCTCGCCAGACTCGGCATTGGAAGGGGGTGCCGAGGATGTCCAAGGGCAGGCCCAGGCCTTGGGCCGGGGCTTCGATGAAACCGACCACCTCGACGAGGAGCGGCTCGAGTGCCGAGTCCCCGCCGATCCGCCAGGCTTTAGGAAGGCGCTCCCGCAGATCGCGGAGCAGGGCTTCTGGATCATCGCCCAGGGAGATGGCGCAGACCCCGCGAGGACTCACCGCCACCAGGATCGATCCCAGCGAGCAGATGCCAAAAGCATAGCGAATTTCGCTGCCGATGCCCGCGGCCGGGAAGCAGGAAGGTGTCATGCCGAGAATCCTCTGGCGTTCATCGTGGGTCCGGCAGGATAGCCGGCGTCCCTTGACGCAGCGGCGCAGCAGGGGCTCTCTTCCGCAAGGGTGACCCGTTCGGCGAGGGTCGGAATCTCGTCCGCAGACTCGCTCTGCCGGGAGACAGCGCCCTGCCCGATCTCCCCGGAACCGGAGGCCGCATCAGCGGACCAGCGCGTAGAGAGCTTCATCGATGCATTCGCCGTCCTTGTAGACGCTCTTGCGGAGGATCCCTTCGCGCACAAAGCCCGCCTTTTGGAGCACGCGCATCGAGGCCGGGTTCCACGCAAAGACATAGGACTGAAGACGCACCAGGCCAAAGTGGTCCAAGGCGTACTCCGAGACCGCGCGGACGGCGGCTGTCATGATGCCGCGGCCCCAATAGGGCTCCCCAAGCCAGTAGCCGAGGTGGCCGGATTTGGCGAAGACGCCTTCTCCCCGATCGACTCCGATCCCACCGGCGGCCACGCCTTCCACTTCGATCGCCCAGTGGGTCGGCTCAGGCGTCGCTGCCAAAGAGGCCAGCCACTCTCGTGCATGATTCTGGGTGTAGGGATGGGGAAACCGGTGGGTCAGATTGCGCCAGACCTTCCGGTTGTTGGCCGCAGCGATCAGCGCCGTCTCGTCGTCCAGACGCCAATCCCGAACCGTGCACAAGCCGCATTCTAGACGCATCGATGCCTAGGGTCCCTCCGAAGGTTTCACCAACCTTTTTCGGTTGGATATCCCTTGTGGGTCCAGTCCTGCACAAAGTCGTGGGGCAGGTAGAGGACCTTCGCATCGGAGAATCCCAGCTCCTTCGCAGCCTGGAACGCCGGCCGGATGTTGGGGCAGACATCCAGAGGACAGCAGCCGCAGTAGAGAAGGATCTTCTGATCCTTAGGGAGTGAGGAGAGCGCGTCCTTGAGCGCCTGGATGCCTTCGGGGTCCTTTCCCGCGCCGATATAGATCGCGCCGTGGATATGGCCCGCCTTGTAGAGGAAGGGAAAGCCGACCTGAAAGATCCGGTAGGAAGGGCTTCCCGGCTTCTGCAGCGCCAAGAAATCCTTCGGCAGGAGGATGTCGCTTCTGGTCCAAGGGTCACCCGGAGCGATCGGAATCGAAGGCTCTTCACCCCGGAGAGGGACGGCGCCCCATAGCGCGAGGAGGAGGAGAAATCCCAGGGCCAGTCGGAACGAGGGGAGGAGGGAAGAAATCATGCGGACGATTCTCCCCATCTTTGGCCCGGATCCGCAATCCGGAAGCTTGCCCGAGGTTCGATCGGGCCCTTGGTTTCCCCTCGATCCGCAGCGACCCTCAGGAGGGTAGCGCCCACGGAGCCGAGGCACCCCGACCGGAGATCGATCGGTGTGGACCGCGAGCCCGCGGGCGGATGGGAATAGCTTCATCCTGCACTTCCTGGAAAAGAATATACAGCGCATTTCCTTTCGGTCGACCGCTCGAGGGGCCAGAAGCGGCCAAGGTCTCGCCTCTGTCTTCCCCGGCTTGCCTTTCGGAGAGGCGGAACCATAGGATCGAGGCGAACTCACCCTCGTTCGTGAAAAAGTTCCTGATCCTGCTCTTTGCCGTGTCTTTCTTTCTCCCGCTCAGAGCCCATGCCGATGTGCTCCTCGCTCGGTGGATGCCGGCGGAAAGGCCCGAATCCGGCCCCCTGGGAACGGGGACCGGGACGCTGGTTTGTGGGATGATGGAGTATCGGACGCTGCCCAACCGGCACTACATCATCCTTGGCTATGTCCGCGCGTGCAACGGGTTGTTCGGGAGCGCGCGCTCCCGGGCGGTCACACTGGCAAGGGAGCACGGAGCGGACGCGATCCTCGCGCTGAGCCGTGCGACCCGATCACCGGGTCATTTTCTGCTCCATGGGAAACCGGTCGAATCTTCCCTTTTCGTGGGTGCCTATGCGGCAATCCGCTTTCTCCAGCGCAAGAAGGAAAAGCCCGCTTGGGGCATTGCCGAAGCCCTGCTCCCGCTCTCCTCTCCCGCAGCCGTGTTGCCGGGCGAACGGGGATAGCCGGCCTACGGGGCCTTCGCTGCTTGCCGCTCCAGACGAATCGGCTTTCCGTTCACCAAGTGGCTCGGATCGAGAAGGGCATGGCCCTGCCGCTGGAAGACCGCGTAGACCTTCCCCTCGGAGCCGATCAGGATCCGATCGCCCCCGACTCGGTATTCGGATTCCCACGAATCGGCTTCGGTCTGGCCATCCGGCCAGCGTACGATCCGCTGCATCACCGCCTTACCCCCCGGCGCAAGGGAGAGGGTCACCCGGACCGTCGACTGGTCCGCCTCGGTCCAGCTGCCTCCGTATTGGCCCTCGGGGGACGAGGAGCCGGAACGGCAATCCAAAAGGAGAAGCGAAAGGAGGAAGAGCAGGAGGGGCGGCGGAGCCGCTCGGAGCCCATGCGCCCCCCTCCTGGCCTGCCGGAGGGGGGCTCCCCTCGCTTCGGATCGGCCATGGCCGCCACCCATCTAAAGATCGAGCCTTTCCGCGTTGATCTCGATCAAGTTCCGATCGGGGTCG
Organism: Methylacidimicrobium sp. B4; assembly: GCF_017310545.1. Lineage (NCBI taxonomy): Bacteria > Pseudomonadati > Verrucomicrobiota > Methylacidimicrobium > Methylacidimicrobium sp. B4. The sequence goes on from NZ_CP066203.1 coordinate 280,850, forward strand.
AGCAGATACATCTGGGGAAATCCGGCTACCGAATGGGGATCGACCTTGATCCGGCGCAGCTCGTCGTCCGCGTCGGGCGTATAGCCTTTTTGCGCAAGCTCCTCAAGCGCTTCCCGGTAGCTGGCGACCCGCAGGGCGAAGTGTCCGTCCCGGGAGTCGATCCCCTTGCCCGTGCGCAGGGTCTGGCCAGGGGAGACAATCAGGTGGATCCGCTGGCCGCCCGGAAGAGCAAACCAGGCTCCGGGGAAAGGGAAGGGGGCTCGGAAAACTTCCTCCAGCCCCAGGATCTCGCGATAGAAGGTTTTCGATCGTTCCAGGTCGGTGACCGGCAGCGCGGCATGATGCAGAAGAAGGATTTTCATGGAAAGGTTCTTATGTCCTGGCGATTGGGAAAGGAAGAGCGGAGGCGACTTCCGGAATCGGCTACGGATCCAATCGTGCGCCTAGAACTCCTCCTGCAACAGGTCGAAGAGCACCCGGATGCCCCGCTGGAACTCGGCAACGGGTATCCGCTCCGAGTCGGAATGAGCGCTCCAGGCGGTTTCGGGATCGAGGACCATCGGCATGAACCCGTAGGCCACGGCCCCTTTCTGGCGCAGGTAGCGCGAGTCGGTGAAGCCCGAGCTGAGCAGCGGGCTCACGACCGCTTCCGGATAGTGGCGCCCGACCGTCCGCTCAATGGCCGCGAAGAAAGGGGTGTCCCAGCGACTCGGGGGCGCGGGGTCGGCGACCTCGTTCGCCAGCTCGATCGATACCGGGAGATCGGCCACCAGGGATCGGATCGAGGAAAGGAACCCCTGGGGATCGACCCCGGGGAGGAGGCGGCAGTCCAAGGTCGCCTCGGCGAGCGAGGGGATCACGTTGATCTTGGGGGGGGTCCCCACCCCCGCCGAGAGGCTGGTGAGAGCGACCGAGTTGCGCCGGATCGAGTCGGTGAAGGGATGGGGAGCGAGCGGCGCCCCCACCCGGGCGACCATCGCGTCTACGACCTCGGGAGGCCGGTCGACCTCCTTCCGTTCGAGGATCCGGGCGATCGCGCGCAAGAGGACCGCCGGGGCGTCGTCCGGCGTCGGGATTGAGCCGTGACCCGGGCGGCCGGTTGCCCGCAGCCGGAGCCAGACCGGCTGCTTGTCCCCCACTTGGATCACAAAGACGAGCCTGGGCGAAGCAAAGAGATCGCGGGTACCGAACCCCGACTCGTCGAGCACATACTCAGGCCCAAGATCCTTCCAGTGATTTTCGATCATCCAGCGGATGCCGTATTGGCCCCCGCTCTCCTCGTCTGCGGTGGCCAGGAAGAGGATGGTCCGCGGCGGCACGATCCCGGCCCTCTGGAGCGCCAGGAAGGCCATGAGCTGCTGGATCCCGAGCCCCTTCATGTCGAGCGTGCCCCGACCCCAAAGGAAGCCCCCTTGGACCGTCGCGGCGAAGGGAGGAAGCTTCCATCGGGAGGCATCCGCCGGGACCACATCCATGTGGTTGAGCAGGAGGAGGGGCTTGCGCGCCGGATCGCGCCCTGGCAGGCGGGCGAGGACGTTGCGCTGCGTGGGACCGCTCGCATAGACCCGGGGGGAAAATCCGCTCTCCTCCAGGAGCCGTCGCAGGAAATCCGCGGTCTCTGTCGTATCGGCCGGCGGGTTGACCGAAGGAATGCGAACATATGCCTGGAGGATCTCGAGCGCCTCCTTGCCCAGGCGGTTCCAGTCGAGGGGGGAAGAACCGGTCGTCGGCACGTTGACCCGGTTTTGGCGGATCGCAAGGGTCTTGTCAAAGACCAAAGTGGACGATGCCCGCTCCTCCGGCGCATGCAACCGAGGGCGCCCCCAAGGAGGTTGCCGCGCTTTGCGCGATCGACGCACAGGCCAGGAAAAGAAGCAACAACCCTCAAACCGGAGAAACAGAGATGGCTTCCCTTCAAGTCCACCTGACCGTAGGCCAGCACGCTTCGACGCCCCACATGCCCTGCACGCTCGATCCGCAGATGCGCGTCTTCTTTCAGCGGAATCTCGACCCGTTCGACGGCTCTTTGAGCATGACCGACTTCCTTCGGGCGACGGGCAATCTGCTGAGCGTGGTCCGCTCGAGCCTTTCCTGGGCAAGTCAGCTCTTGGCCGCTCCCTCCTCTCCGCAGCCCGATCGGAGGAGATCGAAGGCGGGGAAGGAGAACGGGGAGGAAAACGCGCCGTCGCCCGCGGCGGAGGAACGGGGAACTGATTGCGCGTCGAAGTCGCGCTCCGGACCGGAACCCAAAGCGGCAGCGTCGGCTCGAGAAGATTCCCCGACCGAGGAGCGCGTGCGCCGGACGCAGGAGGCCGGCCGCGCGGCGACCGCCGAGGCAAAGGAGAGGCTCCGGCGAGCCCGGAAGGAGAAAGGAGCCGAGCCGGCGGCGGCTTCCGAACTTCCGTGCGGCTCCAGGCCCCATGGGCTCCATCTGGCGATCGAGCTTTCGGTCCACGGGGAGCGGGAGGAAGGAGCGGGGACAAATTCGAGCGGGTCAGGACCGAATTGTCCGCCTTCGTTCCGGGGCTCGCTGAGCGTCCACTTCCCTCCGTCCCCATCCGGAGCCTCACGGAGAGGCGGCAGGGAGGGGAGGTGAGGGATCAGGGGAAACCGGCGTCAGGGAAAAGGCCGACTCGCGATCCGGCTCAAGCGGGACTCTTCCGGTTCTCCTCGAGGAAGCTTCGCGCTTCAGCCAGGTCGGCGAAGAGAAAGCTCGGGCGAGCCGCCTCGAGCTTGGCGCGGGTGTCGTAGCCGGTCAGGAGCGCTCCAGAAAGGATGCCGGCCGCATGAGCCGCTTCAATGTCATGGACCATGTCGCCCAAGAAGATCGCGTCCCGCGGCGTGAACCCCCGCTCTTCCCGCAGCTGGGAGAGGGTCACGCGCTTGTCGACGACCTCCGTATGGATCTCGGCGAAGTAGTCGAGGATTCCGTGCCGTCCGGCCTGATCCAGGAAGTGGTCCTTTTGAATCGTGCTCAGGAGGATCATCCGCAAGCCCCGGGTGCGGCAGAACTCAAGGAAGTCGGCAGCGTGGGGTAAGAGGGGGATCCGCGGACGGAAGAAGCGGAAGGCGGCATGGTAAAAGCGATCGAGGGTCTCCAAGGGAACTTCCGGAAGGATCGTCTGGTAGAAATCGCGCAGCGGAAGAAAAAAACGCTCCCGGAACTCTTCGATAGTCATGGTCGGCTTCCGGTAGAGGGTGAGCACCTGGTTGGCCGCCCGATGGACGAAGGGCAGGTCGTCGGCCAGGGTTCCGGACCAGTCGAGCAGGATCGTGCCAATGGGCTGGCTCACCAGCGGTTGCCTCCTTCCTCGATCAAGACCCGCGTCCCGACCGAGACATGCTCGAAGAGCTCGACCATCTCCTCGTTCCGCAGGCAGATGCAGCCCTTGCTCATGGGTTTTCCGATCGCGTCCTCGCGGTTGGTGCCGTGGAAATAGACGAAGCGCTCGCGGGTGGTCAGGTTGTGCGGCTCCATTCCCGCCAGCCAGAGGATACGGGTGAGGATCAGGCTCTGCTCGAAAAAGGGAGCGTCGGGGGTCCAGAGGAATCCGGTCGGCCGTCGTCCGCGAAACTCGGTGCCCAGCGGGAAGCCCTCTCCGATCTTTTCGCAGACGAAGTGCCATCCGCGAGGCGTCTGGTGGCTCTCCGGCTCCTCTCCGCAGCCGAGAAGGGCGGTGCTCACCGGAGCTTCCCAGACCGGCTCCTTGCCGCGCAGGACGCGCACCTTCTGCTCCCAGACCGAGACATGCAGCCAGATCCCTTCCGGTGCGGAGGAAGGGGTGGATCGGTCCCCGAGTTCAAAATGCATTGAGCCGGTCGATCAGTTGCCGCAGCCGCCCATAGGATCTGCGGTCGAAGGGAAAGCAGAGCCGCGGGAGGGAGAGCAGCTCCGGTTCGTTGGCCTCAGGCGGCAGGGCTCCGGTCCTCGAAAAGGAGCCGGGCCTGGCCACGATGTCCTCGAAATCCCGCTCGATCGCCGCAAGCGTCGAGTCGTCGGGCGCGCGATGGATGCGCAGGGCCAGGAGGTCCCCCACGAACCGGTAGGAGTGGAAGTTGTAGTAGAACCGCTCGATCTCCCGGGTCGCCTCCTCCAGCTCATCGGTGAAGGTAAAGAGGTGAAAGTCCTGCTCGGCAATCAGCCCGCGGGAGAGCAGCTCCTTACGCAGGAACTCCTGGAAGGCGCTCCAATAGGAGCCACCCGGGTAGTCGATGAAGACCACCGGGACGATGGGGGCCTTGCCCGTCTGCATGAGTGTAAGGGCCTCGAAGCATTCATCCATCGTTCCGAAGCCGCCGGGGAAGAGGGCGATGGCGTGGGATTCTTTGACGAAGTGGAGCTTCCGAGTAAAGAAGTAGCGAAAGAAGATCAGCTTCCGGTCGCCTTCGATCACCTCGTTCGGACGCTGCTCGCAGGGAAGGCGGATGTTGAGCCCGAAGCTCATCTCCTTTCCGGCTCCAAGCTGGGCCGCACCCATGATCCCATCGCCGCCCCCCGTCAAGACCATGAAGCCCGCCTTGGCGATCTGCTCGGCGAAGCTCCGGGCCATCCGCCAGTCTGGGGTGTCAGGAGCGAGGCGGGCCGAGCCAAAGATCGTCACCTTCTTGACTCCCCGGTAGGGTTGGAAGACGGCGTCGGCATACCGGATCTCCTTGAAGGCCTGGTTGATCATCCGGATGTCGCCGGGTGTGGTACCCTGGCGGGCGAAGCGGATCGCCGTCGCCACCATCTCGAAATACTCTCTCTGGCCGCTGCGGATGCCTGCCGCTTCGAGCAGCTCGGCGATCTTCTGATCCAGCGCGGGCTCGCCCGTGGAATAGCTCGCGCTTTTTTTTTCCGTCATCCCGACTCTATAATGCGTCCGCTTCCCATCATGGCAAATTTATTAGAACGGCTCTCCCAGCGGCTCCTTCTGGGCGACGGCGCTCTCGGAACCTACCTCTATTCGCTCGGGCTGCCTCGCCGCTACTGCCTCGAAGAGGCGAACTTGAGTCGTCCGGATCTGGTGCGGCGCGCCCACGCCGACTACCGGGAGGCAGGGTCGGGACTCCTCCGGACCAACACGACAGGGGCCAACCGCGCGAGCCTGGGCCGGTTCGGCCTCGAGGAGAGGGTGGGCGAGATCAACCGGAGAGGGGTCGAGCTCGCCCGAGAGGCTGCCGGCCAAGGGGAGTGCTTCCTTGCCGGAAGTGTTGGCCCGGTCTGGCTCCGCGCCTGGGAGGGAAACCTCTCTCCGGAGGAGCGGCGCTCCCTTTATCGGGAGCAGATCACGGCACTGCTGGAGGCGGGTTGCGACGTCATTCTTCTGGAGACCTTCACCGAGCTTCTCGAAGCAACGCTTGCGCTCTCGGTCGCCCAGGAGGTTGGGGCTCCGCTCGTCGCGGTCTCGCTCGCGGTCTTCGAGGAGGGCCGGCTCGGCAACGGCGACACCCTCGCCTCGGGCATCGCCTCGCTCCGCCAATCGAGCGCCCGGATTGTCGGCATCGGGGCAAGCTGCGGGATCTTGGCCTCGCTCCATCTGCTCGAGGGGATCGAGCTGCATGCGGGGGAGTTTCTCTGTGCGTTCCCCAATGCGGGAAAGCCCGAGTTCTACGAAGGACGACTCACCTATTCGGCGAGCCCCGAATATTTCGCCGCGAGCGTCGAGCGCTTCGTCGAGGAGGGGGTCCATCTGCTGGGAGGGGATTATGGGACGAGCCCGCGGCACATCGCGGCGATGGCGCCCGAGCTCGCTCGCCTTCGGCCCCGCCGCGAGAAGCCGCGGCGGCTCCGCCTTCCCGTGGTCGAGGTGGCCAGGGAGGCAGAGCCTCCCAAGATCGAAGAGGAGAGCCTTGTGGACCGGTGCAAGCGGAAGCCGGTCGCCATGGTCGAGCTCGATTCGCCTCGAACGCTTTCCATGGACAAGTTCCTCGAAGGGGTTCGTGCCCTGGAGAAGGCGGGGGCCGACGCGCTCACGCTGGCCGACAACTCGCTGGCCATCCTCCGCGTCAGCAATCTCGCGGCGGCCGTGGCGGCCCAGCGCTGCGCCCGGCTCCAGACGGTCCTCCACCTCGCCTGCCGCGATCGGAACCTGCTCGGCCTCCAGTCGGAGCTCATGGGGTTGTCGGTGCTCGGCTTCCGCCACGTGCTCGCCCTGACCGGAGATCCTGCCAAGGCGGGTGACCATCCTGGTGCAACCTCGGTCTACGACCTTAACTCTCTGGGGCTAATCAAGTTAATTGCGAAGCTCAACGCAGGGGTCTCCGCCGCAGGGCGCGACCTCAAGGCGAAGACCAACTTCGTGGTCGGCTGCGCCTTCAACCCCAACTCGGTGCAGTTCGATTCACAGGTACGCAAGCTCGAGTCGAAGATCGCCGCCGGCGCGCAATACACCATGACCCAGCCGGTCTTCGACGCGGAGCTGGTCCGCAAGAGTGCGGAGCGTCTCAAGCCATTGGGCATCCCGGTCTTCGTCGGGATCATGCCGGTGCTCAACTTCCGCAACGCCGAGTTCCTGCACAACGAGGTGCCGGGGATTTCGATCCCCGAAGGGCTGCGGGAGCGGCTACGGTATCTCGACGGGCCAAAGGCCACGGAGGTGGGGCTGGAAGCCGCGCGCGCGCTCGCGGAGGCGGTGCTCGAGCGGTTCGGCGGGATCTATCTGATTACCCCGTTCACACGCTACGACCTCTCCGTCCGGCTCCTCGAGGAGCTTTTTTGAGCAAAGGAAGCGTCGGTGCCGCAGGGGACGGTTCCTCCTTCCCAGGCTCCATCGATTCCAAGAACAAGCTTGCGTCTGGGGTCGCCCGGGCCAAATCCTGGCAGCGGGAGGCGCGCACGGTGCACGTCTATTTCGACATCACGGCGGGCGGGGCGGAGGGGGACAACGCACCCGGCTTCCTGACCCGGCTTCCGGCCAAAGGAAGCGAGGGTTCCCGGTGAGATCCCGGCTCCTCCTCTGCCTCCTCGCCTTCTTCCTCATGGTCGGAGAGGCTTCTCCTTCCCCCTCGAACCCTGGCGCTGCCGACCCTTCCTCTCCACACAAGAAGGCGCTCAAGAGGGAGCCCACAATCTTTGCCGTCGTCGAATATGGACCCCGCATCTCGCCCGAAGTGCAGTCCGAGAAGGACCGCTACCTCGCGGAGCTCTCCGAGGCCTTCGAAGCCAAGGTTCAGCAGGAAGCGGCCCGGAGGCGGCTTTCCCTAGCGGGACTCGCGATGACGCCGACCCACGGCTTCGTGGCCGTTGCCTTTTTCCTGAACGCCGCCGGCGTGATCACCGAAAAGACCGTGCTCCGCACCGAGGGAGAAGCCGCCGGCCTGGTCGAGCGCACGACCCTCGATGCGCTTCGCGCGCTGACTCTCTACATTCCTCCACCGGCCGGGGTCCGGGCCGAACTGGGGGAGGGGGCGTGGAAGTTCTTCTGCTGCTGGTGGCCTCCGGGATTTGGCGCCCTCAACGACGACCTCGAGACCGCGTCCCGGTCGATCAACAAGTTTGCTGCGTTCCTCGACGCCAAGGCCACGTCGAGCCGTCCTTTGGAAATCCGGCGGGGGCACTGAGGACGGCGCCCCTTCCGCCCGCTCCCGGGAACAATTTTCTTGCCTGGGAAAGGTGGCGGTTGCCTACTGGCTCCCGGATCGCTAAAAGGGAGTGTTTTACCCCCAAAAGAGAACCTGGTGAAGCTCGAAAGCCTGAAGCAGATCACCGCGGCGCTCAATGCCGCAGGAGCCCGGTTTCTGGTTGTCGGGGGCCTGGCGGTGGTCGCCCATGGCTACGGGAGATCGACCATGGACATGGACCTGGTCGTCGACTTTTCCCGCAAGAACCTCGCGTCGGTCTTTTCGGCCTTGGCGCAATTGGGCTATCGACCGGTACCGCCGGTCGATCCCATGGATCTCGCCGATCCTTCCGCCCGCAAGCGCTGGGTGGAGGAAAAGGGGATGCGCGTGCTTCCCCTCCAGAGCGAGGCCCATTGGGAGACCCCGGTCGACATCTTTGTCGTCGAGTCGTTCTCCTTCGAGCGCGAGTACGAGCACGCCCTGCAGGAGCGCCTGCCGGGCGGGGAGCCGATCCGATTCGTTCGCGTCGAGACCCTGATCGCCATGAAGCAGGGTGCGGGTCGTCATCAGGACCTCGCCGACATCGCGGAATTGAAGCTTTCGATCGAGCAAGAAAGAGGAGAGAAGAATGGAAGCTGAAACCGATCCGAACTACAAGCAGTGGGACATTCCCCGGAACGCCCAGCGGAAGCTGTTTCGCGCCCTTCCGCTGGGGAGGAAGCTGGCGATTGCGGCCGACCTGGCCGACTTGGTCCGCCTCTTCCAGCGGAAGGCACCCGCATCGGCGATCCTCTCGCCGGGTGCTTGGGCGCAAGTCCCGACTCTTCCGCGGGAAGCGATCGCCGCCGGGGTCGTCGCGGAAGAGGGGGGGAAAATGCATCGGGCCCCCTTCCGTCCGGCGGGTCATGGCTCCCTCGGTGGCCACCTCCGCTCCGCCTGCTTGGCGGCCCTCCTCGCGGCGTCTCCGTCGGCCCTCCTGTGGGCCGCCTCGGACGCGAAGCCCAGCAGCCCGGCTCCGACGGCCTCCGCCCGCGTGGTCAAGTTCGTGCATGTGCCGGAGATCCTCGAAGAGCAGGGGCCTCGTCCGAAGAACGTCTGGGTCTATGGCCGGTTCACCGCCCGCGGCCCGGTCTCCGACGGACTCTTCGTCGCCTCAGTCAATGAGGGGATCAACTGGCCCGATTGGGAGGAGCATTTCAATCTGATCGACAACCCCGGGAACTACGTCTTTCGGCGGGTCGTCTTCTCGACCAAGTCACCCCTGCCGGAGATGCGGAAGGGGACCAAGTTCATGATCCCGAAGGAGCATCCGGCCAGGCTCGTGGAGATCGACCAGGTGGATGGCACGATCGCGCGCATGGTGCTCGAATCGCCGCCCGTGATCGAGTCGCAGGTTGGAGCCGGTCAACCGGTCAAGCCGGGAACCGGCGCCGCTGGGAAGGCCTCCGTCGGCGAGCGGCCGCGAAGGCTGGTCTACTTCAAGCAGCTCGGTTCGATCGCGAAGGTCGAGGGATCGCATCCAGCAAACCTCTGGACTTGGGGAAATTTCAGCGCCCGTTCAGACCTCCGGGACGGCATCTTTACCGCCACCCCGGCCGGAGTCGAGAGCCGTCGGGTGATCGAATGGATCGCCGGAGCGGTGTTGATCTATCCGATCGTCGAGATCCCCAGCAGGGTCATCTTCTACACCCATCGACCGAGGAAGATCCGAAACGGAGACCGGATCGAGATCACCGCGAAGCACCCGGCTCAGGTGAGACGGCTCTTCGAGTCCGGGGGGGTCCTGGTCTGGCTCGATCTTGATCCTCCGCAAACCTCCGGGATTTCCGTGCGGCTGGGATCGAGCGGAGGCGAGCCCGCTCTTTCCCCACCGGCTCCCTCGACTCCGGCTCCGAACCCGGCTCCGGGGGCCGCGGCCCCGATCGCTACGCCCTCCGCGGGCTCCCAGGGGGCCACTCCAACAGAAGCCCCTTCCCCCGAACGGGTCGCAGCAGAATCCCCGTAACGGAGTGGCTCAGCTTCCTTCGCAGGTTGGCCAAGTGGGCGTGCAGGAGGCGCGGCGACGCTGCTTTTCCCGGGCGTCGGCGACGCAGCTGCGCGGCCAGCTCCTCGATGAGGACGATGCGCCCGGCATGTCGGAAGAGGTAGCTGGCGATCGCAAACTCGGTAGGGGTGAGGACCACTGCTCGCTCTCCCCTCCGCAAGAGCCGCTTCTGGCGATCCAAAACCAAAGGGAGCGAGTCGACGGCCACCGCCGAGCTCCGCCCACACCGGCGCCCGAGGCTTTTCAGGATCGCCCGGAGCTCCTCCTCGGAGCCTCGGAGGGACAGGAGGAAATCTGCTCCCCTCTCCAGCGCCTCCCTTCGCGCCTCGGGCTCGTCCCTTTCCGCCAACGCCACGATCGGAACCCACCAGGGCAGCCTGCGCAGGCGGGAGAGGAGGGCCGTTTCCTGTCGCGTCTCTGTCGGCCACCGGAGCAGGACGACCGGAAGAGGGGACTGATGGACGAGCTCCATCGTTTTTGCGGGGGTTGGCACGCTTTCGTACGGAATTTCCGCGCCTTGCAGAAAAAGGGCGAGATCGCTCACCCCCCGCTCAGAAAAACCGACAAGGAGCACATGGAGCCGTTTTTTGGGTGCTTTCCACGGCTCTCGCGCCGATGGGCCTGCCATCATGCCCTCGGGGTGGGTCGATCCCCTTCGTCGCCGCAACCGAATCTCCGGCCACGACGGAGGGCGGGAGCCTCCGCCGGCGCGCAGCTCTGGATCTTGGTCGGCTGGCTTGGCCTTCTGGCGGCTCAGGCTTCTGCGTCGGGGTCCTCGCTCTCCCCCGCGGAGGCCGAGTCGATCGGCCGCCGCCTCTGGCAGAACGAGTCGGGGGGGACCCGCTCGGGACTCACCGCCTGGAATGCCGGGGAAGAGTTCGCTTCGCTCGGCATCGGCCACTTCATCTGGTATCCGGCCGGAGTCCGTGGCCCTTTCGAGGAGAGCTTTCCGCAGCTGCTCCGGTTTCTCGAGCGGCGAGGGATCTCGCTTCCGGAATGGCTCAGGCACGCCTCCGCCTGTCCTTGGCCGAACCGGCGGGCCTTCCTGGCCGCGGCGGCGAGCAGGCCGATGAACGAGCTCCGCTCCCTTCTGGCCGACACGGTCGGCGAGCAGACCCGATTCGCGATCGACCGATTGGAAGGGTCTCTCCCAAAGATGCTCGCCTCCCTGCCGGAAGGGGAGCGAGGGCGGATCGAAACGAGCTTCCATGCCCTCGAAACCACTCCCGGTGGGCTCTTTGCGCTCGTCGACTACGTCAACTTCAAGGGGGAGGGGACCTTTCCGACGGAGCGCTATCAGGGGGAAGGGTGGGGGCTGCTGAACGTCCTCCAGGCGATGGAGCCGGGACCGGCCCTTCCGTCCTTCCGACGGGCGGCCCGGATCGTGCTCGAGAGAAGGGTGCGCAACGCGCCTCCAGCGCGGCACGAGGAGCGCTGGCTCCGCGGCTGGCTCAACCGGGTCGACGGCTACCGCGAGGGGGGTGCCGGTTAGTGGAGCGGCGCGCCCGCGTAGCCGGTGAGCTCCATGTAGCCAACCCCGTGGAGCGGCTGTGCCCCGCGGGTACCGGAAACCCGGACCGCTCCCTCCCAGTAGGCGATCTCCCCGAGCGCATGGAGATCGAGCTCCTGATCGGCCATGCGGGGGCGGACTTCGACCTCCAACCCGAGCGAAGGCACCCGGATCCGCCACCCCGCCGGATAGCGCGCCCCGGTGTGGGGGCTCTTCCAGAGCCCAAGCCGCTCGAGCGTAAACTCCCCGTAGCGGAGCCCCCTCCGGGTTCCGTCCGGTTCGATCCAGCTCCCACCGGCGGTCGTGTCGATCGAGCCGTCCTTCTTCCGGAGACCGTAGAGCATCAGCTCCTCGCCTGAATCGAGCTGGAGCGCGAACCAGTCCCATCCAACCTGGTCCTTGCCCAGGGTGCTCGAGCTGAACTCATGATCAAACCAGCTCGTGCCACGGAGCGAGAGGGTCTTTTTCCCCTCCTCGATCGTCCCCTGGGTCTCGAGCCGGGTGAAGGAGTAGTAGTAGGAGGCGGCTCCCGGCTCGTCGGCCTTCCGGCTCAGGCCTCGCTCTCCGTGGAGCACCGGAGGCTTGCGGGGGAGGAGCGAAAGATCGAGCTTCTTGCCCCTCTCCGCGGCATGGACCCGGAGCGAGCCTTCGGGCCGCTGCTCGATTCGCCAGTCTCCGACCCAGACCTCCATCTTCCCCTCAGCACTCCCCGCCTCCCCGAGCGCCCCCCGGTCGGCCCGCTCCGCAAAGAAGAACTCATTGGCCCCCAGGTCGCTGATTGCGAAATGGCCGAAGAAGAGATCCCGGATCTTCCACCGGCTCGCGCCTTGCGGTGGCTCTCGGAAGAGGCCGCGCCGAAAGAGGGTGAGCTCGAAGCCGTAAGCCGCCCCGGTGGGAGAGGAGAGATTGCCGGTCAGGTACCACCACTCGATCTGAAAGTCGGAATGGTTGCCATGATCCCGGGGGAAGCTCCAGCTCCACGGATGCTCCGCAAAGGCCCAGCCCTCGGCCACAGCGGCTCGCCCAGAGCCCGCGTCCCAAAGGAGGGCCAGCAGGAGGAGGGCGTTTGCCGCAAGGCGGGAGCGCATGGGGTGGGCGAGCTTACTCCATCCGCATCGCTTCGGCGATCGGAATGCGGGCGCACTTCCGCGCGGGCCAGTAGGCCGAAAGGACCGCGGCCAGGATGACGGCGGGAGGGAGCTCCCAGAGGAGCTTCCAGGGCATCGTCCAGCGGACGGTCCAGCCGAAGAAGGAGGGATTGATCACGTAGGTGAGCACCAGCGAGAGCCCCGTTCCGGCCAGGAGCCCGAGCAGGGAGGCGATGGCGCCGAGAAGAGCCCCTTCCCCGACCAGCATCGCTTCGACCCCGGAGCGCCCGACTCCGATCGAGCGCAAGACCCCGATCTCCCGGCGGCGTTCGACGCTCAAGATCAGGAAGTTGAGGAAGATCCCGCTGGCACAGACGATGAGCGTGATCCCCTTGAGCAGCTCGGTCACCGTAAAGGTCTGGTCGAAGACCCGGAAGACTTCCTTGCGCACCTCCCGGTTGGAGAAGACGACCCAATCGCCGATCGGCGCGACCTGCCGCTGGAGGCCCTTCCGGACCTCTTCGGGATCCGATCCCGGCCGGAGGTAGAGCCCCAGGGTCTGGCAGCGATCCTCGTCCCAATAGCGCCGATAGGCCCCCCAGTCGATGAGGAAGAGCCCGAACTCGGTCGTGTAGTCATAGAACACCCCCGCGACCGTGAAGAGCCGCTCGCCCCGGGGAGTCGGGATCTCGATCCGGTCGCCCTCCTGGACATGGAATCGCTTGGCGAAGCTCTCGTTGACGACGATCCGGTCCAGTCCTGTCGATTCGGCCAGGATCCGCCGCGCGTCGCCCTGCCGCAGGGAAAGGCCGCTATATTGGGCGGCGATCGGAAAGCGAAGGGTGGCGCACTTGACCGTCTCTCCCCGAAAGATGATCCGCTGCTCCCGGTAGCGTTCGTAGGCGGCGACCGAGGGGAGGGAGGAGACCGCCGCCTCGATCTCCGGAGGGAGGGCCTGCTGGGTCCCCGCCCGCACGTTGATCGCGGGGGCAACAAAGAGGTCGGCCGTCACGGTCCGATGGAGCCAGTCGTCGACCGTCCTCCGGAAGCTGTAGATCATGACGGTGACGCTCACATACATCGCGAGCGCGGCCAGCAGAGCGGCGACGGTGATCGCGTTGTGGTGGAGCGAACGGGCAAAATGGGCCATCGCCAGCCGCGGCAGGACCGAACGGAAGCGGAAGCGGCGCGCGACCTCCCGGCAGACCAGCGGGACGAGCAGCGTGAACCCGAGGAGCGCAAAGAGGGCCGAGCCAAAGCTGAGCGCGGCCGGTCCGGTGACCAGCGCGAGCGCGGCCAAGCCTCCCGAGAGCGCCCAGCAGAGGATCGCGGCGACCGCCCACCCGGGTCCAGCTCGATGACTCTTCTCCGCCAGCGTTCCCAAGGAAAAGGCCTCCACCGGCTCGACGCTCGAGGCTTCCCGGGCGGGAAACCAGGCCGCCGCCGCCACCGCAGCGAGCCCAGCGAATGAGGCGATCCCGATCGCTCCGCTCGAAACCGAGATCCGCTCGATGTGGAGGAGGGCATAGATCGCGGTGACGCTCTCGGAGATCACGCCAAGCAAGCTCCGCGCCAGGAACAGGCCAAAGGGCAGGCCAAGCAGGACGCCGATGCCTCCCACCGCGAGCGCCTCCCCCAGGAAGAGCATCTGGACGCGAGACCGCGGAAGCCCGAGGCTGCGCAAGAGCCCGATCTCCCCGCGCCGGCGGACGACCGAAGCCTCCACCGCGTTGTAGATCATGTACATCGCAACGAAGAGGGAGACCAGGGAGAGGGCGGTCAGGTTGAGCTCGAAGGCCCCGAGCATCTTCTCGACCCGCCGGCTCCGCCCTTCCGGCGTCTGGACGATCACCGAAGGGGGCAGCCGCTCCCGGAGCTGGGAGGCGACCCACCCGGCGTCGACTCCTTCCGCGAGGAGGCAGCTGATCCGGGAAAGCTTTCCGACGCTCCCGAAGCTCTCCTGGGCGCCCGCGATGTCGAGGAGGGCCAGATGCTCATCGGCGCCGACCGCTTTCCCCTGGAACTCGACCAGGGAGCGGAGCACGAATGGGACCGGCCCCGTCTCCGTCCGGACGGTGATCCGGTCTCCGAGCCGCAGTCCCAGCTTCCGGGCGAGCGTCGCGGTGAGCGCAATCGCCCGGGGATCCCGGAAGAACTCGAGCAGGTCGCTCTCCGAGCTCCCGCCTGCCTCGAGCGTGAAGGCCCGGAAGGGGACGTTGGAGAAGAGGTCGATCCCTTCGAGCTGGAGATATTCCCCGGAGTGGTCGGCGACCAGGCAGACCTGCTCGACCAGCGGGGTGGCCGCCGCGATCCCCGGAGTGCTCCGGACCGTCCGGAGGAGCTCCTCGTCCATCGGCACTCCATCGCCCGATACCTCCAGGTTGGCCTTGCCGGCCGTGGCGTCGACCGAGGCCCGGAACGCGGCCAAGGCGCTCCGGTTGAGGACCAAGACTCCGACGAAGAGGGCGACGCCCAGAGCTACCGAGAGCACCGTGACGGCCGACATCGCCGGATGGCGGAGGATCTGGCGTCCACAGTGGCGAAGGAAAAGGGCGAGCATGGCGGCGGGGCTAGGGTTCCGGAGGGCTTAGCGAGTCGTCTCCGAGGATCCGTCCATCCCGCATCCGGACGACACGGGAGCTCGCCGCCGCGACCTCCTGGCTGTGTGTGGCGAGCACGAGCGTCGCTCCATGCCGCCTCCCGAGATCCCGGAAGAGCTCGATCACGATCCGGCTCGCCTCCGAATCGAGGTTCCCGGTCGGCTCGTCCGCCAGCACCAGCCCGGGTTCGAGCAGGAGCGCCCGCGCGATCGCAACCCGCTGCATCTCCCCCCCGGACATCTGCTCGGGTCGGTGGTGGCTCCGGTGGGCGAGCCCCACCTCCTCCAGGAGAGCCCGCGCCTTCCGCCGCGCCTCCTTGGACGCCATGCCCCGGAGGAGACCCGGAAGCTCGACATTCTCCTCGGCGGTCAACGTTGGCAGCAAGTTGAAGAACTGGAAGACGATCCCGATCTTCCCCAGCCGCATCTGGGTGAGCTTCCGGTCCTCGAGCTCCGCCAGCGATTCGCCCAGGACGACGATCCTTCCTTGGCTCGGCCGGTCGATCCCCGCAAGCAGGTGGAGCAGCGAGCTCTTGCCGCAGCCGCTCGGACCCACGAGCGCCACGAACTCGCCCTCCTCGATCTCGAGGCTGACCGAGCGGAGGGCACAGGTGGCACCCTCCCCTGAGCCATAATGCTTGGAAACCCGATCGAGCCGGGCGATCACGCGTCTCAAAGAACTTCCTCCGCGCTCCGATCTCTGACGACTCGACGCTCCATGGTGGCCCGCTGCGCCCAAACTTGACCATCTTTGCTGACGAATTGCAACCAGTGCTAGGGCGAAGCGTCCTCCTTGGGACGCTCGTCTCCCTCGGCCAAGAGAAGAAGATCGGGATCGCCCGTTACCGCGAGATTTTGCGAACAGACCCGCTCGACGCCAAACGCCTCCAAGTAGCGAGAACCGCCCGACTTGGGCCCCGTGCCGGAGAGCCCCTCTCCGCCGAAGGGCTGGAAGGCGACCGCCGCCCCGATCATCGACCGGTTGACGTAGAGGTTGCCAACCCGCGCCCGCTCCCGAACCGAGCGAACGCGCCCGGAAAGGCGCGTCTCGAGCCCCATGGTCAGCCCGAAGCCTTTCCCGGCAATCTCCTCGAGGAGGGAGCCGAGCGCCTCGATAGGGAAGCGCACCACCGGCAGCAGCGGGCCGAAGATCTCCCGCTCGACCAGCGCATGCGAAGGGATCTCGATGAGCTGCGGGCGGAAATAGTAGCCCGCGGCCGCCGCGGTCGAGGCCAAGGAAGCCTTGGACAAAAGCTTGCCTGCGCGAGAGAGCCGCCAAGCCTGACCTTCGAGATCGAGCAGCGCCTTCCGCTCGATCAGCGGCCCTACGTCGGTCGCCAGATCCCGCGGGTCTCCGACCACGAGCTCCTCGACCGCTCCGCCAAGCAGAGCGAGCAGGCGCGGAGCCGCCTCTTCCTGGACGAGGAGGAGGCGGAGCGAGGAGCAGCGCTGGCCGGCGCTCCGAAAGGCCGAAACCAGGATGTCGTCAACGACCTGCTCGGCGGCCGCCGTCGCGTCGACCACCATGACGTTGACCCCGCCGGTCTCGGCGATCAGCGGAGCCAAGGCGCCTCCCCGGCCCGCCAGGAGCTGGGCGATTCGGGAGGCGACCTCGCTTGACCCGGTAAAGGCGACTCCGGAGATCCGGGGGTCGCGGACAAGGGCCTCCCCGACGCGCCCGCCGCCGGGGAGCAGGTGGAGGACTTCCGGGGGGATGCCCGAGGCAAGCGCGAGCCGGACCGCCTCGGCCGCGACAAGCGGCGTCTGCTCGGCCGGCTTGGCGACCACCGCGTTCCCCGCCACCAGGGCCGCCACAACCTGCCCCAGAAAGATCGAAAGCGGAAAGTTCCAAGGGCTGATGCAGGCAAAGAGCCCTCGTCCCCGCCAGAGCACCTCGTTGAGCTCCCCCGCGGGACCTCCCAGCCGCCGGGGCGCCCCGAAGAGCCGCCTGGCCTCCGCCGCATAATACCGGCAGAAGTCGATCGCCTCCCGCAGCTCCGTCAGCGCATCGGGAAGGGTCTTTCCCGCCTCCTCCCGGAGGAGGAAGAGGAGCCTCCCCCGATCCCGCCAGAGCCGGTCGGCGAGCGCCTCCAGAGCCTTGGCCCGTTCCCGGGCAGGGACCCGTTCCCACCTTTGCGCCCAATCGAAGCCGATCCGAAGTGCTTCGGCGATCTCTCCTTCCCCCGCCCAGACCACCGTTCCCACCCGTCGGGAGGGGTCGGCCGGAGAAAGCACCGGCTCCTCCTTCCCCCCGGCGGCTCTTCCGGCCACCAGCGGCTCGGCATGGCCAGGGCTGGCTGCCGCTGCGACTTCCCCGAGAAGCGCTTCCACCGCTCCGGGATCGCCCCAGTCGATTCCTTCGGCCCGCCTCCAGGCCGGAGCCGAAAGGTCGGCTGGCTTGGGGATCCCTGGATGAGCCGCGGGCTGGAGTCGTGCTGTCCGGCTCACGGAAAGGGGAGGGGCCTCCCCGTTCCCGGAGCCGAGGAAACCCGCCTGTCCGACGCCATTTTCGAGCAGGCGCCGGGCAAGATACCCAAAGAGCTCCGTGCGCGTCCCGAACGGGAGGTAGAGCCGGACCGGATGACCCAGCTCCCGCACCACCGCATAGAGGGGTTCGGCGACCCCGTAGAGCCGCTGGAACTCCCATCCGCCCCTCCCGCCTTCCGCGAGGCAGAGAATGGCCGCCACCGTCCTCGGGTCGTGGGTCGCGAACTGGGGAAAGAGCCGGTCGGTGCCTTCGAGCAGCCGCTTCGCACAGGCCAAGTAGGAAAGATCGGTCAGCGCCTTCCGCGTGAAGACGGGATAGCCGGGCAGCCCCAGCGCCTGCGCCCGCCGGATCTCGGCATCCCAATAGGCTCCCTTGACCAGGCGTAGGGCGAAGCGCGCTTGCTCTTCCGCAGCGGCTTCCCCCAGAAGCTCCACCGCCGCCCACGCGCGCTTCTGGTAGGCCTGGACAACGATCCCCAAGCCGCTCTCCCCGTCGATCTCGACCTCCGCCAACAGACGAAGAAAGAGGTCGAGAAGGGGCCAAAACCGGTCGGACTCCTCCGCGTCAAAGACCAGCCGGATCCCCGCCTTCCGGGCCTCACGCCAGAGCTCCCGGACCGAAGCGTAGATCTCCTCCCCGATCCGCTCCTCCTGAAGGGGCTCCCATCGGGGATGGAGGACCGAAAGCTTGAGCGAAAGCTCGGCCGCCTCCTCCTCAGCGGCTCCCGCTCGCCCGAAGAAGGTGATCGCCCGGCCATACCGTTGGCGGGCGTCGTCCGCCGTCCTCCGGGATCTCGCCGCCTCCCCAAGCATATCCCAGCAGAACCGGTAGCCTTGGGCGTGAAGCCGTTCGACCTGCTGCCTCCCCCCGCGCACGTCTTCCGCGAGGACGAAGCGCCCGACGATGGCACCGACGATCTTCCGAGCCGATTCCCGGACGGCCGCCCGCACTCCCCGGCGGAACCAGCCGGGCAGGGGGGCATCGCTCTCCCAACGGGCCAGGGCCCGTAGCCCGCTCAATCCCCAGGAAGCGGCTCGCCCGATCGGCTCTCGGGCCTCGTGCTCCCCGGAGCACCACTCCCCTTCGATCAGCTTCTCGGCGAGCAGGGCATCCGCCGTCTGGTCATCCGGAATCCGCGGCAGGGCTTCGGCGAGCTGGAGGAGCAGCCGTCCTTCCTTGTGCGAAAGGGGATAGCGGGCCAGGATCCGGTCGACCCAGCGCGGCCGTTCCTCCCCCCGCATCCGCTCGTGCAGCCATCGGGTCTTTTCCTCGATCTGCCGGTCGAGGGCTTCGGAAGGGGAGAAGAGGGCGCAAAGCCGTTCCCGGCAGAGATCGTCGTCTTCTCTCTGCACCGCGAGCAGCCGCTCCCGGAGCGCGGGGAGCCCTCCCTTCCGGTCCTCTTTTCGTTGCCCGCCTTCCATCTTCCCTCCAGCCGCAAAGCGCCGCCACGGTTATACACCGCCGACGCTTCTTGGGGAAAGGGACGGAAAAGGCGGATCGGCTCCCGTCGGCTTTCCGACGCCTGATGGCATCCGGGAGAACCAGAGCGTTCCCGTGAGCTCGGGTTCCTCCATAGCTCCGGATGAGCCCTATCCATCACCGTTCCTTCCTTACAAGGAGTGGCTCCTAACGCTCCTGAGTCACGCCGCGGAGTGCGGCCTCAAGATATGCGGCGGCACGTGTCACAAGATCGCGACGAGGGGCCAGAGCACGAGCAACGGACGCTTTTGCTATCAAGAACATGCATGTATGATCCGAGGCAATACGGTTCGGATGGATGATCGCTGTTCCTCGACAGAGCCAGTACGAGCACCTTTTTCACCATCGGCCATTCAACCCGGACGATCGTTGAATTCGTCGATCTGCTCCGGGCGTCGAGCATCGACCTGGTCATCGACGTGAGGTCGGTGCCGCGATCGCGTGCGAATCCACAGTTCAATGCCGAAAGCCTTCCCGAAACGCTGGCACCGTGGCACATCGGCTATGAGCCTATCGTCGAGCTGGGTGGTTTCCGCGGAAAGAGGCGTAGCGTGATCCCTTCGCCCAACCGGTATTGGCAGATGAGCAGTTTTCGTAATTATGCGGACTACGCGCTGACACCGCCGTTCGCAGCGGGTCTGGCGCGGCTCCGAGACCGAGGCAGCCGGCACCGATGCGCCATTATGTGCGCCGAGGCGGTCTGGTGGCGCTGCCATCGGCGTATCATCACCGACTACCTCCTCGCCGCAGGCGAACGCGTACTGCACATCCTCGGGGTGTCGCATATTGAGGAAGCCCATCTGACGCCCGGCGCTGTGGTTCGCGACGACGGGACGGTAATCTACCCCAGCGAGGATCTGTCGCGGAAATGACATGACAATGGTGCCGTTGTTGCCGTTCGCCTCGGCGGTGCGAGTGTTTCTGCCAAGAAACCGTCCGGCGTCGGCAGCAGTGGGACGAATTAGCAGGTTTTCTGGCTCTCCGCTGAACTGAGCGGGTGTGGAGAGCGGATGTGGGGTTGAGGGAGGGAGGCTCGCCAGTCCTTCGCCAAGGAGGTGAGGGAGCGTGCTGCCCATTCGGAGCAGATCGAAGGGATCTGGATCGACAGAAGGCCCGACTGCTTCAGGCGCAAGGGAAGGGCCGTGGCGCAAACGCCCTGCCCACTCGCGACCAGCAGTGGCGGAGCCGGAGGGATTCGAACCCTCGGTACCCTTTTGGGGTACAACGGTTTAGCAAACCGTCCCTTTCGGCCACTCAGGCACAGCTCCAGGAGATAGCTCACTTCTGCGCCCGGGCCGCGCTCTTGTCAAGGCCACAGGCGGCTTCCCGCTTGACGGCCTTCGCCCACCTTGTCAGCCTGAGCCTGCGCGGGAAGCGGGTCGACCGGGCAGTGGAAAAGGGCGATGGAAGAGCAAGGACAGGGCGAAGGCGGGCGGGCGAGGAAGCCGCTCTGGACCCGGATCGCTTGGAGCGCCGGCGCGGGCCTGCTGGTCTATGCCGCGGCTCGCTTTCTTCTGGGAGGAGAGGGGCGCTTCGCCTCCACGGAGGATTCGATCGTAAGCGCCCACGCGGTGCGGATCTCGCCCCGGGTCTCCGGATACCTGGAGAGGCTCCTCATCGACGACAACACGCGGGTAAGGCCAGGGCAGCTGTTGGCGCTGATCGATCCGAGGGACTACCAGGCGCGGGTTGCGGTTGCGGATTCCGCGCGGCTCTTAGCCGGGACCGAGTGGATTCGGATGCATCGGCTGGTCACCACGCATGCAACGCCCGAGCTCAACCTCGATGCGGCGGTCGCCGTGAACACCACCACCGAGGCTGCGCTCCGCTTGGAGAGCTTGGCCCTCGGCTATAGCGAGATCCGGGCACCGGTTGCCGGGAAGATCTCGGGACGCCGGGTCGACCAGGGAAACTTGGTGTCTCCGGGGCAGTTTCTCTTCTCGATCGTGCCTGAAGGGGTCTGGGTGAAGGCCAACTTCCGGGAAAGGGAGCTCCGCCACATTCGTCCGGGAATGGCGGCGGAAATCCGGATCTGGGCGCAGCCGGGCCGCGTCTACCGGGGGCACGTCGAGAGCATCCAGCGCGGGGCCACTTCGGCCTTCAGCCCGTATCCGCGGCTCGACATGCGGCTCAATTATGTCAAGCCGGAGCAGCGGATTCCGGTGAAGATCCTCTTCGATGAGCCGCCTGCGGCGCTCACCGAGCTCGGCCCATGGATGACCGCGGCGGTGAGGATCCCCACGAAGGCGGCAGAGGCGGCCTTCGATTGGGCGCTCCTCCTGGGGGTGGGCGCGGCGATGGCCCTCTTCGCCTTCGGTACGGTTCCCCGCGGACGACGGTCCGGCGGGTGAGGCGATCAGCCACCCATGTTGGCTTCTTCGGCGGCGGCGCGCAGCTCGCGGAGGGGATCCTCCTCCCTTTCGCCGAGGAGCCGGCTTTCCAAAATGATCCGGTCCGTCCCGTGGACGACCACCGAGGGGAGGCTCTCCCGAGTCACCCCGCCTTCCACCGCGATCTCGTAGGCAAGGTTGCCCGCTTCCCGATGGGCCTTGGCCTGCGCCACTTTCCGGAGCGTCTCCGGCAAAAGCGGCTGCCGTGAGCCGGGGTTGGCGGTGAGGCAGAGAAGGAAGTGGATGTGGGGAAGGTATTTGAAGGCCTTCTCCAAGAGGGTGATCGGGTTGAGCGCGAGCCCGCAGCGGCAGCCCATCGAACGGATGAGGTCGATCGTCTTTTGCACGTCGTGGCGGGCTTCCAGATGAACCGTCACGATGTCGGCCCCGGCTTCAACGAAGGCGCGGGCGTAGCGGTCGGGCTGCTCGATCCGGAGATGGACCTCGATGGGCAGCTCGGTCGTCGTGCGGAGCGCGGCAACGAACCGAGGACCGACCCCCAGATCGGGCACGAAGTGGCCGTCCATCACCTCCACGTGGAGAAGGTCGATCCCAGCCGCTTCCAGCTCGCGCACCTCGCTCTCCACCTGACAGGGCTTGGCCCCGATCACGGCAGCAAACCGTACTCGCCTCATGCAAAACGACTCCTACGCTCGTTTGCGTTCGATCAGCTCGATCTCGTACCCTTCCGGTCCGTCGAGGAACGCAAAGCGCGTTCCGGAGCGGCTCGTCGTCGGGCCATCGGAAAAGGGATGCCCCTTTTTGACGGCCTCGCGGCCGAAGGCTTCCAGGTCATCGACCTCGAAGGCCAGATGGGTCAGATCGGGCGGCACGACCACCGGTCCCGACGCCGGATAGTGGCAGAGCTCGAGCAGCTCCTCGCTTTCGGGGGCTTTGAGAAAGACCAGGGTGGAGCCGCGAGGGGAGGTCGATCGGCTCACTTCCTGGAGACCGAGCAGCTCGGTAAAAAAGGAGACGATCTTCTCCAGATCGTTCACGCGATAGCGCGTGTGCAAGAGCCGGCGCACCTTCACCGTGGTTCCCCCGTCTCTTGCGTAAAATCCAGAGGCGCCTTGGGGCGGCGTCCCCGGGGCGGACGGCGGCCACCGGAGGCACAGGAGCGAGTCGAGGCCGGATTCCCCATGGCTACCCCTGCCGCCGGAAGCGTTCGTCCCGCGGGAGATCCGCCAAGAACAGGCTGAGCCATTCCGCAAGCGTTTCGAGGTCCTGGAGATGGACAACCTCGACCGGGCTGTGCATGTACCGGTTGGGAATGCCAAGGGCTGCGGTGGGAATGCCTCCGCGCTGCAGGAAGATCGCGTCCGCGTCGGTGCCCGACCGGCGGGGGTCGATCCCCTGCTGGTAGGCAATCCCGTGCGCGTGGGCGACCTCCGCCAGCCGGCGGACCAGGAGAGGGTGGTTGACGCTTCCCCGGCTCAGGATCGGTCCCTTGCCGAGCTGCACATCCCCCTGGCGCTTCTTGTCGGCGATCGGAATGTCGGTCGCGTGGCCGACGTCGACCACCAGCGCCGCGTCGGGATGCGTCGAGTAGCCAACCATCGCGGCACCAAAGAGGCCGTTTTCCTCCTGGATGGTCGATGCCGCGACTACACTGGCCTGCAGCTTCTCCCGCTGCAGGGCGGCTTTCCGGAACGCCTCGGCCACGACGAAGGCCCCGACACGGTCATCGCAAGCCCTGCCCACCCAGAGATCTCCGTGGAGGGGCGCAAATCCCGAGTCGTAGGTGATGAGATCGCCGACGGAGACGCGCTCCAGGGCCTCCTGTTGGCTCTGGGCCCCGATGTCGATGAAGAGCTCGTGCCACTTGGGCGGATCCTGCTTTCCCTCGCGCTCCTGCAGGTGGATGGCGAGGGAGCCGATCACGCCCAGGACAGCCTCCCCCTCGTGATGAATCCGCACCCGCTGGCCGCGCGCCAGCAGAGGATCGGATCCTCCGACGGTGGTGAAATAGACAAATCCGCGCTCGTCGACATACTGGACCTGGAAGCCGATCTCGTCGATGTGCGCTGCCAGGAGGATCTTGGGGGATCCCTCCGGATGGAGCAGGGCGATCGCGTTGCCATAGGCATCGGTCTCGACGCGGTCGGCGTAGGGCTTGAGGTAATCGATCCAGGTTTGTTGGGCCACCATCTCCCCGCTCGAGGGACTGGGAGTCTCGATCAGGGACCTCAGGAAATCTAGCTGTTCTTGCTGCACAGGAGAGACACCGTAGCCAAAGTTTTCTTCCCCCGCAACCGCCTACTTGCCCGCAATCGGCTTCGCCCGGGCTGCGCGCGCGAGCAGGAGCTCCCGGGCGACCGGAAGCAGGGAGAGGGCGATGATCAGTAAAAGAAAGAGATGGAGGTGGCTCTGGACCGCCGGAGCGCTTCCCAGGAAAAAGCCCGCGAGGAGGAAGAGAGCCACCCAGGAGATGCCCCCCGCGGCGTTCCAGAGGAAAAAGCGGGAATAGGTCATCGTCCCGACACCGGCGACGAAGGGGGCGAAGGTTCGCAGCACCGGGATGAAGCGGGCGAGGACGATCGCCCGGGCGCCATACCGGCGGCAGAGGGCCCGGGCGCGGATGAGATGGCGCCGGTTGAGCCAGCGGGACTCGGGGTCGTGAAAGATCGCCGGTCCCACCCGCCAGCCGATCCAGTAGTTCATCGAGTCCCCGAGCACCGCGGCAAGGATGAGGCTCAGCAGGAGGGTGGGCAGATGGAGCCAACCTTGGCCGGCAAAGGCCCCCAGGAGAAAGAGCAGGCTATCCCCCGGAAGGAAGGGGGTGACGACCAGGCCCGTCTCGCAAAAGACGATCGCGAAGAGCAGGGGGTAGGCCCAGAACCCATGCTCCTTCACGACTGATCGGAGAAGATCTTCCCAGCCAGCTACTAGTGCTACCCAATCCACGCTTGTTGCCTTCCTCGACTAGCTTGACATTTCGGCTCCGCCGTCTTAGCTTGTCAGTACCAATGGGCTGCTGCGCAACAGGTCGCGCAGCGGCGAACGTAGGAAACTCACACGAAAGGAGAAGGCAATGAATGGCTTGGTACGACGAGGTCCGGCAGGGCTGGGTGTTTGGGATCCTTTCCGCGAGTTGGAGGAGATGCGGAAGCGGATGGCGTCGCTTTGGGACCGGCCGTTGGAGCTTCTGGAGGCGCCGAGCGAGCGGCTTGAGCTCGCCGAATGGCGACCCCTGGCCGACATCACCGAGGATGACAAAGAGTATCTGGTGAAGCTCGAGCTTCCCGGCATGAAGCGGGAGGAAGTCAGGGTATCCATGGAGTCGGGCGTGCTCACGATATCCGGCGAACGGAAGCTCGAAAAGGAGGAAAAGAACAAGAAGTATCATCGGGTCGAGCGGGCCTACGGCTCCTTTTCCCGATCGTTCGTGATTCCTGACGACGTGGTCGCAGAGAAGATCGACGCGCAGTTCAAGGAGGGAGTCCTCCAGGTGCATCTCCCGAAGGGGGAGCACGCAAAGCCCAAGACGATCGAGGTCAAAGGCTGAAGGGTTGTGCACGCCGCTTCGAGAGAGAGGCCCTTCCCGTGGGGGAAGGGCCTTTCGGTTTCCCCGCCGTGCGCCAGCATGGGAATTGCGATTGACAGAAGGCAACGACGGGGGCAAAAGAGGCTAATTCTCTGTCACTTATCGCGCGGATCTTGTATCTTGTAGGAAGGAGGAGGAGTTGCATAAGGGATTCTGGGTTGGGGTCGTGCTCTGCGCCATCACGGGCGGGTCGGTTTGGTCCTCCCCGGCCTCCTCCGCAGGTTCCGATCTCGCCGAGCAGGCCCTCCAAGGCCCTTTGCTTGCGGGAACGGATCCCGAAGACGGCGTTGCGACCCAGGCTCCGCAGGGAGGGGGGAAGGAAGCGCCGCCCCTGGAAAATCCCTTTACGGTCCAATCGGGACTCTATGCGGGCATCTTTGGCGGAGGCGCCTTTTCCAACCCGGAGTATGGTTATTCGGCCTATCCCGCTCCGGTGGGCCTTTCGGGCTTCACCGAGAGAGGAGGCATCGTCAACGGGGTCGGGGGGCTGCTCTTCGGCTACGAGTTCGCTGGCAATAAGATTGGGGACAGCTGGGACTTCTACTGGAGGCCCGCCGTCCAGCTCGACGCCTTCTATCTCGGCTTGACCGCCGCCTCCTCCGGGCCGGGCTATGGCGCACCCGCGGTTCCCGGTGCGATCGATAGCAAGCAGAACTTCAATGCCGGGGTGATCACGGTCGATGGCCTCCTCAACTTGTATACCCCGCTCCTGACGGTCCATTTCGGAATTGGAGTGGGTGGTGCCTACATCAGCAACTCGTCGGCCTCGGCGGTGCCGAACGGAGGGCCGGCTAGCGGGCAGAACCTGCTCGGCGCTGGAATCAACACGAGCGCCGGCGCGTTCGCGGTCGAAGGGATCGCGGGCATCGACCGGTGGATCAACAAGCGCTGGTCGGTCTTCGTCGAATATCGCTATCTCCTGCTCACCGGAACCAACTTTAGCTATAGCGGCAATCCGGCGGTCTTTGGCCCAGGGCAGGTGGTCAACCAGCACTTCGACCAGTTCACCGCCAACCTGGTGCTGGCGGGACTCCGCTACAAGTTCTGATGAAGCAACCCTCGCTTCTTCCCGCGGTCGTCCTGGCGGTCGGACTCTGCGGCCTCTTCTTCCGATCCTCTGCGTGGGCCGGCTGGGAATTCGAACCACCCATTCCCAACTTTCCCTACGGCCCCACCGATCCCTTGGGCACCCCCTATTGTGTCGCGGCGACCGATCTGATCTACAGCCCGACGCCGCCCTACGTGCGTGCCTCGTCAGAAGCGGCGAAGCTCGAGAAGTCGAAGCGCGCCTCGCACCGCCCGGTCAAGAGGAACGCCGAGTCTTTCGACGCGAAGGGAAGACCCTAGCGGTTGAGCGAGAGATTCCCACGGGATTCGAGCGCGGGCACTAGCCGCTCCGCTTCCTCTCCTGGCGTGGGCCGGCGCAGTGCCGTGGGAGGGAGATAGACGCCAATCAGCTCCCTCTGCCACCACTCCCCGGTGTGCTGGAGGGCTCCCCACGAGCTGAACCGGTATTCGTAGAGGAGGGCACGGACATAGGTCGGGGGAGCCTCGGCAAAGGGGTTGGAGGCGAAGAGCGCGGCCACTTCGGGGCTTCCCTCCAGGAGCCGCTGGGCGAGCCGTGGAAACCAGGGGGTGCGGGCCGGTCCATTCAAAGCAGCAAACCACATCTGCCAATCGAGCCGCGGCTGGTAGGGGGCGACGAACGCGGGCATCTTGCGCAACTCCCCGGGCTTCCAGCGAAAGGGGTAGACCCTCCAGCTCTTGCCGTCTTGGCTCCCCTCAATCTCGATCTCGAGCCGCCGGGTCGTCATGACCGCAAAGGCTCCATAGTCGTTGACACTGCGAAACGGGCTGATCGCGGCGAGAACGGAGGCCACGGGCCGGGGAGGCCGGACTCCCAGGACTGCCAGGAAGAGTGGCAGGCTCAGCAGAAAGAGGAGCCCTCCCAGGACCGGGCTCCATCGACGCTGGAGGGGAGAAGCGGGGCGGGGATCGCACGGGAGGCGGGGAAAAAACCGGCGGAGAAGAGAATCGTCCAGGAGGGCGAAGCAGAGGACCAAGGTGAGCCCGTTGTAGAAGGCATGGTTTCCCGTGAGCAGGATAAAGAGCTGCAAGAGGACCGATGCCGCAAATCCGAAGAGACGGCCGAGGCGGCCCGTAAAAAAGAGGAAGGGGACCACAAGCTCGGTCGCGAGGACCAAGAAGGTCGTCCCCTCGTGAAAGCCGAGCGGGAGATGGAAGCAAAACCAGGAAAGGGGGGAAGGGAGCGGTTGGGTTTCGTAGTGGTATTGGAGGGCCGTCAGCGCACGCCAGGCGGTGTCTCCGCTCGCCAGCTTGACGACACCGGAGAGAAAGAGGACGCGGAAGAGAAGCCACCGCAGCCAGAACGCAGCGAGCGGCGGGGGAGCGGGGGCACCCCCCCAGTCCGGCCGCAGCCGCCATGGGGCGATCAGGACGGCCAGAAGGCCGGCTTCGAGGAGGAGGCTGTCCCACTGGAAGAAAAAGAAGTCTCGCCCCAGAGAGACGAAGGAGAGGTAGAGCGCCCAGAGCGCAAAGGCGATCCAGGCGGGGGCAAGATCGCAAAAAAGAAGGAGCGCAAGCAGCACCCCGGTCCAGGCAAGGACCCGCAGGAGGAGGTCGCTCCCCCCGGTCCACCAGAAGAGGGAGGGTGCCAGGAGATAGCGGGAAGCGCCCAGGTTCGCCCGCCCCACGACGAGCGCTTCGGCGACCGGCAGGATGCCGCGCGATCCCAAAAGCCCCGGAAGCTGGATCGCCAGCGCGAGGAAAGCGACCGCGTAAATGGCAGAGATTCCCCGGAGAAAGAGCCAGATCCCCAGTCGGTCCGTGTGGCGGTGCGCGCCCAGCGCCAGGGGAAGGAAGAGGGCTAGCCGTCGGTAGGCCATGGTCCAGGGGGGCAGTCGGGCTGCTGCTGCGGTTCCCCGACTCCCGGCGGGTCCTCGGCTCCGGGCAGCGGCATCCGCGGCCGCGCTTCCAACATGCGGAGCAGGTCTTGGGCGTGAGCGCCGACGCGCGGATGAAGGTCTCTCCAGACGATCACACCCTCCTCGGTCAAGAAGGAGGCCCGCTTCACGAACCCCAGAAAGGAGGGCAGCCCGAAGGCTCGGGCGGCCTCGCCCGATCGGTCCGAGAGAAGGAGGAAGGGCAGGTCGTGCCGCCGCTGGAAGGAAGCGAGCCGCCTTGGGGAGTCGCTGCTGATCCCGATGACCCGCACCTCCCCACGAGCCAGCTCCTCTCCATGGTCGCGAAGGTTGCAGGCCTGCCGCGTGCAGAAGGGGGTGTGAGCGCGTGGATAGAAGTAGAGCAGAATCCTGCCGGAGGCGAGGAGATCCCCCAGGACGACCCTCCTCCCCTCGGGATCGAGGAGGATGGCCGAAGGCGCGCGGCTACCGACCGGGAGGGCTCGACGCATGGGCTTGTCTTGTCAGGGCGGCCGGGTCATGCTGCCGCTCGAACGGCAGTATGAGAAAGGACGAGGACAAGGTCAAAGCCGCTCTCGGCTCGGAAAGCAACCGGGAGGGAGCTGGTGCCCCGAAGGAGAACTGGGTTTCCGCGCTTCTGGCCGAGTTCCCCGAGATGGCGACCGCGGCCCCCGAAGCGCTCGCCCAGAACGCGGGGGATGCCTGGCTTGCGGCCCACGCTCCCCAAGCGGTCTTCTATCCGGAAAGCGCCGAATCGGTTGTCCGCTTGGCGCGATGGGCCTCCGAGGCGGGCGTTCCGATCACCCCGCGAGGGGCGGGAAGAGGCTATGTGGGAGGGTGCGTTCCGGTCCATGGGGGGATCGTCGTCAACTTCTCCCGGATGAACCGCATCCGCGAAATCGATCCGCAGGACGGGGTCGCGGTCGTCGAGCCCGGAGTCGTCACGGCTCATCTCCAGGAGGCGGTCGCCAAGCTCGGCTGGTTTTACCCGCCCGATCCCGCGAGTGCTGCCGAAAGCAGCCTGGGAGGCAATGTCGCGACCAATGCGGGAGGGCCGCGCTGCCTCAAGTACGGGGTCACCCGCCACTACG
The DNA here is from genome assembly GCF_017310545.1 of Methylacidimicrobium sp. B4. Classification (NCBI taxonomy): domain Bacteria; kingdom Pseudomonadati; phylum Verrucomicrobiota; genus Methylacidimicrobium; species Methylacidimicrobium sp. B4. Next base: position 309,570 of record NZ_CP066203.1, read on the forward strand.
TGCTCGGGCTCGAGGTGGTCCTGGCCGACGGGACGCGGATCCGCGTCGGAGGCCGCACCCACAAGAACAAGGTCGGGTTCGACCTGGTCGGCCTCTTCGTGGGCTCCGAGGGGCTTTTGGGGCTGGTGACGGAGGCGACGCTCCGGCTGATCCCGCGCCCGCCCTATCGGATCGCCGCAGCGGCCGTCTTCCCCTCGATCGAGGCGGCGGCGGGGGCGGTCGAGCAGATCTTCGCGGCCGGCTTCCTCCCCTCGGCCCTCGAGATCGCCGACCGGTTCACCCTGGAGCGTGCCCGCGAATTTTGCCCGGAGCCGCTTCCACCCGGCGAAGCCCATCTCCTGGTCGAGTGCGACGGTCAGCCGGCGGGGGTCGACGCGGAGATCGACAGCCTATTGCCGATCCTCCGGCGGTCGGGAGCGGGAGAGCTCCTGATCGGCCGCGGAGAGGAGGGCTGCGAGCGGCTCTGGCGGACCCGGCGCTCCTTCTCGATGGCGCTCAAGGCGAGCAACCTCACCAAGCTCAACGAGGACGTCGTCGTCCCGAGGAGGAGGCTCGTCGACCTCGTGCGCCTGGGAAGCGAGATCGAGGGGCGCTACGGCTTTCCCGTCGCCTGCTTCGGCCATGCGGGGGACGGCAACATCCACGTCAACCTGATGATCGACCGGAGCCGGCCCGGGGCGGACGGGCGCGCGGAGGAAGCGCTCGACCTTCTCTTCCGCCAGATCGTCGCCTGGGGAGGATCGATCACGGGGGAGCACGGAATCGGCATCGCCAAGGAGCGCTGGTGGCCCCTGGCGGTCTCTCCGGAGGTCCGGTCCCTTCACGAACGAGTGAAGAGCGCCTTCGATCCCAAGGGCTTGCTCAATCCGGGAAAATTCGTTTGATTCTCTTGGCTCAACCGATCAATCTGCCCAATCCGGGCCAGATCTCTCGTTGGGACAATCGGGTCCGAGGACGCCTATGTCATTCGAGGATACCTTTTCCTACTCGCTTGAATCGAGCCGCGTGATCCTGCTGCCCCGCACCCGGGTCGCGACCTTCCGGACCTCCCTGATCCACTACACGCTCATGACCGAAGCGATGGATCGCGTCGGCACGACCTTCGTCCGCGAAGGGAACCTCCAGGCGGAGCGGCCGCAGATCCTCCTGCCGAAGGCCATGGCACAGCTGCTTCTCGAAGGCTTCGGCCCAAGAGCCCACGCCTACGCGGAATGGCTCGGCCGGCAGCCCGGATCCCTCGCGTTCTTGCGCTACGGCTTTCAATTCCGCAAGGAGGAGCTGCGGTTCCGGCAGGTGGAGGCTCCGATCGAATCGGTGACCGAGTCCGTGACCCGCGCTGTCGAGGAGCGGGAAGATCCGTTCGCCGCGGTCCTCGTCGGTGTCGAGGACGGCTGGGAGGTCTCGCTCCTCCGCTTTTTCCTTGAATGGATGCAAAAATCCCTTCCGCGCAACATCCACGATTTGCGCCAGGAGGGGTTCCTCTAGGAACGGTGGGAAAGGGCTTGAACAGTGAATTTAATTATTGCTTATTCCTGCGCTTTTGTGAATATTTGACATATCAATCGCAAGCTGGTCAGCATCCACGAAGCTGCCGAGTTCCTTGGTGTCTGTGCCCAAACGCTGCGGCGTTGGGAACGGGAAGGCAAGCTCATTCCCGATGAGCGCACCACTGGTCGGCGGCGACGCTATGACCTTGCCAGGTTGCGGCCTGAGCAATTCCATTCAGCCGAATCGGAACGGCAGACCATCGCCTACGCGAGAGTGTCCCGTCCTGACCAAAAGGATGATCTGGAGAGGCAGAAGCAGGTTTTGGAACTCTCCTGCGCCCGGCAAGGATGGAGGTTCGAGGTCATCTCGGACCTGGGTTCGGGCATGAACGATCACAAGAAGGGACTGAAGAAGCTGCTCGATGCCGTCCTCGACGGAAAAGTCGGCAGGTTGGTTATCACGCACAAGGACCGGCTGCTGCGCTTTGGGGCGGAGCTTGTGTTTGCCATTTGCGAGGCCAAGGGCGTCGAGGTCGTGATCCTCAACCAAGGCGAAGACACGACCTTCGAGGAAGACCTGGCGGAGGACGTGCTCGAGATCATCACGGTCTTCAGCGCCCGGCTCTATGGCAGCCGCTCGCGCAAGAGCCAGAAGCTGCTCGAAGGGATCAGGGCCGCCGTGGAGGCTGCACAATGCTGATCGCGCACCGCATCGCCCTCGATCCGAACAACGCGCAGGCCACCCATCTGGCCCGTGCAGCAGGCACGGCACGCTTCGCTGACGAGTGGAACGAGGAGGTCGGTCTTAATGGTCAGCCTCTTTTTTTGCTGCTGCAAAGTCGGCATCCACCCGTGCGCTGACTTCGCGGACCGCACGGCTCATCTGCTCATCTTTCATGGCACGGGCGAGGAAGACCAGGGCCTCATAGGCACCAAAGAAGCTGCTGCCCGGCAGCCTTGAGCTCATGGCCATCAGGGAAAAGGTGGGATAGGCGTTGGGTCCTTCCGCAAACTCGGCGATCTCTTGCCAAAACCAGCTCGGCATCCGGGAGAGCTTCCAGTCGCCTCCCTCACCGAAAAAGATCTCCGCCAGAGCCTTGAGGAACTCGGCCGCCGACCAGCGGGCTTGGAGGACCTGGTGGAGCTTTTCGGGCCCCCACTGGGTGAAGAACGCGTAGTGCTCCTTGAGGATTCCAGCGAGTCCTGGATGACGGTTATGAATAGCGGTGCCAAGATCATGGAGCTCGTAGACGGCTTCCCGCTGGACTGGGGTGAGCCGCTCAAGGAAAGCCCCCGATCGGAAGGCATTCTGAGTGGAGAGCACTTGCTGTTCCTCGTCCTCGGGTAAATCTAGCTCTGGGCACACTACCTTGACTCTCCAATAGGCGAGGGGATCGAGGATCGCCCGGGGAAGTTGGGCAAACTCGCGGGAGAGCTTTTCCCGGTACTGAAACATCTCCCGCTTTCCCGCATCGGTGGAGAGGTCGGGGAAAGGGACCGACCAGCGGGAGGCGAGGTCCATAGCCCATCGCCCTTCGGGCGTCTTCAGCGCTTGGGCAAAGACCTTGGGGTCGACCCGCTTGAGGAAGGAGAACGTTTCGGGAATCCGGAGGCTTTTGAGCTCTTCGATCACGGCTTGGACCTCCGCAGAGGGTGGAGAAGAGGTTGGTTTCTCCTGGGCCATCGCACTGCTGGCCAACCCGAGGAGGAGGGTGAGGCGAAAGAAGCGATTGTAAAAGATCCTTTGCATCGGTATTTCCTTTTTTACTCGCGTTTCTTCTCTTGCGATGGTGGTTGTGTATCCTTTCGCCACTGCTGCCTCCGTCTTACGGCATCGGGCAGGCTTTCTTCGGCCGGTCGATCTGGACGGATCGGAGCTCGATATGGGTCTTGGGCGGTTGCCGCGGCCTCTTGCTGGTTCTTCTCGGTTAGGCTGACCCCTTGCTTGCTATAGAGGGGGACAGCAGATTGGGCGAGGTATCCCTGGGGGCTGATCTGGTTTTGGGCAAGCGCGATCGAAGGCAGGTGGTACTTGGTTTCGAAGAGGTAGTTGAGTCCCGGATAGGTCTCGTCTGGAGGGGCTTCCAGGAAGTGCTCATTGGGAAGGAAACCGCTGTGGTCGCGGCCGACGAACACCAGCACTCGGCCATGCGCGGCATAGGGAGCGGCCGTGGCGCTGATCGACTGGTTGCGCCTGGTCATTCCACCTGCGCTGTACGTATAGGCCGCCACCTGCTCGGAGGTGGGATTCCGCGCAATGAGCTAGCCCGACTCTCTGTCCCTGGCACCGGTTGCCTCAAGAGCCGTGGCCTCGTCGCCCGTGGCGCCTAATGGCGCACTGCCTTTTGCAATTCGGGGTGGTCGGCATCGAACTGGGCGTTGACCGCATCGATCCCTTTCATCATCCGATCGTCCTTGAGGGCGCGGGCGAGGAAGACGAGCGCATCGTGCGCAGTCCAGAAAGGGCTGGCCGGTGTGATCGAGCTCATTGCCATCAGGGAAAAAGTGGGATACGCATTAGGCCCTTCGGTAAACTCAACGATCTCTTGCCAAAACCAGCTCGGCATCGCCGAAAGCTTCCACTGTTGCTTTTCCAAGACGAAAAGTATTCCAAAGGCCTTGAGGAACTCCGCTGCGGACCAGGGAGCTTCTAAGACCTGATGGAGTTTTTCCGGTCCCCATTGGGTGAAGAGCGCGTAGGATTCCCTTATGGATGCGGCCAAGCCCGGGCGGCGTTTGAAATCTGAGTTTGCTAGGTCCTGGAGCTCATAGACGGCCTCCCGCTGCACCGGGGTGAGCCGCTCAAGGAAAAACCCCGATCGGAAGGCATCCTCAGTATTAACAATCTCGTGCCTCTCCTCGTCGGAAAGATTGAGAAACTCCGGGGACCAGCTCATCCGCCAATAGGCGAGGGGATCAAGGATCGCCCGGGGAAGTTGGGCAAACTCGCGGGAGAGTTTTTCCCGGTACTGAAAGAGCTCCCACTCTCCCGCATCGGTGGAGAGGTCGGGGAAAGGGACCGACCAGCGGGAGGCGAGGTCCATGGCCCATCGCCCTTCGGGCGTCTTCAGCGCTTGGGCAAAGACCTTGGGGTCGACTCGCTTGAGGAAGGAGAACGTTTCGGGAATCCGGAAGTTTTTGAGCTGTTCGATCACGGCTTGGACCTCCGCAGACGGTGGAGGAGAGGTTGGTTTCTCCTGGGCCATCGCACTGCTGGCCAACCCGAAGAGGAAGATGAGCCGAAAGAAGAGGTTGTAAAAGATCCTTTGCATTGAAGTTTCCTTTCTTACTCGCGTCTTTTCTCCTGCGCTGGTGGTTGTGTATCCTTTAGCCACTGCTGCCTCCGTCTTACGGCATCGGGCAGGCTTTCTTCGGCCGGTCGATCGGGACGGATCGGAGCTCGATATGGGTCTTGGGCGGTTGCCGCGGCCTGCCGCTCGTTTGCCTGCTGGAAGCTCAAATGTGCAGCGCTATAGCCGGGGACAGCAGATTGGGCGAGGTATCCCTGGGGGCTGATCTGGTTTTGGGCAAGGGCGATCGAAGGCAGGTGGTACTTGGTTTCGAAGACGTAGTTGAGTCCAGGATAGGTCTTGTCTGGAGCGGCTTCCGGCAAGTGCTCATTGGGAAGGAAACCGCTGTGGTCGCGCCCGGTAAACACCAGCACTCGGCCATACGCGACATAGGGAGCGGCCGTGGCGCTGATTGACTCGTTGCGGTCATTTATTCCCTTCGGACTGTACGTATAGGCCAGGAGCTCTTCTGGGGTGGGATTCTGGGTGATGAGCTTTCCGGTCTTCTTATCCAGCCCAACGGCGTAAGGGAGGTCTCCCGCCTTTACTGTAAAGCCGTTGCGATACGCGAAAAGCCAGAAATGCGCCATCTGTGCAAATCCTTGAAACACGGCGAGATCGGCATCGGTGAGGTGATGGGCTTTTTGCGCTTCTCTTGGGCTTCCGTCTACCGCCTCAAGCACTTGGCCCAAGTAGGCCACTATTTCCGCTCTTTTCTCTGGCTCCAAGGCAACCGATTCCGGCCAGCTCGCAAAGAGCGCAGCGGCCATATTCGCATAGCTAGGATCGTGGAGGTAGCGGTCAAGCACTGCCTGCTTGTCCTTGGGATACTCGACCACCACGGTGCGGGCCCCATGTCCATAGGCCGAGAGAAGGAAGTTCTGCTCGTTCTTCATCATCACGGAATCCAGATGGAGCTCTCCAAAGACCATGACCCGGATTCCCGCCTGATCGAGCCAGTTCCAGGCTTGCTTATCTTCCGCATCCGCGGGAGAGGGGGCTTGCGGAGGCGCAAACCAGGGAGCTTTGCGGACATTTGCTGCTGCATCGGCCTCTGCTGGCGTCGCATCCGCCGCTGGCGCGCTCGCGGATCCGGGTCCCGATCCGGCTGGGGAGCTGGGGTTGCCGGAAGCTGTCGGCGGCGATGCGCCACTGGCGCCGGACGAAGGAAGCGGCGGACAAGCGTTGCAGGGCTCGGCCGCGGCAGAGGTGGGTTGATCGGCCGAGCCACCCGGCAGAAGCGAGTTCATCAAGCCCGACCCGCTTGGAGCCGGTGGCGCGTCTGCTTGGGGAGCCGATCCGCCTGATTCCGGAACGATGCTTTGGCCACGGCTCGAGGGAATCGGCGCGTGGAGAAGGATAAGGAAGAGGAGGCAAAGGACAGCTGCGGTCCGGGCGAAGAGCTGGGAAGGCTTCGGCGCGTTGGGCTTCCTTTGCACGAGGGTCCATCTTCTTTGTTAGGACATCGGGCTTGTGCGCGCGGCCCCGGCCTCCGAAAAGAAGCTGCCGGTCGGGTCGATTGCGCGCGTTCGTGGCGCATCGCCAGTGCTGCTGGAAGAGGGATGCTGGTCAGGCAGGATGAGGCCCGGTTGGAACCGGCTGCAGGGGAGGGTGGATCAGAGGAGCCGCCGGGCAGTGCCGAGCTCATAGAGGCCGCACCGCTCTGCGCCGGGGCAGCGTCGCCTGGGGCGTTGCCGGTAGGACCTCGGCACGCAATCCTCGGCAAGGCTCTGCTGCTGAGGTGGTCGGCGACGTTTTTCCTGGCAGGGAAAGAGCGGTCGATGGTCTTCCGGGGCGGCAGAGCGGGATGCCCTATCTGGCAATCAGCGCCAAGGAGAGCGCTTGCTGCGGCAACCGGTCCCGACGAGGCACCGCCCGTCCTTTGTGCGGATAGGGGGATGAAGCCGGAAAAGAGAGGAAGCCCTGGCGGGCAATCTGTTTTCTGTTCTGCTCGATCGCCGCGGGGGATCGGATCCCTCAGGCGATCTGCTCGAGCTGCTCGTTGCGCAGACGGGAGCGGAGCACGGCTTTCCCCAGCCGGATCTCATCGAGGAGAAGGACGGCAAGGCCTCCCTTATCCATCGGAAAGTTCTCGGGACTGGTTGCCCCGAGCAGGGCGGCGAGTTGCTCGGAAAGGCTTGGCATATGGCCGACGAGGACGATCTCGGAATCCTGTGGCAGGGGTTTGAGCAGAGCGAGGAGCTCTGCGGTCGGCGTCCCGTTCTCGAGCTCCCTCTGGATTTCAAGGGAGGGGGAGTGGGCAAGGGCTTTCGCGGCGATTTCTGCGGTCTCGCGCACGGAGCAAGAGACTCGACCAGAAGGAATTTGGGCGCGCGCCGAGCCGATGGAGCCCTTTTCCCGCCACCCAGGCCTCGTGGCGGCCTGCCTTGGTGAGCGTGCGCTCGGCATCGGTTGCCGCTTCCCGGGAAGCCGTGGCGTGACGGAGAAAGTAGAGCATCATGAGCCATGCATATCCGCGCGCTCGGCTAAGCGAAAGGGCTGGCCGTTTGCGTTTTGTACGGAAAGGAGGCGGAGGGGCTTGCGGGTGAGGGGCGCAGGGTGCACATCGAGGGAGTCGGACAGAGCATACCGCTCCTGCCATGCAGGGTGAGCAAAATTCAGCCTTTGGATGAACGGGCTGGGAGAAAACGAGGCAGGCCGCTTGCCGCGGTACCCTTCCTCCGGAGCTTGGAGCTCCTTCCTGGTGCTGATCTCGATCCTCTTTGCTGTTTCCCGTGGGTAGAGCGGGAAGATCGAGCCGCAACTTTCCGGCTGTGAGCAACGATGACAGAGCCAGCAGCCAAGGAGGGAAGGGGGGCACCGCTCCGCCGATCGATAAAGCTTCCCATCGCGTGGCTCGGCCTGGTCGTGGTGGAGTCACGGCACGATCGCACGGGGATTCCGGAATCCACCGAAGCAATCCCCTTGTGGTAGAGTGGCTCCGTGCAGGTGCCCAAAGACGGGATCAGGGGCGCGTCCGGCTTCGTCCGCTCCCCCACCCGCCGAGACGATCAGAGGAAGGAAGGCCGCCCGGCCATGGAGCGCTATTATTGGCCAAAGCCCGAGGAAGATCTCCTGGGCATCCGCGAGTCGGATCACGCCCTGCGGGTGATGCGCCACCGGGAGGGGGACCGAATCGTGCTCTTCGATGGGGTTGGCCGGGAGTGGATTGCAGAGGTGACGGGCCGAAGGGGCCGTCAGCTTGCCTTCCGCCGGATCGCGGAACGAAGGGTCGCTCCTCCCCCGTGGAGAATCGCGATCGCCCAGGCGATCTTGAAGGCGAAGGCGATGGATCTCTTCTTCCAGAAAGCCATCGAGCTTGGGGTGACGGAAATCTTCCCGGTGCTTTGCGCCCGCTCGATCGAGCCGGAGGAGAGGGTGGGGCAGAAGCAGGCCCGCTGGACCGAGATCGCGATCGCCGCCGCCAAGCAGAGCGGGCGAGCGTGGCTTCCGACGATCCACGCACCGATCGGCCTCGGCGCGCTGGGCCGGGAGTCCTCCTCCTATCCCTTGCGGCTCTTTGGATCGCTTTACGAGGGGGCTCCGCCGCTGCGGTCGCTCTTTGCCGCTCACCGGAAGGAAGCGGAGCGCGGCGTTCTTTCCTTGATTGGACCGGAAGGAGACCTTACACCGGCAGAACGCACGTACCTGGAAGATGCGGGGTTTCTCCCGGTCTCCTTGAGTCCGACGGTCTTGCGGGCGGAGACCGCGGCGCTCTTTTGCGCTGCAGCCTTCCTTTACGAGCTGGCGGACGAGGGATCGGGGAGGCGGGAGGAAGGAGTATGGCAAAAGAGATTGTGATCACGGGGGGAGCCGGCTTCATCGGCTCGAACCTCGCCCTGGAGCTCCAACGCCGGGAGCCGGGCGCGGAGATCTTGCTGGTCGATGATTTTCGGAGCGGCTCCTTTCCCAACCTTGCCGGGTTCCGCGGAGACCTGGTCACAGCCGACGTGGGCCTTCTCGACTGGCCCCGCCTCCTCGGCAACCGGACTCCTGAGCTGATCTTCCATCTGGCCTCGATCACCGATACGACCGTGACCGATACGGCCACCCAGATGCGCGCCAATGTCGAGGGATGGCGCCACCTCCTCTCGTGTTTCGCTGGGAAGTCGGTCCGGCTGGTCTACGCCTCTTCCGCCGCCGTCTACGGCATCTGCACCTCCGTGCGAAACCGGGTCGGGGATCCGGAACGGCCCGCCAATGCCTACGGCTTTTCCAAGCTCCAGATGGAGCATCTGGCCCGGCGCTTCTCCCGGGAGAACCCGGGCATCCCCCTTTGCGGGCTGCGCTACTTCAATGTCTACGGGCCGCGCGAGACCCATAAGGGAAAGTCGGCGAGCATGATCGGCCAGCTGGCCACGCAGATCCGTGCCGGGAAGCGTCCGCGCCTCTTCATCGATGGAACCCAGAAGAGGGATTTTGTCTACGTCGCCGACGCGGTCGAGGCCACGCTCGCTGCGGCGCTCGCGGCCCTCGCCGCCAAGGCGCACGCGGTCTTCAACGTGGGCTCGGGCCAGGGCCGATCCTTCAACGAGGTGATCGGCTGCCTCAACGCTGCACTCGGGACCCAGGAGGAGCCCGAATACTTCCCCTGTCCCTATCGGTTTTTCCAGCCGCACACCGAGGCCGATCTTTCGGCCACCCGGGCCACCATCGGATATGCACCTCGGTTCCCCTTGGAAAAGGGGATCGAGGCCTATCGCGAATCGGGTTGGCTCGGGCGCGATCCCCTGGAGTAGAGCCTTGCTTCCTGCTTCACTCTCCCCCATCTTTTTTTTGTGAGCTCTCCGCAGTTTCCCCCCGATGGCGAGGAGTGGCAGCGCCGCTTCCAGGACATGTTTCGCGCGTTTTCGCCAGCAGGGGTCCTGACCGACAAGAAGGAGGAAGGAAAGAACCGGGAAGCCTTCGAGAAGCAGATCCGCTCCTTTTCCCTCACGCCGAAGGATCTCAAAGTCTACCTCGACCGATTCGTCATCCAGCAGGAGGAGGCGAAGCGGGTCCTCTCCGTCGCCGTCTGCGACCACTACAACCATGTTCGGGCCGCCCTCTCGGGCCAGGATCTCCCTCACTACGTCAAGCAGAACGTCCTCTTGGTCGGCCCGAGCGGCGTGGGAAAGACCTACCTGGTGCGCTGCCTGGCCGAGCGGATCGGGGTGCCGATGGTCCGGGGAGATGCGACGAAGTTTTCCGAGACGGGCTACGTGGGGGGCGATGTCGAGGACCTCGTCCGGGAACTGGTCCAGCAGGCGGGGGGCGATGTCTCCATCGCCCAGTACGGCATCGTCTATCTGGATGAGATCGACAAGCTGGCGGGGTTCAGCTCGATGGGTCGGGATGTGAGCGGGCGAGGGGTGCAGGCGAACCTGCTCAAGCTGCTCGAGGAGACCGAGGTTCCCGTGCGGGCTCCGTATGACCTGCAAGGCCAGATCCAGACGATGCTCGACTTCCAGCGGGGCGGACGGGAGAAGCGGACGGTCAACACCCGCCACATTCTCTTCCTGGTGAGCGGAGCCTTCACCCGCCTTCCCGAGATCGTCTCACGCCGGATGCGGCGTGGGCACATCGGGTTCCGCGCGGCGGGAGCGGAGGCCGACGGGGGCGAGGCGGCCAAGGAGGCCGTCACCGCCGACTTCATCGAGTATGGGCTCGAGCCCGAGTTCGTCGGGAGGCTACCGGTCCGGGTCTTCTTCGAGCCGCTCTCTGCGGATGATCTCTTCCGGATTCTGCAGGAATCGGAGGGCTCGATTCTCCGGCAGTATGTCGCCGCCTTCCAGGCCTATGGGATCTCGCTCCATTTCACCGACGGGGCCTTGCGCCGCATCGCCCAGCGCGCTGCCGAAGAGGAGACCGGAGCTCGTGGCCTCATGACGATCGGGGAGCGGGTGCTGCGTCCCTTCCGCTTCGAATGTCCCGGGACAGGCCTGCGCGAGATCGTGATCGACGAAGCGGCGGTGGAAAGCCCGGAAGAGGCGCTCGCCGCGACCCTCGCCCGATTCCGCGAAGGGGGAGGGGAGAGCGTCCAGGAGGTGGAGGCGTTCGTCGAGGAGTTTTTCCGCACCCATGAGCTCCGGCTCCGCTTCGACCCCGAGGCGGTAGAGGCGCTTCGCGCCGAAGCGGGTCCCCAGCCCGGTGCGGTGGCCGCGCTCTGCCGGATGAAATTCAAGGATTTTTCCTTCGGGCTCCGCCTGATCCGGGCCAACACCGGTCAAGACACCTTTACGCTCCCTGCGGAAGTGGTTCAGGATCCTGAAGCGGTCTTGAGCCGCTGGGTGCTCGCCTCCTACACCGACTCGACCAACGCGGCCTCCGAGAATCAGGAGAGGAAGAGCACCGAGGCCGAGTAGCCGTGGAGGTAGTTGACGTTTCCCACGGGCCCGATCTCCCCGCTCGCAAAGAACCCGGCGGCGGGCAGCCGGGGGAAGAGCTCCTGGATTAACCCCGCATCCCTCCCAGCCACGCCGAAGAGGCCCTTCCCCCTCCCGGCGCAGAGGCTGACCAGAGCGGCCAGCGGCTTGCCCGTGGGGAAATGCTCGATCTTTTCGGTCTGGAGCAGCTGCCGCAAGGACCGCTCGGCCGATTCGGGGTCGCGGAGCTGGTATTGGAGCGTCTGGCCGACGCGGACGAGCGCCCCGACGGCAACCGCACCTGAGGAGGGATCGGCTCCCAGGATGTTGCGCACGAGGAAGTCCCCCTGGTGGAACTCGTCCCGGTACTCGGAAACGGCGAGCCCGACGAAGATATGCCCATGCGCCTTCTCGCGCTCCCGCTCCGAAAGGGATTCGAAGGCGTTGGCCAAGGCCTGGTAGGCGCTTCCGGAGCCCAGGGTATAGAGGATATTTCGATCGGCCCCGGTCACAGTGTAGGGATCGCCAATCGGCCGACATCCTTGAGAGACGACGACATGAAAGCCGACCTCTCCCTGAAGGGCGATCGCGACTCCGCCTTCCACGGGCTTCCGGTCGAGAAAGACAGCGGTTTCCCCTTCGCGGGTCCCGCCCGCCAAGCCTCCCCAGACCGGGACCCCCGGGTAGGCGCGGTTCCAGATGCGCAAGAGCCGCTCCGCGGGAAGAACGTTCGGATTGGCCAAGAGGAGCCATCCCGCCACCTCCCCGGGCCCAAGCCCGGTTTTCTGATGCCAGGTTGCGGGCTCCTCCTCGGCTTCCAGCTCTTCGGGCAAGAGAGCGACCGGGGTGGTCCGCATCCCCGGATGGCGGAGGCCGAGGACCGAAAACCCCTCCTCGGCTTCGAACTCGGCCCCTTCGGCGAGGAAGCCCTGCCCGGTTACGGCAACCAGGAGCGGGGCATGGCCGTAGATGGTCAGCACTTCGCAAAGATCGGTCAAATAGGGCGCATACGAGGGGGAGGCGAAGACCACCGTGAGCGAAGGGTCGCCGCCGAGCTTTGCGCGCAGATCTTCGGCGAGGGCTCGGCTGGCAGGCTCGGAAAAGGAACCGGAATAAGCCACGGACACCGCACGAGGAGCATCCATAGAGAAAATCATCATTTTTTTTGGTTCTCTGTCAATGCCTTGGAAGGGCAAAATCCCTCGGCCAAATCTCTTGCGCGATCCGGAGGCTCTCCCGCATGAGCCTGTAGCCGACATGGCCCTGCGGAAAGGGGAAGAAGTGACAGCCCTGCCATGCGTCCCGGAACTCCTGCAGGAGGCGCAGCGGCACGACCCGGTCGTAGATCCCTCCCAATAGGAGGACCTCCTCGGGCTTGAGATGGGGGCGGGAGAGGCTCGGGCAGACCAGCCGGAGATGGGGCTCCGCGGTCTCCGGGGAAACCTCCAGCCGCTCGAGCGTCCGGCGGATGCCGCGCCCGCTCGGGGATTCCCACATCGCGTGCTCGATCCGGAAGATCGGCTCCAGGAGCATGAGCCGGTCGAAGACCCGTTCGACGCAGGCCGCCTGGGCGAGGACCCAGCCGCCGTAGCTGATCCCCCAGCCCCCCATGAGCCGGCTCCCCTGGGCTCGCAGCCAGTGGGCAAAGACACGCAGATCGAGCACCCCCTGGCGCAAGGTCTCGGCCGTGCGGACCAGGTCCGCCGTCACGCACATCTCCCCGGGAAAGAGCCCAAAGGGCCGCCGGGCATAATGGTAGGGGAGATGCATGAAGGCCGCGTTCCATCCCAAGGCGTTGAGCCGGCCAGCCCAGTACCGGTAGCCGAAGTCGCTCACCGACATGAGGCCGTGCGCGATGACCATGGTGGGCCCGCTCCAGCCCTCGGGTCCCAGCCAGAAATCGAATACGGCCGTCCGGTTGCGCCGCGCCGGTCCCGGCAACGGGCTCGGGAAGCGGATGCGGAGGGCCTTCCCACGCGGGGTGCAGCTCGGGGAAGGGGAAAAGCCAGGAGGAAGGGCGTAATATTCCTTGAGGGAGGCGCCTCGCCAGGAGTCGACGTAGGCCTCGAGCCGCTGGCGGAAGGTCCGTTCCGGCCGGTGCCGCGCCTGGAGCAAGGAGATCCAGGCAAAGCTCGCCTCGTCGACGAGCCCCGCCCAACGCCGGTGGAGCAGGGAAGGCCAGCGGGTTGCGCGGGCTGTCCCACCCTCCGCGTGCACGCCCGTTCCTCCTTTTGCGGATCGTGCCTCCCGGGTCACCAGACCTCCGTCTCGGACAACGGCATGCCCTCCCGGATCATTCCCGCCTCGACCCCGGGGTCGGCTCGAGCGGGGTGATTCGAGCGCCACTCCGCTCGGAAAGCGCGGCCGACCGGGGAAGGAGCCGCTGCTCCCACTCGGGGCTTTGATAGATGGCCTGGCAGACCCGCTCCCGCTCCTTCTCGTCGGCGAAGGCCCGGATCCAGACATAACGGCTGGGATCCCCCGGCACCGTAAAGGAGCCGAGCGCCCGCGCCCCGAGGCCGACCTGGAAAGGCACGAGCTCCTCGTCCATGAAACGGACAAACTCCTCCAGGCATCCCGGCTGGATCCGGTACTCGCGCAACTCGTAGATCATTGGAGGATGCTAAATGCTTCCTTCCCGGAAGGCAACGGAAGGAGACGCGGCGGCAGGGACATCCCGCCGACCAATCATCGCAGCTTCGATCCCGGGGTCGGCTTCAGGAGGGAGACCTGGAGCCCCTCGGCCTCCATGAGATCTCCACACCTGGGCCCAAAGCGCCCCTCCCACTCCGCACTCCCGTAGACCTCCTGGCAGACCCGCTCCCGCTCCTTCTCGTCGGCGAAGGCCCGGATCCAGACATAACGGCTGGGATCCCCCGGCACCGTGAAAGAGCCAACCACGGTTACCCCTTTGCCCGCTTGAAAGGGCAAAAGCTCCTCATCCATGAAACGGACAAACTCCTCCAGGCATCCCGGCTGGATCCGGTACTCACGCAGCTCGTAGATCATCCGGCGATGCTAAATGCTTCCTTCCCGGAAGGCAACGGGGCTGCTGCGATCCCGATCGTCCTTTCTCCTTGCCTTTCTCCGTCCGTGAGGGAGGCTTTCCGGAAAGCGACGATGCGCTACGAAGAGTTTCTCCAAACGCTCCGCGATCCACCGGAGGCCGCTCCTCCTGGCCTGCGTCCTCCTCTCGAGGCCCTCTGGCACGAGCGGGCGGGCGAGTGGGACCGGGCCCACCGGATCGTGCAGGTTCAGGAAGACGCCGCTTCCGCTTGGGTCCATGCCTACCTCCATCGCCGGGAAGGCGGCGCGAGCAACGCCCGCTACTGGTATGCCCGGGCGGGGAAGCGGGAGAGCACCGTTCCGCTCGACCGGGAGTGGGAGGAGATCGTCCGGGCGCTGCTGGACGAGCCGGCTTGAGCTGCCTCGGGGAACCCTGCCGGATGCTGTGCGAGCGGGCGGGAGCGGCCCGGGGGTTGGCTCCAAGACGGCTTGGCGGATGGAGAAGGACGGGAAGATGCCGGTGCCGGTCGAGCAGCTGCCGACCGGGACGGCGATCGTGCATGCGGAGGAGAAGCAGCCCGGCGGAGTCGCCCTCTATGCCCGCGTCTCTAGCGCCGACCAGAAGGCGGATCTCGATCGGCAGCTGGCGCGGCTTCCGGAGTGGATCGCCGAGGCCGAATCCCGCATCCAGAGAGCCGAAAGGGGAATCGGCATCCTCAAAGGGCGAGAGCCGGGCTCCAAGAAGCGTCGGCTTGGGAGCCTTCGCGCCAAGCTTGCGGCGCTGGTCGCCGACCGGGACTTGGGGGCGCATCCACCTCTGCTTCGGCGCCCGCCGCCTTTTCCGCCAGCAGCTTGCCTTGGAGGAGAACGGCTACGCCAGCCATGCGGAGTAGCAGGAGGAGCGGAGCGGCGAGTGCTTTGTGATCGGCTCGAAGGACGAGACCGCGCGCAACCAGTCCTGCCAGGCCTCGGTCGAGGACGACGGCGGCCTGACCCTGCGTCTGCGTCTTCCGGATGCGCTGGCCTCGGATGGCAAGCTTCTGGTCATTCCCGGGGTGCGGTTCACCGATGGCCAGGAGGAGATCCTTCGGGCGCTTGCCGCGAGCCGGGTTGTCTTCTCGCAACCCAAGACGGGCCATCCCGTCCGGAAGCGGGAGGGGGTGGCCGTGAGCTACCGCTTTCTCCGGGGACCAGAAGGGCTGGCGGCTCTTCGCGAGCGTCCCGACCAGGCCCGTTCCCATTGCGACGAGCCGTCTGGCGGGATCGCTGGGGATCGACATCTACCACGACCCTCTGGCCGTGGCGGAGACGGGCCGCTTCGGCACCGGTTGCGGGCCATGAGGATCGACCTGAACCTTCATGGCGCGAACACCCTACCAGGCGAAGGCCATCATCGGCGATGCGGCAAGGAGGATGGTGGAGATGGCCCGGGAGCGTGGGCTTCCCCAGGTCCTTGAGCGGCTCGATCTATAGAAAAGGAGGGCGGAGCTTGAGGTGGCGAGTCGATCGGCCGCCCGGAAGATCTCTTGCGTTCGCTACTCCCAGACCATCGCCCTGCTCAAGCTGGGCTGCTTTCGAGCCGGAGTCGAGGGGATCGAAGTCGATCCGGCCTACCCTTCCGGGATCGGCGGCGTGAACCACGCGCGTCGTCACGGCATCGCTTTTCACCAGGGCGCGGCCGCCATCGCTTGGGAGAGGATTGGGCCTCTTCCGAGCGTCCGGCCGTGCGGGAGGTGGTTGCGCCGGCTCGCAATGGCGGCCATCTCCCCTTCGCCCTACCCGCGAGGAATCGGGCGAAGCCTGTCTGGTCGTTCTGGTCGGAGGTTCGGAGCAGGCTCAACGCGGCGCAGGCAGCGCATGCCCGGTCGGGCGACTTGCGAAGAGCCACCCGCGCGTTTGCTCCCGGAAACGCGGGCATGGGGTGCGACCTGGGCATTGCTGGCGGAATCCCGGCATGCGAACCGCCGGGAGCACTCTTCGGCCGAGGTCGTCGACGACCTTCCCTGGTAGGGGAATGGTGGTCTCTGGTTTGAGGAACAACATCTTCCCCATGAGCTGCGGCAATTCAGAGGATGAAAACTCTTCATTGGCATTCCAGCGCGCTCAGAGCGCAGAATGGCAAAAGAGAAGGAGCCACAAAATGCGCCATTCCCGCCAACCCGAGAGCCGTGCTGGGAGTCACCGTCGTCCGGTCGCAAAACGGCTTCGCTGCTGCCGCAGCGGCTCGACCCGCTCAGCGACCCTCCGAGCCGTCCTCACCGCGCTTCTTTTCTGTTGCGGAGCGGCCTGCGCCGCCTCCCGCAGCGGTCCCTCTGCTTCTCCCTCTCCCGGCAAAGTCAAGATCGTGGTCTTTCCCTTCGAGCTCGAGGATAGCAGCGCCGCGGGCAGCATGGGATCGGCTCCCGATGCAGCGCCCTACCTGACCCGGGCGACCGAGGAGGCACGACGGGCGCTCCTCCAATCCGGACGCTACACCCTGATCGATCCCGCCGGCGCCGATCTCGGAGCGGAGGCGGGCCGCGGATTGCGCAATTGCAACGGCTGCGAGGCGGCGATCGCAAGGAAGCTTGGCGCCGATCAATCCCTGATCGGAGTGATCCTCCGGCCGGAAATGGTGGAATACGGTGCCAAGATTTGGATCACCGATGCCCGAGACGGCAGGATCCTTTCGACGTCCGCCCTGCGCTTGTCCCTGGGAGGGCCCGAGTCCTGGGTGAGCGGAGTCCGTCTGCTGATGCCGCGCCTAACCGCGCCGGCAAGACCGAGCGCCGGAACGAAGCAGCCTTAGCCTGCAGCTCTCCCTATGGCCCTTGGGCGACTGGCTCAAGCGACACGGACGCTCCGGTCTCGCTCGGTCCCCCTTCTTGCCGCCGTGCGGTCGCCCAGCTCGAGGGGAAAACCGGCGTGCCGCGCTCCTCCTCGGCCGCTACGCACTGGAAGAAGACCGGAACGCCCTCTGGTAGTCCTCCCCGCTTCCTGGCCCGGCCGCACCGGAGAATCGGAAGGATTGCAGGATCCTCTCGACCAGCCGATCTGCCGCCGGGGAGGGTTGCCGGCTGCGGCGTAGCACGAACTCAAAATCGGGCAGAGGCGGTAGGGACTCCGCCGCGCCAAGCGGCCTGAGAGTCGCAGGAAGATGATGCTCGGGAAGGATCGTCACCGCAAGGCCGGCGCCTACCGCTGCGAGGATTCCTGCGGTGCCCCCACTCTGGGCCACGATCGTCCACGACCGACCGGCCCGATCGAGGAGCTCCAGCGCCAGCTGCCGCCACCGGCAAAACGGGGGATATACCGCCAGCGGCACCGGCCGTTTTGAATCCAGCGCCATCTCCGAGCCCGCCACCCAGACGCGCCGCTCGCGGAAGAGAGCGACGCCTTCCCCCTCGCCGATCTCATGGCTGACCACGGCGAGCTCCAGCTCCCCCGCCTCGATCAGGGCTTCGATGTCGGGGCCGATGCCAAGCTCGATCTGTAGGCGGATCCCCGGGTAGGCCGCCCCGAATCGATCCAGCAACGGGGACAAGGCGCGGAGATCGAAATATTCCGGCATCCCGATCCGGATCGCAGGGAGGCGATCGAGCCCGAGACGATGCTCGGCTTCCCGAGAGAGCTCGAGCATGCGCCGCGCGTAGGATAGGAGAACTTCGCCGCATTGCGTCAGCTCGATCCCATGGGCACTGCGTCGGATGAGCCGCGATCCGACCTGCTCTTCCAGGCGCTTGATGTGAAGGCTCACGGCCGATTGGGTGAGATTGACTGCGCGAGCCGCCTTGGTGAAGCCGCCCAACTCGCAGACGGTGGAGAAGGTTCGCAAGAGAACGATGTCGTAAAGAATCATCCGGTCACTACGCCGAGCTTATCCCATCCGGACATTGGTGCCCAGAGAATCGACGTCTGCTCGCCCAGCCGATCGGCGGGGCGGGCTGCCCGGAGGCGGGAAAGAGGAATCCCGCACGCTACCCAAGCCCGGGAAATTCACTCCCAGCAGAGCGGAGGCGAGGGGGCATGCTCCGTCCAGACGTGGACGGCCAGAGGCGCAAGCTTCTCCCGCTCCAGGTGATCCCGGATCGCCCGCTCCACCAGCTCGGGCCGGTTGCAATCCTCGCTCAGGTGGCCCAAGACGACCGCCTCGAGCTTGCGTTGAGCCATCTCGGCCGCAATCTGCGCCGCACTCTCGTTGGAAAGGTGACCGTGCCGGGAGAGGATCCTCTGCTTGACCGACCAGGGCCGCCGGGAGTCGGCCTGGAGAAGGGCGAGATCGTGATTCGCCTCCAGGAGCAGGGCTCGGCAGAGCCCGATCTTCTCCAAGACCAGGCGCGTGGCGTAGCCCAAGTCGGTCAGCACCCCGATCGTTCCGGCGGAATGATGAAAGAGGAAGCCCACGGGGTCCGCCGCGTCGTGGGGGACGGGGAAGCTTTCGACTTCCAGGTCTTCGAGCTCCAATCGGGAGGCGGTTTCGAGTCGCCGCCAGTCGATCCTCTCTTCCTCGCCGAGGGCAAGCCAGGTCAACTCGTTGCAGTACAAGGGAAGAGAATGGCGCTGGAGGAAGACGCGCAAGCCGCGGGAGTGGTCGGCGTGCTCATGCGTCAGGAAGACGCCCGCAAGGCTGGCCGGCTCGACGCCGGTTGCCTGAAGGCGCTCCTCCAGGCGGCGAGCGCTGATCCCCGCATCGATCAGCCACCGGCCCCTTTCGGTTTCTAGCAAGGCCGCGTTCCCGCTGCTGCCGCTCGCCAAGATCGTGAGCCGGAGCATGAACCGGAGTTAGCCGAAAGCCGGAGCAGAGGCGAGCCCAAAGGGCGGCAGGGATGCTCCGAAGCCGGCGGAGGCCTCTTTTTCTCCTGGCGGGAGCGAGGTCGGGTGATTAGCATAGTCTGTGCCTTCTCTAGGGCTTTTCCAATCGGTCCGGCTCAACCAGTCCCTTTCGCCGCAGATGCAGCAGTCCCTGGCGCTGCTGCAGGCACCGGCGATCGAGCTGCGCTCGGCGATCGCGCAGGAGCTGCTGGCCAATCCCGTCCTGGAAGAGGAGCTTGAGCTGGACCCTCCCGACGAGGGGCGGGAGAGCTCCCTGGAGGCTCTCGCCGAGACCGAGGAGTCATGGCGGGAGTACTTGGGGCCTACCGAAGCGAGGGTTGGGATTGCGGAGGATTCCGACGAGAAGCGCCAGTACTTCTTCGACTCCCAGGCGGTTCCCGAGACGCTGCGCGACTTTCTGACCCGCCAGCTCACGGCCTCGACCGGGGATCCGGAGCTGCTCCGCACGGGAATCGAAGTGATCGGGAACCTGGACGACCGCGGCTACCTGCGCATCGATCTCGACGAGGTGGCGGCCGTCGCCGAGGTTCCCCTGGAAAGAGCCGAAGAGGCTCTCCAGATGGTCCAGGGCTTCGACCCGGCGGGGGTCGCCGCTCGCAGCCTGAAGGAGTGCCTGCTGATCCAGCTCCGCCGCCAAGGGAAAGGAGAGGAAGTGGAGGCAATGATCGTGGAGAACCACCTGGAGCTCCTCGCGCGACGGAAGTATCCGGAGCTCGTGAAGCTTCTCCATGTCTCCCTCCCCCGCATCGCGGCTGCCGCACGCCTCATCCGCACGCTCCAGCCCAATCCCGGAGGCAGCTTCCGTCGCACCGAGAGGGAGGCGGTCATCGAGGTCGATCTCCGAGTCGAAAGGGTCGACGGCAAGTGGACGGTTCTCGCCAACGAAGCGGCGATCCCCCGGCTGCGGATCAGTGGAGCCTACAAGGACCTCCTCCACGCCAACGGACAGGATCCGGGCCTCCGAAACTACCTCAAGGAGAAGATCCGATCCGGCCGATTCCTCCTCAAGTGCCTGCGCCTCCGTCAGCAGACGCTCTCCCAAGTCGCTTCGGCGGTCGTCGACTGCCAGACGGACTTCTTCGACCACGGGCTGAGCCGCCTCCGACCGCTCACCATGGGTGAGATCGCCCGCCGCGTGGGGATTCACGAGACCACCGTCAGCCGGGCGATCGCCAACAAATATATCGAGACCCCTCATGGGATTTTCGAGCTCAAGTACTTCTTCCGTCCCGGCTATCAGACGGCCAAGGGAGATCTCCTCTCCAATCAGACGATCAAGGCGGCCATCGAGGAGATGGTGCGCAAGGAGGACCCACGCAATCCGCTCTCCGACCAGGATCTCGTCGACGCCTTCCGGGAGAAGGGAATCGTGCTCGCCCGAAGGACGGTGGCCAAGTATCGAGCCGCTCTTAAGATCCTTCCTTCACATCTGCGAAAGTCGGCGGCCTGACTCGGTTCGCCCAAAGACGATCTCGACCGATGCGGGGTGAGCGTCCGCAGGATGCAACCAGCTCGCTCGCGGGATGTCGCCTGCTTGTGGCTTCCTACCTCGCGGGGACGTATCTTCTCCTCGAACCTTCCTCGATTGCCTTTCGCTCTTCGGGCGTATAGGGCGGGACATCGTCCTTTGGCAAAAGGCCCAATTGCTTGTAGGCTTCGATCCATTCTGGAAAATAGGCATCTAACCGCCCGACAATTGCGTATTCGGGTATCGGACGCGAGTTATAATAAGTTCTCCGAGTTAACCGCCTCACTTCCTCAATTCCCCGGATTTGGATCTGCTTCTCGATCCACAGCTTGGCCATCTCGGTTGCCTCGGGCAAGCTTAAGCCTAACTGCGTCCACGCGGGTTGACGATCGCCAAAGGGCTCAGACCACCATGGGACCGTAAGCTCATCCCTTTCTATCCGGACAAAAACGCGCTCTCTCCCAATGCCATGGCGTTCGGCGCGGGGATCCCACATGCAGATCTCGTACCAGCTCACCCCGTCTTTGGCGACGATGTGGCCCATGATCAGCTTCGGTTTTCGCCAAAACAAGTGGTCCCAAAAATCCTCAGGGATGTCGGAGGGCCTAGAGGAGGGGGAGAGGGGGCCCGCCAAGCAGACTGGCGCCATCGTAAACGAGAGGAGCACGGTGGCTGCGAGGGCTCCGCGCCAAAGCCAAGAACCACGTATTGATCCATGATGGCACATGGAGATCAGCGCCGGTGTTAGTAGGCTGAAACCCAAAAGCAGGTAGCGCATCCCCTGCTTCGCCTCTTCGCTGTTTCAAGTGGGTAGAGCGGGAAGATCGAGCCGCAGCTTTCCGGCTTTGAGGAACGCGGCAATTCTTAGGTAGCGGAAGCTCCGAAAGCCTCTGGCCATCCTTTTGGCAAGCTGGATCAGCCCGTTGATCGCTTCGATGGTTCCGTTGGTGATCCGGCTCTGGAGAAAGGCGATGATTCCCCCCAGATGCTCTTTGATGGTTTTGGAGAGTCTTCGGAAGGGGGCAAGCCGACTGCGATCCGCCCACCGGAACCACCAGCGGAGCTCTTGGGGATCCTCCTGGGAGAGGATCTCTTGGAGAGCCTCCCGCAACCCAATGGCTCTTCCCAATCGAGGATAGGCGGCGCAAAGGGAACTCCGCAGACCCTTCTGCTCCTCGCTTCGCGTCCATTCGTTGCCTCGAAGTGCCCAGAGGCTTCCTTTCGGCAGCAACCCTTGACGCCCGAACTCCTTGCGCACCTGGTCGACCGCCTCTCCCGCCATCTGCATGACAGGGAAATGATCAAAAATCCTCTCCGCCTTCGGAAAAAACTCCCGGGCTCCAGAGATGTAGGAGGGGCTCATATCCATGCAGATCGCTTCGATCTGCCCCGGATCGGCATTATGTTCCTTCATCTCCTTGGCGAAGGCCCCCAGAGCCTCCTTTCCTCTCCCCTCGGCAAGGAAGAGCAGCTTCCGGCTCTCCGCATCGGTAACGACCGTCACGTAACGGTGGCCCCGCTTGCTACTGGTCTCATCCACCAGGATCTTCTTGACCTCGCTCCAGTCCTCGCGTCGGTAGGCCTTTTCCACGTAGTGCCCCAAGACCCGCCAGAGCCGGGTATCTTGCTCCTTGAGCATCTCCGCCATCGCGGAAACCGACATCTCCCGGGAAAGCATCAAAATGACCGCCTCCATCATGAGAGTAAACCCGCTCCCCGCCCTGGCCCAAGGAACCTCCACCAGCCGAACTCCATGCTCCGGACAGTCGATCCGAGGAACCCGAGCGATCAACTCGGTCCGGTACTGCCAGAAGTTCATGTGCCTCCACCGCTTCTCCACCGTGTCGTGTACGGGGGAAGCTCTTCGACATTCCGGACAGGGAAACCGATGACCTTGCTGAAAATCGAGCCAGATCTTCAGAGTGTGCTCCTTCGCGGAGAGCTCACTCCGGCTCACCTTCCATTCCGAACCCAGTTGCAGCGCCGCAGCAAAAAGCTTGTTCGCATCCATCCCGCAAGCATCAACCAGGCAGCCCGGTCTGGCAATCCGCCGTCAAGGAGGATCGACGAAGTCGAAGTGTCCTTGACGGCTTCCTCTCTCCCCAAAAATCCGTCGAAGACGGATGGCAAGAGCCCCGCTTCTTGCCATCCCTTAACCGAAATCCGCTCCCCCCTTACCCACTCAATTCAGCGAGGAGCCCCTGCTTCTCATTCCCTCTCCGCAGGAACATATCTTCTCATTGCATTTTCCTGAAATCTCTTCCACTGCTCAGGTGGAAGAGGCGGGACATAGTCCTTTGGCAAAAGGCCGAGTTGCTTCCGAGCTTCAAGTTCTTCTGGAAAATAGGCAGCTAACCGCCCGACAATTGCGTATTTAGGTATCGGACGCTGGCTATAATAAGTTCTCCGAGTTAACCGCTTCACCTCTTCAATTCCCCACATTTGGATCTGCTTTTCGATCCACTGCTTGGCCATCTCGGTTGCCTCGGGCAGGGTTAATCCGAGCTGCGTCCATGCGGGTTCCCGATCGCCCAAGGGCGCAGACGACCAAGGAACCGTAAGGGCACCCTTTTCAATGCGGACAAGAGCGCGCACCCTTCCAGTGCCTTGGTAGTTAGGATCGGACTCCCACATGCAGATATCGTACCAGCTCACCCCATCTTTGGCGACGATGTGGCCCATGATGACCTTCGGATTTCCCCAAAATAGCTGATCCAAAAAAGCCTGAGGAATATCCGGTGGCTTTGAGGAGGGGGAGAGCGAATCCGCCAAGCAGACCGACGCCATCGTAAACGAGAGAAGCAGAACGGCGGCGAGGACCGCGCGCCCAAGCCAAGAACGACGTGTTGACCCATAAGAGCCCATGGAGATCGGAGCTGGCACAGGCACTTAGACTCGACGGTTAGATACCAATCTCATCTCTTTCCTATTGCAGTGGGACATATTTTCTTCTTGACTCTTCCTCGATTGCCTTTCGCTCTTCGGGCGTAAAGGGCGGGACATAGTCCTTTGGCAAAATGCCCAACTGCTTGTAGGCTTCGATCCTTTCTGGAAAATAGGCGTCGTAAGACCGGAAAAGCAAGCTTTTGAGTGACGGGTGCGCTTCGTAATAGGCTCTCCGAGTTAACCGTCTCACATCTTCACTTCCCCGGATTTGGATCTGCTTCTCGATCCACTGCTTGGCCATCTCGGTTGCTTCAGGCAGGGTTAATCCGAGCTGCGTCCAGGCTGGCTCATAATTGCCAAATGGAGCAAACCACCAAGGGACCGTAAGGGTATCCTTTTCAATCCGGACAAAAACCCGCTCCCATCCAATGCCATGGCGTTCGGGACTCGGATCCCACATGCAGATCTCGTACCAGCTCACCCCGTCTTTGGCGACGATGTGGCCCATGATCACCTTCGGATTTCCCCGAAATAGCTGATCCCAAAAGTCCTGAGGAATATCCGGTGGCTTTGAGGACGGGGAGAGGGAGTCCGCCAAGCAGACCGACGCCATCGTAAACGAGAGGAGCAGGGTGGCTGCGAGGGCACCGCGCCCAACCCAAGAACGACGTGTTGACCCATAAGAGCCCATGGAGATCGGAGCTGGCACAGGCACTTAGACTCGACGGTTAGATACAAATCTCATCTATTTCCTATTGCAATGGGACATATTTTCTCCTTGACTCTTCCTCGATTGCCTTCCGCTCTTCGGGCGTAAATGGTGAGACATAGTCCTTTGGCAAAAGGCCCAATTGCTTGCGAGCTTCAATTTCTTCTGGAAAATAGGCATCGTAAGACCGGAAAATCAATTTTGTGAGTGACGGGTGCGCTTCGTAATAGGTTCTCCTGGTGAACCTCTTCACCTCTTCAATGCCCCGGATTTGAATCTGCTTTTCGATCCACTGCCTGACCATCTCGGTTGCCTCGGGCAAGCTCAAGCCCAATTGCGTCCACGCGGGCTCATAATTACCGAATGGCGCAAACCACCAAGGGACCGTAAGGGCGCCCTTTTCAATCCGAACGAAAACCCGCTCTTTTCCAGTGCCTTGGTATTTGGGATCAGACTCCCACATGCAGATATCGTACCAGCTCACCCCGTCTTTGGCGACGATGTGGCCCATGATCACCTTCGGTTTTCCGCGAAATAGCTGATCCCAAAAATCCTCAGGGATGTCGGAGGGCCTAGAGGAGGGGGAGAGGGGGCCCGCCAAGCAGGCCGGCGCCATCGTAAACGAGAGGAGCAGGGTGGCGGCGAGGGCACCGCGCCCAAGCCAAGAACGACGTGTTGACCCATAAGAGCGCATGGAGTGCAGCGCCGGTGTTAGTAGGCTGAAACCCAGAAGCAGGTAGCGCAGCCCCTGCTTCTCATTCCCTCTCCGCAGGAACGTATCTTCTCCTGGAACCTTCCTCGATTGCCTTTCGCTCTTCGGGAGTAAAGGGCGGGACATAGTCCTTTGGCAAAAGGCCTAATTGCTTGCGAGCTTCAATTTCTTCTGGAAAATAGGCAGCTAACCGCCCGACAATTGCGTATTTGGGTATCGGACGCTGGCTATAATAAGTTCTCCGAGTTAACCGCTTCACCTCTTCAATTCCCCACATTTGGATCTGCTTCTCGATCCACTGCTTGGCCATCTCGGTTGCCTCGGGCAGGGTTAATCCGAGCTGCGTCCACGCGGGTTCCCGATCGCCAAAGGGCTCAGACCACCAAGGGACCGTAAGCTCACCTTTTTCTATCCGGACAAAAACGCGCTCCCATCCAATGCCTTGCTCTTCTGGACTCGGATCCCACATGCAGATATCGTACCAGCTCACCCCGTCTTTGGCGACGATGTGGCCCATGATCACCTTCGGATTTCCCCGAAATAGCTGATCCCAAAAGTCCTGAGGAATATCTGGTGGCTTTGAGGAGGGGGAGAGCGAACCCGCCAAGCAGACCGACGCCATCGTAAACGAGAGGAGCAGGGTGGCGGCGAGGGCTGGGCGCCTAAGCCAAGAGCGGCGTGTTGACCCATAAGAGCGCATGGAGTGCAGCGCCGGTGTTAGTAGGCTGAAGCCCACAAGCTGGTAGGGCATCCTCTGCTTTTCATTCCCACTCCGCAGGAACGTATCTTCTCATTGCATTTTCCTGAAATCTCTTCCACTGCTCAGGGGGAAGAGGTGGAACATAGTCCTTTGGCAAAAGGCCGAGTTGCTTCTTGGCTTCGATCCTTTCTGGAAAATAAGCAGCGCATGCCCCAGTGATCCCGTCTTCGGGTGATGGAGGCGAGTCATAATAGGTCCTCCTGGTTAACCGCTTCACCTCTTCAATTCCCCACATTTGGATCTGCTTCTCGATCCACTGCTTGGCCATCTCGGTTGCCTCCGGCAGGGTTAATCCGAGCTGCGTCCATGCGGGTTCCCGATCGCCCAAGGGCGCAGACGACCAAGGAACCGTAAGGGCACCCTTTTCAATGCGGACAAGAGCGCGCACCCTTCCAGTGCCTTGGTAGTTAGGATCGGACTCCCACATGCAGATATCGTACCAGCTCACCCCATCTTTGGCGACGATGTGGCCCATGATGACCTTCGGATTTCCCCAAAATAGCTGATCCCAAAAAGCCTGAGGAATATCGGGGGGCTTTGAGGAGTGGGAGAGCGAACCCGCCAAGCAGACGGATCCGATCATGAGTAAAAGGAAAAGAGGAGCGGCGAGGACCGCGCGCCCAAGCCAAGAGGGGAACATGGGATCCAAGGAGTCCAGGGGAGTGTTCGTCTTCATTTTAGTAGGGGGTTGGGATCTGGCCAAGGGCCGACATAGCGAAAGTAGCGAATATGCTTCTCCGAAGCGGTGCCTTGATAGCCTTGAACGCTCGAATACCACGATTCTACCCGGCTTAGTGGGATTCTTGTCCAGCCGGGATTTGGTGGAAGGTTTGCGCCAGGGGAAACATTGGTCGATACGGTGTCCAGTTGTCCACTCTCTCCCTTGTCGATCAGGCCGATGTGACCAATATGCAACCTTCTATCTGTGTCCACATACTCCGGTATCACGAAGGTATCCCCGGGCTGGACCGCCGATCGAGGGATTTCGACAAAGTTGGGGCTGAGCTTGGAGAGATCGCCGTCTGCCAACTGTTTGGACTCTTCGGGGAACCACGCTTCGGGGAATCCTGTCGAAAAGAGATCGCTGTATCCGGTTGTCGAGGAGAAGTGGATGTCAGGCATGACGGAGTTATAGACCAGGAGGTAGGGCTCTGGCACGACATGCGATGTCATCTGCATCCGAAACCAGCCGTTCAGGCAGACGACGGGTTTAGGTCCGGGGTTTTCCTCCGCCGCATGGAGGTTGGTGAGCAGGTCGGTCGTATAGGGCCCGTTGGTCGGCGGAGCAGGTGCCTGCTCCTCCATGGGTGGCATGAGTGGGGGAAGGTCTCCGGAAGGGAGACCCGACTGGCTCGTTTCCTCTGCGGGGATGGGGGGATCACCCATGGCGTTCACCCAGGCCGGGCGATTCGAGAAGTCGTTTCTAAAGTCGGGCGAGGCCGCCTTGAGTTGAGCGGCTTGGAGCTGCTGGAGCTCGCTTCGGGTCGGCCAGCGGGCCTTCTTGAGGTTCGGCGGGTCGGTGTCGTTCTGGCCGTGCGCATCGGAGGAGTCGGCGCCATTGGCGGAGCTGTTGGTGGCTGGCGGTTGCGGCGGAGCGGGTGGGGGTGGGGGATCAGGGCAGCAGGCCTGAGAGGGAGCGGGAGTGGCGCTGGAAGGATCACCGGGGTTAGGCTCGGCTACCTGGGCCGGCGCAGGAGTCAAGAGGATGAGCCAGAGGACGGTGGTCTGGAGCGGAAGCTGCGCAAAGGTCGTGCGGCGCAGGGAAGGAGCGCTTGGCATCGCGTGGCGGATCGGCATCTGAGGATCCCCCGTTTGGATCGGTGCGCTTGCGCCAAAGGCGCCAAGGAGAATCCCCTACTCGATGGCTTGGAGCCGCTGGGCCTCCTGAGCCGCCTTCTTGGCTCGAGCCAGTTGCTCCCGGAGCGCCTTCTCGGTCGCCTTCCGCTCTGCTTGGAGCGCGCGCTCTGCGTCACGAAGCCGGCGATGGAGTCGCTTCTCCTGCGCAAGGATCTCCTTCTGCTCTTCTTTCTGCCGGGCGAGCTTCTTCGCCAGGGCAACGAGCTTCCTGTCCTCGGCGGAGACAGAGGCTCTGGCCGTGAGTATTTTCTTGGGAGACCGTGGTCGATCCTCGGACGCAACGGATCGCTGCGGGGATGGCCGAGGATGGATCGCCTCTTGCAGCGGAGCCGCGGTGGACGGCTTCACGGGCTTTGTCGGGGGAGGGGGAGAGGGAAGCAGGGACGCCGAGCCGCTCTTTTTCTGGCGGAAGGCGCTGGGCGGAGCCTCGGCTTCCCCAGCGGACGAGAGCCGGTGCACGACGAAGACGCCATCCAAAGAGTCGAGCGTGTAGCCGTTGACTCGGGCGCCGGCCTTCGCCATCGACACCGGGTCGAGATCGTAGAAGACCGAGCTGACCGTCCCTTGCACCTCCGGGGTGGGGATGTAGTTGGCTCCGGCGCGTTGGGCCATGGCCTGAAGGAAGGCGTTCAGTGGCATTCCAAGAATGTGATAGGCCCTCGACGGCCCATCGTCATCCGGCCTCTTGAGGGAGCTCTCCCGGGAAAGGGACCCTGCGCCCTGTCCCGGGCGGAAATCGAGGTCGAACTGCTTGGAGGGCTCGGGAGGATTGCGCCATCGGCTGCCCTGTCCGGAAGCGGGAATGGGCAGGAGCGGCAGGGCACTGAACCAGAGCAGGAATGGGAGGAAGGATCTCATCGCTCGGAAGGAGAAGGATCGACAAAGACCTCGTTGGGCGGCATTCCCGATCCGCTGTTCGCGCGGGGCCATGGGACGCGGACCTCCGTCCGTTCCTCGTCTCGAAGCACGAGGCAGTGGCGATCGATCTGCGCGACTTGCGCCTTGCAGAGGCCCGATGGCGTTCGAATGACCAGCTGGTCGCCGGGATGGTAGACTCGGCCTCCCACGATGACCTCTTGGCCCTCCAGGTATCCCCAGATCGGCAAGTAGGGAGCGAGGCTCGCGAGGGAGAGGGCATGGTCTCCGCTCCGCGCCGATCCGGTTTCGAAGGCACCGCTCGCCGGGAGCCCGAACGCGTCGACCCCCCCGGGAGGGGGGAGCGGAACCTGGTTCACCGGCTTTGGCGCAGGGTCCAGAGGGTGGCTTCGCGGGACCGCCGCACGCTCGCCAGGAAGGACGCTCGCCGGCTCCGCTTGCGCTGCCGCATGGGTAACCCTTCCGATTTCCCGGCCGCTTCTTCGACTGGGGAGGAAAAGAAGGAGGAGCAGCACGCCGATGAAGGCCAAGAGAACGAGGGTCATCCGCGAAGGCGGCGCTCTTTTGACGGTGGGCCGATCGACACTGGGCTCGTTCGCTGGAGCGCTCTGGTTCATGGCGGAATGGGGGGTCTCTTAGGGTCTCACACGGAGGTCGGACGGCCGGACGTGGAGCGTCGTGAGCGGAGGAGGCGCTTCCGGAGCGGGGAGAGCCGAGGAGAGGGGGAGTCCTTCCGTTTGCGTCCACGGGCGAAAGGAGATTTCCGCACGCAAGCTTCCCACTCGGGTTCCCGGCGGACATCCAAGGAAGAAGCGAGCCGGCACCAGATCGGGAAGCTCGCGGTCGCAAAAGAGAAGAAATTCGACCGCAGCCTGCGAACGGCACTCCGCCTCCATGAGGATCCCTTCCGGGGCCTGGATCAAGCCGACCAGCCGAAAATCATCCCTCCGCCGTTGGAAGCGGGTTACCGTATCGACGAGGCGGGTTTCGACCGATCCACCGGTGCGCTGCTCCCACTGCGCAAGGCGCCATCGTGCTCCTTCGATCTCCTGGGAGTGAAGGTGAAGAAAGGCTTTGGCCTCTTCGCCCTGCCGAGAGTGGGCCGCGCGCCGAGTCGCCTCTTCCGGGATCCATCGGACCAGCCCGAGAAACAACAGGCTGAGCGCAAGGGAGGAGACAAGAAAGAGGAGTGGGCGGAGGGTCATCGCAGATCCTCCCAGCGCAAGGGCGCGATCAGGGTCGCCCGAATCGGCTCCGCCGCTTGGCTGCCCCCCCCATCCAGTGAATCGGGAATCTTGAGCCCGGTCGGATTGAGCCGGATCTTCCGTCCCGTGCCCCGCTCGAGGGCTAGGCCGACCATGGCGCCGAAGGTCGCCAGCGCCCCCATGCCGTCGGAATCATAGCTGCGGATCCTGATCTGAATGCGGCCGGCCTGCGTTGCCGTTGGGGCGATCACCTCCATCTCATCGACAAGAAGCGCCGGCACGGAGGAAAAGGCGACCGCCGCCACGATCGGCCCAAGCCGGGTCCGCGCCGCCAGCTGGTTGTCGAGAGCGTGGGCCCCTTCGAGAAGCCTTTCGCTCTCTTGGCGCAAACGGATCGCCTGGCTCGCCTCGGCTCCGGCTTGCCACCACGAGGAGGTCGCAAGCGCCGGCAATGCCTTGGCCGCCAGATAGCAGAAGCTCGCCCCGAGCAAGGTCCAGCCGGCCAGCCAACCCAACCGGTCAACCGAAAAGCCCCTCAAATCCACGAGAGGGCGAGCAGGGGCTTCCGCCTTGGCTTGCCCATTTTTCCCGGCCGAAAACCCTCCCAACGTCCCGAAAAGAAGCGGGGGCCTTCTCTTTTCAGTCCGAAGGGAGGGTCCGATCGGCAGAGGGGAGCTGCTCTTCTGGGTGCGAACGAAACAGGAAGCGGGAGGGTCCGGCGCAGACGGGTGCACCGGGGCGCGGGTCTCGTCGGTTTTCGGAGAGCCCTCCCGGGAATCCGGATGATGCGCCGATGCCTCCCCCGAAGGGGGGAGGCTGCTGACCGGAGCTTCTTGCGGAAGGGGAGAGCGTTCGCCCGAGTCCCCACTCGCCCTTTCCGCCGCAAAGGCGGGGGTCAGGCGCCGCGCGCTCCCGGCACCGGGTGTCACTGCATCGGCTTCGGCGGCTGCTGCCGGAAGGGTCCCGTCTTGGCTCATCATTCCGTTATTCTTCATAGGACGCCCTAACGCTTCGGCGCGGGAGCCTCCCGGGGAATGCGCGCGTTGCTCAGCGTTGCCCAATAGACTCCGTCGTCCTCGATCACGTTGCCGGTTGCCGGGACAAAGAGCGCCTTAGGATCGACTCGCAGCCCGTCGACGACGTAGCGGGGAGGAAGCGATTGGACGAAGACCCGCTCGGAATGGAGCTCGGTTCCCGCCGGCAAGACGCAGCGGCCATGCAGGCGAAGCGGTTCGGTGAGGACGAAGCCATAGCGGGAAGGACGGACCCGGACCGGCTGGGAGGAGAGCATCGGATCGCTGGGTCGGCAGGGGAGGTCGACGGGGCAGGCGGGCGCAAAGGCTACCTGGGGGCCAGTACGACATCCGGCCGAGGCGAACGCTGCGCCCGCGACGCAGACGAGAGCGATCGGGATCCTTCTCATACTCCTCTTTGCGCTTGGTCCGTTCACTCCATCCCCTAGGACATCGGGACCGCGAGTCGGCTGCCCTATGAACAAGGAAGATGGCCAAGGGCAAACGAAGCGCTGCCAAGTCACTCCGCCCCGCACTTTGGGAGCGGGGGATGGCGAGCCTATCCGAAGTTATGATCCTGCTGGCCCTTTCCCTCGCGCTTGCCGGACGCGCGGGCGACCTCCTCTTCCTGCTTCTCTATCCGGCCTGGTGCGCCTTTTGGGAGTCGAAGATCCGTTCCCGGCCCATTCACTGGCTCCTGCGGTGGAGGCTTGAGCCCTTCGGCCGATTTACGTTCGTGCGGTCGCTGGCGCGCGGACTTCTCCGCCCGCTTTTCCCTTTCCTTCACCTGGGGTGGCGCCGGGTCACCCTCTTCGACTTCTGCACCCGCTGTCGCTGGGCCGTCTGCGCCGGTTGCGGCCAAGCCTCTCCTCCCGTCGCCGCACCGAATCCGGCAGGGCACCGGTAGCGCGCCAGCGGCGAAAGAAGCCTCTCGCTTGACCGGATCGCCTAGCCCACCGGCTCTGCCTCGGCCACGCCCGCCTTCTGTCGCACCTCGAGGATCTGCTCGATCAAGAAGAGCTCTTGTTTCCGGAGCTCGCGCGCCTGGTTCAACTCCGCCTCGGAGAGACGATAGAATTCGGATTGGCTTCCGAGGCGGCTCTCCGCCCGCATCCGGGCGACATCCTTGACGAGCTGATCGCGTATCCGCTCCAAATCGCCGAGCTTCGTTTCGAGCGCCAGCAGCGCCTCAGCGGCCTGGTTCCTCTCCATGGCGAGAGCGAGCGCCCGTTCCTCGGTCTGCGCAAGCTTATCCTGGACGGCCCGCAACGCGGCCTCGACGGCATCCGCCTCCGGCGGCCATGGCGCCAAGCTCAAGACCCGATCCTTCTCGAGGAGTGCGGCCGCTTCGCCCGGCATCACGTAGAGCTTGGGAGCCAACCGGCGAACCGCCTGCGCCGCATAGCCGGGCAGGCGTACCATGCCCTCATCCTCGCGAAGCGCCACGAGCGCCCGGGGAGCCGGGGGATCCTCCCGCTTCTGGGAGGTAGCCAACTCGGCACTCCGCCGTAGCAGGAACGCCTCCATCCCGAAGCCGGCAAGGAGGCAGAGTCCAGCGGCCAAGCCGCCAAGCTGGTCCAACGAATAGGCGAGGGGGGAGTGGGAAGCAAAGAAGCTCGCCCGGCCGAGCAGAAAGCTTCCCGCAATCCAGCCGCCCGCAACCCATTTTGCCTTCGGCGTTCGATGGAGGAGAGCCCCATGGGGCCACCAGCCTGCGGCGACCAGGCGCCAGAGGAAGGCGGCGAACCGGCCGGAGGGAGGAGGAGGAGGAGGAACCCCGCGCTGCGCAAAAAGCAGTCCGGCGTAGAGAATGAGAAGCAGGCTCGCATCCATCGCTCTTTCCTTGTGGTCTCCTCGCGCTTATGGCAAACCCAGTGCGCTTCTTCGGGTCCGCTCGCGAACCTGGGTGACGAGGGCACCCGCCCAGGAAACCAGCAGCCCGGGCCGAAATGGCGAGCAAACCGGGCTACTCACAGAACGTACTATTGGAGAAGGATATAGCACATGCGCCAAAAGATTGGACACTACATCGTTGACGTCGCCCTTGCGCTGCTGGTGGCGATCGCGCTCGATCGCTTTGCCCCCGATCCGATCCATTCGTGGCTGCTGAACGGCTGGAACATGACGGGAGACGCGATGGTGGCCGTGGTCCAGTGGGTCGGTCGCCTCTTTCATTCGCGGTAAGGAGGGGGGTTACCGCTTGCGTTTCGCGCTCTCCCTCGGGAGGCGGACAACGCCAGAACCCAACCCTTCCCGGAGAGCGGTGCCCGCAATCAGCCTTTCCCGCGCCATGGGCGCAAGGGCCTCGAACGCGTCGTCGCCGCAAACCACGCAAGCGGCCTCGACCTCCCAGGCGGGATAGTAGTAGCGGAGGGCGACGAAGGGACGCAAGGAAATGGGGCAGTCGCGAAGAATCTCGAGCCACTCCCCCACGAGCTCTTTCCCCTCGACGAGCCGAGGTTCGCTCTTGCGGTCGGGCAGCACCTCGTGGAGGGTACCCACCTCTTCCTCCGCACCGGGCGCCAATCCGGAGGCATCCAGGCTGAGCAGATGTGGGCCAGGGCAGGGCGGATCGCCCTCCACGTCGGAGAGGCGAGCCGCATCCCTCCGAACCTTCCGCTGGCTATGGCCGGTGAGGGAGACGACGCGTGCCCGGAGCGCGCCCGCGGCGATCTCGTTGCGCACCCAGTAGGCGGCATATTGGGGGAAGGAGCTGTTGCGGGTCGGATCGAACCGCTCCAGAGCGCGGTAGATCCCGATGATTCCGTCGCTGCGGATCGCCTCTTGGATCTCCGGTCGTTGCTGCTCGGTGACGAAGCGGCGCACGATGCGCAAGCCCGCGATCACGAGAGGCTCCGCCACCGCGGCGACATGCATGCGACACCGCCGCCACTCCACCGCGGCGAAGGAGCCGTCGCCTTCGGCTACCTCACGCAGGTCATTCCACCAAAATGTATTGAGCTTCAACCGATCGAGAAGGGCGAGCACTCCATCGAGCGCAAGGGAGCGATGGGAACGGAGCAGCGAGATCAGCGCGATCACCTCGGCCGCGTTGACCCGACGTTGCCGACTCGGCTCGTGGAGCAGCAGAAGCCGCTCGGCCAAGGACTCCCGAGCGGCGGGAACCGCCAAGAGCGCAAGCTTCTCCTGGCGTAAGGCCTCTTGATATGCACCGACCCCCTTCACCCAGTCGATGGGAGTGCTGCTTTGCTCGTCGCAACCCGGCTCCTCCGCAAGCTTCACGCTTCCTCTTTTAGGACAGGAGCGTTAGGACAGGAGCGCTATCCGCTCCGGTCGCATCCCCGAGTAACGGGCGCTCCATGCGCCATTCTCCGTTCCGCGGAGCTCCACCCGTTTCGCAAGAGAGTCGCCTCGATTTGGCGCTCCTGCGCGCCAGCCTGGCGCTCGGCTCTCCCCAGCGCCTCCTCGACGATCGCCCGCTCCTGCGGCAGAGCGAGCAATGCAGCGGCCTTTCCGGCCGATTCGCGGATGGCGGTGCCGCTCGCCACATCGGGGTAGAGACCGCTCCGACTATCAAAGAAATCCTTCACCGACCAGAAGACGATGGCGAAGGCCCGCGCATAGGGATCGGTTACCTTCTTGCTGGCAAGAAAGTGGAAGAAATGAGACGCCGCGTTCTCTGCCCCGGCACGAAGCTCCCCGCTGACAATGTCGAAAAAGCGGAAGCGCTCCGCAAAGTGATCGGCGTTCTCAGCCTTGCTTCCGCAAGCGAGGGCGACCCGCTTTGCGGCCTTTCGCGCCCAGCGGGTGGGAGCCGCCGGGCTGACATGCTCGAAGAAGATCCGCCCCTGGGCGTCGGCGAGCACCCGCTCGCGTCCATCCCGCATCGGACGATAGTATCCCTTCGCCTCCCATGGCCCAGGTTGCTGCAACGCCTCCTCCGCTCCGGAGAGCAGCCCATTGTCCCGCAGCAGCGCGTCGCTGCGGCTCTGGTAGGCGGAGGCCAGCTTATCGTAGACATCGGCCAAGAGGCGCCGCTGATCGCTCGGCAGAGACCGGTGGACGCTCGAAACGAACTCTTCGAAGGAAGGAATCTGCTCCCCGTCGAGAGCCTTCTCCGCCCGGTCGTCCGGCTCCGAGAGGGATGCGCAGGGTCTTCCCCTCCGATCGGTCACGTGCGCCAGCTCCCGCAGCACGGCTGGATTGCTTTGCCACCGAGGGTCGCGCAGCGCGAGAGCCGTCGCCCGGCACGCGGCACTGTCGCTCCGGGCTTCCTGGGCCCTTTGCGTCTGCTCGAGCCTCTGGGCAAGCAGGGTCCCCAAGTCGGGAGCCTGCGCGAGCGGTTGCACCCGATCGGGAAGAGAGTCGGCTTCCCGGCAGAGGGCGGCCAAGCCAGAGCGGCTGAACGATGGGGCGGCGATCCGGATGACCTTTGCCCCTCCTTCGCCGCTCGGGCCAAGCACCAGAGCGGCCTCCGCCTCGTTGAGGATCGCAAATCCGTTGACCTCGTGCATCGTTCTTCTCGGGGGAGAATCGGGTCGGCTCTGACAGGACGGGGATCAGCCGCTCCGTTCCGGTCTCCGCAGATCCCTCTGCTTGGGGGGGGCGGCTCGCAGGACAACGTTCTCCTTTTGAGCGGGGAGAGAGCCTAAGCCGGGATCCTTCCCCTGTTGGAGCCAGGGCCCGAGGTCCTGTCCGTTCCGGGCCTGGCAGACCCGGCTCTCCTTGGGAAAGGGGACGACAGAAAAATGAATCGGTTCCATATCCTATGGAGTAGGTCGATGGAGCATCCGTCGGCAACCGAAGCGGCAGAGCCCGATCCGGCGAGCTCGGGTTCGGCGCCCCGGCTCGCCTTTCCCCCCGACTACATCTTGACGGATCCTGCAGCGATCTTGGCGGTGGAGTGCGCCGTCCATTCGATGGGGCTCGACGAATCGATTGCGGCGGTCCTCCTCGATGGACCCCCCGGATGCGGCAAGACCTTTCTTGGGAAGTCCCTCGCCCGGGCGTTGGGAGCGAGACGTTATCTCTTTCAGTTCTTCCCGGGCTGCGGAAAGGAAGAGATCCTTCGCGACCGCTCCCTGGACGGGCAGGGGCTCGTCCCGGGCCTCTTCCCTCAAGCGATTGCCTCCTCCCGGGAGCAGAAGACGGTCCTCATCCTCAACGAGCTCGACAAGGCCGACGTATCGGTCGACAGCTTCCTCCTGGACTTTCTCAACGAAGGAGCGATCACCATCCCTCAGCTGGGCGGAGAGCTGCGCGCCGATCCCAACCATCTCTTTGTGACGATCACCAAGAACGATCTCCGGGATGCGACCGAGGCGCTGATCCGCCGCTGCCGCTGCGTCTACATGGGCTGGCCCAGCCTCGAAACCGAAGTCCGGCTGATCCAGAGCGTCTGGCCCTGGGCGACGAAGCCGCTTTGCGAGCCTCTGATCTCCGCCGCCAATCAGCTCCGCCAGCACCCGGGAGTGAAGAAAAAACCCTCTCCGCCCGAAATCACCCGGCTGCTGGGCGACTGCTGGCGCATCCGCCGGCGCAACCTGACCCTCTTGGAGTGGAGCCGCTTTCTGGTGGCCGGCCTGGTCCCTCTCCCGCAGGACCGCAAGTACCTCGAGGAAAACCCGATGGCTCTGGCCGCGCGCGTCCGCTCCCTGATTCTTGCCGCGGACCGGCGGGCGGAAGCGCCAACGGGCGGGCCAGCGACGCGGGCGAACGGAAGCGGCAATGGATCCACGCGCATCCCGCCGTTCAGCGAAGAGATCCACTCCCAGGGGCCATCGGAGCCCGCCCGACCCGAGCCTCACGGTCCGGGCTCGCCGGGATGAGTGCGCAGAGAGCCGATCGCCGTCGCTTCCCTGCCGCTCTGCACGCGAGCTGCGCGGCATTGGCTGCCCGCACGGATCGCAAGCCAAACGCTTCGGAAGTGCCGCCTCGGTGGCTCTCGCACCATTGCCAACGGAACGGATGGCCCCGCTCGGAGCATAGGCACAACGCTCCCGTTGCCGGGAAAGCCCGCGGTGGGCAGGGTGAGTGGAGGAAGAGGACTGCCGTGGCTGCGAGAGGAAGATGCCCCGAGGCGAGGAGTGGCGGTAACCTATCGTTAGATCCATGGCGCATGACTGGAAATCCTCCCCTTCGTTGTCGCAGCAGATCTGGGTCCTGCTTTGGTCCGCTCTTCTCCTCCTCTGGATACCGCTCGACCTCCGCGCATACTGCCGACCATACCATCTTCAGCTCGTCTCCGTACGGCGTTACTACACGCTCTTCCTCTCTTCGGGGCAGGAGGGGGTTGGGGTAGGGCAGCCGCTGCTGCGGGAGACTGGGCTCCACCGGTTCCGCAACTTCGACTCCCGCTGCAGGAACCCCGTCTTCTGGCGGGAGCTCCCCGAGCGGCCCTATCTCGAGTTCCGCGCCTCCGTCGATGAGAGGCCGGTTCTGGTAGAAAAGGATGGCAGCACCTACACCATTCGCGTGACCTATCCCGGCTACGAGGAAATCG
Organism: Methylacidimicrobium sp. B4; assembly: GCF_017310545.1. Taxonomy (NCBI): domain Bacteria; kingdom Pseudomonadati; phylum Verrucomicrobiota; genus Methylacidimicrobium; species Methylacidimicrobium sp. B4. The sequence continues at coordinate 346,458 of NZ_CP066203.1, forward strand.
AGGTCCGTACCGATACCCTCCAACGGGTCGTTCCTCAAGGTTTCCTAGGGAAGGTCGATTTCTTCGAGGATCGGATCATGTGGGGCGGATGGCGGCCGCCGATCGAGGACTACTGGATCGTTGTCGACCTGGGCAAAATGTATGCCGCCTACCAGCAAAAGCCCCTCGTGGGCTCCCCTCCGCCTGGCCAGGCTCCTGCCTTTGACCAGGCTCCCCCGACCCCGCGCCCGACCCCCGCCTTTGGGTTGAGCAGCGGCTCTCTGCCCAATCTACCTCCCCCCTCTGTCCCAAGGAGCGCTCCTCCGCCCACGTTCCAGCAGTTTCTTACGAGCCAGGTGATCCAGCTCCTTCCCGCCGGGTATCGGATCGAGGGGAACAGGGTCTGGTGGCACTGGAAGCAGATCTACGACTCCGACTGGGATAAGCGGCTCCATGTCGAATGGAGGGCCTGGTATCGGTAGGAAGGTTTCCCGCGAGGAATGCGGGTTCTATGGTTTTAGCGGGAGAGGCCGCCTCAGGGCAAAGAAAGGAGGGGAGCCTATTTTGCAGCTGGCAGCGCCTAGCAGGGAATATCCTCCTTGGTTGCCGCAACGAGCGTGGGCCTTGCTCCGGTCTAGAGGAAGTTGACCGGCGGGCATCAGAGCGCTTGCGAGCAGAAAGTCGCCGGAGTCACAATGCGTGAACGGCCGATGCTTTCTCGTTCCAGCAATCCGGCTCGACGGTCACCAGTCACCAAGTAGTCGGCGTCACCCGCCAGTGCCATCGCCAGGAGGAACTCGTCGTTCGAATCCGTCGCTTCGACGCCTTCTGGCAGAGGCGGTAGCGCGTTCAACACGATGACACGCTGCATGTTGTTGACCATCGTGCCGACACGGTGAGCGGGCAAGATGGCTTTGAGCTTCGGATAACGGCTCGCACGGCGCAGCTCATCGAGCTGCGCTGCCGACGTCACTAGCTTAAACCTGCCCTCCCGCCAAGCGCGGTAGATCCTGTCCGGCGGACCATGCGGAGAGATCAGCGCGCCGAGCAACACATTGGTATCCAGGACTACTCGCATTGACGCTCACGAGCCCATTGCACCGCCTCCACGATGAGGTCATTCAATTCCGTTTCCCGTACGCCAGCCGCAGCGGCCTTGGCTTGAGCGACCGCAGTTTCCAACAGCGATGAGCGCACAGCTTCCTCAACGAAACGGGACAGGTCGCCTTTGCGTCCGCCGCCCTGGGCTGCCAGGAACATGCGTAGAGACTGATCTACGTCTGACGAGACGACGATGTTCCAACGAACAGTATTCATGGAGCTCCCTCCAAGTAAGCGTTTGGATGTGTAGATGCTTATACATCTTTTCGCTACTTCTTGCAAGAGATCGATGCATCGCCGATGAGGCGCGCGCCGAGACGGAGAGATTGGGCACGTTGGCTCCCCTCGGAATTGAGTCGGCAAGCAGAGCGGATTTTGCGCTCAGGGGTGGCAAGAAGCGGAGGAGGCGGATCGACTTGTGGCACTCCCGGACCGAGTGGGTCGCTCGGGTTCCTTGGGCCGACCGCCCGAGGATGGGGTTCGGCTGGCAGCTCCCATGGGCTAGCCGCGGGCGGCTCGCCCCCTTCCGGGAATGTCCCAAGACGATCCAGGAGCACGTGCGGGAATCATCGCCTTTCCCCAGGGCCGGATCGCCAACGAAACCATCGATGAGAGCCACGGGCGGATCGAGATGGCGGGATGGCCAGGAGCTTCGGCGCCCTGGGCATTGCCGCGTCCCGTGAAGCAGGAAGGTTGGGGCTCGCTCTTCCAGGGCTACCCGCTGGAAAGGGGGAAGGGGGGTCCAGCGCGGCCGAACGCCTCATCCTGGCTGAGAATCAAATTGACGGGCAGAGGCCGACGTAAGTTCAATTTGTCCTAGTAAGTAAGAAAGCAGACCACCATGCGAATCCTACTCCTCCCCCTCCTCCTCGCCGTTGGCCTTCCGACCTGCTCTTTACCCTGGGGCGGATCCGGCAATCCTCCCCAGCAACAGCAACAGGGAGGGCCTCCGGCCGGGGCCGCCAGGATGGGCTTCTTCGGCTTCCTCCCCGGCGGCTGTCCGCCAGTCACCGAGCAGACGCGGATGGAGGTCAACAACATGATCTACACGGCGATGGGACACAATGACATCTGGCTCCTCGCTGAATTGAGTGGGTAAGGGGGGGAGCGGATTTCGGTTAAGGGATGGCAAGAAGCGGGGTTCTTGCCCTCCGTCTTCGACGGATTTTTGGGGAGAGAGGAAGCCGTCAAGGACACTTCGACTTCGTCGATCCTCCTTGACGGCGGATTGCCAGACCGGGCTGCCTGGTGGATGCTTGCGGGATGGCTGCGAACAAGCTTTTTTGCTGCGGCGCTGCAACTAGGTTCGGAAGGGAAGGTGAGCCGGAGTGAGCTCTCCGCGAAGGAGCACACTCTGAAGATCTGGCTCGGGTTTGGAGCAAGGTCATCGGTTCACCTCTCCGGAATGTCGAAGAGCTTCCCCCGTACACGACACGGTGGAGAAGCGGTGGAGGCAGATGCACTTCGAGCAGTACCGGACCGAGTGGATCGCTCGGGTTCCTCGGATCAACTGTCCGGAGCAGGGAGTTCGGCTGGTGGAGGTTCCTTGGGCCAGGGCGGGGAGCGGGTTTACTCTCATGATGGAGGCGGTCATTTGGATGCTTTCCCGGGAGATGTCGGTTTCCGCGATGGCGGAGATGCTCAAGGAGCAAGATACCCGGCTCTGGCGGGTCTTGGGGCATTCCGTGGAAAAGGCCTACCGACGCGAGGACTGGAGCGGGGTCAAGAAGATCCTGGTGGATGAGACCAGGAGCAAGCGGGGCCACCGTTCCGTGACGGTCGTTACCGATGCGGAGAGCCGGAAGCTGCTCTTCCTTGCCGAGGGGAGAGGAAAGGAGGCTCTGGAGGCCTTCGCCAAGGAGAGGAAGGAACAGAATGCCGATCCGGGGCAGATCGAAGCGATCTGCATGGAGATGAGCCCCTCCTCCATCTCTGGAGCCCGGGAGGTTTTTCCGAAGGCGGAGAGGATTTTCGATCCTTTCCCGCTCATGCCGATGGCGGGAGACGCGGTCGACCAGGTGCGCAAGGAGTTCGGGCGTCAAGGGTTGCTGCCGAAAGGAAGCCTCTGGGCGCTCCGAGGCAACGAATGGACGCAAAGCTAGGAGCAGAAGGGTCTGCGGAGTTCCCTTTGCGCCGCCTATCCTCGATTGGGAAGAGCCATTGGGTTGCGGGAGGCTCTCCAAAAGATCCTCTCCCAGGAGGATCCCCAAGAGCTCCGCTGGTGGTTCCGGTGGGCGGATCGCAGTCGGCTTGCTCCCTTCCGAAGACTCTCGAAAACCATCCAAGAGCATCTGGGGGGAATCATCGCCTTTCTCCAGAGCCGGATCACCAACGGAACCATCGAAGCGATCAACGGGCTGATCCAGCTGGCCAAAAGGATGGCCAGAGGCTTTCGGAGCTTCCGCTACCTAAGAATTGCCGCGTTCCTCAAAGCCGGAAAGTTGCGGCTCGATCTTCCCGCTCTACCCACTTGAAACAGCGAAGAGGCCCCTTGATCAAGGCTCCTTGTCGTGCATCATCGCCTCTTCCTTCGCTGCTTCTTCGGCGTGTGCCTGGGCGTTCTTGCTATGCCGTTCCTAAAAACATAGACAAACATTCCACTACCAGGGAAGGTCGTCGATGACGTCGGCCGAACCGTTCTGCCGACGGTTCGCGTGCCGGGATTGCGCCGGCAATGCCCAGGTTGCGCCCAATGCCCGCGTTTCCGGGAGCAAAGGCGCGGGCGGCTCTCGCAAGCCTCCCGACCGGGCATGCGCTGCCTGCGCCGCTTTGAGCCTCCTCCGAACCTCCGACCAGAACGACCACACAGGCTTCGCCCGATTCCTCGCGGGTAGGGCAAAGGTGAGGTGGCTGCCATTGCGGGCCGGCGCGGGCGGCCTCCCGCACGGTCGGACGCTTGGGAGAGGCCCAAGCCTCTCCTGGCCACGGCATAGGCCGCGCCCTGGTGAGAACCGATGCCGTGACGACGCGCGTGGTTCATGGCACCCATCATGGAAGTATAGGCCGGATCGACTTCGATCCCCTCGACTCCGGCTCGAAAACACCCCACCTTGAGCAGGGAAATGGTCTTGGAGTAGCCAAACGACGAGATCTTCCTGGCGGCGGATGGACTCGCCACCTCAAGCTCAGCCCTTCTTTTCTTGAGATCCAGCCGCTCAAGGACCAGGGGAAGACCACGCTCCCGGGCCATCTCCACAATCATCCTCGCCGCGTCGCCGATGATCGCCTTGGCTTGATCTTCGGTCTTGCCGTAGAGGTTGAGATCCACCCGAAGGGCCCGCCGCAGGTTGCCGAACCGTTCCGTCTCCGCCACGGCCAGATGGTCGTGGTTGATGTCGATCCCAACCGCTCCCGCCAGACGGCTTGTCGCAACGGGAACGGGCCTGGCCGGGACGCTCGCGAAGACCCGCCAGCCCTTCCGGTCCCTTAAAAAGCGGTAGCTTACCGCCACTCCCTCCCGCTTCCGGACAGGCTTGCCCGTCTTGGTCTGCGACAGAACGATCCGGCTCGCGGCAAGCCCCTGAAGGATCTCCTCCTGGCCGTAGGCGAATCGCACGCCGGGAATGACCGGGTGCGCGACAAGCCCCGTCCTTCAGGGCGGGGAAGGATAGCGCGGTCGTCCTTAGCTTTGGCTGGGTGTCTGTTGCTGGATGGACTCGTCACTGGACATTCCACGGAGACCAAGGAACGTTTGCATCCATCATGATACGCCCGTATGATTGAGCGCAATGCGGCGGCTGCAAGCCTTCCAGTACCAACTGCGGCCAGACGGCCAGCAAGAGAGGCAAATGCGCCGCTTCGCTGGCTCGTGCCGGGTTGTGTTCAACGAGGCGTTGCACTTGCAGATGGCGCGTTACGATGCCGGGGAGAAAAAGCTCAGTTACGCCGGGCTGTGCAAGGAGCTTACGAAATGGCGTAACGGCGAGCCCATGCCTTCCGGGCGTGTCGCGGCATGGCTGGCCGATGCGCCTGTTCATCCCTTGCCACAGGCGCTCAAGGATTTGGAGCGGGCCTACAGTAACTTCTTTGCCCAGCGGGCCGACTTCCCGCGCTTCAAGAGGAAGGGCCAGTCGGATCGCTTCCGTTACCCCGACCCGAAACAGATCAAGCTCGACCAGGCAAATAGCCGCCTGTTCCTGCCCAAGCTGGGCTGGCTGCGGGTCCGCCTCAGCCGGCAGGCGCTTGGGACGGTGAAGAACGTCACCGTCAGCCAGTCCTGCGGCAAGTGGTACGTGAGCATCCAGACCGAGCGCGAAGTCGAGCAACCCATCCCGAAGGGCGGCGCGGTCGGCATCGACATGGGTGTGGCACGGTTTGCCACCCTCTCGGATGGCACGTTCTATGCGCCACTCAAGAGCTTCAAGCGGCATGAAACCGCCCTGTGCAAGGCGCAGCAGGCCATGAGCCGCAAGATCAAGTGCAGCAACAACTGGAAGAAGGCCAAGGCCCGAATCCAGAAGATTCATTCCCGCATCGGCAATGCCCGCCGCGACTCCCTGCACAAAGTCACGACCACGATCAGCAAAAACCACGCGATGGTGTGCATCGAGGAGTTGCAGGTGCGGAACGTGTCCAAGTCGGCTTCGGGCACGGCGGATGCGCCGGGAAGAAACGTTCGGGCCAAGCCTGGACTGAACAAGTCCATCCTCGACCAAGGCTGGTTCGAGTTCCGGCGGCAGCTGGAGCACAAGATGGAGTGGAGAGGCGGCTGGCTCCTTGTCGTGCCGCCGCAGAACACGAGCCGGACCTGTCCGTGTTGCGGCCATGTGTCGGCGGACAACCGTCGGACGCAAGCCCGGTTCGAGTGCGTGGAGTGCGGTTTTGAGGAAAACGCCGATCTGGTCGGCGCGATCCATGTTCTAAGGGCGGGACACGCCCGGATCGCCTGTGAAGTGAGCGGCATCGAGTCGCCAGCAGCAGGAACCCGCCGAAGCGGCTCATTCCGGTTCAAGCCCGGATTGAGCGCCGTAGGAATCTCCGGGCTTTGGGCCGGGGAGGATGTCAAAGAAACGGGATGAATGGCGCGGAGAAAGTGCGCATCGCCTTCGTAGGCAAGTCCGCGCCGAATCGCAAGGATGCCGTTATTCACGCTGCCGCGCCTTCAGTGTGCTCCAGTGTTTCGAGAAACCACAACCGCCTTGCGAGCACAGTGCTGCCATAGTCGTGGTGCCCGGCGTTCGGTCGCAGGGATGTCGGGGCTTTGGGCGATGCGCCAGTGGATGATGTCCAGTCGAGCAACGGCGGTCTGCCACACCTGGGATTCGGGAAAGCCGCCCATCCGACCACCAAATGGCATTCCCCAAGCAATTCCAAGGCATTGGGCGTTTTCACCGGCGGCCTCCGTTCGGGGAAAGCCTTAAATAAGCAAGACGTTGATTGGCAATGGTATTGAGTCGGCATCGGCTGCATGGCCCTGTTCGCTATTAAATAAGCATTAGGCCCAGGACGGCAGATACCGGGCGAACTTCCTGGAACCGCCGACGCTCTCGTCAGCTTTGATTAGGCGGGCCTCGATCGTGGCTGCGATCACCTGAGAGGCAATGGTCGCCTTGTCTTCGCCCAGGTGAAATCGTTCGCGCAACGACTGGTTGGTCATGCGCTCCGACCGCACCCACTTCAGGACGCAGTGCTGGTAGCAGGCACGCACCCGGTCATTGCGATCCATCGCCTCGAATGGGCGCGGTCCGTAGATCGTCACCGACGTGCGCCGGAAACCCGAGCGGAAGTCCGGCGCTGGCAACTGGTAGAACTCGGCCGCTTGTACGACCCGGTCGATGCCGCTGCTCTTTTCCTCGCAAACGCCCATACGGCGCATCAGATCCGCCAGGCGTTCATTGCGCGATTGGTAGCCGTCGATGAAGCGCTCTACAGGCACCAGTGGTTCGCCGGGATTCGATATTTCCACGCGATTGCTATAGATCTCGACCATTACTGCCGCACCGCTCACCAGGAAGTCCTGGTGGATCAGCGCATTGGCAACCAGCTCGCGGATCACGACGTCCGGCACCAGCTTGACCTCTTTGCGCAGCGCGTCCTCGATCACTTCGTTTTGCGGAAGCTGTGTCATCACGAAGCGCACCAATCCCTGGAAGCCTACTGCGTAGCCACGGGTGCCCGCCCAGTCCAGGCGGGTCTCTAGTTTCGACGAGCCAGCATAGACAACTACACGGGGCACCTTGCGTGACACGTCCGGAAACTGTTTCAGGTCACGTGCCAGCAGTAGCGCACCCAGTCTACGGATCGTGTACGTGCCGTCGGCTTTGTCTACCAGCCGTTCGCACACGAGCCGATCGAGCACGCCGATTCGGTCGGTCGGGTACGGCAGCTTGAGCAGCTCGAAGAAGGTTTGCGTGTCGAGCAGATCCACGACCTGCTGCGCATCAAGGCCGGTGCGCGACGGCTCTTCGAGCCAGTCTGGCTGCCCCTCGGCGAATATGCGCCGCAGTTGATCTTCGCTCATAGGCACCAAGGCTTCGCCAGCGCGCATGAGGTATTTGCCATCGTGGTGGTAGGCCGTGCCGCGCGGTCGCGAAGGAATGTGAAAGACGAGCACGCGCCCTTCTGGATGTTCTACCGCCTCAATGTCTACGCGGAAGCCGACTGACTGGAAGAGCTTTTCGGCCGTTCGGATGGTGTCTGGGAATGCCTGCGTGCCGACTACTGGGCGCGGCGGCTTATCGGCTACACCGAGCAGCAGCACTCCGCCCCCTTCGTTAGCTAGCGCGACGCAGTACTCGCTGAGCTTGCGGGTGTCAATCTGGTTCTTCGCTTCTTTAAACTCGAGATGCTGGTGCTCTGACGCAGCCTGCCGCCACAGGTCGATCTGTTCGGGGTTCGTGGACATCAGACGATTTCCTCGACGAACTTTCCGGCGTCCTTCGCGCGTAGCTCGCCAGAGATCAGCTTGGGCGGCAGGGTGTCGCGCAGGGTGGCGAAGGTACAGGACGGATGGATTGTCGCTGACATACTGTCGACCAACGATCGGACAATCTCTCCGAATGCAGCGGCAACGGGCTCGGAAGGACGCGTGATGGCGTAGTGTGCCATATCTGCCCATCTCGTGCGCGGCATTTTCGTCCCGCTGGACCCTGCGTTCCTATATTCGACGAAATCGACACTCGAAACGTGGCCCAGCACGAACCCAAACCATTTTTGGCTTTTGGGTGCAATCACAAGTATGTCCGTGGAGCACACGCCATCCAGGGGCGCTACCCCCACTTTATGGAAGTAGGGGCGCAGCTTTCCAAACAGGATTTCACCTTTGTTGAATGCGAACTTATTGCTTTCCAATCCGTCCGCGAACCCCCAGTCGGATAAAGCGATGTGACGCCTTGGCATGTGCTCCAACGCGATATAGGCCGTGTCTGGCTCAATGCTCTCTGGTTGTACGCTCCGACGAAGATGTTCCGCCTCGTCACCAAGCGTGCAAACCCGCCACCCCTTCGGAATCAACCCCAACTCCAACACCTCGAACTTGTCGGGAAATAGGGCTGCGGTAGCTGCACCCATGCCCTCGGGCGTGCGGCCTTCCATCTTGGAGCGCACGGGTTCAAAGTCCACAAACCACGCCTTGAACAAGGCGCGGGCCATCGCCTCCAGCGTTTCGTTCTGCGCCTCTTCGCTGCTTCAAGCGGGTAGAGCGGGAAGATCGAGCCGCAACTTTCCGGCTTTGAGGAACGCGGCAATTCTCAGGTAGCGGAAGCTCCGAAAGCCTCTGGCCATCCTTTTGGCCAGCTGGATCAGCCCGTTGATCGCTTCGATGGTTCCGTTGGTGATCCGGCTCTGGAGAAAGGCGATGATTCCCCCCAGATGCTCTTGGATGGTTTTCGAGAGTCTTCGGAAGGGAGCAAGCCGACTGCGATCCGCCCACCGGAACCACCAGCGGAGCTCTTGGGGATCCTCCTGGGAGAGGATCTCTTGGAGAGCCTCTCGCAACCCAATGGCTCTTCCCAATCGAGGATAGGCGGCGCAAAGGGAACTCCGCAGACCCTTCTGCTCCTCGCTTCGCGTCCATTCGTTACCTCGGAGCGCCCAGAGGCTTCCTTTCGGCAGCAACCCTTGACGCCCGAACTCCTTGCGCACCTGGTCGACCGCGTCTCCCGCCATCGGCATGAGCGGGAAAGGATCGAAAATCCTCTCCGCCTTCGGAAAAACCTCCCGGGCTCCAGAGATGGAGGAGGGGCTCATCTCCATGCAGATCGCTTCGATCTGCCCCGGATCGGCATTCTGTTCCTTCCTCTCCTTGGCGAAGGCCTCCAGAGCCTCCTTTCCTCTCCCCTCGGCAAGGAAGAGCAGCTTCCGGCTCTCCGCATCGGTAACGACCGTCACGGAACGGTGGCCCCGCTTGCTCCTGGTCTCATCCACCAGGATCTTCTTGACCCCGCTCCAGTCCTCGCGTCGGTAGGCCTTTTCCACGGAATGCCCCAAGACCCGCCAGAGCCGGGTATCTTGCTCCTTGAGCATCTCCGCCATCGCGGAAACCGACATCTCCCGGGAAAGCATCCAAATGACCGCCTCCATCATGAGAGTAAACCCGCTCCCCGCCCTGGCCCAAGGAACCTCCACCAGCCGAACTCCCTGCTCCGGACAGTTGATCCGAGGAACCCGAGCGATCCACTCGGTCCGGTACTGCTCGAAGTGCATCTGCCTCCACCGCTTCTCCACCGTGTCGTGTACGGGGGAAGCTCTTCGACATTCCGGAGAGGTGAACCGATGACCTTGCTCCAAACCCGAGCCAGATCTTCAGAGTGTGCTCCTTCGCGGAGAGCTCACTCCGGCTCACCTTCCCTTCCGAACCCAGTGGCAGCGCCGCAGCAAAAAGCTTGTTCGCGTCCATCCCGCCAGCATTAAGCAAGCAGCCCGGTCTGGCCATCCGCCGTCAAGGAGGATCGACGAAATCGAAGTCTCCTTGACGGCTTCCTCTCTCCCCAAAAATCCGTCGAAGACGGAGGGCAAGAACCCCGCTTCTTGCCATCCCTTAACGGAAAATCCGCTCCCCCCCTTACCCACTCAATTCAGCGAGGAGCCTGACATCTTTTATCCTGGAACGGATTCTTTCCTGCGTAGGGCGCCGAAGGCCTGTGTCATGGCGCTTACATCGCTATCTGTAGCGCCAAGTCGGATGATTCCCTGCGGGGTGAGCGCTCAATGGACGGCTTCATACCGGTGTTGGGTGTTGGACTGGGTGTTGCCCTCGCCCGGACAAAAACCTTCCAGAACGATCAGCAGAACGATACCTGGGTCGGCCACTTTGCCGAGGACAGATAGCGGCACCATTGATCCAAGCGCACTGCGCGTACTCGACGCGTGGGCCAAAATGGTTGTTAGCACTTATTACGAGAGAGATCTCGCCACTCTGTACAGTGAGAGCCTGGCGAACCGCCCCCGGAATTGAGTGGGCAAGCAGAGCAGATTTTTGCGCTCAGGGGTGGCAAGAAGCGCAGGAGGCGGATCTACTTCTGGCACTCCCGGACCAAGTAGATTGCTCGGGTTCCTCGGGTCGACCGCCCGAGGATGGGGTTCGGCTGCCGGCTCCCGTGGGCTAGCCGCAGCCAGCTCGCCCCTTCCAGAGATGCCCCAAGGCGATCCAAGAGCACCTGCGGGAACCACCGCCTTTCCCCAGGGCCGGATCACCAACGAAACCATCGAAGCGATCCACGGGCGGATCGAGCTGGCATTGCTTCATAAGCCAGATCGTCCAGCTCCTTCCTGTCGGCTATCCCATCCAAGGCCATACCCGCTGGCGGCACTGGAAGCAGATCTCCGACCCCGGCTGGGCCGACCGGGATAGGCTCCACGTCGAATGGAGGGCTTGGTACCGGTAGGGCGATTGGGACGAGGCGGGCGGCGCTTGGAGCGGATCCGAGCCACCGGCTATTTTCGACTCGCCACCCCCTGGACCCAGCTCGTAACCCGGCCAATGGCATCTTGCCCGGCGCTGCGCATTCCCTCGGTGACCGCTCCGTGGATCCGGCTATAGCTCTGGGTAAAGCCTTCGAGAAGGGCGCCGCCCATGTCGGCAAAGGCGGAAGACCAGCCAAAGGCGATCCGCGCCGCCACAAAGGGAAACATCGAGCCCGCGTGGATGAACGCCGCGACGATGTTGACGCCGAGGCTGTAGAAGGCCCAGGCAGCCGCCACCTCGACCAAGCCATAGAGGGCTAAGATCAAGTTCTGAACCATACCGCTAGAGACGGAGGCCATAAGAACCTTCTGAATCACGTTAATAATGGCGGATAAGATGCTGGGGCTGCTTGGAGGGGAAGGGGTACCTGTGGAGCTCCCCGGAAAGGGCCATCCGACCATCGCGTGCAAGACGCTCGGGATGGCCTGCCCGAAGACCGAATTCTCCGCCTGGCCGAACATGTAATGGAAGATCGTCTTGGAAAGCGCAAAGCCCGCACCCGCAAAGACAAAGTAGAGGGTGGGAACCAGGGACGTGGCGGCCAAGGCTTGCAACATTGGCCGCCAGATGCCTCGAAAGCTCGTAAAGAAGATGAAGGGGAGCATCGCAAGCCCAAAGGCCAGCAGCGCTTGATAGGCGAGCTCGCTTCCCGCCAAAATCAAGATCTGGGTGAAGAGGAGCGTGAAGACGGCCGTGATCGCAAGAATCGCCGCCGTCACGATAAGCCCGATCACCATTCCGAGCGAGGTGATCAAGGGGATCCCAAGGAGGAGGATGGTGTTTAGTTGGGAAGGTTGAGGCTGGCCAGGCTGTGGGACAGTGGGCTCTAACGCACCCATTACAGCCTTCAATGCGTCTGTCAGTTGTTTATACAAATTCGGATTGCCAAACGGGCCGGCGAGGCTATCTCCTCCGAATGGGCCCAGGACATTCCGGAACATCACGGTGCCGATGTAGTAGGGCCCGAACTTGAATGTCTGCGGCGAGGGTTGGCCGTTTGTAGTCGGCATTCCCATCCAGCTAAACCACCAGTCGGCGGGATCCTGGGTAGTCGGGCTGCCGTCTCCCTGGCCCATCTGGGCGATCTGCCGGCCGATCTGCTGGCCGCCGCTAATCATCGCCTGGCGGTACTGGTCGATCAAGAGCTGCGGCGCCTGGGCGTAGATGAGGAGCCAGGCGAGGAAGGCGATGAGCGTATAGTCGAGGAGCTCATCGAGGATCGGCCGGCCGAAGATGATCCGCCATCCGGCAAAGATGGCGGCCGAGAAGAGGACCGTGGGCATCACCCCCTGAGCGATCGCCACCGAGTTCTGCCGGAGAAGGCTGCCGATCTGGTAGGCCAGCTGCATCATCGCCTGCATGAGGGCGGAGATGTTGCCCAGGATCTGATTCTGCTGGTAGCCCGAGCCCGCAGCATAGGCGCCCTCGGGGAGGAGGCCGAGGAAGAGGAGAACCAGGAGTGGCCCGATCGCGCAGGCAAGCCAGGGGCGGCGGTGGCGCATGAGTCGGCCTTGGTCCAGTTGGCAGGGTTGCCGCAATCCTTCCTGCTTGGGCACGGAGATCCTCAGGCGCCGTTGCTCCCCGCGGGGACCTGCGCATTGATCTGGTTCATCAGCATGCCCGCGCTCCCGCCTCCATCGAGGATCGTCCGCTGGATCATCCCTTGGCGGATATGCTCGTGGTCCTGGAGGAGCCCATACCGGGTCTGCCGATGGTGCTCGATCTGCTGCTGGAGGGTGTTCAGGTGCTGGTTCTTCGCGTTGATCTCGCTGTTCACCAGCATGCGGAACTGGGCGACCTGGGCGATCGGAAGATTGGGGTTGCCCTGGAAGCTTGCGGCGAGCTGCTGCGCGGCCGACTGGAGGCCTTGCAAGCTTGTGATCACGCCCTGGGTGTGAGTGTAGAGCTGCCGGTTGATCTGCTCGCTCGCATAGTTCTGCTGAATCCGCTGGAGGTTGGCCGCCATCTGGTTGAGGAAGATCTGCATCGCGTTCGCCCCCATCCCGGTGACGAGGGTGCCCGAGGCGCCCATGAGGCTTGAGGCATTGAACTGGACGGGGATGAGCTCCAGGGTGGCTCGCGATGGGGAGCAGGCCTGGCTCTGGCTGACGGTCACGGGCTCTCCGGGCACGGTGTGGAGCAGAGCCGCTTGAATCGCCGCGGCGTTCTGCTGGGCATAGGGGTCCAGGGGATTGACGATCGGCGTTGCCCCTCCACTGCCCTGGGATTGGTTCACCTGGTAGCGCTGGACCGCTCCCCAAGCCCCGTTGGTGTAGATGTCCGGTGCGACCGGGCTCAACCCGTAGGCGGCATTCGGGTTGTTCCCGGTGACCGGATGGTAGAGGCCGCCCGTGGCTCCCGATCCGTTCGGGAGGCCCGCCTGGGTGGTCCAGAATGCCGCCTGCTGGGGACCGGTGCCCTGCCAGATGGCCGTCTGGTAGGCGGCGTCGGTGGGATTGGCCGAACGAACGAAGGCTCCGTTGCCGATCATCATGGCGCCACCGAGGACCGAGGGGAGGATGGCCGAGAGCGTTGCCGGGAGAGCCGCGCCGTTCAAGCCGCCGGCCGCTCCCATGGAGGCGAGCGAGCCCAGGCTGCCGAGGGTCCCCATGCCCATCATCGCCAGAGGATTGGAGCCCCCCAGGAACATCGGCGCAAAGGCGGTCGCCATCATCGCGAGGTTCCCCAGGGTGCCGCCGAGGAAGGGGCTTCCGCTCCCCATGAACTGGCTGCCGAGCGACTGTGCCGCAGCGTATTGGGGGGCAGAGAGCCCGGTGAGGAGGAAAGGCGGCATCCAGGACATGCCCAGCGGCATGCCCGAGAGCCCCATCAGGTTGCCAACATAGCCGAGGCCGGAACCGACCAGGCCGGTGCCGTTGAAGGCCATCCCGAGGGGGCTGGTGGTTCCCGCCCCAAGCAGGTTTGCCGTTGCCAGGGGGCTCTGGTTGATCTGCCCCTCGTAGGCGGCCCATTGACCGAGGTTTGCCAGTTGGGAGGCACTCTGCTTGGTCCCCTGCTCCATCTGCTGGAGAAGGAGGGTCTGCTGCTGGATCTGCTGGTTGGTCTGCTGAATGCAGGAGATCTGCTGCTCGATCTGCTGCATCAGCGCCCCCGCCTCGGCCGTGAATGAGGTGACCGTAACCGGATATTGCGCAGCGGCAGGGGGAGTTCGGGAGAGGGAGAGGCCCAGGACCGCCGTCAGGAGGACGAGGGAATAGGAAAGGGTTCGATTCATGGTTTGAGTAATAGGACACCGGCAGCGACCGGGGCGCGCCTTAAGACCCGTTCGCGGGTGATCGAGCGACCAGTTCCTGAAGCTGGAGGAGGCGGGTCCGTCGATTGACAAACTCCTCCAGGTGCTGGTCAAAGCGGACGAAGGGGAGGGGACGGGCTCTCCAGCGACGGTGGAGCGCCTGGCAGGCGGAGGCCAGCTCCCGGCAGACGGGGATCAGCATCCGACCCTGCGGATGGTCCGAAAACCGAGTGAGAAAGCCGAGCGACTGCTCGCCGACGGCCGGATCCTCGATCGGCATCGAGAGGAGCACGGAGGCGGGATCTTCCGCCGAGTCGATGACAAACCATTCGGTCCAGGCGTCGGGCGACTCGTCGAGCATTCTTGCCCAGATGGGATACTCGCCCTCGAGCAGCTCGCGAAAGAGCTGCCGATCGATCCGGATTGCCGGAAAGGCGGGCTCCGATCGGCTCGTTCGGGGCAGGTCCTTTCCGAGGCGTTGGGTGAAGTAGGCTTCGAAGAGAAGCGCCCGCTGGCGCAGCGAGATGGATGGCAAGGCGCCATCGAAGAGATCGAGGGCAAGATCCTCGGGATAGACGACCCGTTCCGGCCGCTCCGCGACTTCGCCCTTCTCTCCACTCTCCGGCTCACGCGCCACGATCGCCTCTCCGGTTCACCGCAAAGGGGGAAAGGGGCCGCTTCTCCGGTGTCCCCCGATCTCGTGCATGCCTCCCTCGAGCATGGCTCCCAACTCCAGGACCCAGTGCTCGAGGCCCTGACCCGTCTTTCCCCATCCGGCTGCAGCGATCTGAGCGACGCCTTGCCAGACGAAGCGGCTCGCGTCGCGCCGGGAACGGGAAAAGAGCGTGGCGACGCTCTGCACCGCCGGGAAGGCGATGAAGGCAAAGAAAAGAAGGCGGGAGAAGCCAGTCCGGGAGGGGGAGGGGAGAGAGGATCTTGTCGACATGGCTCCTATGGTGGGGTGATCCGGGATCTCGGCGCTACTGCCCCTTTCGGGCGCGAACCGCATCGGTGTACTGCTGCTTGAGCTCCGCCTGGTACTCCCCTTCCTCGACCATCATCCGGATCCTCTGCGGCGTGCCGATGTAGCGCGCGTAGAGATGGGTGGTGGTGAGGAGGATGACCGCAAAGACGACCGTGTAGAAGCAGAAGACCCCAAGGTCCGCCGCGGAGCGGGAGCCGGCGAGGAGATAGGCGATCGCGACGGGGAGAGCGAGCCAGAGCTCCGGGCCCGAGGAGACCGTGCTCGAGAAGAACAAGCGGTCGCCGTTGACGGTCAGCACACCGGCGATCAGCGCCAGGAAGATCAGGCCAACCATCTGGAGGTTCTGCTGGTTCACCCCCGCATTCGGATTTTGAATCTGCTCAAACATCTTGCCGCTTCCTTTCTTCGGTATGGGTATGGCTGGCGCGAACGACTCCTTCCGCTTCCTACCGCGGAATCAGATGGAGGAGAAATTGCACCCGCTTGAAGCTTCGTCGGCCGAAACGAGGATGGAGCTTCACGATCGCCTCCCCATCCTTGAGCTTGGGAAAGACGTAGGGTGGATAGAGGAGGTCCTTCCGGAAGTTGATTTGAAAATCCTGAGCGGCGATCGGCTTGTTGAGATCGAAGAGAAGCTCCTGCGTTCCGCGGGAGAGGTAGCCCTCGCTCCGATCGACCTCTCCAAAGAGCCGGGAGGCGAATTCGTTGGTCGCCGTGTGCGGATTTCGGAGAAAGATCATGGTGGCCGTATTGGTGAGGATGGCGTCGATCTCGGGCTTCGGGAGCCGGCCCTCCAGGACCGCCAAGGACTGGAAGGCGACGATGCAGGCGCAGCGGTATTCGCGGGCCTTGTCGAAGAAGCCGCGCTCCCCCGTCCAGTCGCCCGTGGTGGCGACCGTGGCAAACTCGTCGCAAAGATAGACGACCGGCCGCTCCTGGTTGATCGGCGCTCCCCCGTCCTTTTTCAAGGTCTTGCGCGCCAGCACGGTCCGAAAGAAGTCGAGCTTGAGCAAGAGGCTCGCCACCTTGGCCGCGTTCCGCCAGCGGGCGAAGTTCATGTCGAGCACGACGATCTTCCCCTGGTCGATGACCTCGCGGAAGGAGAGCTTCCCGCCAGGACGGACCATCTGGCTGAACGGAGGTTGCGTCATGAGCGAGGTGAGGGTGGAGACGGTCATGCCGATCGACCCGGAGGTGCGCTCGTTGGCGATGTTGAGGTATTCTCCTCGAAAGTAGAGGTAGATCTCGTCGGAATTGGGTTCCTTCCCCTCGTACCGCAGGAGGCGCTCGTACTGGTCGAGCCACCGCTGGAGCGGCCCATGCTCGGGTTCCGGGATTGCCGTGCGGTGGAGCTGCGAGAGCAGGGCCATCCCCTGGTCGGCTTCGCTCAGGAAGTCGAGAAAGAGCTCGCGAAGCTCCCCGCCCCGCTCCTCGAGCAATCCGCAGCGGGCCATGAGCCCGCGGAATCGATTGGCGACCTCCTCGATGACGCCCGCCGTCCGTCCATAGAGGTTCTCGTCGAGCCGGTGGGAGTAGAGCATCGACCGCAGGGCGCGAACCTGCGGGAGGTAGCCGAGCAGGGAGTAGGCAGCGGGGGCGCCACGCAGCTTCGGCTGGAGGTCTCCCTCAATCCATTTGACCGCGCTTTCGAGGCCGTTCCGTTCGAGGAGCCACGCCTCCCTTTCATCATCGCCGGGAGGAACGGTGCCCTCCCGGTACGATTGAAGGCTCTTCTTGATCCGGATCAGCAGGAGGGGAATCTCGGGCTCGACCCGGTTGGTGATCCGCGAGAGCTTCTCAAAGCTGGCGAAGACCTTGTCGCGCAGCTCCTTGATCACGCTCTCCGCCTGCGTGATGAGCCCCTGGTTTGCCGGCTGCCCCCGGTCCATCACCAGCAGGTTCAAGAGGGAAAAGGACATGGGCGGGGGCCCCGGGTCGACCAGCCCCTTGTTGCTCGCGTCGACGAGCGCGCGGTGGAGCTGGAAGAGGGAGGTAAAGAGCTTGCGGCCCGCCGCATCCCAAAACGGGTCTTGCGCGGTCTTCCCATCGTCGACCGCCTGCTTGAGCGTGATCATCAGGTCGCCCAGCTCCGAGGGGAGGGCATTCGGATCGTTGAAAGGGTCGATCGCTAGATCGTGGTCGGGCCCGAAGAGGAGGAGATCGCCGGTTCGGTCGTACCTCCCCGCCAGCCAGCGGAGGATCTCGGTGAGCTCGCACTTTCCGTCCAGGAAGAAGCCCCCCATCTTGCACTCCTGGAGCGCTTCGGGGTTGCGCAGGTCGGTCGCCCGAAAGAGGCTCTCCAGGATCTGGGTGAGAACGTAGCGCGTCTTTCCCGCTCCAGAACCCCCGACGATGCTCACATGGGAGTAGAGGTCCCGGATCGTCAGCGGCTTTCCCCACTCGTCGAGCAGCTCTTGGGGTTCGGTCGCCACCCGAAACCGGAGGGCTCCCCATTCCCCTTCCGCAATCGGGGCGCGTTTCCAGTAGCCGAGTCCGCCGGTCCGAGCCGCTGCCGTCGCCTTCGGCGCCTTCGGATCGACGGAGAGCGGGGCGAGGAGCCGCTTGCCAAGAGCCTGGCCCAGAGTCTGCAATTTTTCGAGCATCGCAGAGGGAGTAATAGGGCAACGGGGATTTGCCCGACCGGTGGAGCGCCTGTTCTATTCTTTCCTCCATCCCGTCATGAACGAAGAGGAGACCGGATGGCCCGCCCATTGGCGGACGTGGGTGCGTGGGGTCGGCGAAGGCAAGGTGGATGGCTTTGTTCTTCGCTCGGAGCCCGCGGATTGGCCGGAAAAGTGGCCGGATGGGTCGGCGATCGTCTCCTTCCCTGCGGGGGGCGGGCGGAGCCTGCTCGTCCGGGAAGGTGCCTGGCGGGCCTACGGGATTGCGAGCCCCGAAGAGTTCCGGCAGAAGTGCCAGCGCCGGGCGATCCCCGCCAAAACGGCGGCGGGCATCCTCTCGCTCGGGGTCTGTCGGAAGACGACCGTCCGCTCTTTTTCGGGCTATCTCTATCTTCCCGAATGCCCGGAGCCCCTGGTCGTCCGGCTGGAGAACGGGCAAGAGCTCGCCGAGGTCGAGGCGCTGGCCAAGGAGATCGAGCCCCAAGCGATCCTCCAAAAAGGGATCCAGTTTGTCGACATGTTCCGCGATCTGCCAACCCTCTGGCGCGCCGTCCCTCCCTCCCGTCGCAAGCCAGCCCGGCTGGGTGCGGCATTGGCGGCGATCGCCTTCCTCTGCGCCACGGCCGGCTTCTTCTGGAGTCGCGCCACGCTCCTGGCGGTGGCCGCCGAAGGCCTCGCGCTGCTCGTCTTTTGGCGCCTCCATCGCCGGAGCGGGAGCTGAGCCCCAAACGCGATCGTGGCGCAGGGCAAGAACGGCTCAGGAGCGGAAGGAGACGAGGGAAAGGACGGCCCGACGCTGGCGCCCTTCCCGCGAAAGGGGGAATGGGCCGCGTAAGCCGGCGGGTCGAGCGGAAAGAACGTTCACTCCCGTGAGGGGAAAGTTTCCTTCTCCGCGTGCGCGGGGGGACAGAGCTCGCCAAAGCCTCGCTTGGTCCGCAGCTCCTTTTCAAGGAAGGCTTGGGCTTGGGCCAGGTACTTCGAGGCGCGCTGCCGGCTGATGCCCATGTAGTAGCCAACGCTCGTCAGGCTCAAGGCGGGATCCGGCTCATCGGCGCGCCGCTGGAGCGTGCCGAGGCCACAGATTCCCCGGCAGTAGAAGGGACAGCTCCTCTCCTCCAGCCGGAATCCTTTCCGGGAGCAGCGCAAGATGGCCAGGCAGAGAACCACTTCGTCCAGCCCCGATGTTGCGCGCTTCCTCTGGGCCGGGAAAACGGCGAGGAGATCCTGCCGGTAGGTCTCCCGCAATTCCCCCGGCCACCTCTCGAGGGGGGACCAGAGATGGAGCCAGCCCGGCCGGACCCGGCTCACATCGATCGCCCCCGCTTGGATCTCGCTCTCGAGCGTAAGGAGGGAAGGGGGGATGGGAGGAAGGGAAGAGCTCTCCCGCAAGCTTCTCAGAAAGCGGAGCTCTCGAGCGAGCTCCTCCGGGCTCGCCGCATGGCCGTTGCGGGCGCCCTCGCGGCCTTCGATCGAAGAGAGCGCGCCTTCCGGGGCTGAGCGCGTCGCCATAACCTATGGATTAGGTCATGGACACGTTGAACGCAAAGAATGGCGACCAAGGACCGACGAAGTATAGCCCGCTCTTTCCGATCCCGAACGAGATGGGCAACCTGGCCTTTTTCAGCCTGATGGACGACCCGGCGCTGCGCACAGCGGTCGACTTGCGGTTTGCACCCGAAAAGGCCCACCACCTTGCACTCTGGTTGACCAGCTATCCGGCCGTTGTCGCCTACTTCGGCCAATCACGAACGGTCGAACGCCTCTGCGAGGAGCACATCGGCCTCTATGGAAACCTCTCGACAAGCTGGAAGGAGTCGCTCAAGGCGAGCGCGCTCATCCATCATGCGATCTTCTCGGCGGCAAGCGACTACCTCTTCCGCTACACGACCTGGTGTGCCGATAGCTACCCGGGAGACCTCGCTCTTCCGGTCTCGGTCATGATCGGATGGATGCTGCACGAAGGCGCCACCTTCTTCTTGAAAGACTATGTCCCCCTGTTCAGTCATGCGAGCAGCGCTCTCATCGACGATCTGCCGGCGGTGGTAGAGGCGGCTCAAGTCGTGCAGGAGCATTTGTCTCCTCTGGCAGACGGCTTTTCCGAAGCCGAGAACCCCTACCGGCACATTGCCGATGTCCATTCGAGCCTCCAGCTCAACCAAGAGGCAGAAGAGTGGTTCCTCCGCAGTGGCCTCTCTTCTCCGTCCCCCGGCCAGTCTCGCCTCGGATAAGAGGCGAGATTGGGCTTGGCCGGGCGGTCGTCGATCCCCCAGCTTGGGGAAAGCGGCGATCGGAGAGCTCCTTGCCATCCAGGGTATGGGACAGAGCACAGGCTTGGCGCGCTTGGTCCAGAAGTCCTGGCGGCCGCCGGCCTCCGCCCGCCAGGCTCCCCTCGACCGACAGGGGGAGATCGCCACCGTATCGTAACGTCTGCCCTTGGTTATCTCTCTTGCTGCGCCCCCGCAAAGTTATCGCGTCCGATCGTGCTCTTTCTGGCGCTTCTGCTCTTGGGAGCGGTCGGGACTCCCGACGAAAGGCTGCGGGACCAGATCCTTGGTTTCCAGAGGCGGCGGCGCATTCTCCGGCCCTGCGGGGCTCTTTGCTGGTGCCTTCGACGCACTTTCCTGGACTTTCGCCCAAGCCTTCTCCTGGCCCGCCCGCTGCACCTCGGCTTCCGGCCCGCTGGGCCGATAGTGGGTGGTGAAGTTGTCGAGCAGATGCTGCTTGAGCTGGGAAAGACCCCGGCCCGCAGCCTCTTGCAGATCCTGCTCCACCGTCTGTGCTGCCGCCCCAAGGGAGCGCAACCCCTCCGCCGCCTTTTCCGTTACCCCCTGCGCCACCGCCCTCAGTTGAGCGATCGGACCTGGATGCTTGAGCGGAGGCAGAACGCACAGGGGTTTCGGCATCGGGCTGGATTCAGGAGCTGGTGTGGGGCCGGGCTGATCGTGGGTCGGAGGCCGATCCTGCGGTTTCATCGAGACGCGCGCCTGCGCCAGAGCCGCGCCCAAGGCTTGCCCCGCGTAGTCGGAACCATCGCTCGGAGTGGAGAGCGGAGCCACCTCCGGAGGCCGGACCTGCTGTCCTTCGCCTCCTTTGCCTGCTTCGACTGGACGAACATATTCTCCCATATCGTGATCTTCTCCCTTCTTCTTGCGGCTGCCCGGATGCGCCTCGCATCGGGGGAGCCATTGGATTTACCCTCCCTGGCCTCCTCGCTCCTCTCTGGAGCACTCGCGCACCCGCTCTTTTCCGGGGCCGGCACCTCCAGGGACCGGAAGAGGGACGAGGTCGTCGGTTCGCAAAGGCGGCGGCGCGTTCTCCGGAGGCGTGCGGCTGCCAATGGCTCGGCCCTGATCGAAGGTGAGCTGTCCCGGAGCGGCCAGGCTCTCCTCCGGCTCTGCGGAGCTCTTCTCCAGCGCCTTCGACCCTGCTGAGCGGGGGTCATTCGCGTCCTGAGCTTGAGAGCCAGCTTGAGTGTCAAGGTCCATCCTTACGAAGGCTGGGCCCCGGACCCCGGGCTTCGACTCCTGCGAGGGGGAGGGAGCTGCGCCAACGGCGGAACCCGGCTCGCCAATGGCTAGAGCGGGAGGAGCGGAAGCGCGCTCCGGCTGCGCAGGAGACAAGGCTTGATAATCCTTCTCGGTCATTTCCTCCTCCGGGGAGTGAACCCGACCCTGGTCCGACGCTCGGACGAACACTGGGATGACTCGCCAATGTCTCCCCTGCTCATCCGTTCTCACCCGGACCGGGTTCCCATCCGGATCGATCATTTGCTCCAGCGGCGAACCGCCTTCTCGATCCGGAGCAGGAAGGCCTTCGACCTGAGCCTGGCTGGCGGCTGGATCTGGTGACGGCGGCTCATCTCCCCCTTCTTCCGAAACCAATAGTTGCATGTTTTCTCCTTTTTCCTTGGGCCGCCGGAATGGCTGATCGCGCACGGACGGCCACCTTGCTTATCGGTCCCGGCCCCCGCGCCCGGGGGGACGGGGTCCATAATTCGGGCTCGCGGGACCGGCGGCCGGTCCCTCCGGCTGAATCCCCGGGGGAATCGCCGACCCGCGCTCGCTCCCTTTGAGATCAGGGATGGGGATACTCGCCCGGGATGCTTCGGGGGAGCGCCCGACCGAGGAGGCCTCCCGACCGGGGGAGGTGGCGAGCTTTCCCATCGCCTCGAGGGCACCATTCCCCAGCCGCTCGCCGAGCGCCGATCCGACGACCCAGCCCAACCATTGACCGACAGGCCTTCCTCCGGGAAGCCAGCCCATCGCCCATCCTCCCGCTTCCTTTCCCGCCTGGGCGGCGGCCATGGTCGCCGCCGTCTTGACGAAGGCACGGGCAAACGCGCCGCTGGCGTGAACCATATCCCCCTGAGCGAGCAGCTGGGTCCCCCGGATGATGTCCGGGCCGGCTTCTTCCATCGCAAGAGCCGCCCCGGCACTGGGGCCCGAGTAGCGAGTCACCGTCCGGAGAAGCCGCAAGGGAAAGGGATCGGAAGGCTTCCGCTTTTCCGGGTCTTGGATCGCGGCCGCGGCCATCGAGACCACCCCCAGAGCCGCTTCGCGCAATCCCGCGATGGGACCAGCGGAAGCGGGAGAGCGGGACGGCTCTGGCGACGGGCTTTGCCGGGAAGCGGCCTCGGCCGCGAGCTCCTGCGGCGTCTTCGCCTGACTCGGGTGCGAGAAGGACTCCCAAATCTTGTAGGCGCCAAAAGCGCCCACAATCCAGGGGAGGGATTTTCGAACCATGCTCCAGAGGTTCTTCGCGGCTCGAGCGAGATCTCCGCCAGAAAGGTGGCTCTCGCTTGCCAGGTCGACATTTTCGCTGTGCAAGGGAGAGAGCATCGGCCCCGCGCTCGCTCCTGCGCCGCTCGCGTTTCCCAAATTCACTTGGACGGGTTGCATAAGTTGGATTTCCTACCCTTCTTGTTAGGCGATCGGGGGCGCGTGCGCACCCCCCCCCGGCGCGAACGCCCCTCCCGTTGGCGGCTAACGAGTGTTGGAAAAGGAGCGGGAAGAGAGGAGCAGCATCGCTTCCTCCTTGGCAATCATCCCGGTCATGAAGAGCTCCGCCGCCTGCCCGGCAAGGGACTTGAAGCCGCGTGCCTCGTTGTGGCGGCGGATCTCGTTCGGGGCCGCTCCGGCTTCGAACATCGCCAGGATCTCTCCATCGACGGGCAGAAGCTCCATCACGGGCATTCGGCCCGCCATCCCCGTTCCTCGGCAGGCGGGGCAGCCCGGAGCTTCGGCGACGACCGGCTCCGGGATGGCAACATCGGGAAAGGGGGCGATCTCCTCCGGCTCCGCCGGGCGTGTTCTCTTGCAAAAGGGGCAGAGCTTACTGACCAGCCGTTGGGCGATCGAAAGCCGAAGCGCATAGCCGATGACGAGCCGATCGATCCCAAAGCTCTGCACCATCCGCTCCACCACGCCGACCGCATCGTTCGCGTGGGTCGAGGTGAAGACCTGATGGCCGGTCAGAGCGGCGTCGATGGCGATTTGGGCGCTCTCCCGGTCACGGACTTCCCCCACCATGAGCACATCCGGGTCCTGCCGGACGACTCCCCGGAGCGCGGAGGCGAAGGTGATCCCGGCCTTCTCCCTCACCTCGATCTGTACGGCGTCCGGGAAATGCTTCTCGACCGGATCCTCGATGCTCATGATCTTGCGCCGGGCTGTGCTGACCGCGCGCAGCATCGCATAGAGCGTGGTCGTCTTTCCGCTCCCGGTGGGTCCCGTGGAGACGAAGAGCCCCTCCCCCTGCTTGAGGAACCAGAGGAGCGTCTGAAGCTCCACGGGCGCGAGCCGCAGGTCGGCCAAGTTCGGGATCCGGGAGGAGAGAAGCCGCACGGCCGTCACCTCCGCCATTCCCTTGGCAACCACAATGCTGTACCGCTGGTCATAACGGATTCCGCGGTGGAGATGGGTTCCGCTGCCATCCTGGAAGATCCCCTTGGCATCGGCGGCCATGTTCCCGTAGAGCTTCATCCGATCGAGCATGGCCGCATACTGGGAGCGAGTCAGCGGCGCCTGCTCGTAGTAGTCTCCGTCGACCCGGAATCGGACGCGAACATGGCTCTCCTTTGGCTCCAATGAGATATCACTCGCCCCCATATCGAGCGCCGAGCTGAGGATCGCATCGAAGAGGACAATTCCGGAGCGGTTGAGGTTGAGCACCTCCGTCGCGGGCCAGCTCCGCACATGGAGGGGATCGCCGGAGAGAATTCCCGAGCTCTCCTTCCCTTTCTCGACCTTGGCCTGGAGCTGCGCAAAGTGCCTTGGGCCGCAGGCAACCGGATGGATCTTGGCCCGGAGGGTCTCGATCAGGCGGTCGGTCAAGGACGAGGAGAAGACCTCGGGGGTGAGCACCCAGGCGTGGGTTTGTGAGCGGCGCCACAGGAGCGCATGGTCGCATCCCGGGATCGGGCTCGCCTGGGCAGCCGCCCCGGCGGGGACGACCGGATGCGGCTCTCGGCCGAAGAGGATTTCTTCCAAGAGCGCGCCAAGCGATGGATAGAGGGCGGGGTCGAGGCCGAGCCGCTTGGCCCACGCCTCGCGCTCCTCCTCTTGCCAGTCGGGAAAGCCCGCCGTCTCCTGCTCGATCCGGACCGCCAATGCGCCATAGTCGCCGGGAGCGAGAAGAAAGAAGGCTCGCCGCTTGTTGGGAAGCGCGCCGGCGGCAAAGGATTCCAGCTCCTCGAGCCGAAAGGGGTTGAGGATTCCGATGCACCAGACCGGCTCCTCCCAGAGAAGGATGCCATGCAGCTCTCGCTGCAGCCGTCTGCCGACGGCCGAAAAAGCGACCTCGGGCAACGGGTGCCCCGGATCGGCGGGATAGAGAGGGGGCCAGCCGGGCTGCCCGGCACAGGCCTCCGCCCACCGCTCCCACGGAAGAGCGCGACTGTGACGCACCAGCGCCTCTTCCAAATCGAAGGAGGCCCTTTCCGCGTGCCAGGCCTTGAGGACATCCACCAGAACGAGTCGACTCCGGATGAGAAAGGACTCCAAGCGGGCAGCCGCTGGCGCTGCATTTCGAGAAGGAGAGGAGAGGGGCCGAGAAGTCGGGGCAAGCGTCAAGTGCGTCTTCCTTTTGTTCAGGCAATAGGACTGCGGCGTCATGAGCGCGGACGATCGGCGGCGGCCACTCTGTGGCGCAGCGCAAGGAGAGGCGTGCAAAACCGATGGGAGCCCATGGCGGCCCCACTCCAAAGCGCCGGACCCGGTGTCCTATTAGGGGAGCAGCCATCCATGAATTTGAGAGCCACGACCGCACACGAAGTTCGTCCGCCGGAGCGCGAACGGGATGTCCACTATCCGGCAAGGAAGCTGCGGCTTCCCGCCTTCCTCCGCCCTGTCTGGGAATGGAAGGAAGATCTCGCCATCGTCAACACCTGGCTCCTCATCATCAGCAGCCTCGAAGGAGTCGCCCTGATCGTTCTCGGCTTCGCGCTCTGGGCCAAGGTGCACGAGCCCACTCGGGTGATTGTCGATCTCCCGGGCTACGTAGTTTGGCCGAAGGTCGAAGTGCTCGAGTTGCGGGAAGAGCTCCTCCGCACCTTTCTCAATCAAGTCGGAAAGGTGCTCTACGAGGTGAGTCCCGGCTCATACGAGATTCAGCAGGTCGTCGACAAGATCTCTCCCGGGATCGCCCAGGTCTTCCGCGACTACTACGGACCGATCGCGACCGGCCGCAACGCGGAGCGGATCGTCTGGAACCTCCGGGAGATCCGACGCTACGAGGACCCGAAGCGTCCCGGATATCTGACGGTGGCGGGCAAGTGCGACCGCGCCCGATACCGGATCGAAAACGGCGTCCACGATATCGTCAGCGAGCAGATCGTGATCCTCTTCTATTTGAGCCAAGTTCACAACACTCCGACGAACCCGCTCGGGTTGCGGCTCGAAGGGGTGGAGGAGATCAAGGGAGCGGAAGCCGATAAGGCCTGGGCGATGACGGCACCCTTCATCAATCCCGACCTGATCAAGCAGGAGCCGCTCCCCGGAGCCCGGGAAAAGAAGCCATGAACGCTAAGCGCGCCCTTTCGCTCGCCTTTCTCTTTCTTTCCCTTCCTTGGGGAAGCACCCTCTCCGCCGATCCCCTCCCAGCGGCACTTCCGTCGGGCACGATCCCGCAGCCGAACCTGCCCTCGGGTGTCAACGAGGCGCTGGCGAACCAGAACGGGCAGAACAAGCAGGTCGTCGAGGAAGAGGCTCCTCCTGTTCTGATCGACGGGAGACGGGCGGACGAGCTGAGTGAGGACGAGCTGCTTGGCTTTCTTCAGGGGAAGGTCCGAACGATCCAGCAAGGGGACGGGCAGGTGGAGATGCTGCGAATCGCTCCCGGATACCCGCTCGTCCTCGAATTCTCCGATCCGGTTTCCGGCTGGGAACTCGGTGATGGCAAGCTCGTTTCGGTCAAGCGCGCCTACCAATCCCTGATCCTTCGGGCCACCGAAGAGGGCGGGGACACCTCGCTCATCGTCTTTTTCGGCGGTGGGAAGACCAGACCCTACCATGTCTTCGTCGAGCAGTCCTTCGCGAAGGCGCAAACCATCGTTCGAGTCTCTCCCTTTGCCAAGCGGGATGGATTGCTGCAAAAGGCCTCGTGGAGCGGTGGCGCACAGCCCGGGCAATACGCGGATGTCGCCGAGGTCGCGCGAGTCGTGGAAAATTACGAGCTCCTCCTGCGCGAGGGCTCGATCACCCCGCGCGATATCCAGCGGCTCATCCTCTTTCACCGTTCCCAACTGACCGGCTTCGACTACTACTACCTCTACCGGTTCGCGTCCGGGCCCTTGGCCATCACCTTCTCCTGGCGGAATCCCTTTCCCTATCCGGTGCGCCTCGATGAATCGACGCTTCGGGTCGCGATCGGGCAGAGCCGGTTCATCCCCGACTTCGTCTCCCTGAACAAGGACAGGCTTCCGCCGAAGGCGGCCACCTCCGGATTTCTCATCCTCTTCGATCCGCCCTTTGCGCCCGAGCAGCCCTTTACCTTGGTCTGGAAACCGAAATGAGACGCGAAGCCGATCTGTAGGAGACTGTTCGCCATGCACCGAATCCGACCTCTTCTGAGCAAAGCCCGCGACTGGTTCCGGCAGCATCGGGAGCTGAGCCTCTTTGGGGCGATCGGCCTCCTGGTCCTGCTCCTCTTGGTTGGTGCCGATTATGGCGTGAACGCGCTCGCCCATCAACTGGTCGAGCATGCGCGGAGCGTCTATCGGCAACGGCAAGTGCCTACGCGCTTGGCGACGATTCCACAGAGCCGAGTCCTTGCCCGCAAGGAGCAGCCTCCCGCCCGCAAGGAGCCGGTTCTCGTCGTGCAAAAGAACCCTGCGGGTCCGGCTCCGTCGGTTGTGCCCCTCGACGTGGCCAAGGCGCATGAAAAGCCGCCGGAGAGCCCAACCGCCCCGATTCAGATCAACCCGCCTCCCAAGGAAAAGGAGAGAAACTCCCTGGGGCCACTCGAAGGGGCCCCGCCCAATCGCCAAGCACCGGTCCCCACTGGGCTGGTCAACCAGCATGCCCTTGTCGACGGCTCCGGGGAGAGCACTCCTGTCTTCACCCGGGTGGCCAAGAAGCGCTACCTCTTCCGCAACCTGACGGACTCGGCCGTGGAGACGAGCGCAGGGGGCAAGGGAGAGGAAGATGAGCGCTCGAAGATCAATCTCGATACCTTTGCCCCGCGCGGTGAGATCATCGAAGCGGCAGCCACCATGTCCGCCTTCAGCTCCAACACCGACATCGACGTCGTGGCCGCCGTCTGGCTCCCCTTTTACTTTCAAGGGAACCTGCTCTTGGAGCCGGGCGATCGTCTCCTGGGTGCATCCAAAGGGAACTCCGCCTTCCGGGATCGCATGCCCGTCAAGTTCGACCGCGTCGTGCTCAAGGATGGACGGACGTTGCCGATCGACGGCGTCGCCCTCCACACCGACGGCACCGAAGGGATCAAAGGATATCGGATCAGCGAGCTCGGGAAGCAGATGGTTGGTCCCCTGCTCGGCGCTCTCACCCAGGGAGTGCTCTACTCCCTCATGATGCAGGCATCGCTCTTCACGATGAATCCCTACCTGGGGAGCGGCTATTCCCCCTACGGGATGATGGGCGGGCTTCCCTACAGTGGCATGATGCCCAATAGCGGGATCAACGGAAACCAGATGATGCAGCAGGGGTTGATGATGGGAGGCATGATGGGCGGATCGCAAGCGGTCAACCAGATCATGCAGATCGTCAATCAGGATGTCGGCCAGTATAAGCCCTATACCTTTGTTCCCGCAGGAACCCGCTTCCGCGTCTACCTCAAGAACTACGTCGATGTTTCCCAGGCCGACTATGGGAAATGATCTTTTCCATTCCACCGCAAGGAGAAACATGCCAATCAGACCCCTACTGATCTCTGGAGGCGTCGGGCTCTGCTCCCTGACGCTGATCGGATGCGCCTCCCATGAGCGAACGGCCGCCGTTCCGGTCGACCCCGCGCTGATCCAAAACAGCTACGACTATACCAAGCCACGCGATGTGCACGACAAGACCAAGCCCGTCTACATGCTCCCCGTGATCAACACGGGTTGGGTGAAGGCCGAGGTCGATGCGAAGACCGGCCAGTGGCTCGGCGGGCACTATGTGGGAACGGTCGTCGACCAAGGGCACTGGGCGACGCTGGAAGAGGCGGAGCTCTCCGGAAGGCCCTACATGAGGGCTGACAACGGCCAGATGATCGTTCCCAATCCGACAGAGGCCAATCCCGGTACGGGAGATAATGGGATGGAGATCGATCTGACGACCATGCGCAACCGGCTCGATAAGCTGGAAAGCACGATGGCGGACGCCGTTCCGAGCAATCCCGTCAGGGAGTCGATTGCCGCCAATGCCGCACAGCGAAAAAAAGGCGGTTCGCCCGCGAAGAGCTTTCCCTCCATTCAGGTCGGGGAGCCAGAGATGGAGGGGGCAACCGGGAAGTCATCCGCTGGGCTAAGGCGCACCAAGCCTTCCGCAATCCTGGTGGGAGAAGAAGAGCCGAAGCAGGCGGCCTCCTCATCGGAAGGGCAGGGGAGCCGGGTCAGCACCGTCCTCGAAGTCCCCATCGGCAAAGCGGGTCAAGCCATGGCGGTCAAGGCGCCTCAGGGCGACTATGTCGTGCTTGAGTTTCTGCCCAACCGCGCTGTCAAGGCGGTCTATCGCGGCCAGACGATCCGCAGGCTTGCTCCCGAAGGCAAGGATGTGGTGCAGCTGACCCTTCCGCAATGAGGTTGCCGGGTCCGGGATCCGGCGGTCAGCCGGTTGCCGCAATGCGTTTTGCCGTCCTGCCGGACCGCAGACGCATCCGGCTTGCCTCGAGGTCGAGGACTGGCTGCACCTCTCGGGAGACGGCCTCCACATCGATCTCGAGCCGTGCGCAGAGCTCCCGGAGAAGATCCGGAACCTTGAGAAGGCGCTCCGCCTCCAGCTCGGCACTAAAGAGCAGATCCACGAGGAGAGCTCGTCGCTTGGAAGGATCGAGCGAGAGACCGAGCGCCACGGTCTCTTCGTGCGTCCCGAGCTTGGTCTGCTGCCGCTCAAAGACGGCAGCGACAACCAGCCGCGGTACGAGTCGGAGAATGCAGCCCAGAAAGAGATCATCGAAGCAGACGTCGGTTCGTAGCGCGGCCTTTTGACTCGCTTGCGAGACGAGAGAACGGCAGCTCAACCGGATGAATTCTGCTCGCTGCCTTTCGTTCTGCTTCCGTAGATTTTCTTCGGTGAGCGAGGCATAGGCCTTCCGAGCGAAAGTGTGACCTCGCCGTTTCAGCATCGAGAGCGCTTCTTCCTTCTTCACAAGCTCATGGATCGTCCCCACCGGGCTCCGGGCAAGAATGAGGCGCAATCTCGAGTCGGGGTCACGATGCTGCAACTCCTCCGCGAGGAGAGAGCTCCACCGGCGACCCGCCGGATCCCATGGGCACTTGGCTTCGAGATCGACATATCGCGACCCCTCGTTTAGTTGCGAGGTCCCCAAGATAAACTCGTCCACCGCCTCGGGATCGGGCAGGACCCCTTTGCCCTCTGCTTGGGCCCGTTGACAGCGGCGCGTCCAGTCCGCCTCCCGCTTGCGCGCAAAGCAGTCAGGATCGGTACAGATCATAGGATCGGAAATGTCCGAATAGAGGTCTTTGGCATTCCCTGTGCGCCTGGGGCATTCGAGGCAGCTGGAGACTTCGGGAAGAAGGTCCGCGGCGTGGAGGGAAAACTCTGCCTTCCGCAAATCCAGGAGGTAATGCTCGAGCACGAGCTTGGCTACCTCTGCCGTGGAAAGCCGATTGGCCAATGTTTCTGACGTCACGAGCGACCGAAGCGCGGGGAGAGGGATGCGGGCAATGTACCAGCCGGTCCGTCGCCCCAGCCGGCCAGCACGGATCGCCTCCTTGGCGGCCTCCGGGAGGCGATTGAGCAGGAGCATCCGCGCGATGTAATCCCGTCCCTTGCCCACCACGGAGGCCGCCTCTCGCAGGCTCATTTTACCCACATCGATCATCGCCTGCAGGCCGGCCGCCTCTTCGATGGGATTGAGACCCGAGCGCTGCACATTCTCCATCACGGCGATACAGATCGCGGTCTTTTCGTCGAGCTCTCGGATGAAGCATTCGATCGTGGCCCGACCGAGGCGTCGACAGGCGCGCCAGCGTCTCTCCCCGGCGACGATTTGATAGCGACGATCGCCGCGCGGCGTCACGAGGATTGGATGGAGCAGTCCATGGGATTCGATCGATTGTGCCAGCTCGGCCAACCCTTCGTCAGAAAAGCTCCTTCTCGGGTTGTGCGGCGAAGCAACAATTTGATCCAAGGGAAGCAGCTTGATCTCGGAGTCATTCTTCATTCCACCTCCTCCATGCTCTCCTCCTCCCGGGAGGCAACCTGGTTGAGCTGATGCGCACCTATTCCAACCGGAAGAGGATGGAGCGCATAGCAGCGCTCTTGGCGCAGAAGCCCGAGCCGCATCGCCTCGAGAGATCGCCTCAAGATGGATTCGACCTGGCTTGCGGAGAGACCCAGCCGCTTGGCAATCTCCCGTGAGCTCAACGGGCGGCGCTCCTCCTCGTCGAGCCCAAAGGAGAGGCGGACGATGCGCCGTGCCTGCAGATCTATCCCCGAAAGAAGCATCTTGAGGATGAGCAGACGATCTTCTTGTCTCCACTCTTCCTGCTGATCCGCTTCCTCGGGGGCGGGCAAGAGATCGAGGGAAGTCCGATCATCGTCTTCTCCAGGGCGCCCGACCCGAGCGTGAAGGCTCGCATCTCCGCGATAGACTCCGACGATCGAGGCGATGGTCGATTCCGAGCAGCCCCACCGTTGCCCGATTTCCTCCCAATCGAGCCCTTCCTCGAGCAAGCGCTCCATCTTCCGATAGGCTCGAAAGATCCATGCGGGCCGGCGGACCGGGCTGCGGTGGCTTTGTGCAAATTCCCGGACGCGATTCCCGATGTGATGGACGGCGTAGTCGAGGAAACAGACACCAGCAGAGGCCTTCCATCGCTGGAGCGCGTCCATGACTCCGATCCAGCCGACGTTTTCCGCATCCGGCCACAAATCGGCTCTTCCCGGCAAATAGAATCGAGCCGCCTCCTTGCGAGCCAGCTCCGTATGCGCGCAAAGCCATCGCAAGTCGGCGGGATCGCCCGCCTGGGCGGCCAAGACCCGGGGCTGCTCCTCATCCAACCGGCCTTCGTATCCCTTTGTGCGCTCCCGAGCGCGCACGCCCCACCTCACTCCCTTTCTTTTCCGTAGAGCTTTCATCCTTCCACCTCCTCTTTTGTGCGCTTCTTGAAGAAACGGCAATGTGGCGGACAAGAGCATAAAGAGAAATTCAGGAGGTTCTATGTTACGTTTCGGTGATTTTTTTATCGCAACTGCCTAAACGAAGATCCGCATGCTTTTTGCCAATACCCACTGATGCAGACCACGAGGTACCGCGGATTCTCACCGGGAATGGAGCGAGTGCACCAGAGGAGCGTAGCGAAGCAAGCCCGATCCAGATGGCGAACGGCCGGCACCGCCGAAAAGGAAGGAATTCCTTAGGAAATAGCCGTCCGCATCGCTTGGAAGCCACTCTAAGAGCGTTGCGGCAGCGAAGCCTGTCCGTGTAAAGAAATCGCATCTATTAAGGCCGCGCTTCGCAAGGGAAACTGCGAGTAGCATCGCGAGATCGATCGACCCACGGGAGAGTCATGAACAACCGCTTGGCCGCTCTCCTTGGCGTCACCCTTTTGTGGATCAGCACCGCTTCCGGCTTTGCCGAGGTTTCTTCGAGGCCCCAACGGGGCGACCCTCTGGATCGTGGGATCGAGAACCTCACTCTTCACGCGGAAGAAGCTGGGCGCTGGCTTTCCCGTGGAGCCCGGAAATGGAACCGAGCGATCACGCCCGCATGCCTCGCCCTGGCCATCGGCATCGCCGCGTGGCGCGTGCTCCACGGGCGTTCCAACGGCGGCACCGCATCCCAGATCACTCTCTATCTCCTGCTCTCGCTTCTTCTCGCTTTCCGAGCGCCCGAGATCTTCTTCCACCCCTCCAAGGGTCTCCTGCCGAAGGCGGCACGGTATACCGCTCTTCACCTCGCCCGGCTTTCTCCCGAGCGGGCACAGGGAACGAATCTTCGACAATGGTGGAGAGGTTGGATTGGCAACCTCGATGATCCGAGCGCCTGCAAGCTTTCCCCGGTTTACGCCCAGGAGAGAGTCCTGGGCTTTCCGGAAGGAGGATCTCAGGCACGCCGCTTTCTCGTCAATCAGGCGCGCCATGCGCTCATCGCCATGACAAAACAGGATCCGCTTCCGGGAAGGAAGCTCGACAATGCGATCCACGCTCTCCTTCTCCTGGCCGAAAGGAAGTTGCTCCGCTTCCTCTTGGTTCTCTGCCTCGTGCTTCTGGGTGTCTCCTTCTTTCTCTTCTCGCTGCTTCATCTTCTCTGCTGGGGGGGGAGCACGTTTCTTTGGGAGCTGATCATGGCCACGGCGCTCATGGCGCTTCCTCTGATTCTGGTGACCTCTCCTCCGCGCTGCGGGAGGTTCTGGCTTCGGCTCTTTCTTGCAGCTTCGCTCCTCCCGATCGCCTGGCATCTCCTCGCCGCCACCTCCTATCTCGGCCTGACAACGCTCTTTGCTTCGGTTCTCGGGGAACGAGGCCTCTTGGGAGAGCTTCGAGAGACGGGAGGGGAGCTGCTCAAGGGGATGATCAGCAAAAGATCGCTTCTTTTCTCGTTCTGGTCGCTCACCCCGGAACTTCCTCGAACGATCCTCCTCGGCCTTTATGAGCTGATGGCGGGATTGATCAGCTTCTGCAGCGTAGCGGTCGCCGTCTGCTCTACCGTGTTTCTGGGAGCGGTCCTTCCGCTGGTTGGTGTCGGGTGGCTCCTGCGCCGAACGGGAGCCATGGCGGATTCCCTGATTGCCGGATGGGGAGAGCTGCGCCGGGAAATTGCCCTCGCCGCAACCGCCCTCGAGAGCTTCCTGGCAGCACAGCTCGCGCGGCTCAACGCCGAGGAGCCAGCGATCGCGATCCTCAAGGGTCTCTCCGATGGGGAAGTGGCCTCCTCCCACGCGAGTTCCGGGATGGACCCCCACGCGGCGCGGCTGCAGAAGCGGGAGGTTCCAGGCAGAGCAGCGAGCTGACCGCTATCCTATTGGCATTCGAAGATGCTTTGAACCGGATCTGGAAGAGGCGATCCGTTCTCCACGGCTTCGGCTGAGAGATCAGGGACGCGAAGGCCGCTGAGCAGCCTCAAGGAAGGAGAGAGCGCGTGATGAAAAGATTATGGGCCATTTCGATCGCTGTCCTTTGGGGGGCGACTGGCTGGGCGGATCCTCCACCGATCCTGCCAGGGTTTCCGGCAGATACGAGCCCGGCCTCGTCCGCGCACAAGAAGGAGAAGATGCGGAGCGCAACGGAGGCAGACAATGCAAGTGCGCCACGAGCGCCAGCGACAGCGCCACCGGCGTCGGCGGAGCCGCAGCCGGCAAGCGGCACCAATCCGGCAGCGGAGGAGGCAACCGGATCGGACGAGCCAGCCAGCCGGGAGACGCAGCCTCCGGAGCCGGGAGCTTCCGGCGTCGTCCTCGACTTTCGAACCCGTGAGTTGATGGAGCTCAAGAGAATCGCCCGAGAGCTGGGAGGCAATCTCGTCATCACGATCGAGCCCCGCGGGATCTCTCCTGCCGATCTGATCATCCCGCTCAAGAGCTCGGGCCTCTTCGAGGTTTCCTCCAAGGACGGAAAAACCTTTTTGGTTACTTCGAACGGCGAGGGCCAGAAGCGCGAGATGGAACGCGAGATCGGAGCTCTGGCACGAAGGCAGGCGGCTCTTTTGCGTAATATCGAGGTGCTGGAAGCGATGCGGGCGGAGGGGAGGATTCCCGACCCGACAGGCGGGCAAGGGCAGGGGGACAAGAGCAGCGTCGCGGAGCAGGAGAGCCCTCCCAGCACGCCTCCCCAGGCCGGCGGCTCTGAATACGCTCTTCCGACGAGGTGAGATGCGCCAACTGCGCCTCGCGATCTTCGCTTGCCTCCTAGCTGCATGGGGCGCAAGCGTCCTCCGCGCACGGGAAATTCCCGACCTGCTCGGCAGGCCGAAAGTCACGACGGCGCCCAAGCCGGAAGCAACGAGAGAGGGCCGACTTCCTTCGAAGGAAGCCCGCGGGGATGCGCCGCAGCCGCAACCACAGATCACCCGGCCCGGAGCGGCGCCGCTGCGGTGGCTCTTGCCCGGTGCGATGCGGAAGAGCCTCGCCCTTCCAGAGGAGAATGGATATTGGGTCGCCCGATGGATCCATCCCGATGGTCAAGAGAGTGAACCGATTCCGCTCTGGATCGACCGGGAGGGGAACGGCCATCTCTTCCTTCAGGCCACGATGGTCTTGGGAGAAGAACAACCACCGCGGATCCGGGCGCCGCGTGTCTCTGCTTGCCAGGTATTGAGCTTCTTCCAAGAGCCGGGAGGGGGCTTCCGTCCCGTCGCCTCGGATGTTTGGATTGAATGGTCGGGAGCGGAGGGAGGGGCGGGATATCGCCGGACGGGGAAGGGGCGGTGGAGCGGCGCCGGGAAGCTCGTTGCGGCCCGGAATGTCTTTTCTCCCTTCTTATCGGCGCTTCGGGAAGCTGCCGATCCCGAAGTCCACCGACTCGCGAGCTTTCGTTGGCCCGATCTTGCCCTCGTCCATCACCGCGGGAATCCACCGCCTTTTGAGGAGTCAGAGGATGCGCCAGGAAACGCGACGGCAGAATAGTCGGGAGGAGCCGCCGTCCGCATGGCGAAGGCAGAAAAAAAGTTCGAGCCGACCCGCAATCGCATCGGGCTGTCCTATTAGATCCCCCATGAAAACAAATCTTCCATCCGTTGGTTATCGCGCGTTCTTGGGAATCCTGCTGGTGCTCGTCGTGCTCCTCTCTGCCGATCCGCTTTGGGCCCAAACTTCGGTGATGCCGTCGCTGCAGGGATCGAGCGGGTATTCGGCACCGATTGTCGCAGCTCGCCAGATCCTGACCGATTACGCGTTTCAAATTGCCATGGCGATGCTGGTCTTTGGAGGCGTGATGTGGTTCTTCAATCGACCCGCGTTCACGATCGGGGCGATCGTGGCCGCCGCCGTGATCTATGGAGGGCCCTGGCTCGCCCAAGGCGTTGCGACTATGGCAAGTTCTGCCGCAGGGGGGCATTAGGCTGTCGGCAATCCCAGTCCCATCGGGCTTACGATACCGGAGAGGAGAGGATTCAGAAAAAGACTTCGCAGGAGGGCGAGGATCTATGGATCCGATGCCGACCATTCCCTGGATCCTCGCTCAATCCCTCTCTCAGCCGGTGATCTCGGTGGTTCAGACGGCCTATGCGCAGATCCTGGCTCCCGTTAGCCTCGAGCTTCTCTCTCTCTACACGATCTACCTCGGGCTTTCGCATTCGATTCATACTGTGGAGATGGAACGCTGGTTTGCCTTCTTTGCGGGAGCTCTGGTGATCGTGAGCGCAACCGGACTCGGGCAGATCTTCCTGCAAGCTTTCTCCGGGGGAGGGGGTCCGTGAGACATATTCGCGGAGAGCGGAGCGGACGAGCCCCGATGGACGCAGCAGAGGCCGCCATCGGCTTCCGGCGAGGGAAACGGCCTCCCACGGAGAAAAGCCCATGATCGATCCCACTCGAGGAGTCGGTCTTCAGCCGGCCCACCCGGTTTCCAGCCGTCAGAGCGGTCCGGAAAAGCGGGGCGGCCTACCGGTGACCCGCTCGGTCGTGCTCGCCAACGAAAAGGAGACCTTCCTCGGCCTTGAAGGGCCACTCATCTTCGTACCCTCCTTCGCCTTCATTATCCTTCACAAGATGACGAAGAACTTCCCGCTCTGCCTCCTCGTCTTCGTCGTTGTCTACCTTTTCCTCCGCATCTACTTGAGTGACAAGCCAAAGGACTTCCTGAAGCTGATGGCGGACTATCACCAGATCCCAAAGCGATATGAGCATCGCTTCCGTAACGTCCTGGCTCCCTACGATCCCTCTACCCTCTTTGTCCGGCGCGTCTCATGAACGGCTCCTTCTTTGCCCCTCCCCAGCGGCTCTGGGAAAAGGGTCAGTTCTTTCACGCCAAGAAGGCGCCTATCTTCCGCGACTGGAGCGATGCCTGTCCCTATGTTGGACTCTACGATCGCTTCCTGATCGACAAGTTTGGAGGCGTCCACGCTTTCTATCGGACCTATTTTCCGCAGGCAGACATTGCAAGCCCGGAACGGCTTTCTGAGCTTCAGGAGCAGCTCCGGCTGATCTTGATTCAGCTCCCTCCCGAGATCGCCCAGACCCAACACCTCTTTACCTGCAATGGAGATTATGGCCCGGTCCTGGAAGAGTTTACCCGGATCGCCTCCCACCCCGCGGTGGCCCCGATGCGGGCGAACAAGGCCCAGCGGCTCACCGAGCGGATGCTCCGCCGCAAGCTTGTCTGGATCGAAACCCACACGATCCTGACTGCGGTCCCGTCCGGTTCCGCCGTGGGAGGAGGGAGCGAGTGGAACCAACGCATCAGCGGCCAGGGCGCTCCTTCCATTCAACGGCGACGGCTCACTCGGGAGGAGTTCGATGCAGCGGTCCATAGCCTTGAAACGGCAGAATCGGTCCTTGCCGACACCGCCCGTCGCGCGGGAGCACAAATCCACCCTCTCGAGGCGCACGGAATCGCCGACTACTTCTTCCGCCTCTGGAATCCCGGCTTGGCCGTCGAAAATGGCACCCGCCTCAACTACGACTACAACTCGATGCCCTTCGTCGACTCCTGGATGCTCCAGGAAATGCGCGTGGAGAGGGATTACCTCCAGATTGGAGACTATGCGCATGGCCTGGTCTCGATGGTCGGCCTGCCATTGGAGACACGGCCCAGGGATATGGAGCGGATGACGGTCGGACTCCCGTTTCGGGATGTCCGCGTCAGCCTGATCGTCCGGCGCACCGACAAGCTGGCCGAAATGGAGAGGCTGCGAAAGCGAATCGACTGGGCGGACCAGCGGATGCGGATGGGGTTGAACCTGATCGACATGCTTCACAAGCCACACGACGACCGGCGCGATTCGGGCGTTCAGAATATCGAAGCCTGGATGCAGATCGAGGAGGCCCAGTCGCTCCTGAGCGACGTCCGCTCCGGAGCCGACGATCTGGTCCAGGTTCAGCTGACCGTTCACTCGTGGCACAGGGAGCCCAATGAGGTGCGCCGCCGGGCCAAGCTGCTTCTCAACCGCTTTGGGGATCTCGCCCGGGCGCGAGGATGGATCGAGCGGTCAAGCCTCTTGCCCGTGCTCATGACCGAGATGCCGGGAGTCTACGCTCCGCTGCTTCGGCCGCTGCTGGTGCGCGCGCGAATGGCCGCCGATCTCCTGCCGATCTTCCGCGGCTTGGAGAGCGAGGAGAAGCCGGTCCACCTTTTTGGAAACACGACCGGAGGCTTGGTCGCGCTCAACCTGGAGGACAAGCGGAACGAAGGGGCGAGCATGCTCTACATCAGCGGGGTCAAAGGGTCGGGAAAGAGCGTGCTCGCCCAGCTCATCCTCCTCCGGCATCTCGGTCCTGAGGCGATCCTTCTCATCATCGACAAGGGATCGAGCTACGATCGGCTAGTCGAGCTCCTCGGGGGGACGACCGTCCGGCTCGAGGCCGACCGGCCGATCTGCTTCAATCCCTTTCAAGTCTATGTCGGTGCGACCGAATCGGGAGAGCTGCGGGAGCCTGAGCCCGGAGAGCTCGCGAAGGTGATCCACTGCCTGGAGATCCTTGCGAACGCCGGCCAGGAGGAGCTTTCGACCGAGGAGCGGAACATCCTCGAGGCGATCGCCCGGCAGACCTTTTCGAACGCCGTCAAGAATCGGGAACGCCTGGTGACGCTGAGCGACTTTTCCCTTCAGCTCGCCTACCGATCGGACGCCCGCTTCCTGGCGGAACGGCTGAAGCCGTTCGTCGAGGGGCGCTACCGCTCCTGGTTCAACGGGGAGACGCAATTTCACCTCAAAAGCCGGGTCGTCCATTTCGACTTCGAGCATATCTCCCAAGACGAGAGCCTGGCGGCCGCCCTCATTCCGATGTCGACCCTCTTCGTGAGCGATATGATCCTCTCGCATCCCGAGGCATTCAAGATCCTCGTCTTTGGAGAGATGTGGCAGCACATCAACAATCCGACGACTGCGAACCTGATCGTCGACGCCTTCAAGACCTACCGCAAGAAGCGGTGCGCGATTATCGGCGAGTCCCAGGCAATCCTCGACCTGACCGACAGCTCCAAGGTGGCAAAGGCGGTCATTCAAAACGTCGATACCTGGATCCTGCTGCCGCAAGGAAGCGAGCAGCATGTGGAATTTGCCGTCCACGAGCTCGAGCTCACCAAGGGGCAACGCGACTGCCTGCTCAACCTCAGGAACGCCGCCCGTCTCCATCCCGATGGGGAGGCCGAGCTCTGGCGGGAGGCTTTCTACCTGCGGGGCAGGGGCGTCGATGCGCTCTCCGGGATCGTGCGGGTCGAGATCGAGCCGGAAGAGTATTGGCTCACGACGACCACGCCAGCGGATCTGCCCGCTTGGAAGGCGGCGCGGGAAGCGTTTGGAAACGACCTTTCCCAAGCTCTCGCGGCTCTGGCGCGCCAGTTCCCGACCGGCGTTCGGGAAGAGGTGGCGGGTGCAACGAAAATGCCCGAGCAGCCGATCGCAATCCGATGAAGCGCCTCCTACAAGCCTCGTTGCCGGCATCGGTGGCTCTTCTGCTGGGCCTCTCGGTTGGAGGAGGGGCGGTGCTCCGTGCGGGAACGCTTCCCGAAGCGGTCGATTCCGACCCGGTGCTCGCCCAGAGCGGGGGGAAGGATCGGACCTTGAAATGGCTGATCGCCTCAGGAAATTCCCGCGACTTTCTGCGAGCCGACTGGCTCGACGCGATTTTACTTCAGTTCTTCCGGAAGGAGGAGGCCCGAGCTCTTATCCAGCGGGACCTGTTGCGTGGAGACGGCCTCCTGGCCAATGCGCTGACGCTAGCCTTCCAGATCCTTCGGGTCGGGAGCCAGACGGCCCGAGAGCAGGTCGGGGAGCTGGCGCGGGAAGGGCGTTGCCGCCTCTGGACGAGCCTTTCCGGGAGCCCTCGAGCCCTGGGGGCCATCCGCGATTACCTGCTTTCCCTTCCCTCCGGTTACCCGGCCGCGCTCTTTGCCCTGGAAGCATGGGAGCACGACGATCGCGACGCCTTCCCCTCCTCGGTCATGGAGACGGCGATGCGCTCCCTTCTCCTGCCGCCCAAGAAGCCGGAGGGCCTGGAACCGAGCTGGGAGGTGGGGACGCGGCTGGGGCCTCTGATCGGGGAAGGGGGTGGGGCTCTCCTGCTCCTGACGACCTTTCCCAAGAAGGAGGCGACCTTTTATGACACCGTCTGGCAGCTCGCCTGGCGAGCCATGGTCGAAGATCCTCCCCTTGTCAAGGAGTATCGCGATCGCGTCCTCTCTTGCTCCACGAGCCGTCGCTGGCTCGTACAGACCTTGCAGAGCTCTCTTGATTCCATGGAGGGAGACCGCTTCCTCCGCCACTATTTCGCCCTGGACTTCCTTCATCCCACCCCGGTCGGCCGGGCGAAGTGGCTCTGGGAAGCGCTGGTGGGGCCGCGGGCGGGAGGAGGCCTCCTGCCGCTCGCCAAAAAGAAGCTCGCTACCCTTTTGCTGAGTGATGACCGCTATGCCGACTTTCTCCTCTGGCATCTGACGCGGCCGGCTGAAGCAGCCGCCCAAGCGACCCGAGAGGCGCTCACCCACGCGCTCCGGCGGGAAGAGGGGGTGGTCCGCAAGGCCCTGCAGACGATTTGGGAAGGGCAGACGGAGCTCGCGGGCCGACTCGAGGAATCTCCCTGGTGGACACTCTGCGAGGTGACGCGGGGAAAGAGCGCAGCGGACCTCCGCCGGAGCTGCTCCCGCGGCGAGCTCGATCGGACCTCGCTCCTTGCGGTCGGCGGAGTCATCGCCTCTCTGCTGGAACGGAGCGACTCCGCATGGAGCTCCCTCTTCCTCAACAAGGCAGAGGGTACGGCTCAAGGCTCACCCTTCTTTCTTTCGGTCTTTCCCACCCTGGTACAGATCACCCCGGAATGCGCGCTAGCCTGGATCGATACGCTGCTCCACAACGACCAGGAGGCCTTCGTCGCCTTCGGCCGCTGGATCTCTTCGCGTCCCCAAGCGCGGGTGACGGTTCAGGAATATGCCCCCTGGCTCCAAGGAGCGGGCGACCAGATGCGGCAAGCCCTGGAGAAGAATAGCCCGATCCTCGGGGAGGAGGCCCAGCTCTTCGTGGAAGCGTTTTCCCAGTGGACGAGCGAGACGGGCTGGGAGCGCGTGCTCCATCGGCTGCAGCGGGAGATCGGCGTTGCCGAGGAGCTTCGCGAGATCTTCCTGGGAAGCTGGCGGGCCAATCCCGAGGAATTTTGGCGTGTCTATGGCGGGCTCGCCTACCTGCCGGGCGCCAAGAGCGCCTGCGAGCGGGCGGCGGACACCTTGGTCACCTTCGGAGGTCCCGAAAACGCTCTCCGCGCCATCGCCGGATGGGATTATGCGGTTGGCGACGCCTGCGGTCGCGTCTGGGATGTACTCTGGGAGTCATCTCCGGATCGGGAGCGTCTGCTCCAAGCGGTCCTCCATTCCGACGGGCTCAGCGACCTCAACAGCGTGCTCGTGATGGCCACCAAGAACGTCTTGGAGCGGCCGGGGGCGCGAACGCTTGCGGAAAAGATCTCCCGATCGCTCGGCAAGACCGCCGACCTCCTCCAGATCCTGGCCGAAGATCCAACCACGACGCGAGAGATCCTCGCTGGCTGCCTTCCCGACCCCTCGTTCCGGGAGAGTTGGGAGAGATCGGTCTTCCTTGTTGCCAAGTTCGGCGACCAGTCGCCCGTAATCGCCCAGTGGATCCTCTCACGAAAGGAGGCGCTCGATGGATGGAAGAATGCCTTTGCCATCGCTTTGAAAGACCACCCGCTCTTCCTTCGTGCTGTCGTCGTCCGGATGGCGAAGGCGAAGGGAGGAGAGCTCACCTGGGCGTTCGAGATGCGGAAGCTCGAGGAGGCGATCATGATGGCCGTTCTCACCGACCGCCTTCTTTGGGAAGACCTAATAGAAGATAAGACGGGAGGAATCGCGAGCTATGTACGAAAGAACGTTTCGATTCCCTAAAAGGGCGAGAAGCGCGGTCGTCTGCCTGGCCGCCGCTACCCTCCTCGCCGGCTGCGCCAGCCAACCCTATACCCAAGGGGATTCGACGGGCCAGCAAGTGGCCGACAACGCCGTCCGTTATGGCTCGATGGCCGCCGCAGGCGCGGGCGGCTATTTCGCGGGCAAGGCGATCGGAGGCTCGCCCACCGCGGGCGCCGTGGGCGCCGGTGTCGGGGTATTGGGGCAGTGGGCGGTCAACAAGTTCAACGATAAAAAGCGGAAGGACGCATTCGAGCAGGGTGTGGCCGATGGAAAAGCTCAAGTAACAGCCAACATTTTAAACGAAAAATGGAAGAAAGAGGCGGAGTATGGCATTCCCCCCGAAGGGAAAAAGGCGGGGGTCCCCAACTACCGGACGGCATACATTCCCTCCCGCAAGGACGAGAGCTC
Organism: Methylacidimicrobium sp. B4; assembly: GCF_017310545.1. Lineage (NCBI taxonomy): Bacteria > Pseudomonadati > Verrucomicrobiota > Methylacidimicrobium > Methylacidimicrobium sp. B4. Next base: position 388,405 of record NZ_CP066203.1, read on the forward strand.
GGGAGTTACCTATCCTGGGACCTACCAGACGGTCCCGGTCTACCGCTGACCCTCCAGATGGAGAACCCTTGATGAAGAAGATCCCCCTCCCCAGCGCTCTCCTCTTGATCCTGTTTGCTGCCGGTTGTTCGCATGAGGTCTACAACCAGTACGACAGCCCGACCCGCTCCATGACCGACGGAGCCGTCCGCTATGGAAGCATCGGCGGAGCGGGAGCCCTCGGCTATTTTGCCGGTCGGGGGGTGGGGGGCAGCGGAGCCGCTGGAGCTGCCGGAGCGGGCGTGGGGGCGGTCGGAGAGTACGGGGTGCAGAAGTACAACGACAAGCGGCGGATGGACGCCTACAACAAAGGGATCCCCGTCGGGAAAGCCCAGGCCCTGGCCGAGCTCGCCCAAAACGAAGCCGAGCTCAAGAAGTACGAGGTCTATCCCTACAACCAGCGAGCCAATGCCCCGAGCTACCGGAGCACCTATGTCCCCTCCCGGAAGGATACCGCCAGCGACGTCACCTACCCCGGAACGTACCAGACCGTTCCGGTATACCGGTAGTAATGCCGCGGCAGGCAAATCGCTTTCGCGCTGCTCCGGCGAATCGGAGGGATTGGCGCCAAGTGCTGGGTGACTTGCCGGAACTACCGGCAGCATGAGGATGGTCGCGGAAGAGGCAGCTCCCACTCCGAGCAGCCCTCAGGGCTTCTCTCGCTCCGAGGAAGCCTTTGGCTCCGAAGGCTTGGGGCGCATGATCTCGCTGAGCTCGCGGCTCGCCTTTTCCGCTGCCGCTTTATCCCCTTGGGCATTGGCGCGGACGAGCTCCGAAAGCTTCTCGGTAATCGCCCGGTTTTGCTCCGGGGTAAACTGAGGCTTGGGCTCTTCTTCCCTGAGCATGATCCGCAAAGACCGCTGGCGGGGCGGCGAAAGAGGAGGCGGAACAAAATCCTTGGGCAAGAGACCAAGCTCCTTTTGGGCTTCGATCACCTCGGGGTAGTAGTCATCGATAGTATGCCGAACCCCTTTCTGCATGTAGCTATGAAGGGATCCCTTTCGCGCCTCTTCGAATCCCCAGAGCTGGATCAGCTTTTCGTAAACCTGCTTTTCCATCGCCACCGCTTCGGCGAAGGTAAGTCCCAGCCGAACCCACGGAGGGGCATCGTCGCCAAACCACTGGAAGCGCCAGGGCACCAGAACCTGTCCGTCTTCCGCAAGAACATAGGTAGCTGTTCCGCCGATGCCTCGACGAAGCGGATCGGGATCCCAATTCCGAAACTCGTAGTAGGTGATCCCATTGGCCGCCTTGAGCCGGGCAACGATGACCTGCGCTTCTCCCCCAAAGATCTTCTGCCAATCTTCGGTGGAAAGATTGTGCAACCCCTTTTCTGTAAATTTCGGTGTCGGCGCTCATCCGCGTAGGGCTACGGGTTGAGGGTGAGGTAAACCTTGCTGGTCATCCACTCGTCGTCGAGTTCGGCAAGGAGAGCCGAGACGAGCCGTAGGCAGGATTCGGGATTGGGGAAGATGCTGGCCACACGGGTGCGGCGTCTCAGTTCCCGGTTGATACGCTCCAAGCCGTTGGTGGTGCGCAGCCGCAGGTGGTGCTCGGGCGGGAAGTCGAAGACCGTCAGACCCTCAGCAATGGCCTCCTCGGCCCAGCGTGCGAGCTTGGGGTGTTCCTTATGCCAAAGCGCAAGGGTGATCTTCAACAGCCGCTCGGCTTCGGCCCGGTCGGGGGCATTGAAGATGGCGCGCAACTGAGCGGCAACCGTCATTCTCGCCTCGACGCGGGTGACGAACTGACGGGCGTTTTGTTGCAGGTGGAACTGGCAGCGTTGCCAGGGAACCGCAGGCAACACCGCTCGGCGGGCGGCCTTGAGCCCCGCGTGGTCGTCGGCAACGATGAGCCTCACCCCCTTGAGCCCTCGACGCATGAGGCCCTCCAGACAGTGCCGCCAATGGATCTCGGCTTCCGAAGTGGCCACCTCACAGCCCAGCACCCGGCGCTTGCCCGAAGCCTCGACGCCGACCGCGACCAAGACGGCGCAATCGACGATTCTTCCCTCCAGGCGGACTTTCTCGTAGCGGGCATCGAGAAAGAGGTAGGGCACTTCGCCCAAGGGACGCTCACGCCAGGCGGAAAGCCCCTCATCGAGCTTGGCGGCGGCGCGACTGACCTGGGCCGAAGAAAGCTTGATTTCTGGCCCCAAGAGCCGCTGCAACACATCGATCACGCGCCGGGTCGACACACCCTGGACATACATCTCGGCCAGAGCGAGATGGACGGCTTGATCGGTGCGCGTTCCCTTTTCCAGAGCGGAGGGATAAAAGTCACCCGAGCGCACTTGCGGTACCTCGAAGGTAATCTCGCCCAGCTTGGTCAGAACCGTCTTGGGTTTGAAGCCGTTGGCATAATCGCGCCGGTTTACGCTGCGCTCGTAGGGCAGGGCGCCCAGAAAGTGCGAACGCTCCATCCTGGCGGCCTCGTTGACGAGGATGCGCAAGGCTTCGCCAGCGCCCTCCAGGCCGTGCTCCAGCAGTACCGCATAGGCTGCCTCTAGTGGATTGGGTTCGATTCGCATTGCCATGAGCACATACTCCTTTCTCAAAGCCTTGGCACCATGACCGCTGCCCGGCGAGCTTTCAGCCTACTGCTGAAAAGGAATTTACAGAAAGAACGATACGCAACTGATGTACTTTTCGAAAACCTGCTTTTCCATGGCAACCGCTTCGGGAAAGCTCAGTCCCAGCCGAACCCACGGGGGAGCATCGTCGCCAAATACCGCAATGCGCCAGGGAACACGGACTTCCCTGTTTTCTACGAGGACATAGGTGCGGGCGCCGCCGATACCTCGGTGAAGCGGATCCCAATTCCGAAACTCGTAGTAGGTGATCCCATTGGCCGCCTTGAGCTGCGCAGCGATCACCTGCGCTTCTCCCCCAAAGATCTTCTGCCAATCTTCGGTGGAAATCTCTGGAGGACGCGGGGAGGGCGGAAGCGACGGCTCGGTCGCGGGAGGAGAGGGGGCGCTTGGCCCCTGGCCGGGAAACGCCTCGTTTTGGACGCCTTCTATCACTTGGCCGAGAGATGAAGCCAAGAGGAAGAGCCAGAGGGTGGCTGAAAGGAGCGGCGCAAGAAGCGAGGCAGGGGTGCGCGATCGAGCGAGAACAAGCTCCATCGTGCTTCTCCATAGGACAAGCCCGAAGGCACGGGGTGAGCCGCAGGGGAAGCTCGACTCGCCCGGAAGCCAAAAAGCCGCTGCCAACTACAAGAGAGGGGGACAAGCAAGTGATGGCGCGACCCTGGCAAGGAGGATGGCTGTCCACTCTTGCCCAATCCGAGGTGCGAGTCCGCACGGCTGGAAGGGAGGCCACTCCCTTGGGGAAAGAAGGGGGACGGGTTGCGGTTGACGGCCGGCAAGCCACCCTATTGAATAGTAAGCCAGTAGACCAAAAGGATCGACTGGCAAACCAAAAAGCGGAGGCTACCCAAAAGCCCGTTGGGAGATACCATGAGGATCTTACTTCTTCTCGCCGTAGCGATCTTGAGTCCACTCGTCGCGAACATCCCCGCAAGGGCCACGAGCGTGGCTCAACTCGAGCAAGCCGCCAAGGAGGGGGACATCAAGGCGGAAACCAACCTGGGCCTTGCCTACTACTACGGCCAAGGCGTGCCGCAGGATTACACCCAAGCGGTCTATTGGTTCCGAAAAGCCGCGGAGAAGGGCTATGCCGTGGCGGAGGACCGTCTGGGGGTTGCCTATTACTACGGCCTAGGCGTTTCAAAGGACTACACCCAAGCGGTCTATTGGTTCCGAAAAGCCGCTGAACAGGGATACGCGTCGGCGGAAGCAAACCTGGGCGCTGTTTATTCCGAAGGAGAAGGCGGGACTCACGATTACACCCAAGCGGTCTATTGGTACCGCAAGGCCGCCGCCCAGGGTAATGTCGATGCGGAAGGCGGCCTGGGCCTTGCCTATTTCAAGGGTCAAGGCGTCCCTCAGGATTACACCCAAGCCGCCTTTTGGTACTGGAGAGCCGCGAATCATGGCGATGCCGTCGCAGCAAGCATCCTGGGTCATGCCTATTTCCGTGGCCTAGGCGTGACCCCGGATTATACTCAGGGGGTCCATTGGCTCCGAAAGGCCGCGGAGAAGGGAGTCCCTGAGGCGCAGCATGCGCTGGGCGTTGCCTATGAGTACGGCCGTGGGGTGACGCGCGATTCGAGCGAGGCGATCTCCTGGTACAGGAAAGCCGCCGCGCAGGGCGATGCCGATGCGAAGAAACGGCTTGCTCGCCTCGAAGGCGGAGGAAATTAGGCGCAATCGGAGGCCATCTGCCTTCACCCGCCACATCCGCAGCCCCCTCTTTTGCGCTGCCGGTCTCATGACCCTGGTGGCCTCTCCCGGGCTCCCAGCCTTTCCTGGGTTTTCCAGCGGCATCAGGAAATAATCCCTCGGCCAGGACGGGAATGAGACCTGCTGATGGCTTGCTCGCGTCCTGGATCGCTGCCCTGTGGCGCGCGGGCGAGCCAGCCTTGCTACCCAGGCTCGAGCCGAGGCAAGGAGGACGGTCGGGCCTGCTTCTGTCGGCTCGGAGGCCTGCCCGGATCATTTCGGAGAGCTCTTTTGTGCCGCTTGATTGCAGGCTTCCTCGGCGCGAGTGGGTGGCTTGGCCTTCTCAATGCCGAGCCTGGCATTGAGGATGTGCTGATCCTCGGGGGCAAGAGCAGGTAGGATGAAATCCTTTGGAAGAAGGCCCAGCTCCCTGGCCGCTTCCAGATGCTCTGGATAGTAATAGGAAGCATAGACTTCGAAGTCTCGAATGGGCGTTCCCGGCTTCCGGTCATACCTTTTGCGCCAGCACTCAGCAACCGCCTCCCGTCCCTCCTTTTGAATGGCATCTCCTACGTACTTCCGGATCAGTTGCTTCTCCATCTCCACCGCTTCCGGAAACGTGAGCCCAGCAGCGGTCCATGGGGGCTGGGGCGGACCATCGATTACATCATTAGTCCAGAGCACGATCGCCTTGCCGGCCTTCACGCGCACATAGCTTCCAATGGGACCGGCCCCATCCTCGTCCTCTGGATTCCAATGGATGATGCTGTAGTAGGTAGCACCGTCGGCCGCATGGACCTGTGCTTCGATGACCTGCGGCCTTCCTCCAAAGAGTCGCTGCCACTCTTCCGGGGGAATTTCCGCCGGCCGCGCAGAGGGCTCTCGGAATAGAGGCTCGGCAGCGAAGAGGACGGTGGGGATCAGCGGGAGAAGGCAGAGGATCCAAGGGAGCCGGTACTTCCCGCGACAGGCGCGGATCCAGAATCCTGTTAAGAGAGGCACGCGGTCTTGCAATCTGGGGTTTCTTTTCATGGCTTTGGTTTTGCAGAAGTCAGGTCTTCGCAACGGCAGGGATGGATTCCCAATCCCAACACCCATGAGCCAGGGAGAGCGGCGGTTTCCGGACCCTTTCGGTAGAAGGAAGCCGAGCCGCTCTCCGAGAGATGCTCGCGTAGGCAATCAGGCGGGAATCGGCTGCATCTAGCCATTCAAGAGGAAGAGGAGACGCCGAGAGCCACAGTTCGAAAGCAGCGGGGGAGCTCAAGCTCCTCTTTTTTCCTTCGCTCACGGCTCTGACCTCCGCAGAGGCAGGCAAGCTCGGGCTTTTCCATGAGGGCCTTAGCGCTCTCGACCTCCGCCTCGATCCCGACGAACCGAAGGGGAGTATTGTTGAGCCTCCCGGTATTCGGCCTGAACTTCCTGGTTGAGTTGCCGAGCGGTCTTGCGGAGCGAGGGGTCCTCCTTGCCCATTTCTTGCGCAAGGCGGCTGATCGCCTGGGCTTCCTTCCCAACAAGCCGCTCCTTCTTGTTGATCTCCGCTTGGTCCTGAGCAACCGTCCTGCGATCTTCCCACATGCGCTTGATGTCTTTCGGATTGTCTATTGCATCTTTTTGGGCACGAAGCAGGTCCTCAGCGTACCGATTTTTTCGGGCGATCAGCTCCTGAGAGCTCTTTTCAAAGATTTCCACCTCTCCGCGGGCCTTGGTGACGATCTTGCGGGTGGGAGAAGAGTGTTCGCCTGCTTCCTTGCGAAGCATCTCCATCATCTGCTGGGCATGCCCCTGCGGATGAGGGGCTTGGCCGTGATGTGACGGCCTGTCGGGAACGACTGGGTGGTGGAGAATCCCGCTTTCGCGCCTGGCCTCCACGACAAGGGTGTGCGTGGCCCAGGCCATCTCAGGATTCGCCCTTCCAAAGGCGGTCGCATCCTTCTCCAGGGAGCGGGCAGCCTGTTGGCCCTCTGCCTCGATTTGCTGAAGCCGTTTCTCAGCTTTGCTGAGCTTCTCTTGATCCGCTGTCACCCTCTTCGGGTCGTGAAGCCGGTCGTTCTCAAGCTTCTTCTCGGCTTTGAGAACTTCTCCTTCCTGCGTGCGAAAAGCCTTCTCGTCAGCCTGGAGCGCTTTGAGCTCCCCCGCCAGCCGCTTGGCTTCCGCAGGAGCTCGGCCGCCAACTTCCCGGCTACCCCGCTCAACCTCGCGGAGAGCTCTGCGCGCCTCAGCGGGAGTGGTGAGCTCTTGTGCCCCGAAGTCGCGGAGCCCCTTGTTTTGGTGTTGGAGGGCCTGGTCTCGTTGTTCGAGCCCAGCGATTCTTTTTTGGGCGTTATGCCACAAGTTCCCGAGAGCTTCGTTTTCTCCCAAGAGATGTTGGTTTTGCTGCGTTAGGTCTTCGTTTTCTTGCTTGGCCTGATCGAATCGTGCACCGAGTTGGCTTTTCTCGTTGCTGAGAGCCTGGATTGCCTTGTCTTGATCCTGGATTCTTGCGTCGCGCTTTGTAAGTTCGCCTTTCAACACGGCGTTCTCTTGTTCGGATCGTGTGTTTGCCTTTCGCAGTTGCGCGAGCTCAAATTCGAGCTGTTGTATCTTTCTCTTGTTCTCAAGTTCTTCCTGTGTGGGTTCTCCCATGGTTGCCTCCGGATTTTTCGAGAGCGAGGGCTCCTTTCTTCTATTGTTAGGCGATCGAGCCTCTCCGCGCACCCGGTCCGGGAAGAATTTCGTCCCTCGGTTGACACAATTCTTACGTTTCGCAATGATCCGGGGCCGTCCTCCTTCCCATGGCAGCCCCACCAAAGAGCCCGCCCGCGTCGTGTCCTAGGCTCTGGAAGGAGTCAAGGCGAGGGCGGGTCGCGATCGGCCTGCTCTTCCTGGTCGTTGCGGCCCCCTTGCCGTCGATTGCCGGACCAGTCGCCTCCGAGGAGCTTTCCGTCGACGAGCCCTCCCTGGAGAAGGCGAAACGGCGGCTCGAGCTGCTCCGCCCTCCGGAGCCCGAGCCGGGCTGGACCAAGGGGCTCGTCGTTGGCGGCTTCTTTGGTGGGGCATGGCCCACGGCGCAGCGGGTTTCGGGGATCGCGCAGACCCCGGAAGGCCCGCAAAGCTCTCATGGCTACTCGCAGGCGCATACCGGAATCTTCGCTGGCCCCTATCTCGGCTACAATTTCGTGGACGATGGGCTGCCGCTGACCCGGGATGGAAGCTGGAAGGCGATCCCCGGAGTCCTTCTGATCCTCAACTATGCGGAACTGAGCTCCTCCGCCCTCTCTTACGGCCCCCATCCTGGACCACCTTCGGTCTCCACGGGCTCGAGCCGTACTTTTCTTCCGGAGATTGGTGGGGTGGTACTCTTCTCCAACCCCTCCCGTTTCGTCCCCTTCCTGGGTGCGACCGCCGGGGTGGCGCTCTCCTGGACGAGCGGAAATTCCGTGGTGAACGCCTCGGGCATCGAGCTGGTTGCTCCCGGACAAACGGCCTTCGCCTACGCCCCCTCGACCAAGGTGCTGGCGGGGGTGGCGATCCGCATCGTCCCTCATTGGAACTGGATCCTGGGATATGCGACCCGCTTCATCGCTCCAACCAGCTCGACCGTCGAAGGGCTCCATCCGGATCTGGTCTCCTCGATCCGTTCCGAGACCGGCTGGTACCAGGATTTCGAAGGGTGGGTCGCCCTCCAGTATGACTTCGGCACGATTCGCCAGGCGGTTCCCATGCCCTAGCCGGTCCTTCCTTTCCGGCCGGCAACGAAACCGCCTCCCCCGCTTTGGCTTTGACAGACCTTCTTTCCCGTTTCACGCTACGGGGCTACCGGTGAGGGAGTCGATCGAGGTATCCGCCATCCTTGTGACCTACAACAGCCGTCCGGTGCTGGACGGCTGCCTCCGTTCGCTTCAGGCCCAAGAGGGGATTGGGCTCGAGATTCTCGTGGTCGACAACGCCTCCAAGGACGGGACGGGGGATTGGCTCGCCGAGCGCTTCCCCGAGATCCGGCTCTGGCGAAATCGCGAAAACGTGGGTTTTGGAAGGGCCTGCAACCAGGGGATGCGAGAGGCAAGGGGAGAGGTGCTCCTTTTTGTGAACCCGGACCTCCGGTTCCCCGAGCCCGATGCGGTGGCGCAGCTGGCTGGCGCCTTGCGCGCCGACCCGTCTTTGGGCGCGGTGGGGCCGACCCTCTACGGGGAGGATGGCTTGCGGCAGCCGAGCACGGCCCGGGGGTATCCCAACGAGCGGTGGACCAGGGGCGAGCTTGGGTCTTTGCCCGGCGAGCTTGCCGCTCTCTTGGGCGCCTGCCTGGCATTACCTGCGGAGACCGCAAAGGCGGTCGGGGGGTTCGACGAGGATTTCTTTCTCTATGGGGAGGACCAGGATCTCTGCCTGCGCCTGCGGCGGAAGGGGTTGAGGCTCGCCTGCCTTTCCGAGGTGCGGGCCCGGCATATCGGCCGGCATAGCGAGGAAGGGACGAGCCCGCGGGAGTATTGGCGCAAGAAGCTGCAAGGGGAATATCTCTTCTACCGCAAGCACTATGCGGCCCATTCTCTCCGCCGGATTCGGATCCGCCAATGGGTGAAGAGCTCGTGGGAGCTTCTCCTGCTCGCGCTCTGTTGGCCGATTGCCGGGAGGGCGAGCGGCTGGAAGGAGCGATGGGGCAAGTATGCGGCCATTCGGGAGGCGGCGGAGGGCAGGGAAGGGAATAACGGAAAGGCGGAGATCGCTCCGGTCAGGCATTCGGAAGCGGCCCTCCTGGGAGCAGATCGAGAATGACCCAGGACTTCCGGAAGGATTTCGACGAGCTTCTGGATCTCTTCGATTCCGGAAAGCCATTCGCCTTTGCCCGCTACAACGATGGGGAGGCGAGCATCCTGGCCAACCAGCCGATCGGATGCAGGCACGAGTGGCAATACCGGCCCGGAAAGGACCTCCATTTTCGCTCGTCGCTCCGGGAATCGCTCCGCGTGCGGGACGATCGCTATTTTTACGGCCTTCCCTCCTGGGACATGAGCCCATGGATGCACGACCTGGTTCGCGGCCTCACGATCGCGGAGCTCGACCGCCTGACCTTTGCCGCCCTCTTCGCCAACGGAAATCACGATCGATTCCTGGAGGAGTTCGTTCCCCGACTCCGCCGCCGGGACCGGCCGATCCTCTTCGTGGGTAACGCCCGCCTCAGCCGCCGGCGGCTCGAGGAGACCCTCGGCATCTCGGATTTTCTCCCTCTTTTGGGAGATTGCGTCCAGCTCTGGAAGAGAAGGGAGCGAGAGCTTCTCGATCTGCTCGACCTCAAGGCTTCGCTCGCCCGGGGGGCGCTTTTCCTGGTTGCTGGAGGTCCCCTCGGGAAGATCCTGATCCATGCTCTGTGGAAGGTTTCGACCGAAAATGTCTACCTCGATGTCGGGTCCGCCCTCGATCCGCTGCTTTTCGAAAAGCCGACGCGAGCCTATCATCGAGATCCCGCCAACCGGGCCGTGATCCCGTGCTGGAAGCCGGATGGAGAATCGGCGGCGGCGACCCAGACGGCGGAACCCCATCCGAAGGAGCAACCAAGCTGATGCCCGATCCCCAAAAGCCACGGGTCACGGTAGGAATCCCGGTCTTCAATGGCGCCCGGTTTGTCGCGCAGGCGATCGAGAGCGCTCTAGCCCAAAGCTGGCCACCGGAGGAAGTGATCGTCGTGGACGACGGCTCCAAGGATGAGACGCCGGAAGTCCTGGAGAGGTATCGCGGCCGGGTCACGATCCTGCGCCAAAGCAACCAGGGCGCCCCCGCGGCGAGAAACCGGATCCTCTTGGAGGCCCAAGGGGAGTGGATCCAGTACCTGGATGCCGACGACTACCTGGAGCCCGGGAAGATCGAGCGCCAGTGGTCCGAATGCCCCAATCGGGAGGCGGATGCGATCCTTTCTCCCCTGCTCGAGGAGCGGTGGGAGGGGGGGAGACCCTTGCCGGTCCGACAACCGCCGGACGAGGGGGATCCGGATCCCATCGTCCGCTGGTTTCAACGCAAGAACCCGCAAGTAGCCGCCGGGCTGTGGCGGAAAAAGTCGCTCCTCCGCATCGGAGGATGGAACCGCTCGATTCGCTGCGCCACCGAGGACAACGATCTCTACCTCCGATCCCTGCAGGCGGATTTCCGCTTCGCTTGGACGCCGACAGCCGGGGCGGTCTATCGGGCCGACTGGTCGCTCGGGTCGTTCTGCCATCGGAACCATGCGGAGCTTTTCCAGACCGAGCTTACCCTCCTCGACCGGATGGCCGGATGGCTCCACGAGCGGGGGCAATGGACGGATGCACGCAGGGAAGCTGCGGCACGGGCCTACTTCCAGACGCTCCGGGAGATTGCGAAGGATGACCTGAGAGAGGCGACACGGCTCTACGAGGAGCGGAAAAAAAGCGGCCTTGTCTACCCTTGTGGTCCGAAGGCGTCGCCAACCTATCGCACGATCTTCGGCCTGCTCGGCTTCGAGGGAACCGAACGGATCTGCCGGGTGGCGGACCAGCTGCGGCCGCTGGAGCAGCGTTTTCGGAAGCGGAGGAGAGAGCATGCGATATGAGGAGGCTCCCCACCTCGAGCGCGCCCACCGCATTCGCGGCTTCGACGAACGGCTTGACGGTGCGCGTGATTTGGCACCTATCTATCCATTACTCTTTTTGAAAGGAGGGCCTCATGCATCGTGCCGTTGATCCATCACCGGTGTCCGGCGAGAGGGTTTATTTTTCCGATATCCGGGCCGGATTCGCGAAGCTCCTTGCCGATCGCTTCTGGTTTCCCAAGATTTTTCTCGGCGGCTTCCTCCTGATCAATCCGGTTCTCTTGTCGCTCGCCCCGAAGTGGGCGGGCGAGCTCGCCCAGCACAAAACGCTGCTCTTCTCCCTGCTCGCCGTCAACGTCTCCAGCTTCTGGTTCTCCTTGGGCTTTACCTACGAGGTTCTCCGCCGGGCACGCTTCGGCGGCCAGCAGCTACCCGGATGGAGCGTGCGCGTTCTTGGCCAATATGTGCGCGAAGGGGCGGTGAAGTTCGCCATCTCCCTCACGACGTTGCTCTTGCCGCTCTTGGCTTGGGTCGCCTTCTGCTACGGCCTCTTCATCCGGCTCCTCGGGCTTCCTTCAACCTTGCTCTCGCTCTTCGTCCCTCTCGGCAGCTGGCTCGTGGTTCCGTTCTGCGCCGTGGCCTGTTGCCGCTGGCTCGATGGCGCCCCGGTAGCCGCTTGCGCGCTTGACTACCGGGAAAATCTACGGATTTTGTGGAGAAAGCGAGGGGACTTCCTCATCGCTTCTGCTTTCCTGGGCGGGCTCAACGCCATCCTCATCTCTTGCTTTTATACGCTCCCGTTCGCGCTCTTTTTCGGGCTCTGCCTGGTCGATACCTGGTTTGGTCCCATTTATGCTTCTGCGGTAGAAAACCAGCCCCGCTCGTTCGCCTCCACGGGCTCACGAACTCCCTAGGCTCCAGCCACTCGGCAACACTCCGTGATCTTCTTGGACTCGGCAGCGGCGAACCCGGTCCTTCCGGCGGTGCTGGAAGCGATGCTTCCCTTTTTCCGGGAGCCGGGCAATTCCGCTAGCCTCCACAGCGCCGGTGTGCGGGCGAGGGAAGCCTTGGAGCGGGCGCGGGAGGCGGTTGCAGCCTTCCTGGGGGCCGCTCCCACCGAGATCTTCTTCACCTCCGGTGGCACCGAATCGATCAATCTCGCCATCAAAGGGTTCTACGAAGCCAACCGCAAACGGGGCGGCCGCATCCTCTGCTCTCCTCTCGAATCGGCCGCGGTGTTGCGCTCGCTCGACTGGCTGCGCGGGCAGGGCGCGGAGATCGTATCGGTCCCGATCGACCGGGAAGGGCGCGTCGATCCCTCCGCCATCGCCGCGACGCTCAACCCCGAGACCATCCTGGTCTGCGTCCAGTGGGCCAATGGCGAAACGGGCACGATGCAACCGATCCGGGAAATCGGGGAGATCTGCGAGGGGGCGGGGGTGGCTCTCTTCTGCGACGCGACGGCAGCCACGGGCTGGACGCCGGTCGATTTCCACGACGTCCCGGTCGCTCTCTCCGCGGTACACTTCCGCGGGTGCGGAGGTCCCGTGGGGGTTGGTGCCCTCTACAAACGAGAGGGAGTCGCTCTCCAGGCGCAGATTCATGGGGGTCCGCAAGAGAAGGGAGTGCGCGCGGGAACAGAGAATCTTCCGGGAATCGTCGGGACGGGCAAGGCGGCGGAGCTGGCCACGGGGACTGTGGCTGCCACGGAGGTTCGCCTGCGCTCCCTTTCGGACAAGCTCTGGACGGCGCTCCGCAACGAGGTTCCCGAGCTCCATTGGCACGGTCCTCCTCCCGGGGAGGGGCGTCTGCCCCATCATCTGGCTTGGAGTGCTGAAGGAATCGAAGGAGAGGCGCAGGTGCTCGCCTGCGATCTCCAGGGAGCGGCAATCGCCGCAGGTCCGAGCTGCATGAGCCAGTCGCTCCGGGGCAGCCCTGTTCTTCGGGCGATCGGCGTTCCAGCGCGGCTGATTTTCTCAGCCATCCAGGTCACGCTCCACCGGGGGATCACCGAAACGGATCTCGACTCGTTCCGCCGAATCTATTCCAAGGTTGTCGAAAGGTTGCGATCGCTCTCGCCCGCCTGGCAGATCGCGAAGGAGCGACTAGCTTCGTCCCCCTCTGCGGACGGGGGGGGCCGGTGAGCGATTCACGGAGCTCAGCGACAGATCAGCCGGACGGAGGGGTCGAGCCGGAGAAAAAGCGCTGGCTCCACCGGCTTGCGCTTTCCATAGGCCTTTTGGCCGCGGGACTCTTCCTCACGTTCCCGCTCGATTTTCGCACCTATCACACTCTGGAGCGGATCGACCGGCCCGTCTTTCAACACCTGGCACAGCAGTTGAGTCTCTGGGGAGACTACTTTCCCGGAAGCATTCTCGTGTCGGTTCTCTTGTTTGCTGGAGGCTGGGTGGCCAGGAGCCGGCGGGCCCGCTTGGCCGCCCTGGCAAGTTTGCTGGCGGCCACCGCCTCCGGCCTGACCGTCGACGCCGGCCGCTTCTCCTTGGGCCGGCCTCGGCCCTACGCCACGGCAGCGGAGGCTCTGACGATCGGGTACCGGCCGGTGCCGAGGGTCTCCTTCGGAAGGATCCGTCCGGACAATGACCTTCTCGACGGGTTCTACGGCCCGGTCGGCATCCACATGTTTCAGGGATTTCCCTCGGGCCATGCCGCCTCGTCGATGGCGAGCGCCATCGCCATCGTCCCACTGGTTCCGGAACTCGGCCTTCCCTTGAGCCTTCTTTCCGCAGGAGTCTGCTGGTCGCGAATGGAGCTCCGGCAGCACTACCTCTCGGATGTCACCGTCGGGGCAACTTGGGGCGCATTGTGGGGGATTTATCTCGGTGGACTCTTCTCTCGACGCATCACCCATCGGCCGAGACCGGCTCCCGCCTCGCCGCCCAAAAGGGAGATTTGAACGAAAGCGGAAGAGGCTGCGTCGAACTTATCAGAAACCTCGAAAGAATCGTTTTCCTCCTCTAACGATTCCCCGAAGAGCGGCACGGTCGCCCGTGCCGCTCTTCTTTTGCCTTGGCAGAAAGAAGGCCACGCCTCTCGACGCAGCCTTCCTTGCTCCTGCGATCCAAGGCGGATAGGTCAGATGTCGTAATACATCTGGTATTCGATCGGGTGCGGACGGAGTCGCAACGTGTCGTAATCCTTCTTCCGCAACTCGAGGATCGTCTCGATCACATCCTTGGTGAAGACGTCGCCCTTGAGGAGGAACTCGTGATCTTTCTCCAGCGCCTCGACGGCTCCCCGCAGCGAGTCGGGGACGGTCGGAACCTTCTTGAGCTCCTCGGGCGGAAGCTCGTAGATGTTCTTCTCGAGCGGCTCGCCCGGGTCGATTCGATTCTGGATCCCGTCCAAGCCCGCCATCATCATCGCCGCACACGCCAAATAGATGTTCGCCGCTGGATCCGGGGTGCGGAACTCGATGCGCTTGGCCTTCGGACTCGGAGAGTAGATGGGAATGCGAACCGAAGCACTCCGGTTCCGAGCCGAGTAGGCGAGGTTGACCGGAGCCTCGAACCCGGGGACGAGGCGCTTGTAGCTGTTCGTCGTCGGATTGGTGATGGCCGTCAACGCGGGTGCATGCCTGAGGATTCCGCCGATGTAGTGGAGGGCGAGCTCACTCAATCCCGCATAGCGATTGCCCGCGAAGAGCGGCTTCCCGTCCTTCCAGAGAGACTGATGGGTATGCATCCCCGAGCCGTTATCGCCGAAGAGCGGCTTCGGCATGAACGTCACGGTCTTGCCGAATCGGCGGGCGACGTTCTTGATGACATACTTGTACGTCATCATGTCATCCCCGGTCCGGAGCAGGGTGTTGAAGCGGATGTCGATCTCGGCCTGTCCCGCCGTGGCGACCTCGTGATGCTGCCTTTCGACGGGGACCCCCAGGCTTTCCAGCCCCAAGACCATCTGATCCCGCACGTCCTGGAGCGTATCGGCCGGGGGCACGGGAAAATACCCTTCCTTGTGACGAATCTTATGCCCGAGATTCGGCTCCTCATCGCGGCCCGTATTCCAGATGCCCTCGACCGAGTCGACCTCGTAGAACGATCCGTTCGGCTGATTCTCATAGCGGACGTCATCGAAGATGAAGAACTCGGCTTCCGGACCAAAGTAGGCGGTGTCCGCGATCCCGGTGCTCTTCAAATAGGCCTCCGCACGGATCGCAATGCTCCGCGGGTCCCGGACGTAGGTCTGCCGGGTGATCGGATCCGAAATCGCGCAGATGAAGCTCAAGGTCGGCTCGGCGATGAACGGATCGATGAACGCCGTGTAGGGATCGGGCATGACCAGCATGTCCGATTCCTGGATGCCTCGCCATCCCCGGATCGAGGAACCGTCGAAGCCGAGCCCCTCGACGAAGGCTTCGGCAGGCACCTCGTTGATCCCCATCGTGAAGTGTTGCCAAGTTCCGAGAAGATCGGAGAACTTCAAATCCACCAGGCGCACATTGTGTTCACGCCCGAATGCCAGCGCCTCTTCTCCCGAACCGCATCGTTTGTACTTTTCCGCCATATACGACTCCCTGTTCCTCCTGTGATTGAATCCCACCCCTTTTTGGGAGGTCCTGAACGGTATCCGGCGATAGCGCCGGCCCTTCCGTCCGATTTTTTTGCGCTCGGATCATCCGGATCGAACTCGGATCCGTTGCCCTAGCGCAAAATAGACGCAAAATGGTTCTGGCCCATCCTGAATGCCCGTCCTGCAGGTGCAGCCCATGGGTTCTTCTTCTTCCACCGACTTAGAGGGAAGGAAGAAAAGCCGACGACCATGCGGCCGCGGCGGTGCCACGACGGGGTGTCGTCTTCCGCCATGGCGAAAGAGCAGGGGGCCAAGCCCTAGATCGCATGCTCGTTGCGTTCCCCAGTTCGAATCCGAATCGCCTCGGAGACCGGGACTACAAAGATCTTTCCATCGCCGATCTTTCCCGTCCGCGCGGCCTTGATAATCGCCTCGGTCGCCTTAGGGAGCAGCTCCTCCTCCAGGACCACCTCGATCTTCACCTTCGGCAGAAAGTCGACCGTGTACTCGCTGCCTCGATAAATTTCGGTATGCCCTTTTTGGCGGCCGAACCCCTTGACTTCCGCCACGGTCAAACCGGCGATGCCGATTTCCGTGAGCGCCTCCTTCACTTCTTCCAGCTTAAAGGGCTTAATCACCGCCTCGATCTTGCACAGAGCCATGTTTTCCTCTCCGATTCCTTTTCCCCGGGATTCTCAAAACTTCCGGGACCACTTCTGCCTTTTTGCTAGCCGTCTTTCCTCACGACTGCAACACGAAAAGCATCTTTTATGCCAGCGGACGCTTCAGATTTGCTTCGGGAGCCGCCGCGATTCGAGAACGAGTCGGGCCAGTCCCGGGCGTTTTCCTGCCGGCGACGCCGCAGGCGGTGACCTTTTGCCACCCCGAGTCGCTTCCCTGGTGATTTAACATAACAATTATTGTGCGCACTAATTAAAACGGCTTTATGTCGGTGCGAAAGACGCTAGCCGATGGGACCTCGCCTGCTCGCGGCGGCTTGGCAACCGCAAGCAGATTCCTGGCGGCAAGACCGGGCGGATGGAAGCAAGTGCGGAGCCACAAGGCTCTCCGCCGTCAGTTCGACCCGCCGTGCTTCCAACCCAAGGGTTCGCCGCCCAGCAGGTGGAGGTGCAGATGCGGGACGCTTTCGCCCGCATCTTTCCCGTTGTTGATGATCATCCGGAAGCCGGTGTCCGCGATCCCGAGCTGCGCGGCAACCTTCGTTGCGACGAGGAGCAGATATCCCAGGAGGTCTTGGTCTCCCGACTCGGCTTCGGAAAGACGTGGGATCGGCTTTTTGGGAATCAGCAGCGCGTGAACTCGGGCGACCGGATGGATGTCGTGAATCGCAATGCAGCGCTCGTCCTCGTAGACGACTTGCGCCGGAAGCTCTCGATCGATGATTCGGCTGAACAGGCTTTTCATAGAGAGTTCAGAATAGATGGGCTTACAGGAGGGGCAGCGTCTCCGATTTCGGAGGAGTTCGGTTCAACTTTTTTACTGCGTGGACGAAGTCGCTCGCGTCTCGAAACTTTCGGTAGACGGAAGCGAAGCGGACGTAGGCGACTTCATCGAGCGTTCGCAGGCGCTCGATGATCCCTTCTCCAATGGCGCTCGAAGGGATCTCTTGGCCATGGGCCTGCACAAGCTCGGCGATCACGCGGTCGACGAGATCCTCGATCGTCTTGAGGCTGATCGGTCGCTTTTCGCACGCTTTCTCTATGCCCAGGATCGTCTTCTGGCGATCGAAGAGCTCGAAGCTGCCATCGCGCTTTTGGACTCGAAGGGCAACTCGCTCAATCTCCTCGTAGGTGGTGAAACGAGCCCCGCACTTGACGCATTCCCGACGTCGGCGGACAACCGTCCCATTCTGCAGCGGCCGTGAATCAATCACTCGATCCCGCAGTTCCCCGCATTTTGGGCATTTCATCGTGACTCGACTGCGACCCCAGGCCTCTGCATCCTTCCGGAAAAGAATAGCCCTACTCCTCGCAAAGGTATAGTCGACACCGCTCACAAATTGCGCACGCATGGCTCGGCTGGAGAGAGGCACCCTCGGGAAGAGTCATCTCACCGGCCTGCCCCCCCTGCTCCAAGGAACCAGGGGGAAGACGATGGCAGAGGTCATCCCGGAACGCCTTCCCCCTCTCCTTTTCCGCCGGCGCACTTTTTCGCCTTTTTAGTGGAAAAGCGCGCTTTCGTGGGCTTACTTGGGCCATGAAAATCAAGACGGCCAGTCTTTCGGCGGAACCGCTTCGCGTGCAAGCGCTCCTGCAACCGGCGATTCTCGGGTTGGATGAGCCGGCCGCTCGGGGAAAAGATCCGATCTCGATCGACCTCTCCCTCTTTCTGATCGACGATCTGGTCCTCGGCAGAGGGCGGGTTGAGACCACCGTCGAGTTGCAATGTGGCCGATGCTGCCGCTGGATGCCCTGGCCGATTCGCCTGCCGGATTTTCAAGTTCGCCTCCGGCCCCCTTTGCCCTTGTGGATCGACTTGACACCCTTTGTCCGAGAGGACATCCTGTTGGCCCTTCCGATGGTAGCCGTGTGCGACGAGCGGGCGGCGGGAGGCTGTTCCCCCGAAGGGATTCGAACACTGAACGAAACCGAAGTACAACAGTCGATTCACGGAACGGATATTTGGGGAATCCTGGAACGGTTCCAGAGGAATCGCTGATCCCGCTTTCTGAACGACGCCGGAACAAGGGCGGAAAAATCAATGGATTGCGGATTTCCCGCAGAGCACTAAAAAAGGAGATATCATGGGAGTTCCCAAGCGCAAGACGTCAAAGGCCCGCCTTCGTTCTCGAAAAGCGGCGAACCGCTGGAAGCCTCCGGGTCTTTTCAAAGACCCGAAGACCGGTAACCTCCACCTCCCCCATTGCGTCGATCCCGCAACTGGCAGCTATCGCGATCGCCAAGTCCTGACCCAGACGACCGAGGAATGAGAGACAGCTAGAGCGGATGAAGATCGCTTTAGATGTGATGGGTGGCGATTTTGCGCCGCAAAACCCTCTCTTGGGGGCCGTGGAAGCCCTTCAAGCCTATCCCGACGCTTTCCTCTTCCTCGTCGGAGATCAAGATCAGGTCGCCAAGGAATTCTGGCGGCACGGAGGCCGTCCTTTCTCCAAGCGTGTCGAGTTCGTCCATGCCACGCAAGTCGTCGCAATGGACGCGCAGGCCATCGAGAGCGTCAGGCAGAAGCGAGACTCCTCGATCAGTCGCTGCGTCCGGCTGGTGAAGGAAGGCAAAGCCGATGCCATGGTTTCCGCCGGGCATACGGGAGCGGTGGTCGCAGCGGCCACGATCCTATTGCGAACGCTTCCCGGGATCCCGCGAGCCGGCATTGCCACGGTGATCCCGACCGAGCAGAAGCCGTTTGTGCTCATTGACTCCGGGGCCAACATCGATTCTGATCCCACGCACCTTCTCGGCTACGCGATCATGGGCAGCATCTATTCGCGCGAGGTGCTTCATGTCGCCAATCCGCGAGTTGGCCTCTTGAGCATCGGGACCGAAGACCTCAAAGGAAACGAACTGACCAAGCAAGCCTTCAAGCTGCTGACACAGGCGGGCATCGACTTCAGTGGCAATGTGGAGGGTCATGACCTATTCGAAAACCCCGTGGATGTGGTCGTCTGCGACGGATTCGTCGGCAATGTGGTTCTGAAAACGGCCGAGAGCATCGCGAAGGCCGTCATGCACTGGTTGCGTTCCGAGCTCGGCCGGAATCCCCTTCGAATGCTCGGCGCCTATCTTGCTCGGGGAGCTTTCTTGTCGGTGAAGCGGAAATCGAGCTACGAGGAATATGGAGGAGCCCTGCTCCTTGGGATCAACGGGACATGCATCATCGCCCATGGAGCTTCGACTCCGAAAGCCATTCGCAATGCGATTCGCATCGCGCGGGAAGCCGTGACGCAGAACGTGAACAACCGGATCGTCCAGGAGATGAAACGTCATTGTGAGGCGGAATCCGAAAATGCAACGGCTTCGAGAGCCTAAACCCGCGATCGTGGGCACAGGTGCCTACGTGCCCGCAAAGATTCTCCGCAACAGCGACCTCGAGCGGATGGTGGAAACGAGCGACCACTGGATCGTCGAGAGAACGGGCATCCGGGAACGGAGGATCGCCGGGGAAAAGGAGTGTCCGTCCGACATGGGGGCCGCAGCGGCCATGATGGCACTGGAGCGAGCCGACCTGCAACCTTACGATCTCGATTTGATTATCGTTGCGACGACGACCTCGGACACCCTCTTTCCCTCGACGGCTTGCCAGATTCAGCAAAAGATCGGAGCCCGCAAGATTCCCGCCTTCGACCTGCAAGCAGCCTGTTCCGGCTTTCTCTACGGCCTCGTGATGGCCCATCACCTGGTTGCCCAGGAAACCTATCGAACCATTCTTGTGATCGGTGCGGAAAAGCTCTCTTCCATCGTAAACTGGACCGATCGGAATACCTGCGTCCTCTTCGGCGACGGCGCGGGTGCCGTGATCGTCCGAAAGTCCACCGAGGGCGGACAGATGATCTCGCACGATTTGGGATCGGACGGATCCCAAGGTCAGGTGCTCACTGTTCCGGCGGGCGGCTCACGGATGCCTCTCACCGCAGAAAACATCGGAGAAGGCTTGCAGTATATCCAGATGGTGGGCAAGAAGGTCTTCCGTCTCGCCGTCGATGCCATGGAATCCACCGCGAGAACCTGTCTGAAAAAGGCGGGCCTCCCCACCGAAGAGGTGAGCTACGTCATCCCCCATCAAGCCAACCTGCGGATCATTGAGCTGCTTGCCGAGCGCCTGAACCTGCCGCTCGAGCGCTTCTTCACCCACTTGGAACGTTACGGCAACACCTCAGCCGCCTGCATCCCGATCGCCCTCCACGAAGCCCTGACCGCAGGGGAAATTCGGCCGGAAGAAAAGGTCCTCCTGATCGCTTTCGGCGGCGGACTCACCTGGGCCAGCAGCCTCCTCGAGTGGTGACGGACCATAGGCCCACCCTCCCCCTATACCCAGGGACTCGCCTCCGCCGGCTCAGGGAAAAATGACTTCCGCGAGCCGGTCGAATTGATCGAAGATGCCGCGCTGATACCGCCGGAAACGGCTTCTCATCATCGTATCGGTGAGCCCCGGAATTTTTTCCTTCAGGGCTAGGGCGCTCCCCAGAGAGAGGTTGTTCTTGTTGAGTTCGGCAACGGCCGAGGAAGGTGCAAGCAAAGGGATCCGAACCTCTTCCGGACGCCGCTTTTTCAGGAATTCCGCCCCCTCCTTCGTCTGCTCCAGCGCAGCCATCTCCTTCCCGTCCTTCTCGTTCTTGACGACAACGTACTGAAGCCGATCCCCCAAGGAGCTTGCCCATCGCAACAGCACGACGACGGAATCCGGATCGGTGGTCACGCAACCCCAGCCGACGAAGCGCACCGCGTCTCGCAACTCATCGAAAGGCACGTCCTCGAACCACTGCAACATCTCCTCGCCGCTACCCGCACGCAAATCGACAAGCACGATGCGATGGTCGCCGCTCTCCGCCATTGCGACGACCGAGTCGACGCTACGGACGTTTCGAGGATTCACCAGCACGGATTCAGGAAAAAACCGGTGAAACGAATGGTTTTCATCATCCGCATCCACAAGCAGGTGCGGGACGTGCTGCCCTGCGAGATAATCCGCCAAGTGGCAGGCTAAGGTTGTTTTTCCTACCCCGCCCTTCGTGCCGAGGACGATATGGATGACGCTTTTGGACATTGCCAGTAACTCCGAGTGTCTTTACGCCGTGGATGATTTGCGAGAAGAGGGGCCACGGCGTCGGCCCTTTTCCGTCGTCGGCTCCTTTTCCTCCGACTCCTGCTCTCGCCGGGAAGGAAGGAATGTAAGCCCTTCGATCCGCTCGACGGATTCCGCTGTCGTTCTGTGAGCCGCGCGCCCCTTGGCCGCGGCTTTGGCCGCGGCGATTGCGCCTTCCAAGCTGATCTCCTTCGAGGCGATCGGGCGTTCCTGCGGCCGCTCTTCCGGGAGATGGAACGCGGGAGGCTTCGTCTTCTTCACCCCTGCCTTGGCCTCGGACTTCGGCTCGGGCCCGACCGCCTCACGGTCCTCCCCCCCCTCTCCCGTTCCAATGGAGCTCGAGTGGGGAAGCTCGCTGAATTTTCCTTCTCGAGCCCATTTCCTACGCACCTGCACAAAGTTGTACAATGCATGCTGGCTCACGTCTACGCCGCGCCCGCGCAGAATTTCGGTGATTTCGCGCCAACTTTTTCGTCGCTGACGCAATTCGCGGATCGTATCCCAGTGAGCCTCCAGCTTGCTCCGGTAGGGCTTCCCGGCCATGATCGCTTTTGTAGGCGCCCCTATTCCTCTCGTCAAAGCAAAAATGCGTCTTATGCCAGAAAGCATCCTGCCTTCCTGATTGACCATTGAATGAGTATCCTTATTACATCGTTTAGTCATTGTTCAGCGGTCCCGGGACTCACGGCTTCTTTATCCATTCTTGCCCTTGTGCACTCGCCCGCGGTGCGTTATCAATCGGTAGTGCGCATTTATCCCGGGGAAGAGTGCGGGGTCGTCGCCGTATACGGCCATCCTAACGCAGCCACCCTTGCTACCTATGGCCTTTACGCGTTGCAGCATCGCGGAGAAGAAAGCGCCGGGATCGCCACGTCGGATGGAAAGCATCCCTTTCGGATCCACAGGGGAATGGGGCTGGTCTCGCAGGTGTTCGACTCATCCTCCCTGGCCGCACTTCCCGGGCAGATGGCGGTCGGGCATGTCCGCTATTCGACCACGGGCTCGAGCAACCTCACGAATGCGCAGCCGATCGCGGTCGTCTGCTCCCAAGGGGAGTTGGCTCTGGCGCATAACGGGGATATTGTCAACGCATCCCATCTTCGCGCCCGCCTGGAGGGACGCGGCTCGATTTTTCAGACGACCACGGATAGCGAGGTGATCCTTCATCTCATGGCCCAGCAGGTCGGAAAGTCGGTAGAAGAGGCATTTGTCTGGGCTGTCGATCAAGCGGAAGGCGCTTATTCCCTGGTTCTCATGGCCAAGGACCGGATCCTCGCGGCGAGAGACCCTCACGGTTTTCGCCCCTTGTCACTCGGGCGGCTGGACGACGGTTACTTCTTGGCGAGCGAAACGTGCGCGTTCGATCTGCTCCATGCGGAGTTCCTCCGGGATATTGCTCCGGGAGAGGTGATTGCCATCGACGCAGACGGAGTGCGCACGTTGCGGCCGCCGAAGCCGATCGAAACGTCGGCCTTCTGCATCTTCGAATACGTCTACTTTGCGCGGCCGGATAGCACGATCCATGGCATCAACGTCAGTCAGGCCCGGATGCAAATGGGGCGCGAATTAGCTCGGCTCCATCCCGTCGAGGCGGATCTTGTCATCCCGGTGCCGGACTCGGGGAACTATGCCGCGCTCGGCTTCGCGGAAGAGGCGGGCGTTGCGTTCGACTTGGCGTTCGTACGCAACCACTATATCGGCCGTACGTTTCTCCAGCCCACGCAGCTCATCCGGGACTTCAACGTCCGGATCAAGCTGAATCTGGTCCAAGAGTCGGTTCGCGGGAAGCGCGTGGTCGTGGTGGACGACTCGATCGTTCGAGGCACCACGGCTCGTGCCCGGGTCGCCAACCTCAGGGAAGCGGGCGCCTCCGAAGTGCATATCCGCGTGAGCTGTCCGCCTCACCGCTTCGCCTGTCATTACGGGATCGATTTTCCCGACCCGAGCTCTCTCTTGGCCAATCAATTGCCAGTCGAGCGCATCCAATCCTACCTCAATGCCGATTCGATCGGATATCTCGACATCGCTGGCCTGCTCCGAGCGTGTGGATCGAGGCAGCCCAGCATGGGCTTCTGCACCGCTTGCTTCACCGGAAATTATCCCGTTGCCTTCCACCGAGGGCTCTACAAGGAGATCCTGGAGAACGGGCAAACGGCTCGGCTAGCCACCAAATAGAGAGCGGCGCTCCGGTATTCTGCTTATGGATCGATACAGCCAAGCCGGAGTCGACCTCGATCTGGCAGCCTCGGTGAAGGCCGGCCTGCGGGGCATCGCTCGAAAAAGCGCGCGCCCCGAGGTTCTTGGGGCGATCGGCGGTTTCGGCGGCCTGTTTCGCCCAGTCCTTTCTGCCTTTCGGGAACCTGTCCTCGTGGCAAGCATCGACGGAGTCGGCACGAAGCTCAAGGTCGCCGCCCTGGCTCACCGCCACCAGGGTGTAGGAGAAGACCTGGTCCATCATTGCGTCAATGATATCGCCACTACGGGCGCGGAACCTCTTTTTTTTCTGGATTACGTCGGAACCTCTCGCCTGGATCCGTCCTGCTTTCATTCCATCCTGCGGGGAATGGCTCGCGCCTGCCGGAGGACCGGCTGCGCTCTCCTGGGAGGAGAGACGGCCCAGATGCCGGGGATGTACCGGGACGACGAATATGATCTGGTGGGGGCGATCGTCGGCATTGTGGATCGTCAGGCGCTGCTCCCCAGCGTCGGGATGCGGGTGGGGGATCTCCTCATTGGCCTTCGTTCCTGCGGCCTTCACACCAACGGGTACTCCCTGGCGAGAAAAATCCTGTTCGAGGAACAGAACCTTTCGCTCGATGCCCGCATTCCCGGCTGCCCCCTCCCCCTGGGCGAAGAGCTCCTCCGCGTGCATCGCTCGTACCTGCCTGAGCTTCGCCGACTGCGCCGTCTCGAACTTCCGGTCAAGGGAATCGCTCATATCACCGGAGGCGGGCTTCTGGAGAATCTCCCGCGCATTCTCCCGAAACGGCTCGACGCCCAGATCGATGTTGGAAGTTGGCGAGTTCCGCCTCTGTTCCGCTTTCTGACAAAGGTGGGGAAGCTCTCGCCGGAAGAAAGCTATCGCGTGTTCAACATGGGGATCGGAATGGTCCTGATCGCCTCGGCCGATTGCGGCGAGCGCATCGCTCAAGCGACTGACGGACGAATCATCGGGAAGCTTGTCTCGGGCGAAGGACGCGTTCTCTTCCGCTGAGCGAGCTTTTTCCCGTCTTTGGAGAAAAACAGCAAGATGGAGGCGGAGGGAGTCGAACCCTCGTCTTCTCGTGGAACTACGTTCGCTTCTACAAGTTTAGTAGCTCGATTGACAGACCGCGCACCGCCGCTTGCCGAGCTACCCGCGACGCAGGCGATACGCCGGCTTTTCCTTGCAACTCGCTCCTGGAGCCCGCAACCATGAGCGCGTCGTCCGGTAATAAAACACGCTTGTCTCGCTCCTACCGGCGCGAGTCGAAACAAACGCTTGCTGTTCAGCGGTTCGCTTAGGCAGCAAGAGCCAACTCGTGGTCGGCAGTTATCTTCTTCGAGCAGGTTTTTTTACGAGGCCAACCTACTCGTGAGCCCTCGACTTGCCACGAACGGAGATGCACGAGAATCGATTACCGTTTGCGCCCCCGTGAATTTCAATTCAAGCTTACGAAGAGAACCGTCCCTTGTCAAATGGTGCCGCCGCGTTTTCTTAGGGAGGCGAAGAAAGAGGACCTCATGTAAAACCCCGGCCCGATTCGGACCGGAAAGCGGAGATCGCGGATCGTGGTGGGAAATCCCAAGTGGCCTCCGGACGGCGAGGGAGACGAACGGCGGATCCTGCGCACCTTTCTGCTTTGCATCCTCTTGCTCTTCGCGCTGTCCGTCATTCAATTCGCGATCGGGCTTCTCGTCGCCCTCGGCTTGCGGATCTACCCCGGCTAGCGCCGCCGATGCACCGCGCTACGGATGTCCTTTTTTGCTTCCGCGGCCCGAAGCGCTTCCCTTTTGTCATGCTCCGCCTTCCCGACCCCGAGCCCGAGAAGGACCTTGATCGTACCGTTTTTCCAATAGAGCTTCAGTGGAATCAGGGCACGCCCCTTGAGAGAGGTCGCTCCGAAAAGCTTCCGAATCTCTCCCTTGTGGAGCAACAACTTCCTACGTGCTTTCGGGTCTCGGGTAGTAAAGCCGACCGCATTCTCGTAGAGAGGAATGTTTGCTTGGTAGAGCCAAGCTTCTCCCTCTTCGATCTGGGCATAGGCTCCATCGATTTGCCCTCTCCCCTGACGGAGAGATTTTACCTCGGAACCGAGGAGCACCAGGCCCGCTTCGTAGGTGTCGAGAAAAGAGTAATCCCGACGGGCGCGGCGGTTCACCACCAGATCGACGACAGCTCTTTCACTCACGATCTGTCTAACGGATAGTTACGCCCTTATGAGGTACAGCGCGAGGGAGCTCGCTTCGGGAGCCCTCCCCGTCGTGCCAGGCGGGGTTAGACCGTCGGTTCTTCCGAAACCAGCGAGGTGAATGCTGTGGGAGCCTCTTCCCCGGGAGCCACCGTCAGCTTCCCGTCCGCAATCTCCTTCAGGGCCACGTGGAGAAAGCTCCATTGAGGATGAACTTCCACCAGGGGTCTCGCACCCTTCGCGAGCAACCGAACCCGCCCCGACACGGCATTGATCAATACCTCGGGAGAGCCCATTTTGCCGAGAGCCGCGGAAAGAAGTGCGTTAATCGTATCGCTCACTGTTCGACCCAATTCTCAGGTTAAGGGATTAAGTTTATGAACATCCGCCAGAAAAAGCAACTCTTTCTACAAGAAACTGATTGCGGCAGGAATTGCGCAATCAAGCTCGGTCCAGGGGAGAACACGGGTCGCGCTACCCTGCAACGAACAAGATGCGCCCGCAGTTTTCGCAAAAAGCCAGTTCCGCCGCAGCCCCTGCCCGCAAGAGCGTCTGTCGAGTCAGCTTCATGTGGCAACCCCCGCAGCCCCCGTGCACGACCGGGACGACGGCATTTTCTCGGTGGCCTTGCACGAGCATTTGATACCGAGCCAACAGTGTCGTCTCCACGACCCTCTTTTTCCTTTCGCGCTCCTCTTCGGCCTGGGCCAGCTGGCTCATCAGTCGCGATTCCTTCTCCGCCAGCTCCTTCCTCTTTCGTCGGGCATCCTCTTCTGCCTCCTCCGCTTTCCGCTCCTCCCGCTTCACGCCGATTTGCAAGTCATCGGCCTTCTCGAGTAGCAGTAAGACCTCGTCCTCTTCCCGCTCCACCTCGCCCTTGACCTGAAGAATCTCATGGGAGAGTGCTTGATATTCCTCGTTTTTCCGCGCCTGCATCTGTTGGGCTTGATAGCGGGTCAGCCGGCGCCGCAACTCCTCGATCTCCCCTTCCATTTGCCGCCGAAGAAGCTCGGTGGACTGCTGTGCCTGCTTGGCCTCCTGCAGCTTCCGCTTTGCTTCTTCGGACGCCGCTTCTACCCGTCTCTTGGCAACAGGCAGTTGGGCGAGCTCCGACCGAAGTCGGACAATCTTCTGATCGAGCTCTTGCAGCTCAATTAACAAGGGAAGGTCTGGATGCATCCTTCCTTCCCATACAACCCCCAAGGAGCAAAGGCAAGGAGTGCCCGCCTCCTTTCACGCTGCGCAACCGCTTCACCGCAAGCGATAGACCGCGTGCACGGAGGCGCGGACTTTCATCTCTCCGCCACTGACAGGAACGGAGGGCAGCCCACCCAGCACTCCGCCCAAAGAGGCACCGGCGGCACCCATGATCGGTACGCTCCGATACATCTGATAGGGCTCCTCGCCCCCTTCCACGATGCTCCAGACCGGTCCCAGTTGAGCACCGGCCGCCTTAGCCAAAAGCTCCGCCTTCTCCCTCGCCTTCTCCATCGCCTCTGCCAGTACTCGTCGGTAGAGAGCCTCCCGGCGATCCGAGAGCCACTCGACTTCCTTTACCTCGTCGACTGCCGCCTCAAAGAGAGCGGCAAGCAACCCACCCAACCGCAAAAACTCCGCCAGTTCAATCGCTTCCCTCCGGGTCACCCGATACCCGACACGCTGCTCCTTGCTGACCTTCTTCCCCTTTTCCTTCTCCTCCACCTCCACCGTCACGGGCTGCAACCGAATTTCCCACGTACGCCAACTCCCCTTCCCGCCCCATTCGCGATCGACCCGCTTCCGCACCTCGCCCACGCGGGCCTCATCCTTTTGTTCCGCCTCCCGCGGTGTCTTCCCCTCGCTCACCAACACAAACTCGACAACGGCTCGATCAATCGGCACCGACTCCTCTGCCTCTGCGCTGACCCGGACCGACTCCACGCTCACCGCCTCTGCGCGGGCGGCGCCCATCCCCGCCCAGCCAATCCACAATAGCGCCACGAAAACCGCGCCCGCTCGGGAAGCACGACTGCACATCGCGAACCGCCTCCCCCGAGTGGTTCTCTGCACACGCCAGCCCACTACCTTCGCCTCCTGCGTAAGAAACGGGCAAGGATCACCCGTGTTTTTTACGCTCACCCGTGAAAACCCTCCCGTTGCTCGCTTCCAAGAGAGGCTTGTCAACTCAGGAAAGATTCGAGTCGACCGGATCCTCCACGAGCGGCTCTGTTGCCTCCACGACAACCTCCCAGGGAATCTGACTGCGCGGTACAGGGATTGAACCTGTGACCCCTACCGTGTCAAGGTAGTGCTCTCCCGCTGAGCTAACCGCGCTCGTCAGCCTTAGCGTAGTGGAAACCCCAGCGCGGGGGCAAGGAAAGAAAGCATCGACCGCAAGCGCCCCCGGGGTGTCCTCGTCCTCCGTGTTTGTCATCCATCCTCGCCATGCTACACTCCTCCATGCAGACGGTACACCTCGCCTCCACCAATCCGCACAAGCTGGCGGAGTTTCAGCGTCTTGTCGGGCGGTACTTTCGACTCCAACCCTCCTCATTTCCTTCCAGCTACCATCCATGGAAAGAAGATGGTTTGTCCTTTATGGATAATGCCATTAAAAAAGCTGTACTTTATAGCCTTGGCTGTTCCGGCTGGGTCCTCGCCGATGATTCCGGTCTTTCCGTCGCCGCGCTTGGAGGGGAGCCCGGCGTCTACTCCGCCCGCTATGCCGGGTCCCAGGCGACCGATGCGGACAATCGCCGCCTGCTCCTTGACCGTCTCGCGAATACGCCAGAAGAAGGGCGGACCGCCGCCTTTCACTGTGCGCTGGCCGTCGCTTGCCAGGGCAAGCTCATGGCCATTGCGGAAGCGAGCTGTCCCGGCACGATCACCCACTTGCCCAGAGGAGCAAAAGGCTTCGGCTATGATCCGATCTTCCTTCCCCACGGCGCCAGCTCTACCTTCGCGGAGATGGCACCGGAGGAAAAGGACGATCACAGTCATCGGGCCCGCGCAGTCGCTCGGCTCCTGGCTTCCCTTCCCGCTGAGGCTTGGAGCTGATTTTCCCGTACCACTTTGTCTTCCATTCCGCTCGACCTTTCCGGAGCGCTTCGACCACAATTCGCCCATGAAAGCGTTGATCCTGGCGGCAGGTAAGGGCACTCGCATGGGTTCGCTGACTTCCGAGACCCCAAAGCCGATGCTGGGCGTCGGCGGACGCCCTGTCCTCGAATGGATCGTTTCCGGACTGCGCGACTCCGCAGACGTGACCGAGTTCTGCCTCGTCATCGGCCATCAAAAGGAACGCATCCTCTCTCATTTCCAGGACGGCACCGCATTGGGAGTCTCCATCACCTACCGAGAGCAGAAGGTCCTCGACGGGACGGGCCGCGCACCGCTTCTTGCTCGTGACTGGATCCGGGATGAGCCGTTCCTTCTTTCCTACGGAGACATCCTGGTCAACCCGCACGAATACCGCCGTTTGGTCGCTGCCTATCGCGACGATGGTGTGATTGCCGTCTGCTCCAGCCAGGACATCCGGCTGGGCGGAGCCGTGCTACTCGATTCTGCTGGCCTAGTGCACGATATTATTGAAAAACCGGAAAATCCGGAGCTTCTTCCGGGCAGCTATTATAATGCGGGGATCTACGCTTTTTCCCCACGCGTTTTTCTTTTTATGGATGAGCTAAAAAAATCCGCAAGGGGCGAGTACGAGCTGACGGACGCCGTCCGCCAGCTCGCCCGGAGCGGCAAGGTCCATGGCCTCGTCTTGAACGGCGATTGGGCTGACGTACGAGATCCTCAAATCTTGGCGAAGCTCAACCGGGAACGCTAGGAGGCGCTGTCTTGTGAACCAGATCGATGGAGCCGCTTGGACGGGAGCAATCGAATCCACGTTACGCTATCTCGCCACCGAAAGGGATCACTCGGCTAACACCCAACTGACCAACCGGCTCCTCCTCGAAGCGTTTGGACGATGGGCGATCGAGCAGCGACTCTCCAATCCTGCCGAGATGACGCTGGCTCACGTCCAGAGGTATCTGGCTAGCGAGCGGGGAAGAGGACTGGCTCCGAGCTCCCTGAAGGCGCTCATCGTGGCCCTGCGCCATCTTTTTACGCACTTGCGACGAGACGGAACAATCCCCGTGGATCTTTGCCAGGAACTGGATTTGCCTAAAGTCGGCCTGCGGATTCCTCGGATCTTATCCGAAAAGGATGTAAACCATCTGATGACCATTGAATATCCAGCTACGCCGGAAGGCCTGCGCAACCGCGCGATCGTCGAGATGCTCTACGGCTGCGGGCTGCGGGCAAGCGAGCTGATCGATCTCCGGCTCACCTCTTTCTTGTCGGATGAACGGATGTTGCGCGTCTTCGGAAAGGGACGAAAAGAGCGGATCGTTCCCTTAGGCACTCCCGCCATTCGTGCGCTTGAGGCCTATCTCGCAGAAAGTCGCCCTCGCCTTCTCGGCTCGCGAAGAAGCGATATACTCTTCTTGAAGCGAGGCGGCAACCCGCTCAGCCGCTTCGCCTTGAACCAGCTCCTTTCTCGTCTGGCCCGAAGAATCGGGCTCCGACATGGGATTCCCCCCCATCTTTTGCGCCATTCGTTCGCCACCCATCTTCTTCACCACGGCGCAGACCTCCGCTCCTTGCAGCTTTTGCTCGGCCACGCCGATCTTTCGACCACCCAGATCTATACCCATGTCGATGCAGACCGACTACGGGAGGTTCATCGTCGATTTCACCCTAGAGGGCAACGTCTTGCATAGCGAACAAACCGTTTTTACTTGTTCGGAGCGAAAGTCCGGTTGTCCCGTGCCCCTCTTGCATGCCGGGACCAGGAAATTCCCGGAATCCATATCTGTTCTCGGGACCCGCTCGATTCCTCAGGAGTGCGCTCGAACCAGCACGCCGGTCGCGCAAGCCAATGGGTGCTTTCCTTTTTACGTAGCATAGAAAGAACGTGCCGATGAAGGGGAAGCGCTTCCAGGAAGCCATTGGGCATGAATTCCGCGACCCGCTATTGCTGCGTGAGGCGCTCACCCATCCTTCCTACACGGCGGAAGCTCAATCCGACGGGCCGAACTATCAGCGATTGGAGTTTCTGGGCGACGCCGTGCTTCAGCTTGCCATTACCGACTGCCTCTACTCCCTTTTCCCGCGGTATAAGGAGGGCTTGCTGACGAAGACGCGTTCCTTTCTTGTCAATCGCTCCAGCCTTGGAGCGATTGCCAGGGATCTCGGCCTGGGGACCCATCTCCGATTGGGCAAAGGGGAAGAGCGAAGCGGCGGTCGGGAAAAGGAGTCGAATCTTGCCGACTCCTTCGAAGCCCTGATCGGCGCCGTTTATCAAGATGGTGGGTGGCGCAAAGCCAAGACGGTCATCCGCAAGCTTTTTTCCAAAGCCCTCAGGCAGGTCGCTTCTTCGCCAGAAGCCCTCCCAGGCAATCCGAAGGGGTTGTTGCAGGAATTGCTGCAAAAGCGAGGGGGCGAGCCCCCCCGTTATCGATGTATTGGACAATCCGGGGCGGCGCACCGGAAATCGTACAATGTCATCGTCGAATGGGGCGAGCTGCGCCTCGGCGAAGGGTGTGGCAGCAGCAAAAAGGAAGCAGAGCTCAACGCGGCGAGCGCTGCGCTCGCTCGCATAGCTCCGAATAGCCCGCACGGATCGCCTTTCGCTGCGCTTCGTAAGCCTCGATGAACCCCTCGAGAGTGGGGTATCCCAAGCGCCGGCCAAGCTGTTTCCAGGCCGCGGGCCCTTCCGGCAGCACCTCTTGCTGCTGATTCCGTTCTCTGCGAAGCACAGCCTCCATGCGTCGCAGGAATCGATAGCCCTCCTCGAAAACTCGGGCCAGCTCGGGTCCGGTGGAGCGAAATGCGACGAGCGCGTTCCAGAAGTTGGGCTCCCTCATCCCTTCTCCCATCAACCAGAGTGTGATCCCGAATTCGATGTCGAGAATCCCCCCCACCCCGGTCTTGAACCGTCGGAAGGCAGCAATGTCCCCATGTCGCTCCTGTTCGAGGCGCTCCCGCATGGCGACGACTTCGGCCACCGGGCAGGACGCGCTTCGATCGCGCCAGATCCGCTCCACCATCGCCATCCATCTTTCCCCCATCCTCCTGTTGCCGGCGACGAAGCGGGCGCGGGTCAGTGCCTGGATCTCCCAGAACTGCGCCGCGTCCCGGTAATAGCTCTCGTAAGCTTCGAACGGAAGAGCAAGCGGGCCTTCCCCGTGAGGCCGGAGCCGGTAATCCATGGGGAAAAGAATGCCGGCCGGAAGCGATTCCCCGAGGAATCGATGCACGGCTAATGCCGCTTCCTCCCGGGAACCGATACAGAGGCAATCGAGATCAGATCCGTACGCCAGCTCCCCGCCTCCGAATCGTCCAAGCGCCACGTAGGCCAAGTCCTCCGCACCCAAGCTTTGGCAAGCGAGCTCAAGGCAGGCTTCCGCAAGCGCCGTATATTCCTGCTGGATCGCGGGGAGATCCGCCAGCTTCAGAATATCCCGAAGGAGGATGCGCAAGAGCTCGCCGCGACGGTAGATTCGCGCGGCGAGCGCCACCTCCCCCGACAGGCCGCTCATCTCGGCGAGATAGTCCGCCTTCCTCTTCTGCTCCCCTAACGACCGGCTCTGCGTGATCTCTTCGAAGAGCTCTGGCTGGGCAAAGAGGATTTCGCTAAAAAAGGAGCTGGCATCAAAAAGCTGGATCAAAAGCTCGAGCGCCTTCGGGCTCGATGCGAGCGTCTCAAAGAGGAACGATCGCGCCCCATATTTGGAGACAAAGGAGACGAGGCGGCGGAGAACGGCGTCCGGATCGACGGCCATGGCAAGCGCTTTGCCCAGGAATGGAGCCAAGCGTCGGAAGGCACGTGCCGCCCGTGGTGCGCTCAGGAGGGAGTCCCGTGCCTGTAGCGCTTCGAGGTTCCGTTTCGCCTCTTCCGGAACGGCGAAGAGACTAATGGGAATGTCAATGCCATTAACATTGTTTTTGATGAAATATTGCTGGAATAGTTCATGAACGAGCGAACGGTGGGCTCGCAACGTCGACTCAAAATCCGGCGGTGACAATCCCAGCGACTCCGCGATCTGTGCACGCGCCTCGTCCCCAATCGGAAGCAAGTGAGTCTGGATCTCTTCTACCATTTGTAGCCGGTGCTCGAGGTTCCGCAGAAAGCCGTACGCACCCCAGAGCGCCTCCACTCGGCCCTGCGGCAAGATCCCCACCGTCGCCAGGGCCCGTAGCGCGGCACAGGTGGAACGGACCTGAACGATCGGTTGCCGCGCTCCATAAAAGAGTTGTAGCGCCTGCGCGAGAAATTCGATCTCCCGTATGCCTCCGGAACCAAGCTTCACGTCTCTGAGCCTCCGGTCTCCCAGCAAGATTTCCGCATCGATCCGAGCCTTCATCTGGGCGATCTCCTCGAAGACCTCCTCCGTGAGATGACGCGGAAAGCAGAACTGCTGTCGCAGCACCTCGAACTCGTACCCGAGATCGGGATCCCCCGCGACGAACCGCGCTTTGATTAGCGCCATTCTCTCCCAGGTTTCGCCCGACGCGGCGTAATACCGCTCGCACTCGGAAAAGGAAGGAACGAGCGCACCGGAGTTCCCGTCGGGGCGCAGGCGCAAATCCACCCGAAAAAGCGCACCGACGCCGCTCGAACCCGAGAGCGCGGACACGACGCGTTGAGCAATGGTCGTGCGGAGGGGCTGCGCAAAAGGGGTCTCTTCGTCACCGGCGATGAACATGATGTCGATGTCGGAGCTATAGTTGAGCTCTTGTCCGCCCAGCTTCCCGAGCGCCAGGACGGCAAGAGGGCCCTGCTCCACGCGAAGCTCTTCGGCAACGGCTTGAAGGACGCAACCGATCGAAAAATCGGCGAGCCGGGAAAGGGCCAGGACCGTTTCTTCCCAGGAATGACGACCTGCAAAATCGAGGAAACCGATCCCCAGCTGCTCTCGCTGCTTCAGGATCCGCAGCGCGTCGAGCTTCCGCGAAGGATCCGCGCCCGCCCCGCAAAGCTCTCGCCAGTCCACCCCCCACCGGCCGGGGCCCCGATTTCGCGTCGAGGCCGTAGCTGCAACCCCAGCAAGCCATTCCAGCCAATCGGGATGAGAAGCCAGGCGACTGCGCGACACCGGGGAAAAGCGCAAGAACGCAGACAAGGCGGCTTCAAAATTCGGAAAGCGCCCGAACCCCTCGTCCATCGATCCTCCTCCTTGTCGTCCGTCGCCTAGGAAGCGGAGGGCTTTGCTCCAGGACCCGCCCGGCTCTTCGGTCAACCATGCGCCGATGGATTCCCTGCGCTGCCGATCGGGTGCTGATCATGCAACCCCCACGAAGGAAGGGGCGAAATAGGTAAAAATCAGATCCGCCCCCGCGCGCTTGATGGCAAGCAGGGATTCCCGATACGCCGCTTCCCAATCGATCCAGCCGTTTTTTGCCGCAGCCACAATTTGCGCATAC
Organism: Methylacidimicrobium sp. B4; assembly: GCF_017310545.1. Lineage (NCBI taxonomy): Bacteria > Pseudomonadati > Verrucomicrobiota > Methylacidimicrobium > Methylacidimicrobium sp. B4. The sequence continues at coordinate 422,399 of NZ_CP066203.1, forward strand.
TCGCCACTGACCTGGTATGCGGCAACAGGCAGCAAGGTTTGGTCACGAACCTTGGCAATCACGTCGAGGTAGGGTCCCGCCGGCTTGACCATGAGAATATCGGCTCCTTCCTCCTCGTCCAGCTGAGCTTCCCGCAAGCCTTCGCGAAGGTTGGCCGGATTGAGCTGATAGGTCCTCTTGTCCAAGTATCCCTTCCCCCTCCGACTTCCGATCGCATCACGAAAGGGTCCATAAAAAGCAGAGGCAAACTTTACGGCGTAGGCAAGGACGCCCACCCGCTCCAGCTCCGCCGCGTCCAGGCTTGCCCGGATCGCCCCGACTCTTCCATCCATCATGTCGGACGGAGCGACGAAATCGACCCCTGCTTCCCCAAGAACCCGCGCCATCTCGCAGAGAAGGAAGACGGTGGGATCATTCTCAATCTCCCCACTCTCCGGATTCCAAACCCCGTCATGGCCATGGTTCGTATAGGGATCGAGCGCGACGTCGGCGATTACCAGGAGGCCGGGCGCCCGCTCCTTGATCTCCCGCACCACGTGGGGAACCAGGCCCGTGGGGTCCAACCCGGCCGACCCCTTCGCGTCCTTTTTCCCTTCCGGAAGGCACGGAAAGAGAGCGATGGCAGGGATCCCCGCGTCATGAAGGTCGAGCGCGAACCGGGCGGCATCATCGGGATTATGGCGAAACACTCCGGGCATCGACTCGATCCCCTCCCGCGGACCGCTTTCCTTGCAAAACACCGGAGCCACCAGATCGTTGGCGCTCAAGCTACATTCCTCGATCAGCCGCCGGACCCCTTCCGTGGCCCGGAGCCTCCGAGGGCGCCGCCGCAAGACAAGCTTTTCGGAAGACTTTGCCATGCCCCAAGCTACGTCTTCCTCTTTTCCCTTTCCAAGGGCTTTCTACAGGGGAGTGGCCGCGCGACTCATCCTGAAGCGGAGAGGCCATTACGGGTTTGACCGCTTCGTCCTCATCTAGGACAGGCCTCTGGGGTGCGCTTGATCGGACATCGCCGGATCTGGCCAACTCGACGAGCCAAAAGGCGCCTTTAGCAACCTACTCCTTGCTTTTCAACAGCTTTTTGCCTCTTTAGAGCAGACTCATACAAGGTCCTGGATCATGCCGTGCCTGCATCACGTTCAGCATCCCATTCTTCTCGATCGAATTACCCGGATGCGCGATCGGCGCACCGACCAGCGGCTCTTCGTTCGTCTCCTGGAGGAAGCCTCTCTCGTTCTCGCTCTGGAAGCGACGCGGGACCTGGCGCTGCGGCCGACTCCCGTCGTCACTCCCTTGGAAGAAACGCAGGGTGTGGTGCTCGCAGATGCGGTCGTTCTGGTGCCGATCCTGCGCTCTGGCCTCGGCATGCTCCCGCCCTTTCGCACCCTTCTGCCGCAAGCTGCCGTCTCCTTCGTCGGCGCACTGCGCAACGAGGAGACCCTCGAACCGTCCGTCTATCTCGACCGCGTTGCCTCGGTGACTCCCGACGCCTGCATCTTTCTCTTGGACCCGATGCTCGCAACCGGCGGCACCGCCGCCACCATCCTTACCCTGCTCAAGGAACGAGGAGCCAATCGGCTCCGGCTCGTCTGCTGTCTGGCCTCGCCGGAGGGAATCCGCAGGGTGCGGGAAGCCCATCCGGATACGGTCATCTACACTGGGGCAATCGATCGCGGGCTCGATGCGCGTGGCTTCCTTCTTCCCGGCCTGGGGGACGCCGGCGATCGCCAATTCGGAGCCTGCCCGAGTTGGCGACACGCCCCGGAACAGGAGCGATGAGGACGCTTAGGTTTTCTTTGTCTATCTATGTTCGGATCATTGCGGAGTGACCCAAGAAAGTTCCCGCTCTCTCCACTCCCTCTGGCCTCTCGAGCTTCGTGCTCGCCTCAGCTTGGCGATCGCCTCTTGCGCTGACTCTGGGGAAAAAGAGCCTTGCCTTCCCACGGCAAGCCAATAACGTTGCCGCAATGGAGACCCTGGAGAGTCTTCGGGCGCTTTACGATCAGCCCTTCCTTCCCCTGGTGACCCGAGCACGCGCCACTCATATAGCCCACCATCCGGAGTCTGAAGTCCAGCGCTGCGAGCTTGTGAACATCAAAGGCGGCAGCTGCCCGGAAGACTGCCGCTACTGCGCGCAGAGCGCGCGGTATACCACGGGGCTGGTGCCGCATGGGCTTCTTGACATCCCTTCCCTTCGCCGGGCGGCAGAGGAGGCGCGCGCCCACGGAGCCACCCGTCTCTGTCTTGGAGCCGCCTGGCGCGGCCTCAAGGAGCGAGACGGCCGGCTCGAGGAAGTCTGCCGGCTCGTGGAAGCGATCCGCGGGGAGGGCTTGGAGATTTGCGTCACCTTGGGACTGCTCGGGCCCACGGCGGCGCGTCGTCTCCGCGAGGCGGGGGTCACGATCTACAATCACAACCTCAACTCCGGACCCAGCTTCTATCGCCAGGTTGCAACGACGCATACCTTCGCGGACCGGCTCTCCACCCTCCGTGTCGCGCAAGAAGCCGGCTTGCGCCTCTGCAGCGGGGGCATTCTCGGCATGGGGGAGAGCGTGGATGACCGCCTGGAGATGGTGCTGGCACTTCTTGAGCTCGATCCCGCGCCGGAAAGCGTCCCGCTCAACCTTCTCGTTCCCATTCCAGGCACTCCGCTCGCCTCACAGCCGCCAGTCAATCCGTTCGACCTGATTCGACTGATCAGCGTGACCCGCATCGTCCTGCCCCGCTCCCGCATCCGGTTGGCGGCTGGTCGTCGCAGCTTGTCGCCCGAGGCCCAGATGCTCTGCTTCCTGGCCGGGGCTAACTCCCTTTTCGTCGGCGAGCGACTGCTGACCACGCCCAACGCCTCCTTCGACGCGGATCACGCGCTTTTCGAAACGTTAGGGATCGAGCCATCCGCTGCCAAATCCTGCACGAGCTCCCCGATTTAAAGGTTTTCCCCGGGTCAGCAGGCCAAGTCGGAAGGGAACTTCCTGGACAATCCAACCCTAATCCTTTTAGTCTATAGTGTATGAAGGAATATGCGCATCCCGACGCTCTGGTGGAGACAGCATGGCTTGCCGAGCATCTGCAGGACCCCGGAGTTCGCATCATCGAGAGCAACGAGGACGTTCTACTCTATGATACCGGCCATATTCCCGGAGCAGTGCACATCGACTGGCGGGCAGATCTCAACGATCCCCTGGTCCGGGACTACATCGCCCCAGACCGGTTCGCCGCTCTTTGCCGCAAGAACGGCATCAGCGAGACGACCACCTGCCTGTTTTACGGGGACAAGTCCAACTGGTGGGCCTGCTACGCCCTCTGGGCTTTTCGCCTGTACGGCCATGAGCGCGTAAAGATTCTCAACGGCGGCCGCGATAAATGGATTCGGGAGGGACGTCCACTCGTTCGCGAAAAGCCGGTCTACCCGGAAGCGTCCTACGCCGTGCCGGCCGAACGCCACGACAAGGAGATCCGGGCGTTTTACGAGGACGTGCGGGCCTTTTTGCCGACCGGCGGCCCCTTGATCGATGTCCGCAGCCCGGGCGAGTACACGGGCGAGCTTCTCCATATGCCCGAATACCCACAAGAGGGAGCCCTTCGGGGAGGACATATTCCGGGTGCCAGGAGCGTCCCATGGAAGACGGCGGTCCGCGAGGACGGAAGCTTCAAATCGGCCGATGAGCTCTCCCAGATTTACGAGGAGGGCTGCGGGCTCTCCGCAGACCGAGAAGCGATCGTCTACTGCCGCATCGGGGAGCGCTCGAGCCATACTTGGTTCGTTCTGAGCTACTTGCTCGGTCACAGGAAGGTGAGAAACTACGACGGCTCGTGGACCGAATGGGGCAACAAGGTAGGAGCCCCGATTCAACGCCCGTAGAGCAACGGTTGACGTTCGCGCCAATTGAGATTTGATTGATGCTCGATGCAAAACGTCGATTCGTCATTGCCCGTCAACCTGCAAGAGATCGTCGATCTCTTTGTACATCTCCCCGAGCAGGAAAGGAGAGAGCTGCTCATCGCCTATAGCGATCGTTCCGTCGAATGTTCGCCAAGGGAAGGGGAGAGCTTCACTCTCTCGGATGTCCGCAAGGACGAGGAGTGCACCGATTCGGTCGGGGTGTTTTTGAAGGCTGATTCGCAAGATCGCCTTCTTTTTCGAATGACCCTTGGTCCTCATGTGCAGACGCTCACGCGCGCCATGGCCTCCATCCTCTGTCAGGGATTGGCCGGCTCGACCGCCGAGGAAGTGATGGCGGTCCCAAGCAACTTTGTTCCCAAGATCGTGGGCACGGAGCTCGTGCGTCAGCGGAGCCAAACCGTCTACTACATCCTCGCACGCATGAAGGGCGCTTGCCGCCAGCTCCTTGCGGAACGGCGACAGGCGAATTTGGCGAGCTCGGCCCCGTGAGCACCTCCTCGCAAGACGACGAGGATACGTACCGCTCGCTGGGACTAGGCCGAGCCCCATTGCGCCTGGATGGCGCATCGGGCTTTCGGGAAAGGGCGGTCGCTCTCGGGGGAGAGGCGCCGGAGTATCCTCGCATTCTCATCGGGCGAAGCCGCTATGAAGAGGTGCTGAACCGGCTTGTCGCCGCCCGTCTCCTTCGGTCTCCAGGAGACCCCTCCCTCTTTTCGGAAGGCTTTCTGGCGACCTATTTCCGGCAACGATTGCGATTTGCTACCTATGACGAGATCCTGCAAGGGTACGGCCCCCGAGCAGATCTCGCATCCAACGGAAAGCCGGCAGAGCGGCGCGCCAACCTCTACCGACGCACCCTCGTGCAGCGGCTCCTCACCCACATCGAAGGGCGACGGATGAGCAGTCGTCCCTGGCTCGATCTGGTTTGGCAGAAGATCGTCGGTCCGCGCATCGCCGCGGAATCGCAACTCGTTCGCGTTGACCGAGACGCGCAGCGCGCGATCCTCCGGTCGCTCAATGCGTCGCTTGCTTTTGCGCTACGGCGGCGCGCCGATCTGCCTTCGCAGCTTTCCGACGCCCTGGGCATTCCGATTCGCGAGATCCGTGTGATCACCTGAAGAACGAAGCGGCGAGGCAGCAGCCGGTCCGCTCACGCCATCGCCCGGGCCATGCCGCTTCCGATCTCGGCAGGAGAGAGGATCACAGGAATTCCCGCCGCCTCGAAGGCCTCGATTTTCGCCTTCACCGTTCCGCTGGCTCCGGTAATGACTGCACCCGCGTGCCCCATCCGCCTTCCGGGCGGTGCGGTGGCTCCGGCAAAGAACGCGGCGATCGGCTTTCGGGAAGAAGTCTTCCAAAACGCGGCCGCTTCCTGCTCCTCGCATCCACCGATCTCTCCGATGATCAAAATCGCCTCCGTCGCGGGATCCCGGTCGAGCATCTCCACGACCTGCCTCAGCCCCAGCCCATGAACCGGATCTCCGCCAATTCCGACGCAGCTGCTCTGGCCGATGCCCCGCTGCGAGAGCTGCCAAACCGCCTCGTAGGTGAGAGTCCCGCTGCGGGAGACGATGCCGACGGGGCCAGGCTTGTGGATGTAGCCCGGCATGATTCCGATCTTGCACTCTCCGGGCGTAATCACTCCCGGACAGTTGGGACCGATCAGGTGGGTGTTCTTTCCTTCCAAGCCGGCGAGGACCCGAACCATGTCGAGGATCGGGATCCCTTCGGTAATGCAGACAATCAACCCGATCCCGGCGGCAGCCGCCTCGAGCATGGCATCCGCAGCTCCAGGCGCGGGTACGAAGATTAAGCTCGCATTGCACCCGGTTGCCTCCTTCGCTTCGGCAACCGAGTCAAAGATGGGCACCCGCTCGTCGAGCTTCTGCCCGCCCCTCCCCGGCGTCACTCCCGCCACGACCCTCGTCCCGTAATCGAGACAGGCGCGGGAATGAAAGCTTCCGGCTTTCCCGGTGATCCCCTGCACGACGACCCGGGTGGAACGATCCGCCAGGATCGACATCTACCTGGCCTCCCGAGCTGCCGCCACCGCTTGCTCTGCCGCATCTGCCAGATCGTCCGCAATCCGGATCGGGAGTCCCGACCGCTCCAAGATCTCCTTGCCCTCTCCGAAGTTCGTCCCCTGCAGCCGCACGACGATCGGCACCTTGGGTTTCACCTGAGAAAGCGCCTCCACCATCCCCCGAGCAATCAGGTCGCACCGCATGATGCCTCCGAAGATATGAACCAGAATCGACCGCACCTTGGGATCTGTCACCAGGATGCCGAACGCCTTGGCTACCTGGTCCTGGTCGGCACCCCCGCCAACGTCGAGAAAGTTGGCCGGCTCAGCCCCGCACCGCTGGAGCATATCCATTGTGGCCATCGCCAGCCCGGCCCCATTGACCATGCAGCCGATCTCTCCGGAGAGTCCCACATAATTGAGCCGGGCCTTCACGGCCTCCGCCTCGCGGCTGTCCTCAATCAGCTCCTCCCGGTAACCGGCGATCTCGGGGTGGCGAAACAGCGCGTTTTCGTCAAAGCCGACCTTGGCGTCGATCACGGCGATCTCCTCATCCTCGACAACAGCGAGCGGGTTGATCTCCGCAAGGCTCGCATCATTCTCGTAAAAGAAACGATAGAGCCGAACCACCACGTCGGAAGCCCGGTTCAATAAAGCGCCGCGCAAGCCAAGGCGAGCGACAAACCCGCGCGCCTGGTAGGGCCAAAGCCCGGATTGCGGATCGATCCACATCCGATGGATCTCTTCAGGATCCTTTCGGGCAACCTCCTCGATGTCGACTCCGCCCCGAGAGCTTCCAACGAGCACCGGGCATCGATGTTCGCGATCGATGAGGATCGCCAGGTAGAGCTCGCCAACGATCTGAGGAGCCTCGGCGACCAGGACCCGATGGACCGGGCGCCCTTCCGGGCCGGTCTGCGCCGTGACCAAGGTCCCTCCCAGCATCGCCCGCGCGACTCCTTCCACTTGCGCCGGATCTCCGCAAAGCCGCACACCCCCGGCGAACCCACTCAAAAAGTGCCCTTTCCCCCTACCCCCGGCGAGAATCTGCGCCTTTACGACAAGGGGGCGCTTGGTCAGCCTCTCCGCCACTTGCCGAGCCTCCTCGGGGCTCGAGGCCACGCGGCCGGCAGGGATGGGCAAGCCATATCGAGCCAGAAGATCTCGTGCTTGATATTCGAAAACGTTCATAGAGGCGCGTCGATCCTCTGCCCCCGCCCATCGGCACTCAAGGGTGCACGCGTTCCCCTCGCACGGGAGGCCGGCACCAGAATCGCATCGCGCATGCCATGAACCAGCTTCTTGTCCGCCGGACAAATCGTGGCCAAAACCCCGCGAAGCTCAGGCTTCCCATTGAGGACGAAATAGTAGGGCGAGATTCGGACGCGGCCCGCCATCCGTTCCTCCGCTCCGCTCGATGTAAAAAAGCGATGCTCGGCGAGCGAACCCTTGGCGAAGCGCTGCAGAACCCAAGGATGTGACTCGAAATCGTCTAGGGAATGCTCAATGCGCTTTTGCCACTCGGCTTGCGCCAGATCGGATCCCACCAGGACCCCCCGAGAACCCCAAGCCAGAGGAGAAAACCCCGAGATCTTGAGGACGAGATCCCGTTCCGTTTGGCTGAAATGGCCGAGTTCTCTCCAATCATTGATCTCCAATCCAGGATAGACCGCCTGTGGAGGAAGGGGAGCGGGATCGAGAACCCAGCTCTCTGGGATGATTTCTCTCAGGAGCCGAAACCCTTTTTCCGTGAGTTGGCGTCTCCAGAAATCCCGAAGCGGCCGGAGCCAAAAGAGCGCAAGCCAAAGCTTCTCCTCCAGATAGGGCTTTGGCGGAGGCGTCATGACGGTCCGGTCCGGAGCGAAGCTCTCCCGGATCGAGCGGAGCTTCTCCCAGTCAAAGCACTCGAAAAAGCGGTAGATCGGCTGGTCCCCGCAGCGATAATCTTCCGCCCAGCGGACGCGCTCCGGTCCGACCAGGTACTCCATCTCGGGCCGGTAGGAAGAGGCCTCCTCGGAAACCACGACATCCCCGCTCGGAAAAATCTGGGAGAAGCCCTCCCTCATTCCACCCGGTCCGCCAAGCAGAGCCGAATCCCAGTGGGAGAATCGCTCCTGCAGCCAGGCCGTCACTCCGATACCCCCGGGCACGCTGTCGAGCTCGCAAAGCGCGAAGCCCGACTCGGTCCAGAGAAGATCGGGTCGAAGCAGACGAGGAAGCTGGCCCGCCAAGGAGGCGTCACGGGCAAGGCATACCAGCTCCCTGGGCTTGCCCCGATCGAGCAGCTCGGCGATCCAGGCCGGGGCCTTTCCTTGCACGCTCCATCGATAGAGGAGATTGCAGCCCTGCACAAAGTGCTGCAGGACCGGACCCAGCCGTTCTAGCAGTGCCACATGCCGCTCGCTCAGGGAAAACGCGGCATCGCTGATGCGCCATTCCTTTTCGGCAAGCAGCCCGGAATCCGGCATCCCGCTCTGCAGCAACGATAATCGATCGTGAGCGTTCAAAAACCAATCCGTTCCCAGACGACCGGGCCTAGGCTGCCTTCGTCCCCAAGAACTCGCCTGTTCAGATTTGCTCTGCGGCACCCTCTCGACAAAAACGGCGCGTGCGTTCTCGTTCCCACCGCCGAGGCCTCAAGCGCAGGTGGAACGCCTGGGGCCCGCCTTTGGAAGGCGGATTCCAGCCAGGCTCTTCTATTAGCTCTCCCCCGTTACCTCGTCAACCTCTTCTCCGTCAAGCGAGAGCCGGCGCACCCTTGTCACGATCGCGGGGAAGGCGGGGATCCTCCGTGCGCCATCCGCTCTGCTCGATGGCCCAGTGCACTTGAACTTTCGCTGGAAGAAGCCCTCGGCCGAGAAAGCTTCCCGAGGGCTTGCGCCTTCTCCCGTTGGCCGCTTATATGGGCTTCTCTATGGAAGAACTCATCATCATTGGTTCCGGTTGCGCTGGCTGGACCGCGGCTATCTACGCCGCGCGCGCCAACCTCCGTCCGCTCGTCATCACGGGAACCGAGCCCGGCGGCCTGTTGACGACAACCACCCTGGTGGAGAATTTTCCCGGCTTTCCCAGCGGAATCCAGGGGCCTGACTTGATGGCGGCCATGGAAGAGCAGGCCAAGCGGTTCGGGACGCGCATCCTCTCCATGGAGACCGTGATCCGGACCGAGCTTTCCGAGGGTTCCAAGCGGATCGTCCTCGAAGACAAGACCCTGGAGGCGAAGGCCGTGATCCTTGCCGTAGGCGCTCGCCCCAGGCATCTCGATGCGCCGGGAGAGGCGGAGCTCGAGACACGGGGAGTCAGCTATTGCGCCACCTGCGATGGTGCCCTTCCCCTGTTTCGCAACCGAACCCTGGCGGTCATCGGTGGCGGCGACACCGCCTGCGAGGAGGCCCTCTATCTGACCCGCTTTGCCTCGGAGGTATGCCTCATCCACCGGCGTGACCAGTTGCGCGCCTCCCCCATCATGGCAGAGAGGGTCCTCGGCAACCCAAGGATCCGGCCAATCTGGAACACCGTGGTGACCGAGGTGATGGGGCGCGAAGAGGGCAAGCTCACCGGCCTGACCCTTCGGGAACTTCCCACGGGCAAGACCACCACCCTCGCCTGTGCGGGACTGTTCGTCGCCATTGGCCATCAACCGAGCACAGAGCCGTTTCGGGGCCAGATCGCTCTCGACGAACGAGGATACATCCAGGTCCACCACGGCTCTCTCACCAGCCAACCTGGGGTATTTGCCGCAGGGGATTGCGTCGATTTTACCTATCGGCAAGCCGTGACCGCGGCGGGAATGGGCTGCATGGCCGCCCTCGATGCGGAACGGTATCTCTCCTCGCTGGGTGCGGCTTCCCGCACTTGATTCCCGGAAAACCGGGGATTATGGTGGCCTTTTTCACGAGAAAGCAAACATGGTGACTGTTCAAACCGAGGAGCTCGGCCCTTGCCGGAAACGACTCCGCATCGAGGTTTCCGCCGATCAGGTAGCCCAAGTCCGGAAGGAAGTGGTGCAGCATTTTTCCCAAATGGCGCGGCTACCGGGCTTTCGCCCAGGAAAGGCACCTACGCCCTTGGTGGAAAGACAGTTTCAGAAGGACATCCATGACGAGCTGCAGAAGATGTTGATTAGCCAGGGCTTTCGCGAGGCGCTCCAAAGACAGCAGATCGATGCGGTCCGCGGGCTGGGAACCGAGGATGTCCGCTACCTCGAGGGCCTTTCCTTTTCCTTCGCGGCCCTGGTCGATTGCGCTCCCGCCTTTTCTCTGCCGGATTACTCGTCGATGACCATTCCTCAGGCGGAGACGGGGGTGAGCAAGGAAGATGTCGATCAGGCACTGGGCAAGCTCCTGGAAACCCGCGCTACGTTTGCTGACGCTCCCGACCGTCCCTTGGCGGAGGGAGACTATGCGGTCCTTCGGTACGAAGGCACGATCGATGGGCAACCGGTGAAATCGCTTTTCCCCATGGCCGGAGTTCTTGCCGGGAGCGAGGACCAGTGGCTCCTCGTAAAGCCGGGGGTCTTCGTTCCCGGATTTACGGAAGGCATCCTCGGAATGGAGATCGGGCAGACCCGCTCGCTCGCCCTCTCCTTCCCGGAGGATTGGTTCTTTGAGCCTCTCCGCGGAAAAACGGTCGACTATTCGGTCACCCTCTCGGCCATCAAGGAACGCCACCTTCCATCGCTTTCCGATGATCTGGCCAAAGAGATTGCCGGAACCGACGAGTCGGGGCTCCGCACCATGCTGCAAACCGCAGTGGAGGCCGAGAAAAAACGGGCCGTGCACCGGGAGCAAGCCAACCACGTCCTGAAGACGCTCCTCGGCTCGGTCGAGTTCCCCCTTCCGGAGTCACTCGTGGAAGAGGAGACGGCAAACGCTGTTCGTGAGATCGTCGCGGAAAATCAAGAACGCGGAGTGCCCCTGGCGGTCCTCGAGGAGAAGAGGGGTGAAATCTTCTCGAATGCGAGAAGGCTGGCCGCCCAGCGGGTAAAGCTCCGTTTCGTTATCGAACGGATCGCGAAGAACGAGTCGGTGGAGGTCACCGAGGACGAGCTTTCCCGCGCGGTGGCTTCGCTCGCCCACCGGCAGAACCTTTCTCCCCGACAATGGGTCCAGCGTCTTCCGCGAGAGAGCTTCGAGGCTTTGAAAAGACAGATATTGATGGAGAAAGTAATGGACTTCCTCATCGAAAAAGCCAAGGTTGCGTCCGTATGACAGAGCAACGGTTCACCGCACAGATCATTCCGTCCGTCATTGAGCAGATCGGCCGAGAAGAACGTCGGTACGATGTCTATTCTCGCCTCCTCAAAGACCGCATTATTTTCCTGGGCGTTCCGATCGACGACATGATCGCCAACGTCGTGATCGCCCAGCTGCTTTTCCTCCAGATGGAAGACCCCAAGAAGGACGTGAGCATCTACATCCACTCCCCCGGCGGCTATGTCACGGCCGGCATGGCGATCTACGACACCCTCCAGTTCATCAGTTGCGACGTCGCGACCTATTGCATCGGGCAAGCGGCGAGCATGGCCGCCGTTCTGCTGGCCGCTGGCAGCAAGGGCAAGCGCTTTGCGTTACCCAACGCCCGCATCATGATCCATCAACCTCTGGGAGGAGCCCAAGGCCAAGCCTCGGACATCAGCATTCAGGCCAAGGAGATTCTGCGGACGAAGCGCCAGCTCAATCAGATCCTGGCGATGCACACCGGCCAGCCGCTCGACCGGCTGGAAAAGGACACCGATCGGGATTTCTTCATGTCCGCCGACGAGGCGAAGGAGTATGGGATCGTGGACGAGGTCGTGAAAACGAAGGTCGTCATCCCGCAGGTGCCGGAGCCAACGATCACGTAGGAGCCCCATGGCGCGGCCCGTTCAGGTGACCATGTGCTCCTTTTGCGGAAGGAGCCACGCAGAGGTCCGCAAGTTGATTTCGGGGCCGGGCGTCTACATCTGCGATAGCTGCATCAACGTCTGCAAGGACATTCTCGAGCGCGAGGGCAAAGGAGAAGTGCCCGCGGTCGGAGCCCCGGCGATCCCGAAGCCGACCGAGATCCATCGGTTCCTCGATCAATATGTGATCGGCCAAGCGCGGGCGAAGAAGGTGCTCTCCGTCGCCGTCCACAATCACTACAAGCGCGTGACGACCCAGGGAGTCGGCTCCGGGACGGGGAGTCGTCTGGATAAGCATCCCGACGTCGAAATCGAAAAGAGCAATATCCTCCTCGTCGGACCGACCGGCTCGGGCAAGACCTTGCTGGCTCGTACCCTCGCCCGAATGCTCGACGTTCCCTTTTGCCTCGCGGATGCCACCTCGCTCACCGAGGCCGGCTATGTCGGCGAAGATGTCGAAAGCGTCCTCCTCCGATTGCTCCAGAACGCCAACTTCGATGTGAAGCGAGCGGAGATGGGCATCATCTACATCGACGAGATCGACAAGATCGCTCGAAAAGGCGAGAGCCCCTCGATCACGCGAGACGTGTCCGGAGAGGGCGTCCAACAGGCTCTGCTCAAGATGCTGGAAGGGACGATCTGTCATGTGCCTCCCCAAGGGGGGCGAAAGCATCCCCATCAGGAGTGCATCCGCGTCAACACGCAGCATATCCTCTTCATTTGCGGCGGCGCCTTCGTGGGTCTCGACAAGATGGTCGCTCGACGTCGCGGAAAGGGACGCCTCGGCTTTGCTGCTCCTGCGGAGAGCGAACCGGTAGCTGGGGGACCCATCGAGATCGAGCCAGAGGACCTGGTCCAATACGGGATGATCCCGGAGTTCGTCGGCCGGCTTCCGATCGTCTCCTGGCTCGAAGCGTTAACCGAGGAGGAGCTCACCACCGTTCTGACGGAACCAAAGAACGCACTGGTCAAGCAGTATGCGAAGCTGCTGGCGATGGACCAAGCGAAGCTCTCCTTCACCAAGGACGCCCTGCGGCTGCTGGCGCAGGAGGCGATCCGCAAGGGGACAGGCGCGCGCGGACTTCGCGCCGCCCTCGAGAAGATCATGCTCGAGGTCATGTATGACCTTCCTTCCCGGGCCGATCTGGAAGAAGTCATCATCAGTCGTCCTGTTGTCGAGGGGAAGCGCCCGCCGATCCTCCGTCGCCGCCAGGAACGAGAAGCGGCCTAAGGGGGGAGAGCCATCCGCCGAGGCGCGGAGCGCAACGTCTCTCCACCCGATTTTCGTTCGGCCGCGGACACGGAAAAGGTAAGATGGCTGCCAGACAGCGAGTGGTCGTAGGGATGAGCGGAGGAGTCGACTCCTCGGTGGCCGCCTACCTGCTCCAGCAGCAAGGGTTTGAGGTCATTGGCGTCACCCTCAAGGTCTGGTCCGACTCCTGCCTCTCCCGTTCCCAGGAAAAATGTTGCGGCCCTCAGTCGATCTCCGATGCCCGGCTAGTCGCCCATCGGCTGGGAATCCCCCACTTCGTGCTCGACGAAGCGGAGGCCTTCGAAGAGGAAGTCATCGCTCCCTTTGTCCGAGAATATCGCCAAGGGCGCACTCCCAACCCGTGCGTACTCTGCAACGAGAAGATGAAATTCGGCCGGCTCCCACAAAAGGCTCGAGCATGGGGCGCGGAATATGTCGCCACTGGCCACTATGCCCGAATCGAGCGCGATGAGAGCGGGGGTGTGCGCCTCAGCAGGGCCAAGGACCAACGAAAGGATCAATCCTATTTCCTCTTCCGGCTCGAGCCGCGCGCACTCGAACGGATGTTGACCCCGCTCGGAGACTACGAAAAGGAGGAGGTGCGGCAGATCGCGAAGCAAGCGGGACTTTCCGTCTGGGATAAAGAAGAGAGTCAGGGAATCTGCTTTGTTCCGGGCAACCAGTACGATGCATTTTTGGCCGAGCGGCCCGGCAAGGGAAAGGACGCCTCGGGCGAGATCGTCGATCTGTCCGGCAAGCCGCTCGGCTGCCACCAGGGAATCGAATCGTATACCGTCGGCCAGCGCCGTCGACTCCCCGGAGGACAAGGGAAACCGCTCTACGTGGTCGATATCGATCCCGGGAAGCAACGAATCGTCGTCGGCCCTTGGGAAGCCCTCCATCAGGCCCACTGCTTCCTGAGCCAGGCGAACTGGCAGCAGCCGATGCCCCCGAGCCCCCTGCCCGTGACCGTGAAGGTTCGATACAACTACCCGGCGGTTACTGCCCGGCTCACGCTGCTTTCGGATCAGCGGGCGCGAATCGATTTTGATTCTCCTCAAGCCGGCGTGGCTCCCGGGCAAGCGGCCGTCTGCTATGCAGGCGACCTGTTGTTGGGTGGCGGCTGGATCGAGCGAATCGCAGAGCGAGACCCGGCGAAGACCATCCCATGAAGCCGCTTCTGGTCCTCATCACCGCCTCTTCCTCGGAAGAGGGAGCAGGGCTCGCACGAGCTCTTTTGGAAGCCCGGCTCGCTTCCTGTGTCAACCTCTTGCCGGGAGTTCGCTCGTTCTACTGGTGGCAGGGCAAGCGCGAAGAAGCCAGCGAGGTCCTTTTGCTGGTCAAGAGTGCCCACGAGCAGTGGGATGAGCTGCAAGCCGCTGTACGGCGGCATCATAGCTACGAGTGCCCGGAAATCATCGCCCTTGCTCCAGAAAGGGTCGGAGAGCGCTATCTCTCCTGGTGGAAGGGAGAGCTTTCCCGATCCTCACTCGAAGCGTAACCGAAATTCCATCGGCTCCAGATACGCCGTCTCCGCTTCCAGATCGGCCTTCGTGAGCGGATGCTCATCCAACCAGTTCGCCGGGAACCGGAGCTTCCAGCGGCGTTCCCCGGCATCGACCTCAATCGGGGGGAGCGGGGAATCTTGTCGGCTGCGCTGCAAAACGAACGCGATCCGCAACAGGAGGCTCAACGAAAAGGTGGCGTCCCGGTCCTCTTCCCGGAGCAGGAGCAGTTCGTCTCCCGGATACTTTCGACGATGGCTTCGCACCAGGAACGCCAGCCGCTGCTGATCCCGCAGCGAGAAGCCCGGCATGTCGATGTGATGCAGAATGTAAGAGCCGTGCTTATGGTACTGCGTATAGGAGATCAAGAGTCCAATCTCATGGAGATGAGCGGCCCAGGATACGAGGTGGCGATCCTCGTCCGCGAGGCGGCAGTGCGCGGCTACCTGCTCCAAGAGCTGCAAAGCCTGCCTTTGCACCCGCTGGGCCTGATGCCCATCGATGTGGAACTGCTCCGCCAGATTCTGCACCGTCTTCTCTCGCGAATCGGCCGCCGAATTCCTGCCGAGCAGGTCATAGATCAGTCCTTCCCGCAGAGCACTATGAGAAATCTCCAGCATCTCGATGCCGAGCGACTGGAAGATCGCGGAAAGAATGGCCACCCCTCCGGGAAAGACGAGCCTTCGGTCTTCATCGAGCTCGCGAAACGGCAGCTTTTCCACCCTGCCCGTGTCCAGGAGCCCCTTCACGATCTTCCTGAGTGCGCCAGCCGTAATGTGATTGGTCGACCAGCCCTCGGCTTGAGCGACACCGAGTACGGCCAGAACCGTTCCGGAGGAACCGATGGCTTGTTGCCACCCCGCCGACCGGTAGGTCGCCGCGATCGGCTCCAGTTCTCGAAGCGCCTCAAGCTCCGCCCGACGCAGGCGGGAGGGGGTGATCGTACCGTCGGCGAAGTAGGTGGTGCTCATGCTCACGCAGCCCATGAACAGGCTCTCCATCCGTTCCGGCGTAAGCCCCCTCCCCAGGATGAGCTCGGTACTTCCCCCTCCGATATCGACCACCAGCCGCAGCCGCCCATCATCGTCGGCGCCATGCGCTACACCTAGGTAGATCAGGCGTGCTTCCTCATGTCCGGAGATCACGTCGATCGAATGACCCAGTGCCTTCTCGGCCTTTCGAATCCACTCCGCGGTATTGCGCGCCTTCCGCAGAGTATTTGTCCCGGCCACCCGGACCCGCGATCGAGGAATCGGCTTCAATCGCTGTCCAAACCGCTCCAGGCAGCGCAATGCCCGTTCCATCGCCTCCCGGGACAACGTTCCATCGGCGGCAAGGCCCGCCGCCAAGCGGACGGGTTCCTTGAGCCGGTCGATCGGTCGAATCTTCCCGTTCTCCTCCTGCACGACCAGCAGGTGGAAGCTATTCGAACCCAAGTCAGCGGCAGCAGCCAGTGGCACAGGACCCCCTTTCCGATTCCCGCTGGTCGACGCGCAGCCAGCGCGCAGCCGCTTCTTCCCTCTCCGCGGCCTTCGACTCCCGAAGAAGGGAATTCAATTGGGGCGCCCGCAGCTTCCGGAGACCCCGTGCTTTTCGTTGTATCTCTGGTGGTACTCTTCGGCGAAGAAGAACCCGTCGGCGGGCACAATCTCCGTGACGATCGGGTTGCGAAACCTCCCGCTCTCGCTCAGGCCCCGGCGCGAACGCTCGGCGGCCTTCCGCTGCTCCTCGTCGTAGACAAAGATTGCCGAGCGATACTGTGAGCCGACATCCGGGCCTTGCTGATTCCGGGTTGTCGGGTCGTGAACGTCCCAAAACTTGCCCAAGAGCTCTTCGTAGGAAATCTTTCGGGGATCGAAGAGCACGAGCACGGCCTCCGCGTGGCCTGTGCGGCCCGTGCAGACCTCTTCATAAGTCGGGAAGGGAACCGAGCCTCCGGAGTAGCCGGAGAAAGCCGCCTCCACTCCCTTCTCCTTCTCGAATGCCTGCTCGATCCCCCAGAAGCAGCCGCCGGCGAAGACTGCCCGCTCCAGCGGCTCTCCCTCTTTGCCTCTCCCTTGGAGGAGACGTTGCGGAAGGAAGACAAGCGCTCCGGAATTAATGCAATAGCGAAGCCCGGTCGGAGGAGGGCCGTCAGGAAAGACGTGGCCCAAATGAGCCCCACAACGGGCGCAGAGGATCTCTTCGCGAACCATTCCATGACTCCGATCCTCCGCCTGCCGAAGGTTCTGAGGGGCAAAGGGTGTGAAAAAGCTAGGCCAACCCGTCCCCGAAACATACTTCGCCCTCGAGGAAAAGAGAGGCAAGCCACAGTCGGCGCAGAGGTAAAACCCCTCTTCCTTGCTGGCATGAAAGCGGCCGCAGAACGCAGGCTCCGTCGCGCCTTCCCGGGTGATTGCATAGGTCGAATCGCCCAGCAGGTAGCGCCACTGCTCCTTCCTCTTCTGAACATACGCCCCCTTGGTCGGCGCGCTCGGCCGGCCCCACTCGTCCAAGAACACAAACATCCCAGATCCCATCGGACTATCTCCCGGCATGGCTTCGCATGCCATTCCGCTCCATAGCAAGAAGAGCGCCCCACCCAGAAGCAGAGCCTGGCCGACACCCCGCCCCTTGGCTTTCTTTCGGAGACCCGCTGCCATTTTCCTGTTGCATTTTCCTCGATTCTCCCCAAGAAAGGCAACCCCGAACCGGAGCGAGGGCGATTTAGTGGAGCGGTTACGTCTTTTGCCGTTGACGCCAGCGTGTTCGGCTTTTAGGTTCGATGACAAACAATCGCGCGAGCGCAGCAATAGAATTTTTGGGAGAGGAAACGCCGTGACAAGAATTGCCATTAACGGGTTTGGGCGGATCGGGCGGCTCATCTTACGCATCATCGCGGAGCGACAGCTGTTGGGGCAGATCCCGATTGTCGCCGTCAACGACCTGGTTCCGGCGGACAACCTCGCCTATCTGCTTCGTTACGACAGCAACTATGGTCGATTCTCCCTTCCCATCCAATCCGCAAAATCGAGTCCCGGCCTCGACAAGGACGACCTCTTGCGGATCGACGGGCATGAGATTCGCTGCCTGGAAGTCAAGGAAGGGCCGGCAGCGATGCCCTGGGCCGATCTGGGCGTCAGTCTCGTCCTCGAATCGACCGGCCTCTTTACGAGCGCCGACAAAGCCCGAGGGCACCTCAAGGCTGGCGCAGAAGCCGTGGTCATCACTGCTCCCGGCAAGGATGCCGACATCACGGTGGTTTACGGCGTCAACCACCAGCAGATCGACCGGAGCAAGCACTCGATCATTTCGAATGCGAGCTGCACGACCAATGGTCTGACGCCCATGGTTCATGTCCTGCTCAAGGAAGGATTCGGCATCGAGGAAGGCCTCATGACTACGGTGCACAGTGCCACCGCGACCCAGAAGGTCCAGGACGGTCCTTCCCGCAAGGATTGGCGCGGGGGCCGCTCGGTCGACGGCAACATCATTCCGGCGAGCACGGGCGCGGCCAAGGCAACGGCGCTCGTCTTGCCGGAAGTCAAAGGGAAGCTTACGGGAATGTCCTTCCGAGTCCCCACCCCGACCGTGTCCGTGGTCGACTTGACCGTGCGGACGACGAAGGCGACGAGCTACGCGGAAATTTGCATGGCGATGAAGCAAGCGAGCGAGAGCTATCTCGACGGAGTCCTTGGCTACACGGAGGACCCGGTCGTTTCGCGCGACTTTCTCAAGGATTCGCACTCTAGCATCTTCGATGCCAGCGCGGGCATTGGCCTCAACCCTCACTTCTTCAAGCTGATCGCTTGGTACGACAACGAGTGGGGCTACGCGAACCGGTGCGTGGACCTCGTACACTATCTCTTGCAGTCGAAGAAGTAAGCCGCAATCCGGACAACAGAAGGGGACGGAAACAAGAGCGGTTCACCATCAACGGAGGCGAGAACGATATGGCAAAGCGGACCATTCTCGATGTAGACGTGCGCGGGAAACGAGTGCTCATGCGAGTCGATTTCAATGTCCCGGTCGAGTACGTCGACGGCGACGCGCGAATCACCGACGATACGCGGATACGGGCGAGCCTCCCAACCGTTCAGAACCTCGTAAAGCGGGGCGCTCGTCTCGTTCTGATGAGTCACTTGGGTCGCCCCAAGGGAAAGGCGGATCCCAAGTTGAGCTTGCGTCCTGTGGCCGATCGCCTGGGCTATTTGCTGCAAAAGCCGGTTTCCTTCTCAAACGACTGCATCGGTTCCGGAGCGGAAAACTCGGTCAAGGCGCTTCAGGATGGAGCGGTCCTCCTGCTCGAGAACCTCCGTTTTCATCCCGAGGAGGAAAAGAACGACCCAGCTTTCAGCCGGCAGCTTGCCAGCCTGGGGGAGATCTACGTCAACGATGCGTTCGGAACGGCCCACCGTGCGCACGCCTCGACCGAAGGGGTAGCCCACTTTCTCCCGGAGCGGGTCATTGGCTTCCTCATGGAGAAGGAGCTCCACTTTCTCGGAGAGGAGTTGGAGAACCCGGCTCGCCCCTTTGTCGTAATCCTGGGCGGAGCCAAAGTTTCCGACAAGATCCGCGTGATCGACCGGCTCCTCAGCAAGGCCGATGCCCTCATCATCGGGGGAGCGATGGCGTACACGTTTTATCTGGCACAGGGCAAGGCGGTAGGAAAATCGCTCGTCGAGCCCGATCGGGTGGAGATGGCCCGTCGGGCTCTCGACAAGGCGGCGAGCCGCGGGATCGAGCTGCTGCTGCCGATCGACAGCTACATCGTCGAGGAGATCGATTTCGAGCACCGTCAAACCTCTCCGGGGCGTTACACGCAGCCCGGGGAGGAGATTCCCGGAGAGTGGCGAGGAGTTGATATCGGCCCCGCGACGATTGCCGCCATGCGGCGCCTGCTCGCAGGAGCACGGACGATTTTCTGGAACGGCCCGATGGGAGTCTTTGAGATTCGCGGTTGCGACAAGGGGACCTTTTCCGTTGCGGAGATGGTCGCCGAGAACCGGGATGCCGTGAGCATCGTGGGCGGGGGTGATTCTGTGAAGGCTCTCCACCGCTCCGGGCTTTCCGACCGCATCACCTTCATTTCCACGGGCGGCGGAGCGTCGCTCGAGTTTCTGGAAGGAGTACCGTTACCGGGAGTGTCGGTGATCCCCGACAAGACCGAGAAGGAAGAAAGCCAGGCGGCCGTCCCATCTTCGAGCGAAGGACCAACCAAGGCGTTTCTTCCGGTGTGAGGGCGCGTACCAAAATCGTCGCCGGCAACTGGAAGATGAACAAGACGGTTGCCGAGGCGGCTTCTCTGGTCGAGAAGCTCCAGAAGCAGCTGGCTTCCTTCTCCGGTTGCGAAGTGGTTCTCTGCCCTCCTTTCACGGCTCTGGCGAGCGTCGCGAAGCTCCTGAAGTCCACTCCTCAGATCCGGCTTGGGGCGCAGAATCTTCATCCCGCGCCCAAAGGAGCGTTTACGGGGGAAATTTCGGCCTCGATGCTCCGCGAAGTCGGTTGCCAGTTCGTCATCGTCGGCCACTCCGAACGCCGCCGCTACTTCGGCGAAACCGACGCCTTCCTCCGCGAGAAGCTCCTTGCCGCCGTTTCAGCGGGCTTGCACCCGATCTTCTGTGTGGGAGAGGATCTTCCAGATCGGGAAGCGGGCCGGTGGCCAGATCATCTGCGCTCTCAGCTTCAAGGGGTGCTTCATGCGCTGCCCCTCCCAGTTCTTTCGGAAATCGTGCTCGCCTACGAGCCTGTCTGGGCGATCGGCACTGGACGCAACGCCACCCCGGAGCAGGCGCAGGAAGCTCACGCCTTGCTTCGACAGGAGTTGGAGAGGCTTCATGGGCAGTCCATCGCTTCTCGACTGACGCTCCAGTATGGGGGAAGCGTCACTCCGCAGAATGCCCGTGAGCTTTTGGCTCAGCCAGACGTAGATGGACTCCTCGTGGGAGGGGCGAGCTTGGAGGCCGAAAGCTTTACCTCCATTCTCCTTTCCGTAGAATAGGGCGGCAATGATACGGATCCTCTTCGATATTCTCGTCGTCGGATATGCGCTGGTGGCGCTCTTGCTCGTTCTGGTCATCCTCATGCAGCGAAGCAAGCAGGAAGGGTTGGGAGCCACGTTCGGCAGCGGGGTCACCGATGCCCTCTTTGGAGCGCAAACCTCGAGCATCCTCGTCAAAGGCACATCCTGGCTGGCGGCGGTCTTTTTCAGCTTGGCGGTCATCCTCTCCTTCCTCTCCGGCCGGATCGCCGCCGATCACGGAACGATCCAGGAGAAGCTGCACCATCCCACGACCTCTTCCCCTGCGAGCCGAACCTTCCCGGCAACGACGCCGAAGCCAGCGAAATGACCTGGAGCGATGGGTTGCCAACAGTTGACTAATCAATAGACACAACTCACGTTGCATGGCATTCTTTTCCCATGAAGCTGAGCGTCTGGGCAAGGCGGCAGGGGATTGGCTACAAGACGGCTTGGCGGATGGGGAAGGACGGGAAGATGCCGGTGGCGGTCGAGCAGCTGCCGACCGGGACGGCGATCGTGCATGCGGAGGAGAGGCAGCCCGGCGGAGTTGCCCTCTATGCGCCCGTCTCCAGCGCCGACCGGAAGGCCGATCTGGACAGGCAGCTGGCGCGGCTGACGGAGTGGGCGCTCGCCAAGCGGTTGCCGATTGTCGATGCGGTCAAGGGGGTTGGCTCCGGGATGAACGGCCATCGCAAGGGGCTCTTGCGGCTCTTGCGCGATCCGAAGGTCGGCGTCATTCTGGTCGAGCATCGGGACCGGCGGATGCGCTTTGGATTCGAGCATGTGGAGGCGGCCTTGGCTGCGCATGGCAGATCCCTGCTGGTTATCGATCCCGAGGAGATGACCGACGACATCGTCCGCGATCTGCACGAGGACATCGAGTCGATGTGCGCGAGGCTCTACGGCAAGCGGTCCGCCAGGAACCGGGCGAAAAAGGCGCTCGAGGCTTTCCATGAGTGATCGTCCGGTCTTCACCTACCAGACGCGCTTGAGGCTGGCGGCGGAGCAGGTCGCGGCTCTGGACGCCTATGCGGATCTCTACGGGCAAGCCGAGCGGGCCCTCTTTGCCAGGATGCGGGTGGGGATTCCGATGGGCGATCTCAAGCGCGAGTTCCTGCGGCGCTTTGGGATCACCGCCCGGCAGTTCAACGCGATTCGCGTCGGCCTCGAGGGCAAGATCGCCTCGATCCGGGAGCGGCTTCCGGAGTGGATCGCCGAGGCCGAATCCCGCATCCAGAGAGCCGAAAGGGTCATCGGCATCCTCTCGGCGAGGGAGCCAGGCTCGGAGAAGCTTCATCAGAAGAAGCGGCGGCTTGGGAACCTTCGCGCCAGGCTCGCGGCGCGGATCGCCGACCGGGACTCGGGTCGCGTCCGCCTCTGCTTCGGCTCCCGCCGCCTCTTCCGCAAGCAGTTTGCCCTCGAGGAGAACGGCTATGCCAGCCATGCGGAGTGGAAAGAGGATTGGCAGGCGGCGCGGAGCGACCAGTTCTTCGTGATCGGCTCGAAGGACGAGACCGCGGGCAACCAGTCCTGCCGGGCTTCGATCGAGGACGACGGCAGCCTGACCCTGCGTCTGCGTCTTCCCGATGCGCTGGCCTCGGATGGCAAGCTTCTGGTCATTCCCGGCGTGCGATTCGCCTATGGCCAGGAGGAGATCCTTCAGGCGCTTGCCGCGAGCCGGGTTGTCTTCTCGCAAACCAAGACGGGCAAGCCTGTCCGGAAGCGGGAGGGAGTGGCGGTAAGCTACCGCTTTTTAAGGGATCGGAAGGGCTGGCGGGTCTTCGCGAGCGTCGAGGCCAGGCCGGTTCCCATTGCGACGAGCCGTCTGGCGGGAGCGGTTGGGATCGACATCAACCACGACCATCTGGCCGTGGCGGAGACGGACCGGTTCGGCAACCTGCGGCGGGCCCTTCGGGTGGATCTCAACCTCTACGGCAAGACCGAAGATCAAGCCAAGGCGATCATCGGCGACGCGGCGAGGATGATTGTGGAGATGGCACGGGAGCGTGGTCTTCCCCTGGTCCTTGAGCGGCTGGATCTCAAGAAAAGGAGGGCTGAGCTTGAGGTGGCGAGTCCATCCGCCGCCAGGAAGATCTCGTCGTTTTGCTACTCCAAGACCATCGCCATGCTCAAGGCGGCCTGTTTTCGAGCCGGAGTCGAGGGGATCGAAGTCGATCCGGCCTATACTTCCGTGATCGGCGCGGTGAATCACGCGCGTCGTCACGGCATCGGTTCTCACCAGGGCGCGGCCTATGCCGTGGCCAGGAGAGGCTTGGGCCTCTCCGAGCGTCCGACCGTGCGGGAGGCCATTGCGCCAGCCCGCAATGGCGGCCACCTCACCTTTGCCCTACCCGTGAGGAATCGGGCGAAGCATGTGTGGTCGTTCTGGTCGGAGGTTCGGAGGAGGCTCAAAGCGGCGCATGCAGCGCATGCCCGGTCGGGAGGCTTGCGAGAGCCGCCCGCGCCTTTGCTCCCGGAAACGCGGGCATTGGGCGCAACCTGGGCATTGCCGGCGCAATCCCGGCACGCGAACCGTCGGCAGAACTGTTCGGCCGACGTCATCGACGACCTTCCCTGGTAGTGGAATGTTTGTCTATGGTTTTAGGAACGGTTCGCTCAGCCTTCGCACCGTCGTTTGCGGCATCCTCCTGGTCGCTCTGGCGAATTGCCGCCATTCCCCTCCCTCCGATCGGCTGGTCGTCATTAACGGCCCTGAGCCGGAGAGCCTCGACCCCCAGGTGATCACGGGGCAGCCCGAGGGGCGCATCTGCAAAGCCCTCTTCGAAGGCCTCACCGCAGAGGACAAGGAGGGAAACGTCGTTCCCGGCATCGCGCGAGAGTGGTCCGTCTCTCCGGATGGACGGACCTACCGGTTTCTCCTCCGTGAGAGCTGCTGGAGCGACGGGAGCCCACTCACCGCTCAGGATTTCGCTGCATCCTGGCAGCGTGCTCTCGAGCCCCGGATAGCGGCCAAGTATGCAGATCTGCTCTATTGTATCGAAAACGCCGAAGCCTATAACCGAGGCCGGCTCCGCGACTTTTCCCAAGTGGGCGTCCGAGCGATCGATTCCCGCACGCTCGAAGTCCATCTGATCGGTCCGACCCCATTCTTTCCCTCGCTCTGCGCTCAATCCATCTTTTCTCCAGTTCCACTCGCGGTCGTGCGAAGACATGGCGACGATTGGATCAAGCCCGGGAAGCTCATCGGCAACGGCCCCTACCTTCTCGATTCGTGGCAGATCAATGATCGGATCGTCCTTCGCAAGAACCCTCGATACTGGCGGCAGGAGACCGTTCGCATCCCTTGGATCGAAGCACTGGCCGTAACGCGAGCATCCGCTGCGTTCAACCTTTTTGCGAGCGGCAAGGCCGATCTCATCCTCGACAAGGGACTCATTCCGACCTTCTTTCTTTCCGAGCTGCGGAAGCAGCCCTACTTCCATTCCGCCCCGTTCCTGGCCACCTACTTTTATCGGTTCAACGTAACTACGCCCCCCCTGAACGATCCGCGTGTCCGCAAAGCGCTCGCCTTGTCGGTCGACCGGGAGCGACTGATCCGCACGGTCACTCGTGGCGGAGAGCGTCCGGCCCATTCCTTGACGCCTCCCGGAATTCCCGGATATACGCCGCCGACCGGCCTGGGATTCGATCCCGATCGGGCCAGAGCCCTTCTCGCCGAGGCGGGCTTTCCGGGCGGCCGAGGTTTCCCCCCCCTGACCCTGCTTTATAATTCGAGCGAGCAGAACGAGCAGATCGCCACCGAGATCCAGGCGATTTGGCGGCAGATTCTAGGAATTTCGGTGAGCCTGCGCAATCAGGAGTGGAAGGTCTATCTCAATTCCGTACAGTCACTCTCCTACCAGATCGCGCGTTCGAGCTGGGTGGGAGATTACGAAGATCCCTTCACCTTCCTTGGATGCTTCCTGCGCAACAGCGGGAACAACAATACCGGCTGGTCGAACGACCGGTACGAGAAGCTCCTGACCGAAGCGACGGTGACCGTGGCTCCGAAGGAGCGCCTTGCCCTGCTGCACGAAGCCGAGTCCATTCTCGTCAAAGAGGAGCTTCCCATCCTTCCCATCTACTTTTACTCTGGAATCATGCTCTACCACGAAACCCGCCTGGGAGGCATCAGCGCCAACCTGCTCGACGAGCACCCGTTCCGAGAGATCTACTTTCGCACTCGGTCGGCAGCGGATTCGGCCGACCCCTAATCCCGCACGCAAACACGACGAAGAGGAACTCCTTATTCTCTATCCATCCATGGACCATTCTCTCCGCGGCATCAGGATTACCCCCGGGCACGCAGTGGCCAAGGCGCCCGACGCGGAAAGAAGACCGTCCGGATGAGAACCCCCAATGCTCGCCTTTCTTCTCCGCCGCTTGACGGGAGCCGTCCCCGTGCTTCTGGGGGTGATCACGATCACCTTCTTTCTCGTTCGCCTGGCTCCCGGCAGCCCATTTGCCGGGGAACGGGCTATCCCGCCCGCGATCCTGCAGGAGCTGGAAGCCCGCTACAAGCTGAACGGTTCCCTGTGGGAGCAATATACGAGCTACGTGTCCGACGTCCTCCACGGCGATCTCCGTCTGTCGACCCGATACCGGAATCGCACCGTCAATGAGATTATCGGCCAGACGCTTCCCGTATCCCTGACGCTCGGGGGTAGTGCATTCGCCCTCGCGCTCGGCTTCGGCATCGCCGCCGGAGTCTGGGCTGCGGTTCGGCACAATCGGACGGCCGACCGCCTCGTTCAAATCCTCTGCTTGGCCGGAATCTCGATTCCCAGCTTTGTGCTCGCCCCCCTCGCCGTCCTGCTCTTCTCGCTGCACTGGAGGCTGCTGCCTCCTGGCGGCTGGGGAAGCTTCCGCGAGCTCCTTCTCCCCGCAAGCTGCCTCGCCCTGCCCTATGCTGCGGTCGTGGCGAGGCTCACGCGCGCCAGCATGCTCGAGATCCTGCCGATGGACTATATCCGCACCGCTCGAGCGAAGGGGCTCCCCGCCGCGACGATCCTCTTCGTCCACGGGCTCAAGCCCGCCTCCCTTCCGATCGTGGCCTACGCGGCTCCCCTTGCCGCCAACCTCCTGACCGGCTCCCTCGTCATCGAGGAGATCTTCGGCATCCACGGAATGGGCTCTTTCTTCGTGGAGGGCGTCTTGAGTCGCGACGTTTTTCTGGTCGCCGGGGTGACTCTGGTCTATAGCGCACTTCTGATCGGCTTCAACCTGTTGGCCGATCTCACATCGGCATGGCTCGACAAGAGAGTTCAACTATCGTGAAGGCCAATGGCCAAAGGCCCAAGGCGAGGCTCGACCGGTGGACCGCCCTTGCGGCCGCCTCCCTCGCCTTCTTGCTGGTAGTGGCGATCTTCGGACCCCTGCTTTCTCGCTATTCGGCGGCGGAGATCAGCGAAGAGTCCTTGGCGTGCCCGAGCCTCAACCATTGGATGGGGACCGATATTCATGGGCGTGACCTTTTGACCCGTCTGCTCTGCGGCGCGCGAATCTCCTTCCTGGTCGGCTTCTTCGGCGCGTTCGTGAGCCTCGTGATCGGCTCAACCTACGGAGCGCTCGCGGGGTACGCGGGAGGAAAGGTCGATCGGCTCCTCATGCAGCTGGTCGATCTTCTCTACTCCCTCCCCACCCTCATCTTGGTGATCGTCCTGATCGCCTTGCTCGAAGCCCCCCTGAGGAAGGCGTTGATTGGCTGGCAGCTCACGATCCTGCTCCCCTACAGCCGCATCTTCCTCCTCTTCCTTGGCCTCGGGCTTGTCGAATGGCTCACGATGGCCCGCGTCGTCCGGAGTCGTGTCCTGGTGCTCAAAGCCGCGATCTTCGTCCAGGCGGCGCAGGTGATCGGAAGGTCACCCTTCGGCATTCTCCGTCACCATATCCTGCCCCACCTCTTGGGAATCGTGGCGGTCTACTTGACCTTGACCGTTCCCGCTGTGATCTTGGCCGAGTCGTTCCTGAGCTTCCTCGGCCTGGGAGTCGAGCCCCCCTCCGCAAGCTTGGGGACACTCTTGGCTGATGGAGCCCAGGCGATCAACCCGATGAAGATGGCCTGGTGGCTTCTGGTCTTCCCCGGCGGAATGCTCGCCTGGACCCTCTGGTCGCTCAACGCTCTCGGAGACAAGCTGCGAGATCTGCTCGACCCCTCCGGCCGGTAACGGAAGCTACGCATCGGTTGCGTGGGGGAAGCAGCCAAGAGTCAGTGCCGCATCGAGGCGAAGCCTCGCATGCTGCAAGGCATACCTCACCATGTCCTCGTGATAGACCGGGCGTCCGTCGGGAAAGCAGAGAGCCTCTTCCTCCTCCAACCCCGGCTCCGCCGGTCGGCCGCTCCTGCAGGGCGCTCCTCTGCCCAAGCGTCCAGGAAGGAGCCACAAGCGCGCTCCATTGCGCTGTCGGCAGCAGAACGTCCGCTCCACCGAGGCAGGGAGGGAAAGGGCGCCGCCTCGAATCACGACCGGGTCGATCAGGTAGAGCAGAGCCACCCGAATCCCCTCCTCGACGAAGAAGCGGGCGAGACGGACCGCGCTCACCCCTCCCCGGCTATAGCCGAAAAGAAAAACGGCTTCGGGTTTCCTCGAGAGCCGGGAAAAGAAGAGCGGAAGGATCCAGCCCACACCGGGAGGAAAGACGGTGGCGCCTGCCCGCCGGGCCGCCTCGACCAGCAAAAAATTGGCCCACCCGGGCCCGGCGGGACCGACCCCGTGAAAGACGATCCGGCAGATCGCTGGCCCGCCTTGGCGGACGCGCATCCTCACCCGACCTTTCCTTCACGAGCGAGGATTCGCCGCAACACGTAGGGCAGAATGCCGCCGTGTCGGAAATAGTCCGCCTCGGCGGGCGTATCGATCCGGCAAAGGATCGGCACCTCTCGGGTCTCCCCACCAGGCCGGCAGATCCTCAGCGAGAGCTCCTGGCCGGATCCGAGGTCCTGCTCGAAGCCCGGAATCTCGAAGGTCTCGCTTCCGTCGAGCGAGAGATCGGAAAGCCGGACGCCGCCCCCGAAGGTGCAGGGCAACACCCCCATGCCGACCAGGTTTCCCCGATGGATGCGTTCGAAGCTCTCCGCGACCACGGCCCGCACTCCCAAGAGCGCACTCCCCTTGGCGGCCCAGTCGCGAGAGCTCCCGGTCCCATACTCCCGTCCGGCCAAGACCAGCAGC
The DNA here is from genome assembly GCF_017310545.1 of Methylacidimicrobium sp. B4. Taxonomy (NCBI): domain Bacteria; kingdom Pseudomonadati; phylum Verrucomicrobiota; genus Methylacidimicrobium; species Methylacidimicrobium sp. B4. Next base: position 450,140 of record NZ_CP066203.1, read on the forward strand.
GGGACTCCTTCCTGCCGATACTGCATGGCCGCGTCGTAGATCGACATCACGGCACCATCGGGCAGGTGACGGGTGACTCCGCCTTCCACCCCCGGCACGAGCTGGTTGCGTAACCGGACGTTCGCGAAGGTGCCGCGTACCATTACCCGATCGTTGCCGCGGCGGCTGCCGTAGCTATTGAACTCTTCACGGCCCACCCCCAGTTCCTTCAAATATCGGCCCGCCGGTCCGTCCGCCTTGATCGCCCCCGCGGGCGAGATGTGATCGGTCGTCACCGAGTCCCCCAGGACGCAGAGGGCGCGTGCGCTCACGCAAGGTCGGCGAGCGGGTGCCTCCAAGGAAAACCCTTCCAGAAACGGCGGCTCTTGAATGTAGGTGTTGTTCGCATCCCAGGCATAGATTGCGCCGCCCGGAGCCTCGATCTCCTGCCATTGAGGATTGAGCTCGGCGAAATTGCGGTAGAGCCGGCCAAATGCGTCCGGATCATTCGCCAAATCGAGCAGATCGCTCACCTCCTCTCCGCTCGGCCAGATGTCGCGCAGGAATACCGGCCGACCGTTCTCGTCTCGGCCCAGGGGATCTGATTCCGGATCCCAGTCAACGCGCCCCGCCAGAGCAAAGGCGACGACCAGCGGCGGAGACATGAGGAAATTGGCTCGGACCGCCGCATGGATCCGCGCCTCGAAATTGCGATTTCCGGAGAGCACCGCCGCAACAATCAAGCGGTGCGAGCCGATCGCCTCCTCAAGCGGCGCGGACAAAGGTCCGCTGTTGCCGATGCAGGTCGTGCAGCCATAGCCGACCACTTGGAAACCGAGTCGATCCAAGGAATCCTGTAGCCCGGCGCGCGCCAGATAGTCCGAGACGACGCGGGAGCCGGGCGCCAAGGAAGTCTTCACGTGCGGAGGCACCGTCAATCCGCGCTCGACGGCCTTCTTCGCCAGAAGGCCGGCGGCGAGCATGACACTTGGATTGGAGGTATTCGTGCAGCTGGTGATGGCCGCGATGACGACGCTCCCGTGTCCGATCTCTTCCGGGAAACCATTGGATACTACTTCGATGGGATCGGGCGTGGGGCGAAGATCCCGCAGCTCACTTTCGCTCGGAGAGCCCGGTTCCGGGCCGTTGGGATCGGGCGGACGGGCCCTTCCGGCAGCCTGTGGCTGGACGTGGGTTCGAGCCGCGAGATCCTCCGGGCTTTTCCCATACCCCCCCCGATCCACAGGAAGGGTGAGCCACTGCTGAAAGGCTCCCTTCAGAGACTTGAGCCCGATGCGATCCTGCGGACGGCGCGGGCCGGCGACGGCCGGCTCCACCTCCTCAAGCGGCAGCTCCACGATCTCGGTGTAGTCGACCTCGCCCACTTCCTGGGGTATTTGGAGCATCCCTTGGCTCAAGTAGTATCGTTCCACCAGCTCGAGCAGATCCCGCGGACGGCCGCTCCGCCGCAAATAGGCGAGCGATTCCCGGTCGAACGGAAAATACCCCATCGTGGCTCCGTACTCCGGCGCCATGTTGCTGAGGGTAGCTCGATCCGGCACGCGGAGCGACGAGGCGCCCGGACCAAAGAACTCCACGATCTTATTGACCACCCCGACCTGGCGGAGCTTCTCGGTGATCCGCAGCACAAGGTCGGTTGCCGTGACTCCGGGAGCCAAGGCACCGGTGAGGTGGACACCGACCACATCGGGCGTGAGCAGATAGTAGGGTTCCCCCAGCATCGCCGCCTCGGCCTCGATCCCGCCGACACCCCATCCGACCACGCCCAGCCCGTTGATCATGGTCGTGTGCGAATCGGTTCCCAAGACGGTATCGGGGTAGAGCACCCTTCCCTCCCTTCCCTCCTGAACGAAGACCCCCTTGGCGAGATATTCCAGGTTCACCTGATGACAGATCCCGATCCCGGGCGGGACGATCCGCAGCTTCCGGAAAGCCCCTTCCCCCCACTTCAAGAAGGCATACCGGTCCCGGTTCCGCGCAAACTCCCATCCCAGGTTTTTCGCCAGCGCGTCCGACCTTCCGAAGAGATCGACCTGAACGGAGTGATCGATGACCAGGTCGACCGGGATCTCCGGCTCCACCCCGCTCACGACTCGGCCGATCCGGGCCAGCGCACTGCGCATCGCCGCCAGATCGACGAGAAGAGGCACACCTGTGAAGTCCTGCAGGAGAATGCGAGCCACGCGAAGAGGAATTTCCCGCCGCGCCGGATTCTTCGCCTCCCAGCGAGCCAGCGCCTCCACGTCCCTTTCGTCGACCCCCGCCGTTCCACAAAAGCGCGCAAGCGACTCGAGAAAAATCCGCAAGCTGATCGGAAGCCGGCGAACCGGCCCCAAGCCGGCTTCCTCCAAAGCGGGAAGCGAAAAGAAGAAAAACTCTCCCGCTCCCGGAACTGCTAAGCTTCGTCTCCACTCTGCGTTTACTAACTTTGCCTTCATCGCGGACTTGGCATTCTCAAAAAAAAGAGTAGGCTCCAAAAAAATCGATGGCAACCGGATTCCTTTGGTTGGGAATAGAGAAGCCGATTGGCACACTTCCCGCTTCCCTACCGAGGGGAAAGCCGATTCGCAAAGAAACAGGAAGGAGGTATGGGATGCGTTTAACCCAAGATCCGTTCGATTCTTGCCTGAAGTCGAAGACCCTGTTCCGTCTGCCTGGTCACAAGCAGGAAAAGATCCTTGCTCGTCGCTACGAGCGTCGAAAGGCCCGGCAGCACCTCCATCGCCGTGGATACCCGGAGGAAAGCTAAGCCGCTCTCTTCCGCTCTCGTCCAGTGATGCCTGCCAGCGCTTCGGGCCGACCGGATGCAGAGAAGCTTGAGCGGCGCCTCTGGGAAGCGCCGCTCAAGCTCTCCTAACTCCTCGCCCGAGCGCTACGGTTTAGTACCGCTGGCCGGGAGGCTTCTGGGCGGCGTAGGGGCGGGTGGTGTAGCGGATCTGTCGATCCGCGGCCTCCATCCGGTCGAGGAAAAAGCCGGGCTCCTCCTTCGGCCGCTGCACCAGAAAGGAGAGCATCGTGCTCTGATACCCCTGCTGCCGGTTGTAGCCGCTAAGCCGGATGTAGTCCTGAGGACGCGCCTTCCGGCACTCCGCCAGCTCGTGCATCACCCCCGCCGGATCCTTCAGGTCGAACATCGGCAGCCCCCACATCTCCCAGTAGACATTCCGCGGATGCGGATCATCGGTAAACTCGATGCTCACCGCCCATCCGTTGCGCAAGCAGTACTCCACCTGCGCCCGAATCTCCTCCTCGGTCAAATCCGGCAGATACGAAAACGTCCCTTGCGTCAGTCTCATTCGCTTGCCTCCTTCCTTAGACGAGCTCCGGAGTCGCCACCGCATCCGGCACGTCGGTCGACTCAAACTCAAAGCTCACATCCTTCCAAATCTCCAGGGCCTTCCGAAGCGAAGGCGAATGCCGCGCAGCCTTCTCCAGGATCTCCGGCCCTTCGTGCAGGTAGTCCCGCCCTTCGTTGCGCGCCTGAATCATCGCCTCCAGCGCCACCCGGTTCGCCGTCGCCCCAGCCGCAATCCCGTCCGGATGCCCGATGGTCCCCCCGCCAAACTGCAAGATGCAATCCTCCCCCAAGTAGTGGAGCAACAGATGCATCTGCCCCGCGTGGATCCCGCCCGAGGCCACCGGCATCACCGCCGCCATCGACGCCCAGTCCTGCTCGAAGTAGAGCCCCAAGGAGGGCTCCGCCTCGGTCCGGTTGCACCGCAAGGTCCGGTAGTAGCCCTGCACCGAGTGGACATCCCCCTCGAGCTTCCCCACCACCGTCCCCGCATGAATGTGGTCCACCCCCGCCAGCCGCATCCACTTGGCAATCACCCGGAAGTTGACCCCGTGGCTCTTCTGCCTCGTGTAGGTGCTATGACCCGCCCGATGCAAATGAAGAAGCAACCCATGGCGCCGAGCCCACTTCGCCATCGACTGAATCGCCGTAAAGCCCGCCGTCAGGTCGACCATCACCACGACACTCCCCAGCTCCTTCGCAAAGTCGGCCCGCTCGTACATCTCCTCCATCGTCGCCGCCGTCACGTTGAGATAATGCCCCTTGACCTCCCCCGTGTCCGCCTGCGCCCGGTTGACCGCCTCCATCGCAAAAAGCCACCGGTCCCGCCACCGCATGAAGGGCTGGCTGTTGATGTTCTCGTCGTCCTTCGTAAAGTCCAACCCCCCACGCAACGCCTCGTAGACCACCCGCCCGTAGTTCCGAGCCGAAAGCCCCAGCTTCGGCTTCACCGTCGCCCCAAGCAGCGGACGCCCATACTTGTTCAGATACTCCCGCTCCATCATGATCCCATGCGCCGGCCCCTGAAAGGTCTTGGTGTAGTGCGGCGGAATCCGCATATCCTCCAACCGCACCGACTTGAGCGCCTTGAACCCAAAGACGTTCCCAATGATCGAAGAGGAGAGGTTCGCAATCGAACCCTCCTCAAATAGATCCAGGTCATAGGCGATATAGGCGATGTACTGGTCGCTCCCCGGCACCGGATCGACCCGATAACACTTCCCCTGATAGTGCTCGTAGGCCGTCAACCGGTCGGTCCATACCACCGTCCAGGTCGCCGTCGAGCTCTCCCCGGCCACCGCCGCCCCCGCCTCCACCGGATCCATCCCCGGCTGCGGCACCAGCCGAAACGCCGCAATGATGTCGGTCTCCTTCGGCTTGTAGCCCGCGTTGTAGTACCCCATCTCCGCATACGGACTCACCCCGGCCGACCACCGGCTCTTCTTCTGCCCCTGCCCATCGTGCCTCACCATCGCCATCGCTCTTTCTCCTTTCTCGCTTCCCGGCTCGAGGCCTCCTCCCGCCCCCACCGGCTCCTTCGCTTATACCCCGCCACCATGAATAATACTATTTGATTGTTTTTATTTAGCTCATAAGTTGAATAAATGGATGTAACCCTGCAGCAACTGCGCGTCTTTGAGGCAATCGCTCATCACCGGAGCTTTACCAAGGCGGCAGAGGCCGTTCACTTGACGCAGCCAGCCGTATCGATCGCGATCAAGCGCTTCGAGGAGGCGGTCGGCCTCCCGCTCTTCGAGCGCATCGGCAAAAAGATCTATCTCACTCGCGCAGGGGAGACCCTGGCGGAGCAGATTCGCGCCATTCGCCGCGAGGTCGATGCTCTGGGAAACCTCGTGCATTCGCTCCAAGGGGGAGTCCAGGGCGCGCTGCACATCGCGGGAGTCACGACCTGCAAATATTTCATGCCCCATCTGCTGGGAGCCTTCGTCCGCTCCTATCCCGGAGTCCGTCCGAGCCTGACGGTCACCAACCGGGCGCGAGTGCTCCAACGGCTTGCGGAAAACCAGGACGACCTGGTCGTAATGGGTCAGGTACCCGAAGGTCTCCCGGTGGAGACCTTTCCCTTTTTGGACAACTCGCTGGTCGTCGTGGGCTGGGCGGGTCACCCACTCGCCGGGAGGCGGAGCATCCCGCTGCGGGAGCTGCTCCAGGAGCGGTTCTTGAGTCGCGAGCCCGGCTCCGGAACGCGCGCGGCCGTCGATCAGGCCTTTCGACACGAAAGGATGGCCGTCGAGCCCTACATGGAGCTCGGGAGCAGCGAGGCCATCAAGCAGGCCGTGATCGCTGGCCTGGGCATTTCGGTGCTTTCCGCGCGCAATATCCGTCCCGAGGTGGAGCAGGGACGTCTTTGCATCCTCGATGTTGCCGGCTTTCCTCTGCAGCGGCACTGGTATGCCGTTCATCCCAGGGGGAAGCATCTCTCCCGTGCCGCGGAAACCTTCCTCGCCTTTCTCCGCACGGAAGGCGCCGCCATCCTGGAAGACGAGCCAGACGGAGCCGCTTTGACTCCGGCTAAGGGGCAACCGGAGAGGCGTCCGAATGGACGGAGCGATCCCGACGATAATCGAGGGCGGGAGCCAGCCGCCAATACCGCTGGATCTCGCAGAGCAGATAGAAGAGCTTCACCCGGAGCCAGAGAGACAGGTTGAGGTCGTTATTTCCGGCCAGAAGATGAATGACGGCCTTCTTCATGGATCGGGGCGGACGCGGCGTCATGAAGACCTCGAAGGCGCGATCGTCGTAGAACATCCGGATCATCTCCTCGAATCGGCGCGCGAGCGCATGGATCCGCCGGGTATATTCGCGTTGCTGCCGAGAGGAGAATCCAGCCGATCCGTCCGGTTGACCCAGGATCCTCTCGGCCGCCGCTACCCCGCCCTCCAAGGCGACCGTCACACCCGAGGAAAAGACCGGATCCAGGAACCCGGCCGCATCCCCCGCGACCAGCCACCGGGCACCCGCCAGATGCTCCAAGCGATAGGTATAGTCCGCCGTGGTTCGGAAGGGAGAGATCGCTTCCGCCTTTTCCATCCGTGACCGCAACTCTCTGCTCTCCTGCACCGACGCCTCGAAGAGCTCCCGAGGACCGTTCTTCCCACCCTGAAAGGCCGCAAGCGGTCGCACCATGCCCACCGATGTCTTTTCCTCATCGAGGGGAATCAGCCAGAACCAGCCACCAGCGAGGCGGACCACCGTGATATTTCCCGCAGCCTTGCCCGGGCTGCGCCGTACATTCCGGAAATGGGCGTAGACCGCCATCTTCTTTGGGATACCCAGGTCGGTTCTGGGCAGGCGCAGGACCTTGCTCAAGAAGGGTTCCCGTCCCGTCGCATCGATGAGCCATCGCCCTTGGGCCCGTTCGGCCTTCCCGCCAAGCTCATACTCCACCTCGACCCCATCCGGCCCCTCCCGGAAGCTCCGCGCCGAGGCTCCGACCCGAATCGTCGCTCCCGACTCCCTGGCATGATCGAGGAGAAGCGCGTCAAACTTTGCCCGCTCTACCTGAAAGGTCTTGTCGTAGGGCTCGGCCAGGCTCTCTCCGAACCAGAAGCGCCGAAAGGCGCTCCCGTCGCTCAAGACAAACTCGGCTCCGGGCTTGATCATGAAACCCGCCTTTTGCACCTTTTCCCAGACCCCGATCTTCACGAGCTCCCGATTGCAAAAGGGCAAGAGCGATTCCCCGATATGAAAACGAGGAAAGGTCTCTTTCTCGAGCAGCAGGACCCGCTTTCCGCTCCGGGCCAGGAGGCTTGCAGCGGCGCATCCCGCCGGACCGCTTCCCACGATAATGACGGAGTCCTTCATCTCTCCTCACCGACCTGCTGTTCCCGGAGCCAGCTTCGCAGCGTCGTCAAGTTCTCCAACACCTTGCGCGCCATGTCCGGGTCTTGCAGCGTGACGCCATATCTCCGCTCGAGCTCCGCGGTCAACTGTAGGGCATCGATCGAATCGAGCCCGATGCCGTTCGGACCGAAAAAAGGAGTCTCCTCTCCGATACGTTCGACCGGGATACGAAGCAGGCAACATTCCACCAAAAGAGCGCGTAGATCGTCGTAGGTTACAGATTGGGCGGCCATCCAGAGGTAAGGTCTGGTGTATATAGAAAAAACGCCGTGGCGAAGTCGACTCGAAACTTTTCCTCCCACCCGCTCTTTCTCCCGGAAGAACCCACGGTCTCCTTTTCCCGGATCGTCCCTTCGCTCCTCCTCGAGTATGATGCACAGCATGGCCTCGCAGCAGGGAGCAAGACCCATGGTCACGGTAACCGGAATCGGGATGGTCACGGCCCTCGGCGGGGATGTCGTCTCTTCCTGGGCCCAGATGCTCGAAGGGAAGGACGGCGCCCGACCGGTCGATCTCTTTTCCACCGAGGGGTGCCGCTGCCGCTCGGCCGCCCAGGCGGCTCTACCACCGCTTCCCTTGCTCTCTCCCGGAGAGCTCCGCAGGCTCCCTCGCGCCTCGCGGCTAGCGATTCCCGCCGCGCGGGAAGCCCTCGCCCAGGCAGGGCTCCTGGCCGCCGGAGGGCAGGCGAGGCTTCCGCAGATCCCTCTCTGCCTTGCGACCACCGAAGGAGGGATGGAGCTCGGAGAACGATTCCTCGAGGAACTTCTCGCGGGCCGGAAAGGGCATCTCCAATGGGTGGGCCGCTACCAGCCCCAGCAGCAGGCCATCGATCTTCAGCGAGCCTTCGGCCTGCGCGGCCGCGTGCTCGTGATCGCCAACTCCTGCTCCAGCGGGGCCGATGCCATCGGTTCTGCGGCCCAGATGATCTGGTCCGGGGAAGCCGACTGCGTCCTGACAGGAGGGTTTGAGGCTCTTGCGGAAACGGTCTTCGTCGGATTCGACTCGCTGCGGATCCTCACGACCGATCGCTGCGCCCCATTCGACCAAGGGCGAACCGGGCTCCTCCTCGGGGAAGGAGCCGCCTTCCTCGTGCTCGAGAGCCTGGAACACGCATCGGGCCGCCAGGCACGGCCGCTCTGCCAGATCACCGGATATGGCCAAGCGACCGACCGCCATCATCTCACCCAGCCCGCACCCGACGGGAGCGCGCTCTGCCGAGCCATCGAGTCGGCTCTCGCTCAGGCCGAGGTGGCGCCCGAAGCGATCGGCTACCTGAACGCGCACGGAACCGGCACTTCCTTGAATGACGAATCGGAGGCCAACGCCTATTCCCGGTTCTTCGGGATCGGCTGGCGAACTCCGCGGATGAGCAGCGTCAAGGCGATGATCGGCCACACGCTGGGCGCCGCCGGAGCGATCGAAGCGGTCTTTTCCATCCTCGCCCTGCAGACGGGCCGGCTTCCTCCCCAGTGGAACTCCGTCGCTCCCCTTCCTGAGGTCGAGGAAGCGCTGGTCCGTCCTGGGGAACCCCTCCAGACACTCAACCACGTGATGAGCGCAAACGTCGGGTTCGGCGGCTCCAACGCAGCTTTGGTCTTTTCCCGACATGATTGATCGCCTCCTTCTCCATGCGAGCGCGGTCGGCGTCGTTTCTCCCGCCGGCTTCGGGGCCGAAAGCCTTACCCAGCCGACCCCGCCCGAGGAGCGTGCGATGCAACTCGCTTCTTCCCCGTCGCGGAGCTTCCCCTTCTTCGCGGTCGATCGATCCCATCCCCGGTGGCGCGCATGGGCCGAAGAGCCGCGGCTTCGCCGCTCGGGCGGCCTAGCGCAATTCCTTCTCGAGGCGATCCGGCAGGCGCTGGCGGGAATCGATGAGCCATCCCGCAGACGCATGGGCCTCATTGCGGCCTTCAATAACGGGAGCATCGCCCATATCGCGCGCTTCTTTGCTGGCTATCGAACCCAGGGTCGTCGATTCGCCAGCCCCCTCCTCTTTCCCGAAACCGTTTACAACGCGGCAACCAGCCACGCGGCGGCCGTACTCGGGCTCGGCGGTCCCAGCTGCTCGATCGTCGGCGATGAATCCGCCTGGGTCGAAGGCCTCCGCATGGCTAGGGTCTGGATCGAGCTCGGACACGCAGCCACGGTTCTTCTCGCCGCATCCGAAGAGGTCACTCCCGTGACCCTCGACGCCTTCCGGTGCGCCGGCTGGCTTCGGCGCTCTCGTCCCTTTCGACCCGCCGAGGGTGCCGTCGCGGTCCTTCTGACCGCCCATCCGGAAAGCGCGCTCTTTGCTCTCGAAGCGGCACCGGAGAGCCTCCCGTATACGAGCCGAAAGGAGCTGCTTCCGGTTGCCGCCCGACTCGCCCGAAAGATGCCGTCCCATCTTCCGGTCTACTCGACGGCCCAAGGCTCTTGGCTCGGGGCGCTCGAAAAAGCCCTGCTCGGTTCCCGCCCCGTAGCGGAATCCTACCCATACCTCGGAGAAGCCTTCCCGGTTTCCGCCGGATGGCAGACGATCCGCGCCGCTACCCTCCTCTCCGAAGCGCGCCCGGAAATCCTGGTTCCGGTTTGGGGTAGCAGCCACCAGCTTTCGTGGCTCCACCTCCGCTTCGTCCGGCACGGCGCGCTCCCGATCCCGCGGCCGCGTCGACCCGAAGCATGATCACGGCCGAAAGTGCTCTTCTTCACGACGCCATCGCTCTGCCGCACTCCGAAGAGCGGAGCGAGGAAGAGACGGTGATCCAGCTTTCCCGGCTCGGCTCACAGCCCGCCTCCTCGATCGCTCGCAAGACCCGCTCCTCCGTCATGATCCAGCGGCCCGGGCGATAGAGAGGGTAATCGTCCCTCCATTCGCTCGGAGTCAGATTGATGGTCGCCAAGTTCGCTCCCGCCCGGAGCGCCCGCACATACCCGGCCGCGTGGCAGAGGTTCAAGGCGCTCACAGCCGGGATCACCCAGTGGGGCGAGGAGAGCCGGAGGACGGCGACCGCGTTGAGCGTCCGATCCAGATCCGCGGCCGGCATCCCGAAGAGAGGGGTCCCTTCTCCGGGGATAAACGGGCTCACGCTGCAACCGGCGAGCGGCAGGGAGCAGAGCAGGTCGAGCGTCTCTGCCGCTCGATCGTGGGTCTCCATCGGCAGTCCTTGGATCCAGCCCGAAGAGACGCTCCAACCCGTTCGCGCAAGATACCGGATCGCCTCGAGCCGCTGCTCGAGCGTGCCCGGGCACTGCAGCAGCCGATAGTGCGCGGCATCCCCCGTTTCGAGCTTCAGGATATAACCCCGCGCCCCCGCCTGCTTGAGCTCGTCGTAGCGGCGAAGATCGAAGGTGCCGAGGCAAACGCTGATGCCCAGACGGCCCTCCTTCGCCAGCTCTTCGATCACAGGCAGCACGACCTCCCGCAGGACGACGGGATCCTCTCCGGCCTGAAAATTGAGATCGGTGACCGACGCCGGCAGACCCTCCCCAATCACCCGCCGAACGGCGTCTCGCGCCAGGCGGAATCGGCGAAGAGCCCCATTGTCCCGACGCATTCCACAATAGGCGCAATTCTGCCGGCAGAAGTTGCCGACCTCGATCACCCCACGAACAAACACCCGTCTCCCGAAGACCGCCTTGCGAGTCGATTCCGCCCGATCCCAGAGCGCTCGTTGCGCGTCCGATCGCGCCTCCAGCGCGACTCCTCTCCAACCCGGCTCTCCCGTTTTCATGCCACGCAGGATCAGACGCCGCTTGCTATCGTCCGCGACCCCTTAATACACACACAGGAGTTACAAACTTTTTCTTGATCCAAGGAATTGGCACCATCAGGCTTCTGCCATGCGATCCAGAGTTGCCGTGGCTTCCCGCTCGCTCGTTCTGATCGGAGCGATCGGCGCAGGCTGGCTCGCAACAGCGGAACTCCTTCCGTCTCGTGTCCTGGCCAGCAGCGCCTCCTCCACCGACCCCTCCCCCGAATGGACTACCACGCATTCCGACGAGCCAAGCGCCACTCCTACGCCAAAAGCGCCAGCCAAGCCCCCGCAGAAGAATGGAACCGCCACCAGCCCCCAGACAAGCCGGAAACGTCCGGCCGCGCAAGCCAAGGGGAGCGGCTCCGCAGCGACCCAACCCTCCCGTAAAAGCGACCAAGCAGAGAAAGTCGCCAAGCCTGAGCCGATCGGAATTCAACTCGAGAAGCTCTTCCGCGGGATTGGTGCCGACCTCGAGGAGTTCTTCGTAGGCACGCGCACCGTCGACAAGGATGACTGAGCCTTCCTGGCTGCCGATTTTCTCGCCGCGAGAAAAAGCCGGAACTTTTCGGCTCCACGGTTCTGATTCGATTGGCAAGCCGCAGGCGATCCGCTTTTGCCGAAGGAAGCAGACCTGCTAACGCTTAGCACCGCTCCATTCTTGAGCGGGGCGCTCGCCGCCAAAGCCAAAGTCAGCGGAGCCGCGAAGCAAGCTTCCGTCACGAGTGGCTCACAATCAAAAAAGCCGAACAAGCCTAGATCGTTCAGGAGCACGGGGGGCAAAGAACTTCCTCGGGGTCGAAGCAGACCTGGAAGCGTTCTTCACGGGACAGCGGAGCGCAGACAAGCCGGATTCTCCACGAGGTGATCCCGTCCTCATCAGAAGATCGGCAGCGCCCCGCTCGGACAGGGGAGTGTCAAAAGAGCGATGTCGTCCGCGCGGGCATGGCCGAGCGCGGATTCGGCTTGACCGATGCCACCCGACTCCCGCGCTGAACCGGCCGGCTTTGGCTCACCGTCCGGACGGGCGTCGCTCGCGGCGCACTCTGGGCCGGCGGCACCGAATAGGCTACCGGAGCAGGAGAAGCTCGACCAACAAATCGATAGTGCTGGATTCGAGCATACTCCTTGGGCCAGACATTCCAGAGCGAACCGGGTTGACGGAAGTCGGAGTACCAGTTTCCCCGATAGAACACCTCGATATGGCCGCAGTGGCTCCTCTTTCTCGGAAGAAGGATTCGCACGTCGTAGTTCCTCGGTTGGACCCTGGCCGAGCTCTTCACATAGCAGCCGGTCTTCAACAGCGGCTCCCCATATTCCTTGGCGTAGTCCCGCCGCTCCAGCTTCTTGCCGGTCAGCTCCTCCACTGCCACGCGCACCGCCCGCGCGCACATCCCGTGGGAGTGTTTCTGCTTCGGCAGGGCTCGCTCGAACGCCTTGGGATTGGGAGTCGCCGGGACAGTGGAAACGGCCCCACCGCGCTGGCCATAGCCCGCTGCAGCCGCCGAAAAGACGATTACGCCACTGAGGAAAATCTTGGAAAAACCCATTGGGTACAGGCTTATGCCGAAAAGCAGGCTTCTGAGCAAGATTTTTCTCTTTCCTTCGCAGTTAGGCCGCAGATGGCTCTGTTCCTCCAATCGATTGGTCTCGCCCCCATAGGCTGCGAATGCTAAGGAAGCTTGTGTCCGCGGTCCCGCAGTTTTCAGGATCGAGACGCGACGAAGCGGAATCAGGTGAACCGGCAGCCCCACGCTCGATCGGGAGGGAGAGCCTCCTCCCATTCCTCGCGCTTCCTGGGAAGCGGGGCTCCTGCGGTCCGGATCCCGTTCCCGGACGCAACGGCCTTGTGGAGAGCATGGAAACGCACCGCATCTCGATTTGCGGATGAGCCGGCCCTCCTCCCCTTGGAGTCTGAAGCGTGGATCTCCTTTCGCGAGATTCACTCGGCGGCGCAACGCCTTGCGCGAGACTATCTATCTGGCCTCCGAAACTCCTGGATCGCCTTCTCCTTGCCCGCCGGCCCGGAATGGATCGAGACCTTTCTCGCTTGCCAGGCGGCGGGTGCGGCGGCGATGCCACTCGACGCCGGGATCCCCTCGGAGCAACTTCCCTCGGCGGCTTGTCGGCTGGGTGCCTCGTTCCTTTGGGCCTCGAACGGCTTGCAGCGGCTCGTTCCCCGCTGTCGACGTCGCGGGACCCGCCAGACGGCACTCGTCAAGATCACTTCCGGAAGCCGGGGAGAAGCCGCTTCCCTTCCCTTCTCCGCCGAAGCCATGATCGAGGATGGGCGAAATACCTCCGCCGCCATGGGCACGAGCGAAACGGACCGCGCCCTGGCTCTCCTCCCCTTTGGCCACTCTTATGCGCTTGGGAGCTTGGTCCTGCCCTTCCTGCTTCGGGGCATGCGCCTCGTCTCGGCCAAGGAGTTTCTGGTGAGCCAGATCCCAGCCTGGATCCGCAAGCACGAAATCACCTTCTTCCCCTCGGTCCCCGACATCTGGCGCGCCTTGGGGCAGCTCCCGGGCCCGGTCTCCCTTCCCTCCCTCCGGATCGCCGTTTCCGCCGGTGCGGTCCTGCCGGCCGAAACGGCGCGGCGCATCCAGGAACGCTTTTCCGTAAAGATCCACAGCCTTTACGGCTCCTCCGAAACCGGGACCATCAGCTACGACAGGCCGGGAGACGCCACCCTCGAGGGTCGCTCCGTCGGAACGGCTCTTCCGCGCGTCTGGGTGACGATCACGCGCGCTCGACGAGTCTCCGTTTCCAGCCGGGCCCTTTACGGCCGGCGCCAGCGCGTCACCCTCCCCGATCTCGCGCAATGGACCGAGATCGGGGAGATTCGCTTGCTCGGTCGAGCTGATCGGATCGTGACGATGGGCGGCCGCAACATCCATCCGGCAGAGGTCGAGGCCCTTTTGCGCCAACTCCCCTCGGTAACCGACGCCCATGTCCGCGCCGTGCGCAGCCGATCCCGGAACTACCTGGTTGCCGCCGTGGAAAGCTCGAAGAGCTCAAGCGAGCTCCTGCGGCTGCTTGCGGCTGTCGCCCCGGAATGGAAGATCCCGCGCCTCCTCCTCTGCTTTCCCGAGCTTCCGCGCAATGCGCGAGGAAAAGTGGAGGAACAATCGCTCCAGGCGCTCTTCCGGGATGCCTATCGACCGTTCGCGTCAGCCAAGGCGAGCAAGATTCGACCTCCGGCAACCGGCTCGTCCGATTCCCGGATCGAGACGGAGAACTCCGCCAGCCGGCCGTAAAGGCGTTCCCGCTTGACCTCGACGATGAGCGTCTGGCCGGGCAGGGCGGCCCGCTTGAATTGGAATCCAAGGATCTGCGCGAGCAGGAGAGGTTGCGGCTCTCTTAGGCCGAGAAGCTCCGACCAGAGGCAGCCTGCGGCCTGCGCCCCGCATTCGACCAGAAGGACTCCGGGAAAGAGCGCCCTGCCGGGAAAATGATCGGCAAAGACCGGCAGGGACGGGTCGAGCACTGTCTTCGCACGGGCGCACGCTCCCTCCCGATCGATCTCGACCTCGTGGATCCAGGTAAATCCGGGGCCATGCGGCAGCTCCGGCGCGCTCATGAGGGGTCGTCGAGAGATGAGGTGGGCGAGCCGCTTCGTCCTGCGATCGGCCCGCGGGCCTTCGGGAGGAGCATCCCGCTCGCCGAACGAAGAACCAAGACCGTGAAGCGCTCCCCGTGGAGAGTAACGCCGACGTCATCGCCGCGAATCCAGCTGGCGGGAAGATGCCTGGGTGCCAGCACCGCAATCGCATCTCCTCCCCGCCGGTGCGCTTCCTGGGCAAGGCGATAGAATGGATGATGAGAAAGCCCTACCGTCTCGAAGGAACGAAGCACTCCCAGGACGCGATAGGGCCTTCGCGGCATGCGGGACCAGACCGGCACATCCTTTCCTCCGATCTGGTAGACGGCCAGAATCCGGGCCCCCGCCTCCGGGGCAGGAGGTTCTCCCCGCCAAGGGACGTAGGAGATATCTCGAGCATGGAGAGCGGCGGCGGAAAGGAGCAGGCAACCTGCCAGGAGATATCCGGCGCCAAGCGACTTTCCAAGGGTCCTCATCGATGCATGCTCCGTCTTTGTTCCTTCCGGGCTCGCTCGGGTCTCCCGGGCCTCAAGCCCGCACCCGTTTGTGTCTGTTCAGTGGGCAAGCAACTCACATGCCGGGAAATGCCAATCACTTCTTACTTGTCAATGGGCGGCAGCAAGGTAGCCTGAAGTAGATCGTAACGCCACAACTAATTCGAGGAGAATCCCTATGAAGACTCGCCCGTTCTGGTCCGCCTGGTCGCTTCTCTTTTGCGTCGGCTGCCTTCTGACCGCGCCACGAAGCTTCGCTTCCTGGAATCTGCAGGAGACCGTCGGGGAGGCGGCCGCCGTCATTCATCAATTCAAGCAGGAAGGGAAGATCCCGAAGTCGGTGTTCGAAAAGGCCAAGGGAGTCGCTTTTCTGCGGATGACCAAGGGCGGGCTCGTCATCAGTGGAGAGTATGGTCATGGGCTTGTCGTCCAGCGCTTGGCCAACGGCGGTTGGTCCGGACCCTCGGCGATCTCGAGCAGTGCGGTGGGGATCGGCGCCCAGATTGGCGGTAGCGAAACCAACTACGTCTTCATCCTGAATAGCGATCATGCTGTCCGCCGCTTTGCCCACGGCGGCAAGGTGCACATGACTGGGGAGATGAGCGGCGTCGCGGGCCCCGAGAGCGAGCATGACGTCTTCCTGAAGCCCAAGAGGGCGGTCTATGTCTACCGTTCCACCGAAGGACTCTTCGGAGGCATCGCCTTCACTGGATCCGATCTGCGAGAGGCGCCCGATACCAACGAGCGGTATTACCATCGCGCGGTTACGGCAAGCGAGATCCTCTCGGGACAGGTGGCGCCACCCCATCGGGCCCAAACCCTGATCGACGCGCTCAACGCCCCCTATCCCAGATAGCCAATCCCATGGCCCAATCGCGCCGGCTTCCTCTAGGCTGCGGGGTGCGTTGCGGGCGGATGGGATGGGAGCATTCTTGCTGGCTTACGTCTTCTCCAGCGAGGCGATGGCCATCGCGGCCATCCCTTCGCCCCGTCCAGGAAACCCCATTCCCTCGTTGGTCGTCGCTTTGATTCCGATTCGCGCGGGCTCGATGCGCAGGGCCGCTCCGACCGCCGCGCGCATCGCCTCCCGATAGGGACCAATCTTTGGCGCCTCGGCGATCAGCGACGCATCGAGGTTCTCGATCCTCCATCCCTTTTTCTGGAGGAGCTCCCGAATCCGCTCCAGGAAAATCAGGCTCGAAGCTCCCTTCCATTGCGGATCCGAGTTGGGAAAGAGATGCCCGATATCGCACTCCCCCGCCGCTCCGAGGATCGCGTCCGCGATGGCATGGAGCAGCACATCTCCATCCGAGTGACCAAGCAGCCCCTTCTCCGAAGGAATCTCCACCCCGCCCAAAACGAGCTTCCTTCCCGCTACCAATCGGTGAGCGTCATAACCGATCCCGACTCGTCCCATCCCATTCCTTCCGGTTCGCTCCAGTCCTACCCCTTGCGTTCCCTCCCCGACGATTCTGTCGGGGAGCACGCTCTTTACCGAAGCCTCGGTCCGGTCTATATCGAGAGTCGATGCTTCCGACAAGCTTGGCCGTGGTGGGGACGGGTCTTTTGGGTCAGGGCGTCGCGCGGCGCTTCCTCGCCCGCGGGCTTCCCGTGGCGGTCTACAACCGGACGCGAGCCAAGGCCGAGGACCTCGCTGCGGCCGGAGCTCGGCTCTATGCCACCCCGGAAGGCGTGGTCGAAGGCTCGGATCTCCTCTTTCTCTGCCTCTCGGACGCATCGGCCATCCGGCGGACGGCTTTTTCCGAATCCTCTCGCCCGCACCTGCCGGGGAGAACCCTCTGCCAAATGGGAACCATCGGCCCGGACGAGAGCCGGGAGCTGGCCGCGCTCGCCGCCGGCCTCGGGGCCCGCTATCTCGAAGCCCCGGTCCTCGGAAACGGTAAGGACGCGGAGGAAGGGCGAGCACAAGTGATGATCGGAGCCGGCCCCGAAGACTGGGAACGGTGGCGGGATCTCCTCGGCCTCTTGGGACGCTGCTTCTGGATCGGGCCCGTCGGCAAGGCAGCGGCGCTCAAGCTCGCCTTGAACCAGCTCATCGCTGCGGAAACGACCGCTTTCGCCCTCAGCCTGGGATTCATCCGCCGTTCCGGTGTCCCGGTCGAGCCCTTCCTCGAGATCCTCCGCCAGAGCTCCCTCTACTGCCCGACCTTCGACAAGAAGCTCGCCCGGATGCGGGAGCGGAACTTTGCCTCGCCCAACTTCTCCGTCCGCCTGCTCCTCAAGGATATCGACCTCTTCCTCGCCGAAGCCACTCGTCTCGGGTTACGACCCGACGCCCTGGAAGGAGCGCGGACGATCGTCCGGGATGCGATGGAATCGGGCCGGGCCGCCCTGGACTATTCGGCACTCATCGACGTGGTCGATCCTCAGCCGAAGAGTGAGCTTGCCAAGGACACGCGGCCGATTTAGTTGTCTTGCGGAAAAGTTCTGGCGGCCCCATCATCTAGCTGGTTAGGATACGGCCCTCTCAAGGCCGGTGCACGGGTTCGAATCCCGTTGGGGCTACCATCTTCGGGCTCATGGGCACGCCGCCGAAACACGCAGACGAATCCCGCCCTCGGCTACGAGCAGAACTGGAGATCCGGACCGCGCACCGGGACGAGCTTGTCAACGTCACCGCCCGCATCCAGGAGACCGCTCGCCGCTGTGGCTGGAACGACGGCATCCTCACCGCCTTCGTTCCCCATACGACGGCGGGAATCACGATCCAGGAGGGAGCCGATCCCGATGTCGTCCACGACATCCTGGGCTGGCTCGACCGGACAGTACCCTGGCAACATTCCGCCTACCGGCATGGCGAAGGGAATACGGCGTCCCACATCAAGGCCTCCCTCGTCGGCTCCTCGATCTGCTGCTTGCTCGAAGAGGGCAGCCTGCGCCTCGGAACCTGGCAGGCGGTCTTCTTCTGCGAGTTCGACGGGCCCCGGACCCGCACCCTCTGGCTCTCCTTTGCCCCATCCTCCCCGCCCGAAACCTAGCCGCCTCTCCCTCCCTCTCCCCAAGGACGACAGGCTCTTCTTCCTCAAGGCGGGGCGAGCGGGAAGAGAAGCGAAAGGTGGCTTCCTTTCCCGGGCGCCGAATCGACCTCCACCTTTCCCCGGTGATCCTCCATGATCTTCCGCACGATCGCCATCCCGATTCCGGTGCCCTGCGCCTTGCGGGTGAGGAAGGGGACGAAGAGGTTTTCCACCTCCTCCTGGGTCATTCCGGGCCCGCTGTCCCGGACGCCGAGGGCGAGATAGGCGATCCCGTCTCGCTCCACCACAGAGGTGTTCAGGCCTAAGACCCCGCCTCTGGGCATCGCCTCCGCCGCGTTCAAGATCAGATTGAGCAGTGCTTGCTCGATCTGCCCGCGGTCTCCTTGCAGCGGAGGGATCTCCGCCGGAATCTCCTTTTCCACCTGAATCCCTTGCGCGGAAAGCTTGTGGCGGACCAAGAGGAGGATCTCGTCGAGCATCCGTTCGACCGAAATCGGCTCCACCAGGGGCTGAGCCGAACGCCCCAGGGTGAGGACCTGCTCGGTGATCCGATTCATCTGACACAGCTTCGCCGCGATCACGGCTACGTCCTTTTGCACCCCCGGATCGTCGGGGAAACGGTCCGCCAGCGTATAGAAAAGCATCTGAATGACCGTGAGGGGATTCCGAATCTCATGGGCAACCTCCGTAGCGAGCAGCCCCAAGGCGGAAAGCCGTTCCGACTGCCGCAGCCCTTCCTCGATCTTCATCACCTGCTGGAGGAGCCGCGCCTTTTGAATGGCGACCGTCGAAAGATCCGCCAGGGTCTGCAGCAGCTCGATCTCGCTATTGGCGAAGCGGTGGCGTTGCGCCATGCAGACGCAGAGCACCCCCACGCGTTCCACGAACGAGAGAGGCACGGCCAGGACCGAACGGAGCTCCTGCCCCCCGATCTGGAGCTCTGGACAATGCACATAGGGCTCTTCCGCCAGGTCCAAGACCAAAAGCGGCTTCCCCTTTTTCACCACGACGGAGAAGACCGATTCGTCCACCGGGATCGCAAACTCCCGCGGGAGGCCAGGGTCATCGCTGAACGCAGCCCGCAGGAGCAGGTGCGTCTTGTCTTCGGTGAGCAGAAAGAGAAAGGAGCGGGCTCCACCCATCAAGCGGGCCGCATTGCGCACGACTCCGTCGAAGAGCGGATTCAAGTCGGGCTGCGAAACGAGCGTCTGCGCGATCTCCACCAGGGTTCCCAGCTGCCGCGCCTTCTGGCGAAATCCTTCGATCTCCCATCCGATCGCCAGCCACTGGGCCGCCTGCGCCGCCAACTGGGAGAGAGCCTGCTCGTGGGTCCGGGTGAAATGGCCCACCCGATGGCTATCGACATTGAGCACTCCGATCACCGTCGACCCCACCTCGACGGGGACGGCGAGCTCGGCGCGGATCCGGGGATCGATCGGCACGTAGCGCCACTCCCGCCGGACGTCGGAGATCCGCATCGGCCTGCCGGTGGTCGCCACCCACCCAGTCACGCCCTCGTCGGCCCGGAGCTTGGTGCGGACGGCTCCCTTCCGAAGGCCGACCGAAGCCTCGATGTCGAGAAATCCCGTGCTCGGGTTGAGCAGGACAAAAGAGCCGCTGTCCGCTTCCGTCCGGGTCAAGGCGAGACGGAGGAAGTGACGGATGACTCCTCGAGGATTGAGAAGGGTTTGGATTTCCTCGGGTCGAGCCCGTTCGATGATCGACCTTGCCTCGCGCATGTTACACGCCCATGGCTTTGCGGAGCCGTCGGGTGAGCTTTTCGATCTCTTTCTCTTCCTTGATCTTGCCCCCACCGATCTTCCCCAGATAGAAGGTGTCGAGAGCGGCCCCCTTCTCCGTGGCAATCCGGGCGGAAGCCACGTCGATTCCGCCGGCCGCCAAGGCAGAGGCAATCCGGTAGAGAAGTCCGGGCCGGTCCGGCGTCTCGAGATCAAGAATGGTAAAGAGCTTGCTGCTCGTCGTGTCAAAATGGATCCGCGTCGGGAACTCCGCCTGCCGGATCCACTCGGGCAGGCGGTCGAGCTGTTTCTCGACCAGGGGAGCAAAGTCGAACTCCTCGACCGAAAAGGCCTGCTCCAGAAGCCGGGAAAAGGGGGCGAGGTACCGGTCCGCGTCGGCAACCGAGCCTTCGGGCAGGCAGACCCAGAAGGTGTCGATCGCAATGCCGTCGCCTCGCGAGTAGACGTCGGCGCTCAAGATCGAGATGCCCAGTGCGGCGAAGCTCCCACAGATTCGCGCAAAGACCCGGGCGCGATCCCAGGTCACCACGACCACTTCGGAATAGCCCTGGGCGGATGCATCCGCCCAGTCGACCACCGGGCAGAGCGTCGGTTCCACCGCGACGACCTGCTGGTAGAGGAACCGGTGGACCACCACCAGATGCCGTCGAATCCTCTCCTCTGGGCAGCGATGAAAATAGCCTGCCGGCAGGTTCTCAAAGTGGGCGTGGATCTCCTCGGCGGAAACCTCCGAGGAGAGCCGCTCTTTCATCCGCTCCGCAACCTCTGCCTTGGATCGTTTCGGCTCTCCCTCCCGCGAGGAAGAGCGGCCGAAATGGCTGCTGGCGGCGTGGTAGAGACGCCAAAGAAGGAGATCCTTCCAGCTCGACCAGGAATCGGTCCCTGCGGTTCCCTCCCCGTCGACGAAAGTGAGCACCATGAGGAGATCGAGGCGTTCCTGGGTCTGCACGAGCTGGCAGAACTCCTCGATCGTCTCTTCCTCCTCGAGATCTCGCCGGAGCGCCGTCTCCCACATGAGAAGATGGTTGCTGACCAGAAACACGGCCGTCGACAGCTCCCGTGGGGGAAGCCGGAGCCGCTTGGCGACTCGCATCGTATGGGTCGCACTTTCTTCGGCGTGGTGCCTCCGGTTCATCGCCCGCCCGGTGTCATGGAGGAGGATCGCCAGCGAAAGAAGATAGGGGCGCTCTACATTCTCGAGAAGCGGGCGGTAGGCGGAAAACGGCGGATCCGGATCGACCCAGATCCGGTCGAGCATCTCCAGGCAGCGCAGGGTGTGTTCGTCCGCCGTGTAGCGATGGTAAAACTCATGCTGCACCAGGCACGTCAAGGGAGCAAACTCTGGAACGAGTCGACCGAGCAGTCCCAGTTCGTGCATCTGTCGCAGAACTCGGCCCACCCGTCCCTTGCTCGAAAGGAGCGAGAGCAGCATCTCCCGCACTTCTTTCCTCTGCAGGAGCGGTCCCCGCAGCAGCGGTAACGTCCGGGTGATCTCGATCGCCAGGCCCGGCCCGATCCCGACGTCGTGCATCGCGCAGACCGCGAAGGCCCGAACAATCTCCAGGGGATTCTCGCGAAGCCGGCGACGGGAGGGGGATTCGAGATTGCCATCGACCAAGGGAAATTCCTCGATCGATCCGCGATCGGGCTCCGTCAGGGCTGGGCGGGGGCGCCTGGACTTTGCGAGGCTGTCGAAAACCAGGTTGGCCAGCTGGTAGATGACGTGCGCGCGCCGGTAGTAGTCGCGCATGCACTCCTCGATCCGCCGCAACAGGTTCGGCCCCGGATAGCGGAGGCTGCCCGCAACCTTCGCCTGCAGCCCGAGCGTCAAGAGATCGCTCGCCCGTTTTTCGAGGTAGTGCATCTCCGCTCGCACGCGGAGCAGAAAATCGTAGGCCTCGTCGAGGCGCTTCCCTTCCTTCGCCTCCAGGCGCCCGCTTTTGACCAAATGATCGGTCGTGCCGATCCCCTCCTGCACGCGAAGGACCCAAAAGAGGTTCTGGTAGTCGCGCAAGCTGCCGCAGCCATTCTTGACGTGGGGCTCTTGCACGAGCACGGTACCCCCATACTTGGCATGGCGCGTCCTCTGATCCCCCATCCGCCATGCGACGTACTCCTCCTCTCTTCCTCGGAGACATCCCTGCTCGAAGAGCGCTTGAAATTCCTTCCAGAGAGATGACGGGCCGGCGATGAGCCGGGCCTCCAAAAGTGCGGTCTTGGTCAGCAGGTCTTGATTGGCGTAGTCCACGGTCTCTTCGATCTGCCGCGTCGAGTGACCGACCTGGAGGCCGATGTCCCAGAGCGTGTAGAGCACCTCCTGCACGATCTCCGCGATACGCTCTTCCTCCTCCCGCGAGCAGGGTCCGGAGAGGAAGAGGATGTCGACATCGCTGTAGGGACAGAGCTCTCCCCTTCCGAATCCGCCAACGGCGGCGAGCAAGAGAGGAGGCACGTCCTCGGCCGCACGAAAGATCCGTTCCACGGTTGACCCCCAGAGATGTCGCAGCAAGGCCGTCAGCAGCGCCGCCTGGCGCCGGGCCCTGGTCCTCCCTCCTTCTCCGAGCGAGTGCTCCACGCGCAAGGCGTGAAGCTCCTTCTGGAGGAATTTCCGGTAGAAGGCGGCTCGATCCGCGATCCTCTTCTCCCCCGACGCAAGCTCTCTCTCCGCCTCGCGGAGCGCCTTCTCGAGCGGCCTCAGGAACGGTGCGGTCGGATCCGGCAGAATTTCCTTGTCAGGATTTCCCATGACCATGCAAAGACTCCCTATGGCGAGCTTGGGCGTAAATATCGATCACGTAGCGACCTTGCGACAAGCCCGGTATCGGGCAGATCCCTTTTCGGTGCTGGCGGAGCCCGACCCGCTGGAAGCCGCCCGGCTCGCCGAGGATGCGGGAGCGGCCGTCATCACCGCCCATCTTCGCGAGGACAAGCGCCACATCCAGCCCGAGGACATCCTTCGCATTCGCCGCGTCATCCGGCGCCTCAACCTGGAAATGGCATTTCTCCCGGAGATGATCGCCTTTGCCTGCGAGCTCCGCCCGGATGAGGTCTGCCTCGTACCCGAGCGCCGTGAGGAAGTGACAACCGAAGGGGGCTTGAATCTCCTCGGCGGCGAGGAACGCTTCGGCCCCGGCATCGCCCGTCTCCGCTCTGCCGGAATTCTTGTCACCGCGTTCATCGACCCCGTCGAGGGGCAGGTCCGGGCGGCACAGGCGGGGGGAGCCGACTGCGTCGAGCTCCATACCGGCGGCTACGCCAACGCGATCCGGCCGGAAGCGCAGGAACACGAGCTTTCCAAGCAAGCGGCCGCAGCCGAGCTGGCCCGTTCGCTCGGGCTGGAGGTTCATGCTGGTCATGGCCTCACCTACCGCAACGTTCGCCGCTATGTCGCGCGGATCCCGCATGTACGCACCCTTAACATTGGCCATTCCATCGTCTCTCGTGCCCTTTGGGTCGGGTGGGAAAGAGCGATCCGGGAGATGGTCGCTCTGGCCGCAGGGGAATGATCCGCGCCGCTACCGTGCCAGCCGTGCCGGATTGGGATAGACACAAGGGCAACAACCCATCACCTGGCAAAACGCCTTGCTGAAATGGCTCAGGCTCGAATAGCCGACGGCCATGCCCGCCTCGGTGACATTATGGTCCCCCGCCCGGAGGAGCTCGGCGGCCTTTTCCACGCGTAGACGGCGGAGATAGGCAGGGAGGGTTTCCCCCACTTGATCCGAAAAGATCCGGCTCAGGTAAAACGGGCTGCAGCCCACCTCCCGAGCGAGGGTCTTCAAGCAGAGCGGCTCCGCCAGGTGCGCCCGAAGATATTCCTGCGCTCGCTCGGTCCATCGTCGCGCGTTCCAGTGGCGACGCTGCTCCGCCTTCTTTTCGCCATCCTCGAAGAGAATCGCCCCCGCCAGCTCGAGCGCCCGGCCCCAAAACCAGAGAGAGAGCGCCCGCCCGGGTACGTCGGGAGCCACCCAGTGGACCCAGGAGTGGCCCCAGTACTCTGGGAGCGGACGTGTCCCGCCGATCAGGGGAAGCTGGCTCCGCCCGGCCAGCCACTTCCCCACCTCGGCCCGCAGATTGTCCTCCAGGCCTTCGATCTCCTTCGCAAGGCGGGGACGCGACCATTCAAAGGTCAAGAATCGGTTCGCCTCGCCGCTCGAGCGGGTCGCCTCCAATCCGTCTCGATACTGAGCGTAATAGCCGAAGAACCCCGGATGGAAAACCAGGCTCCGATTCCGGGAACGTACCAACCCATGTCCAGCAAAATTAACACAAATTTCCAGGCTGTCCGGGTGGAAGCTCTTCGCCCAGTTCACCGACTCCTTGGAGGAAAACTCGAGGGCTTCGACGCTCCAGCCGAGGCCGAAGATATCCCCTTCGAGCTGTTTCCACCCACCGACCGCCTCCCAGACACGGGCTTCCATCGGCTTCTTTGGGATGGCAGACATTCCGGGAAAGCTGCCACCGACCCGACCCGGGAGCAACCCGATTTTCGATCTAGTCGAGCAGCGCGAGGCGATACCCGACGCCCGACTCGGTCAGGAGAAGGAGCGGGCGAGCGGGATCGGCCTCGATCTTGTCGCGCAGGCGGCCAATGTAGACCCGCAGGTAGTGGATCTGCTCGACCGCCTTGGGACCCCAGACCTCTTGAAGAATCTGGCGGTGGGTGAGCACCTTGCCCGCATGACGGACGAAAAGGCGGAGGAGAGCATACTCCGTTGCGGTCAGATGGAGCTCCTCCCCTTTTGCCCAGACGCGGCGGGCGCTCAGGTCGATCTCCAGGCCGCCACTCGAAAAATGGGGGCTCTCGGCGGGGCGGAGCGCCCGGCGCAGCATGACCCGGATCCGGGCGAGCAGCTCCTCGACCCCGAACGGCTTGGTCAGATAGTCGTCCGCGCCCGCATCGAGGGCGCTCACCTTTTCCCTCTCCTGCCCGAGAGCGGAGAGCACCAGGATCGGGACCTCGCTCCACTCCCGGATGCGCCGGATCACTTCCACGCCGCTGCAATCGGGCAGCAGAAGATCGAGCACGACCGCTTCCGGTCGGCTTTGCGCGACCGCCAAAACGCCCTCCTGGCCGCTCGCCGCCTCCACGGCCTCGTAGCCGTGGCTTTCCAGCGCCAGACGGAGCAGGCGCCGGATTTGCGGTTCGTCGTCGATCACGACGAGCCGGGGCGGATGCTCCGGTGAGGTTGCCATTACCGTGGCCATCATGCCCTGAGAGAGACGGCGGCTTCTGGAACCCTTTCCAAGGGAAGAGAAAGGGAAAAGACCGCCCCCCCTCCCGGCCGATTCGCCGCTTCGATCTTGCCCCCATGCGCCTCGACCACTCCTTTTACGATCGAGAGCCCGAGCCCGGTTCCTCCCGGAGGAGCCCCGCTCCCGCGATAGAACTTGTCAAAGAGGTGGCCTCCGCCATCCGGTCCCAGCCCCGGCCCCCGATCGGCAACCCGAACCACCATCCACTCCCGATCCGCGTCCGTCTCGACCGTCAGCTCGACGGGAGTGCCAGCGGGGGTGTGCATGGCGGCATTGAGCAGAAGATTGGTAAGCGCCTGCTGCACCAGGGGGAAGTCGATGCGCACCAGGGGGAGCTCGCTCGGGACGTTGAGCTGGAGCTCACGCCCTTTCAAATCCTTCTCGGTGTCGCGGAGAGCGGCGTCCACCAGATCTTTCACATCACACCACTCCCTTTTCAGCTTGAAATGGCCAGAGCTGAGCCGAGCCATATCGAGCAGATTTTCGACGAGCCGGTTCATCCGGTTCGAGGCGGAAGCGATCTCCTCCAGGTAGATTGCCTCGGTTCCCAGCTTTTTCCGTGACTCTTCTGGAAGGCTCGAGACGGCTGCCGTAATCACGGCCAGAGGGGTGCGCATCTCGTGGGAGATCGAATTGAGCAAGGTCTGACTCAGGCGCTCGGACTCGGCGGCCAGCCGGGAGTGCTCGGCCACCTCGCAGAGATTCTGTCGATCGACCACGAGCGCAATCTGATTGGCGCAGGCCTGCAGGAGTGTCTTTTGATCGAAGGTCAGGGTGCTTTCCTCCAGAAGCCGCACCCCGAGCACTCCGACCGCCTTTCCCGAGCTGACGAGCGGCACGTAATGCCCCTGGGAAAGGGGAAGATTGTCGGTGAAACGCCCCGAGGGCCGCACGTTCTCGAACGCCCACGCGGCGACGGCCACCTCGCGCTCGCTCACTCGAAAGGTGCTTGCCCAGTGCGGCACCGAGTAGAGGATCTTCTCCATCGGATTGGCCAAAAAGAAGGCGACCTCCGCGTGAAAGGTCCTTCCGATGTGTTGCACGACGCGCGAGACGATGTCGTCCATGGTCGTGGCGGAAGAGAGCTCTTGAGTCAGGAGGTAGAGTGCCGTCACCCTCTGCTCGCGCCTCCGCTCTGCCTTCTCCTGCGCGCGATTCCGGGCGATGAACTGCCCCAAGACCAGGGCGACCACGAGATAGGTGCTCACCATGATCCCGTTCTCGAGCTCGAATACGCCCAGGGTGAAGCGCGGAGAGAGAAAGAAGAAATCCCAGAGCACCGCGCTCAGGAAGGCGGCAAAGAGAACCGGTCCCCTTCCGACGAAGAGGGCCAGAAAGACGATCGCAAGCAAGTAGATCAGGCCGATCGACCGGCTGCCCAGCCAGTGATGGAGGGCGAGATTGAGTAAGCTCAAGCCCGCGACGACAGCGGCCGCGATCCCATAGGAAGAACCCGGAGATTCCACCCCGTGCCACTGGCGCGGGGCGCGTGCCGGTTTCGCCTCTTCGTCCACTCGCACGATATGCAGATCGATCTCCCCGCTCTCTCGAGCCAGACGGTGGAGCAGCGACCGGCTCCGGAACCAGTCGAGAAATCCGCTGCCTCCCGGCTTGCCGAAGACGATCTGGGTCACATTGTGCTGCCGGGCGACGCGAACGAGCCCTCGCACGAGGTCGTCGTCGGTCGCCGTGGCGACCTCTCCTCCCAGCCGGCGAACCAGTTCGAGGTGATTGCCCAGGCGGGCTTCCTCCGCAGCGGAGAGAGGACGCGTCGGCTCGATGTAGGCGGCGACCCAGGGGCTGCCCAAGCTATCGGCCAATCGACGGGTCCACCGGATGAGCGGCTCCGAGAAGGGGCTCGCGCTCACCGCGACCATCAGCCGATGACCGGTCTTCCATGGTCCCAGGATGTGCATGAGCTGCATGTACTCGTGCACGTCCTTGCCCGCCTTTTCCGCCGCCAGCCGCAGGACGATCTCCCGCAGGGCCCGCAGGTTCCCCTCCCGGAAAAAGTGGAGTGCTGCGGCCCGGGCCCGGTCGGGAATGTAGACCTTCCCCTCGGAGAGCCGCTTGAGCAGATCCTCAGCCGAGAGATCGATCACCTCGATCTCGGCCAAATCGACGAACTGATCCGGGACGGTCTCCTGGACGGGCGCTCCGGTGATCTGCTGGACGGTGTCCGTTCGGCTCTCAATGTGCTGTACGTTGAGGGTCGTGAAGACGTCGATGCCCGCCTCGAGCAGCTCTTCCACATCCTGATAGCGCTTCGGATGTCGGCTGCCCGGGGCGTTGCTGTGCGCCAGCTCATCGACGACAGCCAGATGCGGCCGCCGTTCCAGCAAGGCGTCGAGATCCATCTCCTCGAGCCGGAGCCCTCGGTACTCCACCACGCGCCGGGGAATCTTCGGCAGCCCTTCGACAAGGGCCTCCGTCTCCTTCCGCCCGTGGGTCTCGACGTATCCGATCACGACGTCCCGGCCGTTGCTCTGCTCCACCCGAGCGGCCTGGAGCATGGCGAAGGTCTTCCCAACCCCCGGACACATGCCCAGAAAGATCTTGAGATTTCCTCGGCGCTTCTCCGCCTCCTCCTTCGCAACGACAGCCAGCAGCGAATCAGGATTCGGACGCTCATCTGACTGCGCGGGCATGCTCTTTCCCAAAGCCTACCATCCTCCCTCCCCCGCTTCGAGAAAAACGAGGAGGTGGCACTCCGGGGAGGCATTCACGAGCTCGGGATCCAGGGAGCGCAGAAAAGAAAATTGTCGTGCACGGCTTCTCCCTTTATGCTAAGCGCTCCATTTTCAACCGAATCGGAGGTTCAGGCATGGCGCGTACAGTATCGCTCAAGGCTCAACAGCGCTCGGCTGTCGGAAGGCACCGGGTGCGACGGCTGCGGGCGGAAGGAAAGATCCCGGCGGTCCTCTACGGGAGAAAAGGCCACGTGGCGCTGGAAATCAGCGCCCTGGAGCTCGTCGAGGCCTTTCACGGGAGGGGGACGGAAAAGGTCCTGATCGACCTGCAAGTCGAGGGAGGCGAAGGTTCGCAGCAGAAGCTCGCGTTCTTG
This sequence comes from Methylacidimicrobium sp. B4, assembly GCF_017310545.1. NCBI lineage: Bacteria > Pseudomonadati > Verrucomicrobiota > Methylacidimicrobium > Methylacidimicrobium sp. B4. Next base: position 478,207 of record NZ_CP066203.1, read on the forward strand.
CAAGCCATTCAGGAGCATCCGCTGACCGACCGGATCCTCCATGTCGATCTTCACGAGCTCTCCGCCGAGGAGAAGATCCACACCGAGGTCGAAGTGCACCCGGTCGGGGATCCGGTCGGCGTCCGGACGGGCGGAGGGCTGCTGCAGGCGCCGATCCGCCATTTGCGCATCAGCTGCCTGCCCCACGATCTTCCCGAGTCGATCTCGGTCGACGTCGAAGCGCTCGGCGTGGGTGAGACGATCCATGTGGGAGACGTCGCTCCTCCGGCCGGAGTCGAATTCCTCAACCCGAAGGAACAGGTCCTCTTCACGGTCACCGCTCCGCAAGCCGAAGAGGCTCCGACAGTGCAGGAAGCAAAGGAGCCCGAGCTGGTGCGGGAGCGGAAGGAAGCCGAGGAAGAGAAGGAAGGATCCTAGGCGCTGTCCCGCCCCGCGGGAGAGGAGCCGAGCGGGCCCCGAGCCCGAGCCGTTGCGCCCTCGTCCTTGCCGCGAGCCGAACCGAGAACACGAGACGGTGTTTTCTCTGATTTTCGGATTGGGCAACCCTGGACCGGAGTATGTCGGCACACGGCACAACGTCGGCCTCATGGTGCTCGAGGCGATCGCCCGACGCTGGAAGCTTTCCTGGCGTCCCGAACGCTGGGGACCGGCCTTCGTCGCCCATGGCAAGCGGGAGCTTTTGATCTCTCCCCTCCGGTATATGAACGAAAGTGGGGTAGTCGTGCGTAACTTCCTACAAAGGCTAGGGAAGAAGCCCGAGGAGATCTTCGTGGTCGTTGACGACATCACCCTCCCGCTCGGCAAGCTACGCCTGCGCCCCGGCGGCTCATCCGGCGGGCATCGTGGCCTGCTCTCGGTGGCGTCTTCCCTCGGGACAGAGGGCTTCGGGAGGCTACGTTGCGGCATCGGCCCCCTGCCCCCCGGCATCGACCTGGCGGATTTTGTGCTCGCCCGCTTCCGGGACGAGGAGCTCTCCGGGCTCGAAGCGATGGTCGAGCAGGCCGTTGATGCATTTGAGTGTTGTCAGGAGTACGGCATTGAGGTAGCGATGAGCCGGTTCAACGCGTAACCCACCACAACGTCTTCGAAGAAAGGCGATCGGAACGATCATGAAAGCGATTTACGACGGATTGTATATCTTGAATGTGCAAGGGAAGGACGAAAACGTGAAGGAAGCGATCGAAGCCCTCGAATCAACGCTTCGTTCCGAGGAAGGCGAGCTGCTTGGCTGCCAGAAGATGGACCGGCGGCGCTTCGAGCGCGTCGCCCAGCGGATCGAGTCCGGCTATTACGTCAACCTGATCTTCTCGCTCGAGCCGAGCCGCATCGACGCCCTTGCCGAGGCACAAAAGAGTCACCCCTTCCTGCTTCGTCAATTCTACCTTCGGAGGAAGCAGGCTCCCGAGACAGCCGCTTCGGCGGCCTAGAGAGAGGACCTCCCATGGCCGACCTCAATCGCGTCTTTCTGATCGGGAATCTGACCCGGGATCCAGAGGTGCGCTACACCCCCAAGGGTACCGCCGTCGGAGATCTATCCCTGGCGGTCAACACAGCGATTCGTGGCCAGGATGGACAGGTAAAGGAGGAGACCTGCTTCGTCGACGTCGTCGCCTGGGGACGCCAGGCGGAGACGGCCAAGGAGTACCTGCAGCGTGGCTCGCCAGTCTTCGTCGAGGGCCGGCTCCAGTTCGACCAGTGGGAAACCAAGGAAGGGGAGAAGCGAAACCGCATCCGGGTCCGCGCCGAGCGGGTTCAATTTCTCGGACGCGGCAAGTCCACCGGGAACCACCCTTCCGGAGAAGAGCCGGGACGTCCCCGCGAGGCGGGAGAAGCAGCCCGGCCATCCGAAGAGAGCGCTGGCGAACCGGACGACGTCCCTTTTTGAGCCTGGGCGGCACGCGTTCCAATTTCAGAAACCAACCAAGGGAGAAAGAGCAATGCTGGTAGAAGTGCTTCTGCACACGAGAATCAACGGCCTGGGAGCGGAAGGCGACCTGGTCAAGGTCAAAAGCGGTTATGCGCGCAATTTTTTGCTGCCCAAGCATATGGCAACCATCGCGACCATGGCGACCAAGCACCACATTGAGCTCTTGCGCAAGCGGCGGGCCGAGAGAGAAGCGGCCGAGTTCCAGGCGGCTCAGGAGCTGGCATCCCGCCTGCAAAAGCTCAAGCTGCTCTTTACCCTGGCCTCAGGCACGGAGGAGCAAGAGAAGGTCTTCGGTGCGGTCACCGCTCAGAATGTCGCCGATCGCCTAAAGGAAGAGGGGATCGAAATTGACCGGAAAAAGATCCGCATGGAGCGCCCGCTGAAGGAGTTGCGGGTCTACAACCTTTCGGTCGATCTCCATCCGGATGTCACCGCGCAGCTCCATGTGGAGCTAGTGCCTCCGACGGACAAAGCCAAGGGAAAGGAGACGAAGACCAAGGCCGAGACGCGCAAGAAGCCGGCGACGAAGAAGACCAAGTCTTCGCCCGCTTCGGAGGAGGAAGAGCGCGCTTCCTCCGCCTCTGAGTAAGAGGCGCGTCCTGGGCACGAGGGGACCGGGAGGAGAGTTCGTCCGACCAAGCCACACCCGCGCGTGAAGCGAGCAATCCGGTTCCCGCCCTGGTGGCCGCTCGGTCGGTCCTCCTTCCTGACGTCCTTCCTCCTGACCCTCGCCTTCTGGCTGGGGGGACAGGAAGCCCATCCCCAAACCAGCGCATCGGAGGGCGGCGAGGCAAGCCCTTCGACCTCTCAAGACGGTCCGGCGATGGGGAGCCAGCCGCTCCTTCCTCTGGAAACCGCTCCCAAGGGATCTCCGGCTCTCCTTGACCAGCCACCGGCACCCGCCGCTGCCGTGCCGAGCCAGACGCAGCCAGCGGCCCCCGCGCCCGCAGAAACGCAGCCGGTGGAACCCGTCGTGCCCACCGCTCCCCGGCTCGCTCCGCCTCCTCTTCCCTCCGAAGAACCCTCCCCACCGGTTGCCCAGCCGGTCGCACCCTCCGAAGAGCAGCCACCGGCACCCGCTGCTCCTGCGCCAAGGCAGCGGACGAAGAAGGTCATCGCCCCGCCGAGCGCATCCGGAGCGCAGGCATCCGGGCCGCCCGTGAAGGAGATCGAGGTCGTCTACGTGGGGCCGAAGTCGGTCAACCGGAGCATGATCCTCTCCAACATGCATACCACGGTCGGCCAGCCGTATGTCGCCACCACGGTCGAGGAAGATGTGCGCAACCTCTACGCCACCGGCCTCTTCACCAACTTGCGGATCACGAGCGAGCCCTTGGGAGACGGGGTCAAGGTCCTCGTGGTTGTCCAGCCCAAGCCGCTCATCAAGGAGATCGTGATCAAGGGTTCTGCCGGAATCAAGACCGAGACGATCCGGCACCAGATGAAAGCCAAGGTCGGCGACCCCTTGAGTGAGTTCCAGATTTCGGCCGACGCGGAAAAGATCAAGGAATACTACCAGAACCACGGCTACGGCGATGCGCAGGTCAACTACAAGATCGACGTGAACGAGGAGTTCGGGCGTGCCGTGGTCACCATGCTGATCGCGGAAGGGGAGAAGCGCTTCATCACCCTGATGAACTTCGTCGGCAACAATAGCTTTCCCGCGAAGGAGCTGCAGAAGCAGTTCAAGACCAAGAAAAAGAACTTGCTCTCCTTCTTCAACAAGTCGGGTCTCCTCAAGGAGGAGCAGTTCCAGGAGGATCTGCGGAAGCTCAAGGAGTTCTACCAGAACCACGGCTACATCGACATGAGCATCCGCGACGTCAAGATCGAGCATCCCACCAAGGACCAGACGACCATCACGATCGCGATCCACGAAGGGGTCCAATATCACGTGGGCACGATCCAGCTTTCGGGCAACCAGATCTATTCCAACGGCGACATCCTCTCGTCGATCAAGATGGCCGAAGGCTCGATCTTTTCCCCGAAGGGACTCGACGACGACATCAAGGACCTGCGCGACTATTATGGCCAGCGGGGCTACATCGACGCCGAGATCCGGCCCGAGCGGCTGCCCAACGTGGAAAGCGGCAAGATCGACCTGCTCTTCAAGATCGCCGAGGGGAGCCAGGCCTATGTAGACAAGATCGTCATCCAGGGCAATACGGTCACCAAGGACAAGGTGATCCGGCGCGAGCTCGCCGTCCAGCCAGGGGACGTCTACAACAGCGTCCAGGTCGATGCGAGCCGCAAGCGGCTCGAAAACCTGGGCTATTTCGAGAAGGTCGAGATCAACCCTCAGGACACCAACGTTCCCAACCGGAAGAACATGGTGATCACCCTCCAGGAAAAGCATACCGGCAACCTGAGCTTCGGGCTTGGCTACAGCACGATCGAAAGCCTCATGGGATTCGTCGAGCTCAACCAGGGCAACTTCGACATCGCCAATCCGCCTTCCTTCACTGGAGCAGGGCAGAAGTTCCGCGTCCGCGCCCAGCTGGGCATCTTCATGGAGACCTTCCTCATGTCGTTTACCGAGCCCTGGTTCATGGACAAGCCGATCGCCGTCGGCGGCGACCTTTTCTTCAACCAGTACAGCTACATGCAGTTCTACCAGGGCTTCAACATGACCAACATGGGCTTCGACCTGCGCGCGGCCAAGCGGCTCAACCAATGGGTCACCCTCTCGACCCGCTACGATCTGACCGACTACACCCTCTGGGGCATGCTGCCGCAGATTGCGCAGGTTCCCGTCTATGCGCAAAACAATGGTTCGCGCAGCCAGAGCGACGTCTCGATCGACTTGATCTATGATAGCCGGGACAGCGTGACCATTACCCGCCACGGCACGATGATCGACTTCAACGTCCTGGGCGCCGGAGGGCCGCTCCTTGGGCAAACCGACATCTACAAGGCGCAGATCAACATCTCCCACTACGAGAGCCTCCCCTTCGACGTCATCTTCTGGTCCCACCTCAACGCGGGAATGGTGCAGCAGTACGGCAGCAGCACCTTCGTCCCACTCTACGACAGCTACTTCCTGGGCGGCCCCCGGAGCCTCCGGGGCTTCGACTATGCGCTCGTCGGCCCGAACTATCTCCCGTACGACTTCCCGATCGGCGGCCAGACGATGGCCTTCACCAACCTCGAGCTTACGATTCCCCTGGTCGACCGCGTGCGCCTGGCGACCTTTACCGACATCGGCTTCAACGCGGGTTCGCTGATCGGCCCCAACCCGACACCGAACGTCCCCGGCATCATCGCCGGGGAAGGAATCAACGTCGTCGCTGATGCAGGCTTGGGTCTCCGCCTCTACCTGCCGATCGGTCCCCTGCGCCTCGACTACGCGATTCCCTACATTTACACATCCTGGCTCAACCAGACCGGACGATTTTACTTTGACGTCGGTTACTCGTTTTAACTACTTTGCAGGACGCAACATGAAACCAGGATTGCTCTTCTTATCGGCTCTGCTTCTTTCCGCATCGCTTGCCGGTGCGCAACAACTCAAGATTGCTACCTTCGACTTCCAAAAAGCCTTTAGCGAATACTACAAGACGAAGGACGCGGAGGCGGAGCTCCAAGCCCGCGTAGCCACGTTCAAGAAGGAAGACCAAGAGCGGACCAACGACTACCGGAAGATTGCCGAAGAGGCCCAGAAGCTCCAGGACGGCGCCCAGGACAAGACCCTTTCCGAGGCGGCACGCCAGGAGAGGCTGAAGGCCTTCCAGGCCAAGGTGCAGGAGGTGCAAAACCTGCAGCGGGCGATTCAGGAGTTTCGCACCACCCGCGGCCGCGAGCTCGAAGAGCGTTCGCAGCGCATCCGGCAGGGGCTCATCGACGAAATTACCAAGATCGTCGTCGATGTCGGAGCCAAGGACAAGTATACCCTGGTGATCGACAAGACCGGCCGGAGCCTCAATGGCACTCCGGTACTCCTCTATTCCCAGGATCTTCCTGACATCACCGAGGAGGTCGTTCGGGCGATCAACGCGACCAAGGGGGCGGCCCCCAAGGCGGCCTCCGCCCATCCATGACCGAGGCTCGGAGTGGCATCTTTCCTGCTGGGAGAATTGGCCGACCTGGTTGACGGCGAAGTCCACGGGGAAAGAAAGACGGCCATCCGGGGAGTCGCCTCCCTGGAGTCGGCGGAAGAGGGCGAGATCTCCTTCTACGCAAACCCCAGGTACGAGAAGGCGGCACGCCAGACCAAGGCATCGGCGCTCCTGGTGAAGCGGGATCTTTCCGGAGACTTCCCGTGCGCCTTGGTTCGCGTCGAGTCACCCTCCCTGGCCTTTTCCAAGGTGGTCGCGCTCTTCGCTCCCCCTCCGATTCCGTATCCGCCGGGCGTCCATCCGACGGCGGTGGTCGCACCTGAAGCCTGGCTCGGGCCGGGGGTCCACGTCGGCCCCCAAGCCGTCCTCGAAGCCGGTGTGCATGCGGGTGCGGGCACCATCATCGGCGCCGGTTGCTTTATCGGTGCCGAGACCGTCCTGGGAGAGCAGTGCTTCCTCCACCCCCGCGTCGTCGTCCGCGAGCGGTGCAGGATTGGCAAGCGCGTGATCCTCCATTGTGGTGCCGTGATCGGCTCCGACGGCTTTGGCTACGAATTTTCCGGCGGCCGCCATCGGAAGATTCCGCAGATCGGAACGGTTCAGCTCGACGACGACGTCGAGGTCGGGGCGAATGCCACGATTGACCGGGGACGCTTCGGCAAGACCTGGATCCAGGAAGGCTGCAAGATCGACAATCTCGTCCAGGTCGCCCATAACGTCGTCCTGGGACCTCACTGCCTGATTGTTGCCCAGACGGGCATTTCCGGCAGCACGACCCTCGGATCGCGCGTCACGCTCGCCGGCCAAGTCGGCCTCGCGGGCCATCTCCATATCGGCGACGGTGCGGTCATCACCGCCCAATCGGGCATCACCAAGGACGTGCCCCCCGGAGCGGTTCTCTCGGGCCGCCATGGGCGGCCTGCGAACGACGCCCTCCGGCTGGAAGCCCTCTATCTCCGACTCCCCGAAATCTGGCATCGGCTCCGGGAGCTGGAAAAGCGGATCGGGACAGGAGCCGACGGCTTCGAACCTCTCTCCCATTCAGGCCGCCCATGAATGCGCTGCGGATCGGCCTGGTCGGACTGGGGACAGTCGGAACCAGCGTCTGGAAAAATCTTCGCTCTCAGGAAGAGCTCCTCTTCCGGCGCTGCGGGAAAGCGCTCCGCATCGAAAAGGTAGCGGAGAAGGACCGCGAACGGGCTCGAACAGCCGGCGTTCCCGATTCCCAGTGGACCAGCGACTGGCGGGATCTGGCGCTCGACCCTTCCTTGGACGTCGTGGTCGAGCTCATCGGGGGGACCGGGATCGCCGCCGAAGTCATCCGGGAAAGCCTCTCCCACGGAAAGGATGTGGTCACCGCAAACAAGGCACTCCTGGCGGAACGGGGAAAGGAGCTCACCACCCTCGCCGCCGAACGGGGCAGGCGCCTTCTCTTCGAGGCGAGCGTCGCTGGCGGCATCCCTCTGCTCTTGGCACTGAGGGAGGGATTGATCGCCAATGAGATCCTTTCCCTTCACGGCATCATCAACGGGACCTGCAATTACCTCCTTTCCGCCATGGCCTCCCGCGGTCTTCCGTACCGGGAAGCGCTTCGGGAGGCGAAGGAGCTCGGCTACGCGGAAGCCGACGAGAGCCTCGACGTCGCCGGTCATGACACCGCCCACAAAGCGGTCCTGCTCTCGGCTCTTGCCTACGGCTTCTGGCCGCGGCTCGAAGAGGTTCATACCGAAGGGATCCAGCACATCGACCCGCTCGACCTCCATTTTGCTCAGGAGCTCGGATACAGCCTGAAGCTCCTTGCGATCCTCCGCAGTCACGCGACGAGCGGCGAGATCGAGGTGCGCGTTCATCCGACCCTCCTCCGAAAAGGCCACCTCCTGAGCTCGGTGAGCGGCGTCTTCAACGCGGTTGCCGTCTGGGGAGACGTGGTCGGCGAAACCCTCTTCTACGGCCGCGGAGCGGGCGGGGACCCCACGTCGAGCGCTGTCCTGAGTGATCTTGCATCCCTCGCCTCGGGGGAGGCCACCGTCCGGGAGGTTGCCGCTTCCTCGGTCTGGCAGGCTGCACTCTCGCTGCGACCGATGGCGCGGATCTTTTCCCGTTACTACGTTCGCTTTCTTGTGGAAGATCGGCCTGGCGTCCTGGCTGAGATCGCTCGCGTCTTCGCCGCGGAGAAGATCAGCATCTCCTCGGTCATCCAGCCCGAAGGGCATCGAGGAGAAACCGTCCCGCTCATCGTCCTGCTCCATCGCTCCCGGGAAGCCGACGTGCAGCGGGCCTGCCGGATCATCGAAACCCTTCCCACCGTGAAAGAGCCGGCGATTCTCCTGCGCGTGGAAGATCTCGACCCGGAAGAGGAACAAGCCTCATGAGGCCATGGGCGGGTGTGATCGCAGCGTATCGGGATCGCCTTGCGCTCCCGGAGGGAACCCCCGATTGTACCCTCCTGGAGGGCAATACCCCGCTCGTCCCTTCCGTGGCGCTGCAGAGGAGCCTGCCGGGAAACCTCGCCATCTTCTTCAAGTACGAAGGCCTCAACCCGACCGGCTCGTTCAAGGACCGCGGCATGGTCGTGGCGTTCGCCCGGGCCCTGGCGCGGAAGGCTCGCGTCTGCCTCTGTGCCAGCACCGGCAACACGGCGGCGTCGGCGGCCGCCTATGCGGCCCGCTCCGGTCTCCGCTGCATCGTCCTCCTTCCCGAGGGGAGCATCGCCCGTGGGAAGCTCGCACAGGCCGCGATGCACGGAGCCACGATCGTTTCGATTTCCGGCCCCTTCGACAATGCGATGCGGATGGCGCAGGAGCTCGTGCGGCAGCGGCCTGAGATCGAGCTCGTCAACTCAGTCAACCCCTTCCGGATCGAAGGCCAGAAGACGGCCGCCTTCGAAATCTCCGACACCCTGGGTGACGCTCCCGACTTCCACTTCCTGCCCGTCGGCAACGCGGGCAACATCACGGCCTACTGGAAGGGCTACCGGGAGTACGCGGATGCGGGGAGAATTGCACGGTTGCCGCGGATGGTCGGCTTTCAGGCGGCGGGAGCGGCTCCGATCGTGGAGGGACGAGTCATCCCCGATCCGCAGACCGTCGCTTCGGCGATCCGCATTGGCAACCCTGCGAGCTGGAAGGGAGCCCTCGCCGCGGCAAGCGACTCGGGCGGATGGTTCGGCTCGGTCACCGACGACGAGATCCTCGATGCCTATCAATTCCTCGCCCGGGAGGAGGGCCTCTTCGTCGAACCCGCTTCCGCGGCGGGAGTGGCGGGACTTCGCAAGGTGGCCGCGCAGGGGCGCATCCCCCCCGGGAGCCACATCGTCATCACCTTGACCGGCCACGGACTCAAGGATCCGGACATGGCCGCGCGTGTCGCCGCTCCCAAGCCGATCTCGATCGGACCGACGCTCGCCGAGCTTGTGCACGCGATCGAGGGATGAGGCATTCTCGTCTCATTCCCTTCTTTGACAAGGGGTGGGACGAGCGAGTAGAGTAGCCCACTCGACCATGACCCTCACCGAACAACTTCTCGCCCGAGCCAGCGGAAAAAGGACGGTTTCTCCTGGAGACAACATCTGGGTGAGCGTCGACCTGCTCCTTACCCATGACATCTGTGGCCCGGGAACCATCGGCGTCTTTCGGCGGGAATTCGGCAAATCGGCTCGGGTCTGGGACCCGCGCAAGGTCGTCATCATCCCCGATCATTACATCTTCACTTCCGATTCCCAGTCGAACCGCAACGTCGACCTCCTGCGCGAATTCGCCCGCGAGCAGCAGCTGCCCTACTTCTACGACGTGATCGATGACGCGACCGGGCACTGGCAGTTCGACCCCTCTCGAGGCCCTCTGGCCCGCCAGTACGGCGATCGCTACGGAGGCGTCTGCCATGCCGCCGCTCCCGAGCGCGGCCACGTCCGGCCGGGGGAGATCTTCCTGGGCACCGACAGCCACACCTGCACCGCCGGGGCCTTCAACCTTTTTGCCACCGGCATCGGGAACACTGATGCCGGCTTCGTCCTGGGTACGGGGAAACTGCTCCTCAAGGTCCCCCCCACCCTGCGCTTCCGCCTGGAAGGCGCGCTTCCCAAGGGAGTCATGGCGAAGGACGTGATTCTTGAGATCATCGGGCGGATGGGATTCGATGGGGCGACTTACTGCGCCATGGAGTTCGACGGCCCCGGGGTCGCCAGCCTTTCGATCGAGGACCGGATGACCATCGCGAACATGGCGATCGAGGCGGGGGGCAAGAACGGCATCTTTCCCGCCGACGAGAAGACCCTCGATTTCGTGCGGCAAAGCTGCACACGCAACGGCACCTATCCGACATTCGCACCGGTGGAACCCGATCCGGGAGCACGTGTTCTCTCCGAGCAGACCATCGATCTTTCTACCCTTGAGCCGACCGTCGCCCAACCGCCCAACCCCGGCAACCGGGAGCTCGCGGAGCGTCTCTCCTCGGTGCGGATCGACCGCGCCTACCTCGGCTCCTGCACGGGCGGAAAGCTCTCCGACTTTCTCGCCTTTGCACAGATCCTCGAGGGCAGGCAGGTGGCGGTGGAGACCTTCGCCGTCCCCGCCACGCCGAATGTCGCGGCCGCGCTCCACCAGCAACAGATCGGTGGGAAGAGCGTCTGGGAGATCCTGAGCTCCGCCGGCGTCCGCCTCACCGAGAACGCCTCGTGCGCCGCCTGCCTGGGCGGACCCATGGACACCTTCGGGCGGCTCGACCGGCCGATGGTCTGCATTTCGGCGACCAACCGGAACTTTCCGGGACGGATGGGCCACAAGGAATCCAAGGTCTACCTGGCTTCCCCCTACACCGTCGCCGCCTCCGCGCTGACCGGACGAATCACCGATCCACGGGAATACCTGCCTTCGTGAACCTTTCCTTCGCTCGCTTTCTACCGCGCGCTTTCGCCTTTTTCGCCTTTGGTAGCTTGGCCTGCGCCCTCCTCCTGAGCCTTTCGGGATGCGCAACGGTCATCGGGGGCTACGACCTCGTCACCCGGAACGACGCCCCGCTCTATTACCAGGGCCCAGGTCAGGAAGTGCCCGACACCTACCTCGATAAGGGAACCCGGGTAAAGATCCTTCAATCGGCGGGCGCCTATGCTCGCGTCGAAACGACCCGGGGAGTCCGCGGCTTTATCCGTCTCTCCGACCTGGAAAAGGGGCCGGAGCAAGCCGGAACGGGGGCCTACGGCGGTGCCTCGATGGGCAGCGGCGGAATGTATTGACGAGCTCCGACCCCTCTCAAAATCTCCTTGCCATGGGTCGATCGCCGCAGTTCTCTCGTTTGTTCCCCTGAGGACAGGTGCCAGAGCGGTTGATTGGGCACGCCTGGAAAGCGTGTGGCCGTCAAAAACGGCCCGAGGGTTCGAATCCCTCCCTGTCCGCCACTTCAGTCCCTGAGTGGGCACTACGTTTACCCCGCTTTTCGCCACGAGCGTCGGGAGCAGCGCCTGCACGGTGTCGAAGGTCTCGCGGTCGATGATCGGCGGGCCCGGAACCGTGACGATCTCGCTGACCGGCTTCAACTTTTTGGCCTTGGATCGCTTGTTGAACTCGTGCTCGCCCATATAGGTGCGGCGCGTCAGGATGCGGTGAACCTGACCGGGTGTGCGACAAGCCCCGTCCTTCCGGGCGGGGAAGGATAGCGCGGTCGTCCTTGGCTTTGGCTGGGTGTCTGTTGCTGGATGGACTCGTCACTGGACATTCCACGGAGACCAGGGAACGTTTGCATCCATCATGATACACCCGTATGATTGAGCGCATGCGGCGGCTGCAAGCCTTCAGGTTTCAACTGCGGCCAGACGGCCAGCAAGAGCGGCAAATGCGCCGCTTCGCTGGCTCGTGTCGGGTTGTGTTCAACGAGGCGTTGAACTTGCAGATGGCGCGTTACGATGCCGGAGAGAAGAGGCTCGGTTACGCCGGGCTGTGCAAGGAGCTTACGAAATGGCGTAACGGCGATCCCATGCCTTCCGGGCGTGTCGCGCCTTGGCTGGCCGATGCGCCCGTTCATCCCTTGCCACAGGCGCTCAAGGACTTGGAGCGGGCCTACAGTAACTTTTTTGCCAAGCGGGCCGACTTCCCGCGCTTCAAGAGGAAGGGCCAGTCGGATCGCTTCCGTTACCCCGACCCGAAGCAGATCAAGCTCGACCAGGCGAATGGCCGCCTGTTCCTGCCCAAGCTCGGCTGGCTGCGCTATCGCCTCAGCCGGGACGTGTTGGGAGAAGTGAGGAGCGTCACCGTCAGCCAGTCCTGCGGCAAGTGGCACGCGAGCATCCTGGCCGAGCGCGAAGTCGAGCAACCCATCCCGAAGGGCGGCGCGGTCGGCATCGACATGGGCGTGGCGCGGTTCGCCACGCTTTCGGATGGCACGTTCTATGCGCCGCTCAACAGCTTCAAGCGGCATGAAACCGCCCTGCGCAAGGCGCAGCAGGCCATGAGCCGCAAGGTCAAGTTCAGCAACAACTGGAAGAAGGCCAAGGCCCGAATCCAGAAGATTCATTCCCGCATCGGCAATGCCCGCCGCGACTCCCTGCACAAAGTCACGACCACGATCAGCAAAAACCACGCGATGGCGTGCATTGAGGAGTTGCAGGTGCGGAACATGTCCCAGTCGGCTTCGGGCACGGCGGATGCACCGGGAAGAAACGTTCGGGCCAAGTCTGGACTGAACAAGTCCATCCTCGACCAAGGCTGGTTCGAGTTCCGGCGGCAGCTGGAGTACAAGATGGAGTGGAGAGGCGGCCGCCTTCTGGTCGTGCCGCCGCGGAACACGAGCCGGGCTTGTCCGTGTTGCGGCCATGGGTCGGCGGACAACCGTCGGACGCAAGCCCGGTTCGAGTGCGTGGAGTGCGGTTTTGAGGAAAACGCCGATTTGGTCGGCGCGATCCATGTTTTAAGGGCGGGACACGCCCGGATCGCCTGTGAAGTGAGCGGCATCGAGCCGCCAGCAGCAGGAACCCACCGAAGCGGCTCATTCCGGTTTAAGCCCGGATTGAGCGCCGTAGGAATCTCCGGAATTTAGGCCGGGGAGGATGTCAACGATGCCCCAGCGCCCGCCGTCACGGGTGAAGATGCGGCGGCTGTTGAGGTAGCCGACGATGTTCTTCACGCCCATCTGGCCAAGCGCGTCATCGCCTTCCAGCGCGAGGCGATCGATCAGCCGCACGGTGCCGCCGTGCAACAGGTCGATCTCCAGCTTCTTCTTGGTCTTGGCCCCGCGCTGCTCGGCCGCGACGGCGCGATAGCCGATGGGGGGAAGCGAGCCGTTCCGGAAGCCTTGCCGGGCGTTTTCCTTCAAGGCCCGCATGACGTGCTTGGCGTTCTCCTTCGACTGATATTCATCGAAGAGCGCCATGATCTGCCGCATCATGACGTGCATGGGGTCGTCGCCCATCTCCTGAGTAATGGAGACGAGCTTGACGCCAATCTTCGCCAGCTTGCGGACGTAGAACTCCAGTTCGAAATGGTCGCGAAAAAAGTGTGAGAAGCTGTGGACCACCACCACGTCGAACGGCGCGGGCTTGGATGTGCCCGCCTCGATCATGCGTTGGAACTCGGGTCTGCGGTCGTTCGTGGCCGATGCGCCCGGCTCCACATAGGTCTCAACGCGTTGATAGCCGCGCGAGGCGCAATAGGCTTCGCCCGGGCGCTTCTGGTCGGGGATCGACACGTCATGCTCGGCCTGCCGCGCCGTCGAGACGCGCAGATAGAGGGCGGCGCGTAGCGGCACGGTCATGGGCGATCTCTCCTTCTCGAATCATGGCCCCGGCCCGCACCATCGGGCCGCATGGTCCCGCTCAGGCAGCCTTCTTCACGGGGCGCGCGCGCTCGACCCTTGCGCGCTCCTTGGGTGTGTTCATCACCTCCCAAAGATCGTTGCGTCGCTGCACGTTGAGCCAGAAGTCGGGGCTATTGCCGAACACACGGGCCAGGATCAGCGCCGTCGCGGCCGTCACGTTCCTGCGGTTGCTGCACAATTCGTTGACGTGTTTGCGCTGGACGCCCATCGCCTCGGCGAGCGCTCCCTGCGTCAGCCCCATCGGCTCCATGAACTCTTCAGTCAGTATCTCGCCGACGCTCGCCGGCTTGCGCTTGGTGGTCAGCATGATTTGCCTCGCTCTCATCGGTAGCTGTGATCGTCCAGATAGATGCCGTCGGCCTCGCCGCGTTCACCATCCGAGCGAAAGACCAGCCGGTATTGCTTGCTGACGCGGATCGAGTGGAGGCCTGCCAGATTGCCTTTCAGCTTCTCGAAATGGTTGCTGGGCGGCACACGCAAGTCGTGATCGGTCGTGGCGTCGTCGATCATCTGGAGCTTGCGGAACAACCTGGCTTCCAGGTCGGATGGGATGTTGCGGGATTGGGCGTCGTCCACGAAGAAGGCCCGCAACCATTCATCCCGAAAGCCAACGATCAACCCGCCTCTCTACTTATGAGTATATGTACCGCACTATAACTCATATTGCAATCCCGGGGCGGTTCACCGTGATCGATCTTGCCTCTTCGCTGTTTCCAGTGGGCACGGCCGAAAGATCCGCGCCGCAACGTTCCGGCCTTGAGGAACGCGGCAATTCTCAGGTGGCGGAAGCTCCGACAGCCTCTGGCCATCCTTTGGGCAAGCTGGATCCGCCGGTGGGTCGCTTCGCGGGTTCCGTTGGTGATCTGATTCGGAAGAAGGGAGAGGATTCCTCGAGGTCTTCCTGCATCGTTTTAGGGAATCTTGGAAGGGAGCAAGCCGCCTGAGGTGGACCCACCGGAGCCACCAGCGAAGCTCGTGGGGATCCTCGTGACCTCGCTCCCCGCTTCTTGCCGGTAGCCCTTTTCCCCGTAATGCCCCACGACGCGCCAGAGCCGGGGATCCTGCTCCTCGAGCCTCTCGGCCATTGCGGAAACCGATATCTCCCGGGAAAGCATCCCAATGACCGCCTCCCTCGGGAGGGTAACCCCCCCCGCTCTCGCGCCAGGGAAGCTCCACCGGCCGAACCCCGTGCCCCAAACAGGCTTCTTGCCATCCCCCAACCTCGATTCTGTCCCATCGAATGGGCCGTCCTGCACGATGACCACAGGGAGCGGCTTGCCCGCATCATCCTTGTCGCCGGAAACGGTACAGACCTCTCCCCGCCTCATTCATCGTCCTCGTCAGACGCTGCGTCGATGAACGCCTGGTCCTCGGCCGCATGGGCGCCCGCCGCCACGGCAGGCGACTGCCGGTGCGCCTCCACCCGGAAGGACGATGCCCGCACGTCCGGCACCCAAACCTGGATCGGCCGCCGTCCCTGAGCGCGCAGCCGGTTGCGATGCTCACGAAGCTTCACCCGGGGGGGCTTCTCCCCTCTCTCCTGCTTCATGACCGGATCCTCCCAATGGCGCTCCCGCAACCTATCGCATCCGAGTCGAGCGTTGACGTTGCGTTGCCGGCCAAAGGCACCAAAAAGCCCAAACTCCTCTCTGGCATTCGAAGCGCGCACGGGGTAAACTTTTTTGCTGTATGGAAAATGCGGGTCCGCGGGGAGACGGCATGGTTCGGTACTACTGGCGGCGGAGAATCACGGCCGACCTGATCGATGCCTTCGGTGCCTACTTCGTGGCCCTCGTGCTCTTTCAGCTCGAAGGCTTCGCTGCGACCTTCTACCTCTCCCACCATCATGAGGCGATCGCTACCTTCCGGGCGATCGGCATGCCGGCGGCCTTTATCCTCGGCCCCTGGGCCTATTTCGCTCTCTTGGAGCGGAGCTCGCATGGCGCCACGCAGGGAAAGACCTGGCTCAACCTTCGCGTCTATACCGCCGAGGGAGAACCGGTGACCTTGGTGCGTGCCACCCTCCGCCACCTCTGCCGGATCGCAGGGGCAATCCTGACGCTCTGGCCGCTCTTTCTTTCGGGAGCCAAGCTTCCGTCGCTCCTTCACTGGGGTCTTTTGCTGCTGAGCATCCCGTCAGCCCTTTGGATCTACTACCGGTTCGTCGATCGCCTCTCCGGGACTCACGTCGTCCCTAGCGAATACCCTCCCCCACCGTCGCAAGGGTAATCGGGGAAGGGGAAAGGAGATCGGAAAGCCGCGTGGCCGGTCGCGGTTCTGCTTATCCCGGCTTCACGACGACAAGGATCGCAATCGCGAGCACCGACAGGGCAATCAGCCCGGGCAACCAGCGCACGAACCCGGCAATCCGCGCCTCGGGATGGGACGACGCGCGGCGAAGCATCCCGGCCTGCATCCCATGCAGGCCCGAGAGGACAATCACGAAGACGAGCTTGGCCGAAAGCCACCCCGTCCGAAAGCTTCCGCTGAGGACGCCCAGCACGATCCCGAGCACCCAGGTCAGGATCAGTGCGGGCAGGACCACCCGACCGTCCCACGAGCGGATCGAGGCGACCAGCGCGCGGGAAGAGGAATCCAGGCCCGTCCGTGCTGCGGCAGCGAGCACGATCGACTGCGTGAAGAGGCCGCCGACCCAGACGAGGACCGACGCAACGTGCAGGGCCTTGAGCCAGAGGTAGGTCAACGGCCCTCCCCCCTCGGTTCGCTGACGGTCACGACCAGCTCCTTCTGCTTGAGCAGAGGAGCGTTGAGAAAGACGCCGAAGGGGATGAAGGCCCCGATGAAGATGCGCACAAGCTCACCGCGAGACCAGCCTCCAGCGGAAGCAGCCGCAATCAGGCTCCAGAGAAAGAAGAGGAAAAAGAGGCCATGAACCGAGCCGACAACCCGGACGGCCATTGGATGGCCGAAAAGGTGCTTGGCGGGAACGGCCACGAAGAGGAGCAAAAGCAAGGTGAAGCCCTCGAGCAGCGAGGCGAGGCGCAGCCTCCGGATGAGCGTGCGATCAGGCATGGCAACTCCTTCCCAAGCGTGTTCCCTTCTTTCCGGGTGCGGTTGATCAGTCAGCCCGCAAGCCCGCCGCGCACTAGATAAACCACGATCCCGGGCGACCGCCAGCCAAATAGTCTTCCCAGCCATTTGCTCCGGAGCTCACCCCTCCTCCTCGAACTCCCCGGGCTTGGCAATCTCGCGCTCGCCCTCCTTTCCCCCGGGGCCGACCCGCGGGAAGAGCCGGCTCGCCCCGATCACCGGGATCAGGGTGCTCAGGAGAATGGAGATCGTCACCTCCGAGTAGAGCCTCCTCCCCAAGATGCCGTTTGCCACGCCGTAGTGAGCGGCGATAAGGCCAAAGGTGAGCCCGCCGCTGGTCAGCAAGGAGCCGAAACAAGCCTCCTGCCGCGAGAACCGGAATGCCAGGAGCGTTGGCCAGACCGCGGTCATCTTGCTCAGGATTTTCACGCCGAAGAGCAGGCCGATGGGGAGCGCGCCGTAGAGAAGCGCATGGAGCGAAATGTGGAAGCCCGCCTTCATGAAAAAAAAAGGCGTGAGCAGCCCATACGCAAGCGAGCGCATCCGATAGACCAGTTGCCGATCGATGGCAAAGGATTTCGCGACGAGGACGCCGGCGATGTAGGCGGGCAGCACGGGCTCGGTCTGCGCGACCGAAGCGAGCGCTCCGAGAAGGGCGAGCATAAAGAAGAGGAACTTGATTTCCGGTTCGCTGACCGGACTTTGCCGCAGCCAGCGGAGCAGGGGTCCGAGCGAAAGCGGCAGCGCCAGAAGCAGGAGAAGAGCGACGAGGAGCAGAAGCAGCGAATGGGTCGACCAGTGCGTGAAGAAGAGGCCCAGGGCCAAGACCGAAGCAAAGTCGGTTACGAAGCAGCTCGTCAGGAGCAGCTGACCGAAGCGGCTCGACTCCATCCCCTTTTCGACCACGGTCGTATAGACGATCGCGACCGATGTGGTCGCCAGGGCGATCCCGGCGATGATCGACTGCGCGGAGCTCCAGCCGAGAACGGAGTGCGCCAGCAGATAGATGAGGCCGAAGGGCAAGAGAAAGGAGAGGAAGCCGATGATGAGGCTGGAGGCCGCGTGGTGCCGGAACGAGCGGGGGTCGATCTCCGTCCCGGCAAGAAAGGCGAGCGTCACGCTTCCCATCCTCGCCAGAAAGACCATCCACTCGGTCGGTTGCTCCATTCCGAGGAAATGGCTCAGCCCGATTCCGACCAGAACCTCCATCAACGCAACCGAGACCCGAAGCTGGAGCGCGAGTACGGCTGCAAGAAAGGCCGCTCCCATCCAGATCGCAAGGAAGACCCAGGGGTTGTCGAGTGGCATGCGGTCCTTTGCTGACCTTGCGGGAACCTTCGAATCGAAGAGGAGGTCGGCTTGCGGGTAGTGCTCAGGTTACGCAAATGTTTTATGAAGACATAGAGAAATCGCCTTTTTGAGGAGGCAGAAGCGGGCGAGCGGGCTCGATCGACCTTTTGGTCTTTTCCCGAGCCGCCGAATCCGATAGAAGAGTTCGACTCATCGCGACGATGCGTATTTTTGGGCGTGGTTGGCTCGTTTTCGGTCTTGCCCTGTCGCTGCCGGCTCTCGCGCTCTTCCTCCCCGGTCCTTCCGCCTGGGCTCGGAAGACCCACTCGCGTTCCCGGAGCGCCGCCGCCCACCATCGGCTCCATCCGTCCGCTGCTCCCGAGCGGATCGTCAAGGTCTCTCTGGAAAATCGGGTCGTCTACGTGATGGAAGGCAACCGTCCGCTCCTGGTCGCCCCGACCTGCTCGGGCAAGCCCGGATATGCCACGCCCACGGGCCAATTTCGTGTCAGGGGCAAGGCCACGCGGCGCCGCTCGGGCAAGTATGGATTCTGGGTCAAGGAGAACCAGGCGGTCGAAGGGACAAAAGCCGGGGGACCTCCCGACAAGAACCCCGGGTGGAAGTATGTCGGCTACCCGATGCCCTTCTGGGTGGGGTTCCTGCCCGGCTACGGCTTTCACGAAGGATTCCTCTGGTCCTCTCCCGGAACACACGGCTGCCTCCACCTGACCGGCAGAGACGCCGAGCGCTTCTACGAGTTGATCGGCAGGGGGACGCGCATTTGCATTGCAAAGAGCCAGCCGGAGGATCAGACCCTCGGGAAAGGGCTTCGCCATCCCCAGGATGAAAAGGCGGCCGACCCTCCTTCGTCTTTCTTCCTCTCGGACAAGAGCTTCACCACTCCTTGGGAAGATCTCCTCAAGCCGGCCAACGGACTCGGAGCAGAGGAGCCGGACGCTACGACTCGTAAGGGGCAAGGACCGGATAAGAACCCAGGGACCGGCACCGGCTCGCCCGCCCCTCGGCCTTCCTGAGCGCCCTCTCCATCGGACCTTCTTGGTCGCTGCCCTCCAAGCTGGCGAAGAAGACGTAGGTGTTCGGCTGCCCCGGCACGGGTCGGGAAACGATCCGCTTCAGGTTGATCCCTTCGGCGCGAAACGCTTCCAGGAACGAACAGAGGCTTCCCGGCTCCTGTGGCAGGGAGAAAACGAGGCTCGTCTCTCGGCCCCCGGGAGCGGGCTTGCTCCTGCCCAAGAGGACAAACTGGGTCAGATTGACGATCCCTTCTTCCACCGGGTAGTGGAGCACGGCAAGCCCGGCTGCCGCTGCCGCCTCGCGCGTGGCCAGCGCGGCAGCTCCGGGCGTCTTCGCCGAAAGGCGGGCGGCCTCGGAGGTGCTTCCGGCAACCCGCAGCTCGGCCCGAGGAAACCGGCGTTCGATCCAATGTCGGCAATGACCCAGGGGCGCCCAGTGCGAATAGACGATGCGGGGCTGCTCCCCGGAACGTCCGATCAGGGCCAGCCGGACGTGGAGAGAGAGCTCTTCCTGAATGAAGAGCGGCTGGGCTTCGTCCAGAAGGAGATCGACTGTCTCCAGGATCATCCCGCCCGAGGAGTTTTCGATCGGGACGAGGCCCAGATGATCTTCCTCCGCCTGCGCGAAGGCGACCACCTCGGCGATCGAGACGCAGGGCAGAAGCGGGCCATCCGGGAACCTCTTCCGAGCGACCAGATGGGAAAAGGTATGCTCGGGACCGAGATAGGCGATCGTGGGCAATGGTCGATTCTCCTTTCCCGCAGGGGGGTATAGCCCTCTATCCTTGGGAAGAATTCCTGGCGGCGCAAGATCGTTTGCTTGTCCATCCGATCTGCCTGCTCGGGCAAGGCGGGAGACGACGTTTGACAGAAGAGGAACGATAGGGTACCCGTTGCGTGCGTGCCTCTCGCCCCTGAACGACTAGATCTGCTTCTGACCCGTTTCCGCAGCTTGCGGGCCCTGGTGATTGGAGACCTCATGCTCGATGAGTTCCTTTGGGGGCGCGTCCGCCGGCTCTCTCCGGAGGCCCCGGTCCCTGTGGTCGAGGTGCAGCGCTCCTCGCGCTTTCCGGGGGGTGCGGCCAACGTCGCCCGAAACCTCCTGGAATTTACCCCCAAGGTCACCCTGTGCGGGATCGTCGGGGACGATCTCCCGGGGGAGGAGCTGATCGGATCCTTGAAGCGGACGGGTTGCGACGTCGGCGGGATCTGGCGCATTCCCGGCCGGCCGACGACCGTCAAGACCCGGGTCTTTGGAAGGCAGCAGCAGATCGTCCGGGTCGATCGCGAAACCCGCGACGCCTTGCCCTTTCCGGCCCGGGGAGAGCTGCTCGATTTCCTTCGGCAGGCGATCCCCGCATGCGACTTGATCCTGGTCGAAGACTACGCGAAGGGGCTGCTCGATCAGGAGGTCGTCGACCTCATCCTGGAAGAGGGAGTTCGGTCTGGAAAGCTCACGGCGGCGGATCCGCATACCCACAACCGCCTTTCCTGGAAGGGGGTGAGCGTGCTCAAGCCGAACCGTTCGGAAGCACTCGCGCTGAGCAGCACCGAAGATCCCGACGAGAACCTCGCCTCGGTCGAGAAGGCTGCCCGGCTGCTGCAAGAGCGCTGGGGATGCCTCCACCTGCTCGTCACGCTCGGGGAGGAAGGCATGCTCCTGCTCGACGAGCAGAGCCGCAGCCAGCGGATCCCCACTGCGGCGCGCGAGGTCTTCGATGTCTCCGGGGCCGGAGACACCTCCCTCTGCCTTTTCTCGCTGGCGCTCGCCGCTGGCTCGGAGGCGCTCGAGGCCGCCAAGCTGGCGAATCTCGGGGCGGGCATCGTGGTCGGGAAGCTCGGGACCGCAACGGTCTCTCCAGAAGAGCTGCGAGCACACCTCGCGAAGCTCCCATGAGAAGGAGGGCGGTCTTTTTCGATCGGGACGACACCCTGATCGAAAACATCCCCTACCTGGGGGACCCGGAGAAGGTCGTCCTCGCCGAGGGAGCAAGGGAGAGCCTCGCCCGCCTCAAGGCTGCCGGCTTCCTGCTCTTTCTGGTGAGCAATCAGTCAGGGGTCGGCCGTGGCTGGATCCGCCGGGAAGAGGTCGAAGCGGTGAACCGGGCGATCCAGAGTCGGCTGGAGGTGCCGTTTTTCTCGAAGATCTATCTCTCCTTCGCCTCTCCCGACAACGACCCCCTGGGGGATCGGAAGCCCTCCCCGCTCTTCCTTTGGCGTGCGGCGCACGAGTTCGACATCGAGCTGGGCCGGTCCTATTTCGTCGGTGACCGGATCGCCGACGTCCTCTGCGGGCGCAACGCGGGCTGCCGCACCATCCTGCTGGCGGCCAAGGAGCCGAAGAGAGAGGCCGCGCGCGCGCGGGACTGGGCACGAAACCTCGCCGACCGGGTCGTCCCTTCCCTGTCGGAGGCAGCCGATTGGATTTTGGCCTCGCCGCCTCCGGCATAGGGCTGGCCCAGAAGGATTCCCATGGGCGAAGAGGCGGTTCTGGTCATCCCCGCGCGCTGGGCTTCGAGCCGCTTTCCGGGCAAGCCGCTGGCTCTGGTGGCCGGAAAGCCGCTGCTCCAGTGGGTCTGGGAGGCGGCCGTCGGCTGCCGCAGGGTGCGCGAGGTGGTGGTGGCGACCGACGACCACCGGATCCTCGAGGCGGCCCGCGGATTCGGGGCCCGGGTCGAGATGACCCGCTCCGACCACAGGTCCGGCACCGATCGGATGGCGGAGGTCGCTGGGCGGCTTCCCGCGGATCGCTACGTCAATCTTCAGGGAGATGAGCCGGCCATCGACCCCGGAGAAATCGACCGGCTGATTGCGGAAATGGGCTCGGCTCCCATCGCCACCTTTCGACGGAAGCTGACACCGGAGGAAGCGGAAAACCCGAATGTGACAAAAGTGGTTTGCGACCGGCGGGGTTACGCGCTTTACTTCTCCCGAGCGGCCATTCCCTTTGTCCGCAGCGGGGGGCGGGGTGCTCCCCGATGGGCGCACGTGGGAATTTATGCGTTCCAGGCGGAAGCTCTCCGGCGCTTCGTCGGTTTCCCGCCGGGCGAGCTGGAGCAGGCAGAGAGACTCGAGCAGCTGCGCGCTTTGGAAAACGGCATGCCGGTGATCACCGTACCCACCGCCATGCGCTCGTTCGGTGTCGACGTTCCGGAGGACATCGGGCGCATCGAGCGGCTCTTGCAAAAAAACTGAACCAAAGATGAAATACGTGTTTGTCACGGGTGGGGTAGTGAGCTCCCTCGGGAAAGGCTTGACCGCCGCTGCCTTGGGCACGATCCTCGAACATCGGGGACTCAAGATTTCCCTGCAGAAGCTCGACCCCTACCTCAACGTCGATCCCGGCACGATGAACCCCTACCAGCATGGAGAGGTTTACGTGCTCGAGGACGGAGCCGAAACCGATCTCGACCTCGGCCACTACGAGCGGTTCACCTCGGTCAAGCTCACCCGGAAGAACAATGCGACCACCGGTCAGATCTACGAATCGGTCATCCACAAGGAAAGGCGCGGCGACTATCTTGGGAAGACCGTCCAGGTCATCCCCCATGTCACCGACGAAATCAAGGAGCGGATCCGGGCGGCAGCGACCACGGGTGACTACGATTTGCTCATCACCGAAATTGGTGGAACGACCGGAGACATCGAAGGCCTTCCTTTCCTGGAGGCCGTCCGCCAGCTGGCCCTCGAGGTCGGCCCTGGCAATGCTCTCTTCCTCCACGTCACCCTGGTTCCCTACCTGCGCGCGGCCGGGGAGCTCAAGAGCAAGCCGACCCAGCAGAGTGTCGCCAAGCTCCGGGAGATCGGCATCCAACCCAACATCCTCGTCTGCCGCACCGAGCGTTCGCTCACCCCCGACGTGCGGAGCAAGCTGGCACTCTACTGCAGCGTCCCGCTCGAAGCGGTCGTCGAGGAGATCGACTTGGAACACTCGATCTACGAGCTCCCTCTCCTTCTCCAAAAGGAACGCCTCGACGAGCTGGTCGTCCGATCGCTCCGCCTGGCGCTGCCACCCGCGGACCTGCGGGAATGGGAAAAGTTCCTCCAGCAGATCCTCGCTCCCAAGTACCGGGTCCGGATCGCCATGGTCGGCAAGTACATCGAGCATCACGATGCCTACAAGAGCGTCTCCGAGGCCCTGGTCCATGCGGGGGCCTCCCTCCAGGCCAGCGTCGACCTGCTCCCCGTCGATGCGGAAGAGGTGGAGCGGCGAGGACCGGAGGAGCTGCTCGGCAAGGCACAGGGAATCATCGTGCCGGGAGGCTTCGGCCACCGGGGCGTTCAGGGCAAGATCGAGGCCGCTCGCTTTGCCCGGGAACGAAAGATCCCCTATCTGGGCCTCTGCCTGGGCATGCAGATCGCAGCCGTCGAGTTTGCCCGGAACGTGCTCGGCCTGCCGGAAGCCCATAGCACCGAGTTCCGACCGACGACACCCGATCCGGTCATCTGCCTGCTCGAAGAACAGCGCCATGCAGCGCAAAAGGGGGGTTCGATGCGGCTAGGCGCTTCCCTCTGCCAGCTCGTTCCTGGAACCAAGAGCCAGGCCGCCTATCAGACCCTTTCGATTCGGGAGCGCCACCGCCACCGCTACGAGTTCAACAACGCCTATCGCGAAGCCTTCGAACGTTCGGGCTTCGCCATCGCGGGAACCACCGAGGATACGATGCTCGTCGAGCTTTTGGAGCTCACCGACCACCCCTGGTTCATCGGTTGCCAGTTCCATCCGGAGTTTCATTCGCGCCCCAACTCCCCCCATCCTCTCTTTGCGGGCTTTCTGCGGGAAGCGCTCCACGTCTCGGCCGGATAGTCTCATGTTCACGGAGAGCCGATCCTTTTTCCTGGTTGCCGGGCCTTGCGTCCTCGAGTCCGAGACCCTGGCCTTCCGGATTGCCGCGAGCCTGCAGGAAGCCACCTCTCGACTCGGGATCCCGTTCTGCTTCAAGGCATCCTTCGACAAGGCCAACCGGTCTTCCATCGACTCCTACCGCGGCCCGGGATTGGCAGCGGGCCTGGAGGTGCTGGGACGAATCCGGGAAAAGCTGGGCGTTCCCGTCACCACAGACGTCCACGAGAGCGCTCAGGCAGCACCCGTCGCGTCGGTCGTCGATCTGCTGCAGATCCCGGCGTTTCTCTCCCGGCAGACCGACCTCCTCTTGGCCGCCGCCCAGACCGGGAAGCCCATCAACGTAAAGAAGGGACAATTTCTCGCCGCCTCGGACATGGATCGCATCGCGGAAAAGCTCCGCTCGGCCGGCTGCCCCAGCTTCTTTTTTACCGAAAGAGGCACCTCGTTCGGCTATCATGACCTCGTCGTCGACATGCGCAACCTGGTCCAGATGCGGAGCCGCGGACATCGCGTCATCTTCGACGCCACCCACTCGGTCCAGCGGCCGAGCGCACTCGGCTCCTCGTCCGGAGGCGATCGAGATCTCGCCTACCCCCTGGCCCGAGCCGCCGTGGCGGTAGGAATCGACGGACTCTTCCTGGAAACGCATCCGACACCCGAGCAATCCCCCTCGGACGGGGCGACCATGATCCCCCTGAGGCAGATCCCCTCGGTTCTCGAAAGGCTCTTGAAGATTCATGAAGCGGCCAAAGACGGCGATCCCGCGTAGGAATGGCCACACCCTGCCCGCGCGATGGACGATCCGCTCCGGGAGGGCTCTCCTTCTCCTCGCCTTCTGCGCGACGACGGCCCTCGTTTTCTCCGAACGATTGGAGGCCGATTCCGCTTCCATCCCGCTCGGATCGGTGGTCAAGGAGTTCCGTCTCCCCCAACGGAACTCCCAGGGAGAGCTTGACGGCGTCATTACCGGGCGCGAAGCGCGGGCGATCAGCGTCAATCGCACGGAAATCATCGACATGAAGATCGATCTCTACGACCAAGGCAAGGTGGGCACCACGATTCTCTCCCCCCGCTGCGACCTCTGGAAGCTTGAGAATCGGCTGAGCACACAATCCGGGGCGGTCATCGAGCGGCCCGATCTGAGGCTCACGAGCCAGATCATGGACTGGGAGGTCGGAGAGCATCGAGGCGTCTTCCGGCAAAATGTCCGTGTGGTCCTCTTCCATCTCCCGCTGGCCAAGCCCACCAAGCAAGAGAGCAGCGGAAGCAGCGCCCCCGCCTTGCGGCAGGGCGGAGCCCCTGCCCTGAAACCGTTGGAATCCTCCCCATGAAGTCCCTCCTGCCGCTCGTCGCCTGCCTGGTCCTCATCGCCACATCCGCCGCCGAGCTTCGCGCACAATTCCCCGAGGCGAAGCCCCCAGAGCTGCAGACGCACCCGGACGCGACGGTCGTCACCTCCAACACTTTCCGGCTGGACATGAACATCCATCAAGGCTTCTTTAACGGAAATGTCATCATGATCACCAACAACATGCGGCTGAGGTCCAACGAAATGACCGTCTTCTTCGATGAGACCGGCAGCCAGGTGAAACGGTTGATCGCCCGGGGCGATGCCCTCCTCGAGCAGCCCAATCGGACGGGTAAGTCGCACCAGATGGAATACATCGTCGCTGAGAACAAGCTCATCATGACCGGCAATCCCGAGGTAATCGACAGCCAGAATCATGTTACGGGAACGGTCATCACCCTCTTTCGGGACACCGATCAGATGCAGGTGGACGGCCATAGCAAGGTCGTCCTCTACCAAGGGGTGAATCAGCCGCAGGCGCCGCAACCCGCATCGAATCGATAACCGAGCGCACGCGCTATGTTTCGTCGACGAGTTCTTATCCTTTCCACGAGCGCCGGCACGGGGCATCTGCGCGCCGCCGAGGCGCTCGGCAAGGTCTTCCGCCATCAACCGGAAACCGACGAGGTCCTGACCGTCGATGCCCTCAAGTTTACCAACAAGATCTTCCGCGACTTCTATTCGAGCCTCTACATCCAGCTCGTGGAGAAGGCGCCCGCCTTCCTCGGCTGGTGGTACAAGATGACCGACGAGCCCTGGAAGACCGACCGGATGCGCCTCATGCTCGATCGGCTCAATACGGGTCCCCTGGTCGAGTTCATTGAAAGCTATGCGCCGGACATTACCGTCTGCACCCACTTCCTTCCCGCGGAGCTGATCTCCCACTTGATCTCCCAGGCTGGCTTGCGCACGCGCCTGTCGATCGTCGTGACCGACTTCCACTTCCATGCCATGTGGCTCTGCCGCCTTTTCCACCGCTATTTCGTGGCCACCGAGGAGACGCGCGTCCATTTGAGCCGCCTGGGCCTGCCGGAAGAGCGGATCACCGTGAGCGGGATCCCGATCGACCCGGTCTTTTCCCAGCCCCTCGGCCGTTCGGAGGCGCGCCGCGCCTTGGGGCTCGCCCCCGACCTCCCGCTTCTCCTGGTCTCCGCCGGAGCCCTTGGCGTCGGACCGGCCGAGGTGGTGGTCGAATCCCTGCGAGGCCTCTCCACACCCGCGCAGATCGTCGTGATCTGCGGCAAGAATCCACCTCTTCACGAACGCCTCGCACAGACGAGAGCCGATAGGGGCAGCTCCCCTCCCTTGAGAGTGCTCGGCTTCACCCACGAGATGCACCGGTGGATGGCCGCCGCCGACCTTTTGATCGGCAAGCCCGGAGGGCTCACCGCCTCCGAATCGATGGCCAGGGGGCTACCGATGGTCGTGGTGGCTCCGATCCCGGGTCAGGAAGAGCTCAACAGCGATTATCTCCTCGAACAGGGGGCGGCCATCAAATGCCACGAGTTCACGACCCTCGCCTACAAGGTCGACTCCCTCCTTTGCGATCCCTCTCGCTTGCAGGCGATGCGGACGGCAGCTCGGAACGCGGCCCGCCCGAATGCGGCGCAGATCATCGTCCGCCGCCTCCTCGAGGATGAAGCCAAGGAGCCAGAACCCGTTTGGATCAGTCGCAAGCAAAAGCAGCAGATTGCCCAGGTAGCCAAGGGAGTCAAGCTCTAGCGAAGAGCCTTGGGCTTCCGGGAATGCCTTCCCGGGCCTCCCTCCCGCCCGCCGCCACACCCTTGCCCCAATTCCTTTGGGGAGTCGCGACCTCCGGCTACCAGCACGAGGGAGGCATCAACGGGCGGGGAGAACCCCTCAACAATTGGGCTTGGGCCGAGCGGGACCGGCTGGTCGAGGCTTCCGGCCGTGCAAGCAACTTCTGGGAGCTCGCCGAAGCCGACGTGGAGCGGGCGGCCCGGCTGGGACTCAACGCCTTTCGCCTCGAGCTCTCCTGGAGCCGGATCCAGCCGGTCCGCGCCCTTCCCGACCCGGATGCGGGCGCTCCGCCGCCCCCCTTCGATTCCGAGGCTCTCGAGCGGTACGCCGCGATCCTGGCCCACTGCCGCCTCCACGGGCTCGAGCCGATCGTCACCCTCCACCATTTCACCCATCCCGCCTGGCTGGGCCTGGACGCCTGGCTGCGCACCGAGACGATCGACCACTACATCGCCTACGTCCGCGAAACCGTCCGAGCCCTCCTCGCGCTGCTTGCGCAAAGGCACGGGGTTCTCCCGCCCCGCGTCTACCTCACGACCAACGAGCCCAACATGCTGGCCGCCTGCCACTACCTCTACGGCTATTTTCCCACGGGCCCGACGCGGGGAATCCATCCGACGGCCAAGGTGCTGATGCATCTGCTGGAGGCCCACATCCGCGCCTACCGCGTCATCCACGACCTCTACCAAGACACCCCGGTCCGCCCGCTGGTCGGATTCAACAACTACGCCAATAACCTCTACTGGCTCGATCAGGCATGGCTCGACCTCCTCCACTGCCGCCACCGCGGGATTCCCAAGCAGAAGATCTTTTCTCACCTCTGGGAAAACGCCCGCCGTCTCGACGAGGAGTTTGGACGCGCCCGCTTCCCCACCCTATCTCTCGGGCGGAGAGTCCTCGGCAGTGCCATCAAGACGGTGCAGCACTTCCTCGCATACGCCTACTCCCTGGGGGATACCTGGGACCGGCTGATCGAAGCCATCTACTCCGCCCCGACCCGGCCTCTGGATTACGTCGCCTTCGACTACTACGACCCCTTCGTCGAGCACGCCTTTCGCTGGCCCCACTGGCGCGACGAGCTCCCGCGCCAGAACAAGGCGTTCCACGAATGGGTCTTGGAAGGCTTCACGAGCAAATGGTGGGACTGGCACATGCTTCCCGAGGGGCTCGCCTTCGTGATCCAACAGCTTCGCCGCTTCGGGCTTCCCTTGCTCATCGCCGAAAACGGGATCGCCTACCGGGGCAACGCCTCTGGCACCCTGGAAGACCGGGCGGATGCGGTTAGGCGGACCGACTACATTCGCGCCCACGTCCAGATGGTGACGCGCCTCTGGGAAGAGGGAGCGCCCCTCTTCGGCTACCTCTACTGGTCCCTCGTCGACAACTACGAGTGGGGCAGCTATGCTCCACGCTTCGGCCTCTACTCGACGGGCGCCCCGGACTCCTGGGAGCGCAAGGAGAGCGGACTCGCCGGGGAAGCTCCCGCGCAGACCTATGCCGAAGAAGTGGCCCGCGCCCGTGAGCGCATGAGCCGAAGAGCCCACGCATGAATCCCGATCTTCAAACCTTTACCGGCGGCCCCCTCCAGACCAATGCCTACCTCTTTCCCGGCGAGGACGGCTGGATCTGCGTCGACGCGCCACAAGGCATCGCTGCCTTTCTGCGCGATAAGAAGCTCCGCGTCGAAACCCTCCTCCTGACCCATGGCCACTTCGACCATGTCTGGGATGCGGCCGAGCTCGTTTCCGAATTCGGAGCCGTCGCCTATGCCCATCCGGCCGACTTCCCCCTCCTCTACCATCCCATCCGGCCGCGAAACTATGGCATCTCGGGAGAGCATGCCCCTCTCCGGCAGGTAACCCCGCTCCCCCTCTCCCCGCATGGCTCCATCCGCTGGGGCTGCAGCGGACGCGAGTTCGTCCTCTTTCACATTCCCGGCCACTGCCCCGGGAGCGTCGCCTACTACGAGCCCCGCGCCTCGCGCACCTTTGGCGGCGACATCCTCTTCGCCGGCGGCGTCGGCCGATGGGATCTGCCCGGCGGCTCCCGCAGAGAGCTGATCGAGGGCATCCGCCGCTACCTCCTCCCCCTCCCCGCGGAAACCATGGTCTATCCCGGCCATGGCCGCCCGACCACCATCGGTGCCGAGCGCGCGACCAATCCCTTCCTGCAAGGAGAAGCAGAGTGAATAGGAGGAGCCGGGCGAGCGACGAAGTCCCCATCCCGGGCGTCTTGAACAACCGCCCTCGCAATCGGATGATGTGGGTGAGGTCGAGAACAAGAGGATGACGCGATGACCCGCGGCCTGTTCACGGAAGAGGAGCGCGAAGCAAAGCGGGACAAGATCGGCGATGCGCGGGGCGGTCCGATGGTCGCCGCCAGCATCGTGCTGGTTCCGAAGCAGCCGTTGATCAAGGATGGGAAGGTCGTCGTTCCGCAGGAGGCCACACCCGCCGGCTGCTCGCTCTCCACGGGGTATCATGCACGATAGGCTTCCATTGTTGACCTTTCCCGATGCGGCAGCCTTCGAGGCCTGGCTGACCGGTCAGTCTGACGATGCGGTCGGGGCTTGGCTCAGGTTCGCCAAGAAAGGCGCGCCGGAACGGACCCTCAGCAAATCCGACGCCATCGATTGCGCCCTTTGCCATGGATGGGTGGATGGCCAGCTCGGTCGAGTTGACACCTACTACTTCAAGGCACGCTTCACGCCGCGACGGCCCAACAGCCCCTGGTCGCAGAGGAACTGCGAACGCGTCGAGCGGCTTCTGGCCGCCGGCCGCATGAAACCCAAAGGCCAAGCGGAGATCCATCGGGCGAAGGCCGATGGGCGATGGGCCGCCGCATACCCGCCCCAATCACGGGCCGCGACGGACGACGATCTGAAGGCCGCCCTCGATGCCGAGCCGCGCGCCCGCGCGTTGTTCGACGCGCTGGACCGAGCCAATCGGTATTCCATACTCTATCGCGTGCATCAAGCGAAGACCTCGGAAAAACGCGCCGCAAAAATTGCTGAACTGGTCGCAAAGCTCGCTCGCGGAGAAACCGTTCCTCCCCGGCGAGGGTCAACCCCATGACCAGCTACGTTGCCTTGCTGCGGGCGGTGAATGTCGGAGGCACGGGCAAGGTGCCGATGACCGAGTTGCGCGCCATCTGCGAGAACTGCGGTTTCCAGGACGTCCGCACCTATATCGCCAGCGGCAATGTGCTCTTCAAGGCCGACCTGGGCGAGACGGTGGTCCAGGCTAAGCTGGAAGCTCAGTTGCGCGGCTATGCCGGCAAGCCCGTGGGGGTCGCTGTCCGAACCGGCCCCGAGATGGCGGCCGTTCTCGCGGCCAATCCGTTCCGTGAGGCCGCGCCTAACCGGGTCGTGGCTATATTCCTGAAGGAACCGCCGCCTGCGGACCTGCTCGACAAGGTGAGAGGTCTTGCCTGCGAGGAAATCGCCATCGGCGTGCGAGAGGTTTACGTTCATTATCCCGGCGGCCAGGCGGACACGAGGCTCAAGATACCCGCCGCAAGTTCCGGGACCGCGCGTAACATGAACACCGTAGCCAAACTTGTCGAACGGATGTCGGCGCCAACATCGGGATGACCACGCTCTCGACCGCATCCATGCGGTCGCTCTCGACCGCCCTGATTTGCAGGACCATGCCCTCTCCTCTGGAACCACCACAAAAGAACGTGACTTTTGGGGAAGCGCGGGCTTCTGTGAATAGGATGAACAAGGGATTCCTCGAAGGAAAAACCGCCCTCGTCTTCGGGGTCGCCAACAAGCGCAGCCTCGCCTGGGCGATCGCGCAAGCCTGGAGCTCCGAGGGAGCCTCGCTCGTCCTCGGCTATCAAGGCGAACGGCTGCGGGAAAATGCCGAAGAGCTCGCCCGGTCTCTGCCCAAGCCGGGGAAGGCGATCGGCTGCGATGTCGGCGAGGATGCAGAGCTCGATACTTTTTTTGCCGAGGTCGCCCGCGAGGCGCCCGTGGTCGACCTGGTCCTCCACAGCGTCGCCTTTGCCCCGAAGGAGGCGCTCGACCACGAGCTTTCCGAGGTCAAGCGGGACGATTTCCTCGTGAGCTTCGACATCAGCGTCTATTCGTTCCTGGCGATCGCCCGGCGCGCCAAGCCGCTGATGACCCGGGGCGGGCTTCTTCTGACCCTCACCTACTACGGCTCGGAAAAGGTGACCCCGCAATACCACATCATGGGAACCGCCAAGGCGGCTTTGGAAGCCTCGGTCCGCTACCTGGCCTTCGAGCTCGGCCCCCGGGGGATCCGGGTCAACGCGCTGAGCCCGGGGCCGGTCAATACCCTCGCCGCCCGCGGCATCCCCGGCTTCGTCCAGATGCTCAAGCATCACCAGGAGAAGGCCCCCTTGCGGAAGCTCGTCGAGCCGGCGGAAGTGGGTGCGGCGGCCGCCTTTCTCGCCAGCGAGGGCGGCTCCGCCATCACGGGGCAGACGATCTATCTCGACGGCGGCTATTCGATCCTGGGTGCATAGCCAGCAGGTAGGCCGCGGAAGATGACCCCCCATCGCATCATTCTTTGGGATATCGACGGCACCCTCCTCCACAGCGGCGGCGCTGGGGAAGCCGCGATCATCCGCACAGTCCGGGCCCTCTACGGAAAGGAGCTCGCCCTGCCGGAGATCGACTACAGGGGACGGACCGACTTGCTGATCGTCCGGCAGATCTTTACGCGGTTCGGGATCTCCTGGTCCGAAGAGAGCGTCGCCCGGTTCCGCAACACCTATCTCGACTATCTGAGAGAGGAGATCTCGCACGCCTCCGGCCATCTCTTTCCCGGGGTGGAGCGGATGCTCTCGTCGATCGCGGAGATTGCCGGATGGCAGCAGGGGCTGCTGACGGGAAACTTCGAGCGCGGAGCCAGGATCAAGCTCGATCACTTCGGGCTGGGGCGCTTCTTTGGCTTCGGCGCCTTCGGCGACCGGTGGGAGTGCCGGAATGAAGTAGCGCGCGCAGCCTTCGACCTTGTCCGGGAGCGTTGGGGGGAGAGCCTCTCGGCCCAACAGATCTTCCTGATCGGCGACACTCCGCACGACGTGCTGTGCGCCCAGGCGATCGGCGCCTGTTCCATCGCTGTGGCCACCGGGGGCTATTCCCTCTCCGAGCTCGCCGGCTACCGCCCTACCCTGCTCTTGCCAGACCTGGAGCAGTTCGGACCAGTTCTCTCCCTCGTGAAAGGCCACGGCTGAACGGATC
Source organism: Methylacidimicrobium sp. B4 (assembly GCF_017310545.1). Classification (NCBI taxonomy): domain Bacteria; kingdom Pseudomonadati; phylum Verrucomicrobiota; genus Methylacidimicrobium; species Methylacidimicrobium sp. B4. The sequence continues at coordinate 510,537 of NZ_CP066203.1, forward strand.
CCGCATCGGGGCGCAACGGACGCAGCGGAGGAGCCGCAGAAGAGAAAGTGGTGAGAGGAACAGATGGAGCCGCTCTTTGACGTCGCCGTAATCGGCGGGGGGAGTGCTGGGTTTGCCGCGGCGAGGACGGCGGCGGCCTTCGGAGCGCGCACGGCGCTCATCGATGGTTCGGAGCGGCTGGGCGGGCTTTGCATCCTGGCGGGCTGCATGCCGACCAAGGCTCTGCTGGAAGCCAGCCGACGCTGGCACGCCATCGGGGAGGCCGGGCTATTCGGCCTGGAGGCGCAGCCCATCCGAGCCGACTTTCCTGCGATCCTGGCCCGGACCCAGCGGCTCGTCTCGGAGTTTGCGGCCGACCGGCAGAAGGAGCTCACCGAAGGAAAGTTCCAGCTCATCCGCGCTCACGCCTCCTTCCTCAACCCCCATCAGGTCGAGCTCACCTACCACGATGGGCAAAAGAGCATTCTGCGCGCCAAGGCCTTCGTGGTTGCGACGGGATCGCGGATCAGCCATCCTCCCCTGCCCGAGCTCCGGGAGATCGGCTTCTGGGACAGCAACACCGTCCTCGAACAAAAAGAGCTCCCGGAAAGCCTGATCGTCCTGGGCGGAGGGCCGGTTGCGGTTGAGTATGCGCAGTTTTTTGCGAGGCTCGGCGTCGGCGTCCGTCTCGTGCAACGGGGAGCCCACCTGCTGAAACGGTTTGACTCCGATCTCGCCCTCGTCCTGGAGGAGTCGTTTCGGGAAGAGGGGATCGAGCTCTGGACCAGCTCCTCGCTCATTTCCGCAGACTGGTGCGGAGAGCAGAAGCGGCTCCGCCTCGTCCAGCGGGGAGCCATCCAGGACCTGGTGGCCCGCGAGATCTTCCTGGCCACAGGACGCACGCCGGCCCTGGAAAGGCTGCACCTTCCCGCCGCGGGGATCGAGTCCCACCCGAGGGCTCCCGCGGTCGATTCCGAGATGCGGACGCGCGCACCCCACATCTTTGCGGCAGGAGACGTCGTCGGCATCGAGGAGGTCGTCCACATCGCCGTCCTCCAAGGAGAGGCGGCCGGGGAGAATGCCGCCCGAGAGGCGACGGGGGCCGGCGGACCCTTCCGCAGCCTCGACTATCGGCTCACGATGGAAATCGTCTTCACCGAGCCCCAGGTGGCCCGGCTCGGCCTGACCGAGGCGGGGGCGCACCTGGCCGGACGGCCGGTGCTCGTCGCCCGCTATCCCTTCGCCGACCACGGCAAATCCCTTCTCATGGGAGCCACCAAGGGCTTCGTCAAGCTGCTCGCCGACCCGGCGAGCGGGGAGCTCCTGGGTGCCGGCATCGCGGGTCCGGAAGCCTCCGAGCTCATCCACGAGCTCCTCGCCCTCCTCTCGGTCCGCGCCACGGCGGGCGATCTGGCCCGGCTGCCCCACTACCATCCGACCCTTTCTGAAATCCTGACCTATCCGGCGGAAGAGATCGACCGGCAGGTCGCTTGTTCCCAGCGGCCCGGCTCTTCCCCGCTGCCCCCAAAGCCACCCGACCCATGACCCGCTGCCGCACCCCCCTTCACCTCTTCAACACCCTTTCCCGTAGCCGGGAAGAGTTCCATCCGATCGCCCCTCCCAAGGTCCGGCTGTATGCCTGCGGCCCGACCGTCTATGGGCGCGCCCACATCGGGAACTTCCGGACCTTTCTCTTCGTCGACCTCCTCCGTCGAGTGCTCCGCCTCTTTGGCTTCGAACCGGAATCGGTGATGAACTATACCGACGTCGACGACAAGACGATCGCCGCGGCAGAGGCGGCTTCCCTGCCGCTCCGCGAGCTGACAGGGCGCTATATCGAGCTCTTCGAGGAGGATCTCCAGACCCTTCACATCCCGCTCCCCGACCGGCGGCCAAAGGCCACCGACCATATCGGGCTGATGATCGCGCTCATCGAGGAGCTGCTCCGGAAGGGGCATGCCTACGTCGGCGAGGACGGCTCGGTCTACTTCCGGATCGGCTCCTTCCCCGACTACGGAAAGCTCGCCCATCTGGATCGGGGGGGGCTCCAGCCGGGAGCGCGCATCGCCCAGGATGAATATCTCAAGGAGAGCGTCGGGGACTTTGCGCTCTGGAAAGCCTGGAAACCCGAGGACGGTGAGGTCGGCTGGGCCTCCCCCTGGGGGAAGGGACGTCCCGGCTGGCATATCGAGTGCTCCGCGATGAGCATGCACTATCTCGGAGAGGAGTTCGACATCCACTGCGGAGGCACCGATCTCATCTTTCCACACCATGAGAACGAGATCGCCCAGAGCCGCTGTGCGACCGGAAAGGGCTTTGCCCACGTCTGGCTCCACTGCAGCCATGTGCTCGTGGACGGCGAGAAGATGTCGAAATCCCTGGGCAACGTCTATTCGGTCGCCGACATCCTCGCCCAAGGCTACACCGGCCGACATCTCCGCTTCCTCCTGCTCACGGCCGCCCACTATCGCCAGACGCTGAACTTTACGTGGGAGGGGCTTGCGGCGGCCAAGGCCGCCGTCGGACGGATCGACGACTGGCTCGCGCGCTGGCATTCGCTTCCCCCCGAGCGGTTTGCCGCCGCCTCCTCGGAAGGGGAAGAGTTCCTGGCCCGATTCTGCGCCTCCCTGGCCGATGATCTCAACCTCTCGGATGCGCTCGGCCACTTCTTCGAATTCCTCCGCGCCACCAACCGCTCGATCGATCTGGGCGCTCCGCTACCGGACCTGCCGGAGATCTGGCGCGCCCTCGACTCGGTTCTCGGCCTTGGCGAACCGGATGACACCGTTCCGCCGCATCTGCAGGAGCTCCTCTCCCGCCGAGCGGCCGCGCGGCAGCGGCGGGACTGGAAGGAGAGCGACTCCCTGCGCGTGGCGATCGAGCGGCAAGGGTGGAGCGTTCGGGATACCGCCCAGGGTCAGGAGCTGCGGAGGAGATGATGCGATCCCATCCGCTGCGACTCATCACCTTCGAGGGATCGGAAGGAGCCGGAAAGTCGACCCAGATCGGTCGGCTCGCAGCCCGGCTGCACGCCTTGGGACAACCGGTCCTGACGGTCCGGGAGCCGGGCGGCACCCCCCTGGGGGAACGGCTCCGCCTGCTGCTCAAGGAGTCCTCTCCGGATCTTTCCGTCTGCCCGGAATCCGAGCTCCTCCTCTTCCTGGCCGCACGGGCCCAGCTCGTCCGCGAAACGATCGAGCCCGCCCTGCGCAAAGGTTCCTGGGTTCTCGCCGACCGCTTCAGCGACTCGACCCTCGCCTATCAGGGCCGAGGCCGGGGGTTTCCTGAGCCGCTCCTCCGCTCCCTCAACGAGCTCGCCTGCGCGGGCCTCACCCCGGCGGTCACCTTCGTCCTCGACATCTCCTCATCCGAAGGGCGGGCACGCATCGCCCGCCGCCGCGGAGAGAGCACCAAAGCCGATCGGATCGAGGCCGAGCCGCCTGAATTCTTCGAGCGGGTCCGAGCCGCCTACCTTGACCTGGCCCGGGCCGAGCCCGATCGGGTCGTGCTCATCGACGCAGAGCGGCCCGAGGAGGAGGTTGCCGCCCAGATTTGGGAGATCGTGCGCCGTGTCCTTGGACTCTGAAACCATTCTTCTCCGCCTGCGGCAGGCGCTGGCCGACGACCGGCTCGCCCATGCCTATCTCCTGCTGGGCCCCAGCTCCTCTCTGCTCGAGGCGCTCGCGTTCCGGATCGCAGCCCTTCTGCTCGGGCCCCGTCCCGAAAACCATCCCGACTTCCACCTCGCCCGACCCGAGTCCCGGCTGCGCCGCATCCCGGTCGAACGGATGCGCGCACTCATGGCGATGCTCGCCCTCAAGCCCTACGAGAGCCGCTTTCGCGTAGCGCTGATCTGCGATGCCGAGCGGATGTGCCTCGGAGGCGGCGAAGCGGCGAACTCTTTCCTGAAAACGCTGGAAGAGCCGCCCCAGGATGTGGTGATCTTGCTCACCAGCACCCAGCCCCAGATGCTGCTTCCCACGATCTCCTCCCGGTGCATCCCGCTCGCCGTTCGGGCCGATCCGGCTGCCGCGATGCCGGATGATCCTCGGGAAGCCCGATTCCTCGCCGACTGGTTCGCACCGGGACCGGGCTTCCTTCTGCGGGCTTTTCGACGCGCCGCTCTTCTGGAAAGCACCTTCCTTGAGATCCGCAAGGAGATCGAATCGGAAATGGGCGAAGGGGAAGAGAGCGAACCCGAGGAGGTTCGCGCCGCCCTCGTCGAGTCGGCGGCCGATCTCCAGCGGGAACGGCTTCTGGCGAAGCTCGAGGAAGCCTATGCGAAAGAGGCCAGCGCGGAGCGAGAGGGGCCTCCCGGACGGGAGATCCGCATCCTCGAGGAGCTGTTGCGAGATCTCCGCGGCGGGCTCGATCCCGCGCTCGCGTACGCCCGAGCTTGCCTCGAGATCGAGGAGTCGACCAAGATGAGCGGGTTCGACGCCGAGGAATCTTCATGGAAACCAAAGAAATTGCCGAGTTGATCGAGTTGATGGCCAAGGGAAACCTTTCGGAGATCGAGGTGGAGCGCGAGGGGTTCCGCCTGCGGCTCCGGAAGGAACCCCCTCCGGCTGCGGCTCACCCCCACATGGTCTACGCCTCTCCCACCTCGATCGTGGCCCCCGAGAAGCTCAAGGAGCTGGCCGGTCCCTCGGCCGAATCTTCCCGGGAGATCCGCTCGCCGATGGTCGGAGTCTTCTACCGCTCCCCCTCGCCTGATTCGGCGCCCTACGTCGAAGTCGGCCAGGAGGTCAATGAAAACACGGTCGTCTGCATCATCGAGGCGATGAAGGTCATGAACGAGATCAAGGCCGAAGCGCGCGGCATCATCACCGAGGTCCTCGCCGAGAACGGGAAGGCCGTCGACTTCGACCGCCCCCTCTTCCGGATCCGCCCTCTCCCCTGACTCTGGCCCGACCCCGCCGCTTGCCTTTCGTTGCGCGCTGAGCGAGTCTTGTTCGTGCTCGAGGGAGACGGGATGCGCAAAAGGGAGGATACGGGGGAATCCCTCGCCCCCCGGTCCGTGTCCGAACCACGAAAACCATTCTCTCCAGGACCTGCGCCCGGCAGGCGAAAGCTTCTGCTCGCCGGAGTCGCGATCCTCGGACTGCTGGCCGTCCTTCTCTCCGGGCTCAAATGGTATGTCGACTCCCTCGCCCGGGTGGCGGTCACCGTTCCGCCCCACAGCTTCCTGAGCATTGACCCTGGCCTGGCCGGCATCCCCTACGAGGACTGGACGACGACGAGCGAAGACGGCATCAAGCTTGCCGCCTGGTTCATCCCCTCCGACCGGAGCTCCTCCAAGCCTCCGCTCATCGTGGTCCACGGCCTCGGCGCAAGCAAGGAGTTCCAGATCAACTATATCGTCTTAGGCCACAAGCTCGGTTTCCCCGTGTTGGCCATCGACCTCCGGGGCCACGGGAAGAGCGGGAGGACCATCACCACCCTCGGGTGGAAGGAGCCCCTCGATCTCAAGGCTTGGACGGACCAGTTGGAACACAAGGGGCTCTCGCACCCGCTGGTGTGGGGAACCTCGCTTGGTGCCGTGACGGCCTTGCGTTTTGTTTCCGAGGATCCACGGGCCGGCGGGGTGATCGCGGACGCCCCCTTCGACAACCTCCGCAACTCGATGGCCGTCCATGCCCGGCTCTTCTTCGGCCTCCCCGCCTTCCCCTTCGTCGACCTCGTCTCCTGGGAGCTCGAGCGCCACTACTCCCTCGACCCAGGCAAGGTCGATTGCGTCGAAGCGGCGCAGAACATCCATGTGCCGATCCTCGTCATCGCAGCCGAGGAAGATCGGAGGATGCCGATCCCCGTCGTGCAAAAAATCTACGATGCCGCCTCCGAGCCGAAGAAGTGGTGGGTGATTCCCCACGCTTCCCACGAGGAGCGGACCTTTGCCCCCGACTTCCGCCACGTCGTGGGGGACTTCCTCGACTTCGCGGCCGCCTATCCGGCCGCGAAGCGTTAGACCGGATGGCGGTCGAACCACGCGAGCCCTTCGTGGCGGGCGAGGCACTCCTTGCTGGAAGCGATCCGGGTCGCGGGATCGCACCAGTTCCAGCAGACTCCGATCCTTGCCCGCCATGGCAACCTTCCCCTATCCTTCGCTGCGGAGCCGCCATGAACCGCCGCCAGTTCCTGCGCCTCGCCACGGCCGCTGCGCTGCCCGCACTCTCGCTCCGAGGCCGGCTCTTCGCCGCGAGCGCCGACTCGCCACGCCTCTTGTTCGTCTTCCTGCGCGGCGGCTACGATTGCAACCACCTGCTCGTACCCTATGCGAGCGACTTCTACTACGAGGCACGCCCGACCCTCGCTCTCCCCCGCCCGGGAGCGGGCGATCCGAATGCCACCATTCCGCTCGACGCCGATTGGGGACTCAATCCGGCGCTGCGCGATTCGCTCTTTTCGCTGTGGGAGAGCAAGCAGGTCGCCTTCATCCCCTTCGCTGGCACGGACGACCTCTCCCGCAGCCACTTCGAGACACAGGACCGGATCGAGTGCGGGGAGGCGGGCGAGTCAAGCGGTGATTACCGCTCCGGCTTCCTCGCCCGCCTGTCGAACGTCCTGACCGGCGTCTCCCCCATCGCGTTCACCGACAACCTGCCCTTAAGCTTCCGCGGGAGCGTGCAAGACGTGCCGAACCTTTCGCTCAAGGGAGATCCCAAGGCGCGCTTCGACGAGCGCCAGTCGTCCATCCTATCTGACATGTACCAGGACACTCCCTTGGCCGCAGCCGCCCGGGAAGGCCTGGCTTTGCGCCGTTCCGCATCCGCAGATTGGCAACGCCTCGACGAGGAGATGGCCCAGGCCGGCCGCGATGCCCCCAACACGCACCATTTTGCGACCGAGGGACGACGCATCGCCGCGTTGATGCGCGACCGCTACCGCCTGGGCTTCGTTGACGTCAGCGGCTGGGACACCCACGTCAATCAGGGTGGTGCCAGCGGGCCACTCTCCACCAACCTGCGCAACTTGGGCGAGGGGCTGACCGCCTTCGCCCGTGAGCTCGGCGAAGGCTGGCGCGACACCGTCGTCGTGGTCGTCTCGGAGTTCGGCCGGACCTTCCGCGAGAATGGCGACAAGGGCACCGATCACGGGCATGGAACGGTGCACTGGGTGCTTGGCGGGCGAGTCTGCGGCGGGCGCATCGCCGGGGAGCAGGTGGCCGTGAATGAAGCCTCTCTCTTCCAGAATCGCGACTACCCTGTCCTCAACCACTATCGCAACGTCTACGCCGGCCTATTCGGGCGACTCTGGGGATTACGGTCGAGCCAGGTCCAGACCGTCTTCCCACGTTCCCGGCCGATCGACCTGGGGCTAGTCTGAGCCCATGCGGAGTCCCATCCGTCTCCTCCCCGCCTTCGCTCTGGCCCTCTTGCTCCCCTCTCGCACCTTCGCGGACGGCGGCCTGCTCGCACCCGGTGACCTTGCCTGGTTGCGTCGGGACGGCTTCGGCCTTGACACCGTTGCCATCGACTCCTGCCGCGGCATGGGACGCCGACGGATGCTTGAGCTCCAGCTGCAGGACCGCATGCCGGGATCGCTGCCCCAGGCCGTCGCCGACCAGCTCGCCAGCAACCCGGCGCTGACCACCCGTGCGAGCGAGGCATTGGCCCAGTGGCATCAAGCGCAGGAACGCATTCGATCGATGCCCGAGGGGGAAGCCAGGAGTGCCGCGCGCAACGAGCTCCAGCGGCAAGGCAACCAATGGGTGCAGCAGGCGCGCGCCGCCGAGCTGCTTCAGGCCATCTACGGACCCAACCAGCTCAAGGAGCAGATGGTCTGGTTCTGGCTCAACCACTTCAGCGTATACGCGCCGAAGGGACGGATTCGATGGGAAGTTGGCGACTACGCGGAGCACGTGATCCGTCCGCGCGCCCTGGGCAAGTTTCGGGAGCTTGTCCTGGCCACGCTCAAAAGCCCGGCCATGCTCGAGTACCTCGACAACGTTCAGAACGCCAAGGGTCACGTGAACGAGAACTACGCCCGGGAGCTGGTCGAGCTACACACCCTCGGCGTGGATGGCGGCTATACCCAGCAGGATGTGCAGCAGCTGGCGTTGATCCTGACCGGTGTCGGCATCGCGCCGCTTGACGGCCTTCCACGCCCCATAGCCCCCGCCCTCGCTCCGCGACTCGTGCGCGAGGGCCTCTTCGAGTTCAACCCCAGCCGCCACGACTTCAGCGACAAGGTGCTCCTTGGCCACCCCATCCGGGGCAGAGGCTTCTCCGAGGTAGAGGAGGCCGTGGACTGGATCGTGCAGCAGCCCGCCTGTGGGCGCTTCCTCTCGCGCAAGCTGGCCGAGTACTTCGTCGGCGACCAGCCTCCGGCCGCCTTGGTGGAACGGATGGCGCTCGCCTTTCGCAAGAGAGAGGGCGACATCGCCGAAGTGCTGCGCACCCTCTTCGACTCGAGCGAGCTCGTCGCCGCCGCCGGAGGCAAGTTCAAGGATCCCTTTCAGCTCATCGTTTCGGCGATGCGCTTGGCCTACGATGGCCGCCCCATCTACAACCCACGGCCGCTGATCCACTGGCTCGAGATGCTCGGCGAGCCGCTCTTCGGCCGCATTACCCCCGACGGCTGGCCGCTCGACGGGGCGAGGTGGTCGAGCTCTGGCCAGCTCGAGGCCCGCTTCGCGGTCGCCCGAGCCATCGGGAACGGCAATCCGCAGCTCTTCCTCCCGGAAGGCTCGACGCAGCGGATGCCAGGGTTTCCGTTGCTCACCTCCCCTCTCTATTACGCGGCCTTCGAGCCGTACCTGTCCGCGGCCACCCGCAACGGCCTGGCCCAGGCACAGTCGCAAGGCGAATGGAATGGCCTGCTGCTCGCTTCGCCCGATTTCGCGTACCGCTAGCCTCATCCGCTCGATTCCCAAGCATGCTCCTCGCCTGCAGCCGCGGGATCGGCCTTCACAGGCCAAGAGGAGCTCGTGCCCCAGCGGGCGGTCGTTGGCACGCGAGAAGCCGAGGGAGTCGAACCGCAGGTCCGTGGCAGCTTCCTTGCCCGGGCACAACCGATTCCTTGGCGGTTGCCTTTTTCCTTATTTCCACAATATTGGAAGCATGAAGCCAGATGAGACCGTCCGAGATGCCGTGCGCCAAGTCTACGCGCAGGTGGCGGAGGGCGCCCGAGGGTGTTGCGGGAAACCGGCGGTTGAACCCACGGCAGCCCAGGCTTTGGGCTATTCCCCCGAAGAGCTCGCGTCCGTTCCGAGAGATGCCGAAATGGGCCTGGGCTGCGGGAATCCCCAGGCCATCGCGGCGCTCCAGGCGGGAGAGACCGTGCTCGATCTCGGGAGCGGTGGCGGCTTCGACTGCTTTCTGGCAGCCCGCCAAGTAGGCAGAAGCGGCAAGGTGATCGGGGTCGACATGACTCCCGAGATGGTGGCCCGGGCGCGCGCCAATGCCCTCCGTGGCGATTACCCGAACGTCGAATTCCGGCTCGGAGAGATCGAGCGCCTGCCGGTCGCGGACAGCTCGGTGGATGTGATCCTTTCCAACTGCGTCATCAATCTTTCCCCCGAGAAAGAGAAGGTCTTCGCCGAGGCCTTCCGGGTCTTGAAGCCAGGCGGCCGGCTGGCGATTTCGGACGTGGTCGCGATCGCTCCGATCTCCAAAGCGATGAAGAAGGATGCAGCGCTCCACGCCTGCTGTATCGCCGGGGCCGCCTCCGTCGCTGAGATCGAGGAGGCCCTCGCCGCTGCGGGCTTCGAAGAGATTTGCGTGGAGCCCAAGCCGGAGAGCCGGGAGTTCATCCGCCACTGGGCTTCCGGGTTCCACGTCGAGGACTATGTGGTGTCGGCCACCATCGAAGCGCTGAAGCCAGCATCGATGCACGAAGTCCTTCTCCCGTAAGCGGCCGCTGCCATGCCGCAGGCGACCCGAGCCGCAGCAAAGCAGAGCGTAACATCCAAGAGCGAGCCCCTTGCCGCCCCCCGGAACCCGCACACGGCCGCCCGGTTGTCGCGCTGCATGCCGTGGAAAGTGCCAAGATCGCGCTACACAACGCGATGTTGTCGGCTGGTGTATCCAACGTCGAGCTCGCGCGGCAGCTTGGTACCGACGAGAAGTCGATCCGCCGTCTCCGTGATCTATTCCACCGAAGCCATCTTGGACAAGTCGAGGCGGCCTTGGCGACGTTGGGGCAGCGCCTCTCCATCGCTGTGTGTCACGCTGCGTAAGCGTGGATCCGTCCCAGAGGTAACTTTATAGATCATGCCTCTTCGCTGTTTCAAGTGGGTAGAGCGGGAAGATCGAGCCGCGACTTTCCGGCTTTGAGGAACGCGGCAATTCTCAGGGAACGGAAGCTCCGAAAAGCCCCTGGTCATCCTTTTGGCGAGCTGGCTCGGCGCGCGGATCGCTTCGTGGATTCCGTTGGTGATCGGGCTCCGGAGCAAGGCGATGATTCCCCCCCGGGTGCTCATCGATTGTTTGGGGCAGTCCCGGAAGGAGGCAAGCCGACTGCGACGAGCCCACCGGAGCCACCCACGGAGCTCTTGAGGAGCTTGCGGCGAGAGGATCTCTGGGAGAGCCTTCTGCAACCCAATGGGCAACCCACTGGCTCTTCCCAACCGAGGAGAGGCGGCGCCAAGCGAGCTACGCAGGCCCTTCTGCTCCTCGCTCCGCGTCCATTCGCTGCCTCAGAGCGCCCAGAGGCTTCCTTTCGGCAGCAACCCCGGACGCGAAAACTCCTTGCGCACCTGGTCGACCGCCTCTCCCGCCATCGGCATGAGAGGGAAGGGATCGAGAATCCTCTCCGCCTTCCGAAAAACTTCCCGGCTCCAGAAAGGGAAGAGGGGGTCATGTCCATGCAGATCGCTTCGATCTACCCTGGATCGGTGCCATGCTCCTTCTCCCCCCTGGCGAAGGTCTCGAGAGCCTCCTTTCCCCTCGGCCAGGAAGAGCAGCTTCCGGCTCTCCGCATCTCCTCCCTCCTCCTCAATCGCAGAGATCGATGCGGCACTCTTTCCCTTCCCATGAACACCCCCTGTTCTCGCCCGGGGGTCAATGCCTCGTGTCGTCGGGGAGTCATTTCCGGCTGTCGTCTGACAGAAGCGAATCGATAAGCCCAATTTGCAGACAAAGTTCCCTATCGAGGAGAAATCCGGATAGCGGTAAGATTCCGGGTGGAGCGAAGAAGAGTTGCGGAAGGCCGGAGGACGACAGGATACGGCAAAAAAGCGCATGAAATTCGTCTCTTTCTTGGCCCGGAGAGAGTGGGCCCCCGTCTGGTCCGTTCTTGTCATTCTCTGGCTAGCCCCCGCGCTTCACGCGAACTGTACACAGGATGTTCAAGTAGTCTCCTCACGGAACTACTACACGCTCTTTCTCTCTTCGGGACGGACTGGGCTTCGGGAAGCGCTGCTGCGGGAGATTTCCCTCGACCGGTTCCGCAACTTTGGCTCAACTTGCGTAACTCCCGTCCATTGGAGGGAGCTCCCGGATCACCCCTATCTCGAATTGAGAACTTTGATTGATGGGAGACTGCTTCCGGTACGAAAAAGGAGCAATGGGTTTTGGACGCGCCTCACCTTTCCGGCTGGCCAGGAGATCGAACTCTGTAGGGACACCCTTCAGCAAGCTCTTGCGCGTAATTCCCAAGAAAAGATCGATTTCTTTGAAAATCTCATCGGGAGCGGCGGTTATCGGACTCCGATTGAGGACTACTGGGTCATTGTCGACCTTGGGAAGATCTACACTTCCTTCCTCCAGGTTGCCGCCATTGGCCAAGGCACGCCATCTTCGCCCACCTTCCAGGAATTCCTCAGCGGCCAGATAATCCAGATATTTCCGGGCGGATACCAGATCCAGGGAAATACAATCTGGTGGCACTGGCAGAAAATCTATGCTCCCAATTGGAGCACAAAGATCCACGTCGAATGGAAAGCTTGGTATCGGTAGGATATCAGCCTGCGGAAAAAGGGTTCGAACAGTTGAATGAATAGTTGCTAGTTCTTGCGCTTTCATGTATATTTTAAGCATGTTACGCAAGATGGTCAGCATCCATGAAGCCGCCGAGTTCCTGGGCGTCGCGGCGCAAACGCTGCGACGCTGGGAGCGCGAAGGCAAGCTCATCCCAGACGAACGCACGCCGGGTGGACGGCGGCGCTATGACTTGGCGCGGCTTCGTCCTGAACAGTTCCATGCACCCGATGTAGCACGCCGCACGGTTGCCTACGCCCGCGTCTGCAGCCACGACCAGAAGGACGATCTGGAACGGCAGAAGCAGGTGCTCGAACTTTACTGCGCCCGGCAGGGCTGGACGTTCGAGGTCATCGCCGACCTGGGTTCGGGCATGAACTATCACAAGAAGGGCCTCAAGCGGCTGCTGGACGATGTGGTGGAAGGCCGCATCGGGCGGCTAGTCATCACGCACAAGGATCGGCTACTGCGCTTCGGCGCGGAACTGGTGTTCGCCATCTGCGAGGCCAAGGGCGTCGAGGTCGTCATCCTCAACCAAGGGGAAGACACGACGTTCGAGGAAGACCTGGCGAAAGATGTGTTGGAGATCATCACGGTGTTCAGCGCCCGGCTGTACGGCAGCCGTTCGCGCAAGAATCAGAAGCTGCTCGACGGGGTGAAAGGCGCCGTGGAGGCGTCGCAATGCTGATCGCGCACCGCATCGCCCTCGATCCGAACAACGTGCAGGCGACGTATCTGGCCCGTGCGGCGGGCACGGCTCGGTTCGCCTACAACTGGGCGCTGGCCGAGTGGAAGCGCCAGTACGAGGCGTGGAAGGCCGACAACAGCCTGTCCAAGCCATCCCAGGCGGCGCTGCGCCGTCAGTTGAACGCGGTCAAGCGCGAGCAGTTCCCGTGGATGCTCGAAGTCACGAAGAAGGCGCCGCAGATGGCGATCATCCAGCTTGGCCAAGCGTTCCAGAACTTCTTCGCGGGTCGCGCCCGGTATCCACAATTTCGCAAAAAGGGCCGCGACGACCGTTTCACGCTCACCAACGACCAGTTCAGTCTCGACGGCTGCCGCATGCGCATCCCCAACCTTGGCTGGGTGCGCATGCGCGAGTCGTTGCGTTTTCCTGGGAAGGTGATGTCGGCTACGGTCTCCCGTGTGGCCGACCGCTGGTTCGTCCGCATCGTTGTCGAGATGCCGGAGGGTTTGCGTCCGCCAGAAGCCGAAAGCCAAGGCGTGGTTGGCGTGGATCTGGGCGTCTGGGCGCTGGCGACGCTCTCGACAGGGGAGAAGGTGCCTGGCCCCGAGCCGCCCAAGGCGCGGCTGGGCCGCTTGCGCAGGCTCTCGCGGAGCCTGAGCCGCAAGAGGAAGGGGTCGGCCAACCGGCGCAAGGCCAAGGAGAAGCTGGCGAGGCTGCACGCCCGAATCACCAATGGCCGCCTGGACGCCCTGCACAAGCAGTCGGCTGGCCTCAGGCGCCGGTTTTCGCTCATCGGCGTCGAGGGCCTGAACGTGCGCGGCATGATGGGCAACCGGCGTCTGGCCCGGTCGATCGGCGACATGGGCTTCTTCGAGTTCCGGCGGCCGCTGGAGTACAAGGCCGCTATGCGGGGCGGAGAGGTGGTGGTCGCCGATCGGTTCTTCTCCAGCAGCAAGACCTGCTCCCACTGCGGCCATTGGCTGGAGAGCTTGCCGCTCTCGGTGCGTCAGTGGACCTGTCCGGCCTGCGGCGCGGAGCATGACCGGGACGTGAACGCCGCGATGAATCTCAAGAATGTGGCCGTGAGTTCCACGGTGTCAGCCTGTGGAGAGGAGGGCTCTGGCTCGGCATGCAAGCGCCGGGTGAAACCAGCCTCGGCGAAGCAGGAAGTCGGCTTTGTTCCTGTTTAGGCGGGAATGAGCAAGTCTGACGGAACGGCTTCCGGGAGAGCTAGAGGAAGAAGTGCGGGATACAATCGCATGAAACCGATCCCTTCATGGTCGCAGCAGGGATGGGCCCTGCTCTGATCCACTCTTCTCATCCTCTGGACAGCTTCCCCGCGCCCCGCGCAGAGTGTACATCAGAGGCGATTCGACCTGTCGCCATGCGACGGTGCTACAGGCTCTTTCTCTCTCCAGGGCAAAAAGGACCGCGGGGAGCGCTGCTGCGGGAGATTTCCCTCGACCGGTTCCGCAACTTCAGATCCGCCGGCATGGCCTCCCTCTATAGAGAGGAGGCTCCCGAGCTCCCCTTTCTCGAATTCCGCGGCTCGATCGAGAGCGATGCCGAGTTCGCGCCATTGGCAAGACCGCCTTTGGATCAGGGAGTAAAGAACGCCGGGACTATCGGCTTGACGCAGACCGCCACCATCCCTAGATCCTGATCATGATCGGCACCGCCCTCACGTTCCGCGCCTTCCCCGATCTCTTCCCGGACGAGGACGCCGCGCGGGCGTGGTTTGAGCGCGCCCGCTGGCCGGACGGCCCGATCTGCCCGGTGTGCGGATGCGTCAACCACGCTTCCTGGCTGCGGACGATCCGCCGCTGGCAATGCACCACCTGCCACCGACAGTTCTCGGTCACCGCTGGCACGCCGATGCACCGCACCCACCTCCCGATGCTCACCCGGGGCGGCGTTGGGCGCACGCTGCCTTACCGCTTTCTCACGGGAACCGCCTGATGGCCCGCACCAAGCCCGAGCATCCGCCCGTCCATCGGACCGACCTGCTGCCGTCGAACCTGACGGCCAGCAAAGAGGCGGCCGTGCGCGCGCTGCTCAGAGCCTACCGCCGGGGTGCGGTGCTGCTGGGCCGGGAAGAGTGGCGGCTCTTCTTCGAGACGGGCCGCTTGGAGAAGAACCACGACGTGGACAAGGTCACCTTCGCTGCCGTCATCGGCGCGGCCAACCGCGTCCAGATGGCCCGCTGGCAGGTCGTCGGGCAGCTCCAGGGCTGGATCGGCAACCGGGCCAATGAGTTTCGAGACCTGGTCAACCACAGCACGCTGCCACCCGCCACCAAGCAGATGCTCCACGCCATCAACGGCCTGGGCGCGTGGTTCTGGCGCGGCGAGGTGGCGAGGAGAGAGACGGGCGAGGTGATTCCGGTCTCCGTGCGACGGCTGGCGCGCGCCATGATGCGCCACTGCATGGCGCGGCATCGCCGCCCGGACCTCTCGCGCATCTCCATGCGCCTCGACCACCGCGCGGGGAGCATCGCCCGCCCCATCCAGGCGACGCAGCGCGGCAGGGTCGGCTGGTGGGTGAGCCTCTCCACGCTCGAGAAGGGGCGCAAGATCGCCATCCCGCTGCTCACCTACGACTACCATGCCAAGCGCCCTGGCCGCGTGACCAACGGCATCCAGGTGAACGAGCGCGAGGGTCGCCTGAGCTTCGGCGTGGTGACCGACATGGGCGAGGTCTGCGCCAAAAGCCGCGCCGCCTACGACGGCCACGGCGCGCTGGCGCTTGATTTTGGGCTGTCCACGCTCTTGGCCACATCCGATGGCCGGCTGCTCGGCCAGGGCTGGCTCAAGCGGCTCAAGCGGTACGACGCGCTGCTTGCCGTGATCGCGGCCAGCCAGCAGCGTGCCGGACGCAGGCCGCGGGAGAGCCAGCGGTATCGGGCGCTGGTGGAGGACGTGCGCGGCTTCCTTCGCACCGAGGTTGGCCGCGTGCTCAACCGCCTTGTCGAGCAGGGCAAGCCCAAGGAGTTGGTGCTGGAGCGGCTCGACTTCCGCCACCCCGACCTCTCAAGGCGGCTCAACGCGATCCTGCGCAACTGCGGACGCTCGATCGTCCAGGAGAAGTTGCGCGACCTGGAGGAGCGCTTCGGAATCCCCTCCGCCGAGGTCAACGCCGCATACACCTCTCAGGCATGTTCCGGTTGCGGCTATGTGGACAAGCGGAACCGCCGCGACCAGAAGACCTTCGTCTGCCGTTGGTGCGGTCACCACATGCACGCCGACCTCAATGCGGCGGCCAACATCGAAGCGCGCCGTGCGCGCCCCAATGGTTGGCTCTTCCAGGGGAAGGCTGCGGTCCTTGCCGAGCTCGTGCGCGAGTTCGGGGAGCGACCTGTCCGGGCGCTGGGCCTGGGCAGAACCGGGAGCCGGGGTGCCCCCGCCGACCCACGATCCACCAATCCCTACTTCGGTGGAGTGCCGTTGCCCGTGGTGAGGTCATCCGAACGCCGCGAGGCGTCCATGAAATCGCCCGATCCTCCAGCCCTTGTGGCTGCCTGAGTCAACGCGATAGTACCCAAGAACGCAGCACTCCTTGCGCGCCGATGGCGAGGAAGGCCCAACAGAGAGTAAGGGTCCCGCCGCGAGCCCTGCCTTCCCCAAGGTCTCGCCCCCAATCTCCCCGGCCAGGCCAAATCCCAAGCGGCTACGCCAGAGCGGTTGAGGCAACGGCGGGCGCTCGGGGCCCTCTTCAGCGGTCCTGGCGCCGGAACGCCTGGGTGGCCCGCGCCAGCGACAGCAAGAACAAGCCCGTCAGCACGATGGCCGCGATGCGCCAATGGTCGCTCAGGAAGGCCCCCACCGTCGTGCCGGCGAGCACAATCGCAAGGATGCCCAGATGGCAGGGGCAGGTCAGCGCGGCAAGCAAACCCCATGCATAGCCCCGCCAATGGGGCGTCTTTTTGGGTTCGATGCCTTGAGGACTCTCCCTGATTCCCTTCTGTCCCTCGCCACAGTCTTGCACTCGCAATCACCGCCTTCTTGATGGCTCACCGGCTCCTTGATCGAGTCGGGCACCAGAAAACCGCCACTGGCCGGAACGCTGCGATCCGCTGCCCGAGCTTGCCCGATACCGGAAAGGCGCTCAGCGCGATCCTCCTTCTCCATCGCTACCCAGCGCAGCAGGACAGCTGCCTCACGTCCTTGTGGAAGGTCTGTGCGGCGAGCTTGATGCCTTCGACCATCGTCAGATAGGGGAACAACTCGTTCGCCAGCTCCTCCACCGTCATCCGGGCCCGGATGCCGAGCGCCGCCGCCTGGATCACCTCGCCCGCTTCCGAGGCGACCGCCTGCACACCGATCAACCGATGGCTACCTTCCTCGACGACGAGCTTGATGAAGCCGTGCGGGTCGAAGTTGACGAGCGCGCGCGGCACGTTGTCGAGCGTGAGCAGCCGGCTGTCGGTCTCGATCCCCTCATGGTGCGCCTCCTCTTCGCTCAAGCCGACCATGGCGACCTGCGGGTCGGTGAACACCACCCTTGGTACTACGGTCAGGTCGAGCGTCGCTTGGCCACCGGTCATGTTGATCGCCGCGCGGGTACCAGCCGCCGCCGCCACATAGACGAACTGAGGCTTATCGGTGCAGTCGCCGGCAGCGTAGATGTCCGGGGCGCTCGTCCGCATGCCGGCATCAATCTCGATGGCCCCCTGCTCGTTGACCGCGACACCCGCCGCCTCGAGGCCAAGGCTGCGCGTATTGGGCGTGCGGCCTGTGGCGACCAAGAGCCGGTCGACGCGCAGCTCACCCTGCGGGATCCTCAGCACGAATTCCGGGTCCCGGTACGCTACCTCGCTCGCCTGCGTGTGCTCCCACACCTCGATGCCCTCGCTGCGGAACGCCGCGGTGAGAGCCTCGCCAATGGCCGGGTCTTCGCGGAAGAGCAGAGTGCTGCGCGCCAAGATCGTGACCCGGCTGCCCAGCCGGGCGAAGGCTTGCGCCAGCTCGACCGCCACCACCGACGAGCCGATCACCGCCAGCCGCTCCGGGATCGCCTCCGTGATCAATGCCTCGGTCGAAGTCCAGTAGGGCGTCTCGCGGAGGCCGGGAATGGGCGGCACGGCGGGGCTCGCACCGGTGGCGATCAGGCAGCGGTCGAAGGCGACCACCGACTCCCCACCACCCTTCCGCTGCACCGTGAGGGAGCGCGCGTCCTGGAAGCGGGCTTCACCATGGAGCACGGTGATGGATGGATGAGCATCGAGGACGCTTTCGTATTTGGCATGGCGCAGCTCATCGACACGCGCTTGCTGCTGGGCGAGCAGGCGTTCCCACAGGATGGTCGGCGATACCGGCGGCAGGCCGGCATCGAAGGGACTTTCCCGGCGCAGGTGAGCGATGTGGGCCGCGCGAATCAGGATCTTGGAGGGGACGCAGCCGACATTGACGCAGGTGCCGCCGATCGTGCCGCGCTCCACGAGGGTGACCCGCGCGCCTCGCTCGACCGCCTTCAGCGCCGCCGCCATCGCCGCCCCACCGCTACCGAGGATGGCGATCTGAAGCGCACCATCGCGGGATGCCGCCTGACCATGGTCAACAACCCCTTCCTGGAGCCGATCGAGCCCTCCACCCTTTGTCGGCGGAGGGGCGGACTCCGCTAGCGCTGCACCGTAGCCAAGCCTGGTAACGGCATCAACCAGGGCTTCGGATGCCATCTCCGTCCCCACGGCCACCCGCGCGCGCCCCTGCCCAAAAGAGACCTCGGCCGATTGGACACCGGGCACCCGCTCCAGCGCCGCCTTGATGTGGATGGCGCAAGACTCACAGGTCATGCCGGTGATGGTTAACTCTCTCGGATCGTCTCTTTTCATCGTTTCCTCTTTCATCGTTCCCCCTGAGCCACTCATCGCGGGACAAGGACCCGCCCACCGTTCCAGCCCTCTTACGCGACGTGCGCAATCGCTTCTGCAGCCTTCCCGCCGGGCTCACGGCTTGACGCTCGAGGGATAGCCCGCATCCTTGGTCGCCTTGGTGAGCTTCTCCACGCTGGTCTTGGTGTCATCGAAGGTGACGACCACTTCCCGCTTCTTGGGCTCCACGTCGATCCGGCTCACCCCCTCGACCTTGGAGAGCGCCTTCTTGACCGTGATCGGGCAGGCCGCACAGGTCATGCCGGGCACGAAGAGCGTCACGGTTTGGGTTGCGGCCCAAACGGGGGCAACGACGGCACTCAGGGCGATAGCAATCAGTAGTTTCTTCATGGCAAGCTCCCGATCAGTAGAAGAGTGGCAACAGGTAGGGAAAAACGAGCGCGACCACGATCAGCGCGGCCACGACCCAGAAGATCCACTTGTAGGCGGTCCGAACGCGAGGAACCGCGCAGACCTCGCCCTCCTTGCAGGCGCTCGTCCGCCGGAAGATGCTTCGCCAAGCGAAGAAGAGCGAGACCAGCGCCGCGAAGATGAAGATTGGCCGGTAGGGCTCAAGCACGGTCAAATTGCCGATCCAGGCGCCGCTCAGGCCCAGGGCCACCAAGAGCAAGGGCCCCAAGCAGCAGCTCAAGGCGAGGATGGCGGCCAGCCCGCCAGCCAGCAGGGCACCGACCCTGTTTTTCGATTCTACCTTTTGGGATTCCGACATGCGCTTCTCCAATCGAGGCTTCGCTTTCTATGATCAACTTACCTCCGTAGCTAAGTACGGAGTCAAAGCAAAGTCAGAATGCCTCCAGGAGCCCCACCAGCCCCATTTCGCTCAGCCGATCAGTCAGTGCGCTCGCAAGCCGCTTCTCTCTCCGTAAGGGCTTGCTGCAGAAGCGGGAGCTGCCTGTTGCGAGCATTGGCCGGTATAGCAGGGCGCAGTGGACGGGGAGGAGAGCCGTGCTACGATCCATGGCCCAAGCCCGCATCCTAAAAGACAGAAGACGATCAGCCCGGCGACGGCAAGCGGGTTCAATTTGTTTTCCGATTCGAGCTTGTGCGATTCCGACATGCGCTTCTTCCTTTCGAGGTTTCGCTTGAATATGGTCAGCTTACCTCTGTAGTTAAGTACGGAGTCAAAGCGAAATGAAAAAGAGCCGAGAGAGCCTCACCATCGGCGCTTTCGCCAAGGCCGCCGGAGTCGGCGTCGAGACGATCCGCTTCTACCAGCGGAAGGGATTGCTGCCTGAGCCCGATCGGCCGTATGGGAGCATTCGCCGATATGGCGCAGCGGATGTGGCACGGGTCAAATTCATCAAGTCGGCCCAGCGGCTCGGCTTCCGCCTCCATGAGATCGGGGAGCTCCTCAAGCTGGAGGATGGCAGGCACTGCCACGAGACGGCCCGATTTGCCGCGCGACGGCTGGCGGATGTGCGCGCCCGGCTCGCGGATCTCACGCGGATGGAGGCGGTGCTCTCGAAATTGGTCGACGAGTGCAAGACACAGCAGGGCAATGTCTTCTGCCCCCTGATCGCCGCCCTGCATTCCTCTTGAGCGGAGAGTCGAGCGGAGCAGACGATCCTTTTCGCCTGCTGAGCCAAGCTCGACTCAGTTCTCGTGGAGTGGCGAGACGATGGCGCATGGTAAGGGATCCCGCGCCCGCCCTTGCTCCTCGCCACGGTCCCTTCCCTTGCTTGCGAAAGGGGACGCGCGCTTCGGCAGGCGCCCACGCTTCCCAGGCTACTTCGGAAGGAAGATCACCTCGACCGCCTCTCCGACCTCGACGCAGTCCGATTCCGCAGGCAGGAGAGCCAGGAGATCCGCAGAAGCGGAGGGAAAGAACCCTGCCGCATCCGCAAGGCTGACCGGGGTGAACGCGGGCTCGCCTCTCGGCCCCGAGACGAGGTGACCCGCCCAATACTCCGTCCGGCCTGCACGCTTGCGGATCCGGACAAGCGACGGAAGCCGCGCTCTGGCCCCAGAGGGTATCTCCCCCATCCGGGAGCGGATCAGCGGACCGACCAGGTCGTAGAAGAGCACGAAGACCGCCGCGGGTGTTCCGGGCAGGCCGAAGAGCGGCTTTCCGCGCCACCGGCCAAAGAGAAAGGGTCGCCCGGGCTTGACCGCGACCTGTCGGAGGACGACCGCGTCCCGCTGCGTCAGGAGCTTGCCTACATAATCACCCTCGCCTACGGAGACGCCGCCCGTCGTCACCAGCAGATCGACCCGCTCCGCGAGACAGTCGAGCCTCTCCTCCAGGAGCTTCGGGTCGTCATCCGCGATTCCGCCCTCGGTCAGCTCGACCCCGAGCTCGCCCAGCGCTGCCGAAAGAAAGACCCGGTTGCTGTCGTAGATCTCCCCGGCGTTGAGCGGCTCTCCCAGGGGCCGCAGCTCCTTGCCCGTGCAGAGAAGCCCGACCCGGAGCCTCGGACGCACGAAGACCGTCTCCGATCCAATCGCGGCCAGCAGCGCGAGAGCGCGGGGGCCAATCCTTGTTCCCGCGGAAAGAAGCTTCTGGCCCCGGACCAGGTTCTCGCCGCGGGCACGAACGTTCTCCCCGGCTGGCAAGCCGCCGGGCAAGAGCACCTTCTCGCCCCGGAGGAGAGCCTCCTCTTGCGCAATGACAAGGTCGGTCCCCTCCGGAAGAAGGGCCCCGGTAAAGATGCGCACGCAGCTCGCCTCGGGCAGGGAGCCCGAAAAGGGCGCTCCCGCGGCGGCGGTGCCAGCGATCCAAAATTCTCCTCCCCTCTCCCCCAGTTGCGAGGCTCGGACGGCATAGCCATCCATCGCAGAGGTTGATGCGGCAGGGAGATCGATTGGAGAAACGAGCTCCCGCGCCAGAACACGCCCTACGCTTCGCGACAGGGCAACCTCCTCTTCCGTCCGAGACGGAGCCATCTCCTCCCCGAGCCGTCGCCGGGCCTCCTCGAGCGAAAGCCGCTCCTTCGCCCGAGGCGGCGATTGACCGCGCACGCGGGAAGCCGCAAGGCCGGAGGTCTCGAGGATCAGGCCCGCGACCCCTGCGGCATCGTTCCGGTTGAAAAAGCGGACGCCCGAGGGAAGCGAGAGAGCGCCTTCGGAAGCCACAGCCAGAAGAGCCGGATCATCCTGGCAGAAGAGGGGTCCCAGCCCCGGTGCCACCAGCTCGATCTTCGGCACCCCCTCCGCCCGAAACCCTTCGACCAGGAGCAGGTCGATCGGGCTTGGCCCAAGAAGGGCGATCGCTTCCGCAAGCTCGGGCTCCTCCGGAGGGGTCATCTCCTCGACCCACGCGCGCCGGGTCGGAGAGACGAGAAGGACCGGATTGGCACCGGCCTCCCGCAGCCGCATGCTGTCCTTCCCGGGATAATCGATCTCGAAGCCTTTGTGGGCATGCTTGATCGCGGCGACCCGGAGCCCCTTGGAGGCGAGGATGCGCACGACCGAGCAGAGAAGGGTCGTCTTCCCGGCTCCGCTCCGTCCCACGAAGGCGATCACAGGGAGGAGGCTCCGCCCGCTCACCGTCCCTTCCGCTCCTCTGCGGCTCTCTGGCGAATCCGCTCCCAATCCTCCGGGCTGTTCACGTTCCAAAAATCGGCGGGCCGCTCGGAAAAATCAATCGCGGTGGCTCCGATCGACTGCAAAAACTCTTCGGCCCTCCTCCCTCCCCGATCGAGAAAGCCTCGCAGCAATCCTTCGCTCTCCCGCTCATAGAGCGCACAAAGGAACTGTCCCCGCACCCCGTCATGCGCATAGGCGCTCCCCGTTGTCCCGGCCATCACCCCGCGAAAGAGCCGCTCGCCGAGATCTCGCGGCAGGAAGGGGGAGTCTCCCGGAGCGGTCAAGAGGAAGGACAAGCTCGGAGGCAGAGCGGCCCAGGCCGCTTCCACCCCAGCCAAGGGCCCCCAAAAGCCGGGACGGAGATCAGGCAGCACCGGAAGCCCAAAGGCGGCGTATCGCTCCCTCTCCCGATTGGCGCTGATGGCGAGCCAGCTCACCTGCCGCCGCAGCCGCTCGGCCGCATGGGCACAAAGTGGTTTCCCGTCCAAGGGGAGCAGCCCCTTCTCCACACCCCGCATGCGCAATCCCCGGCCGCCGCAAAGGAGGACGCCACCCATCCGGGCCGCAATCAAAGAAACTCTTCCCTCGGCAGCCGAAAGCGAGCTATCGCCACTCACACCTCGAGCCACATCGCCCGGCCGGCGGCGTCCGCTCGTTCCCCCTACGCGCCTGCGACCGGTTTCTGAAGGAGAGCCAGGGCGGCTCGCACCGGTTCCGACAGCTCCCTGCCGTCCTCCTCGGCATAGGCCAGGAGCTTTTCCCGCATCGAGGGAGTCCAGAATCTCTTGAGATGGTCCGCGATTCCCGCCTCCGCTTCTTCCCGGGAAGGATAGCTGTCAAAGAAGTCGCCGATCTGGTTCGCCATCTGCACCAAGTCTTCGATCATGCGTCCCCTTCGGCTATTCGCCGGCGGCGGGCACGACCTCCCGCCGCTTGGCCGGTTTGCCGTTCTCCCGCTCTTCCGCTCGCAGCGGCTCGAACACGCGGGTCACCTGGACGGCCGTAACCTTGTATTCCGGGCAGTTGGTCGCCCAGTCGGAGTTCTCGGTCGTCAGCACGTTCGTCCGGTTTTCCGGAAAGTGAAAGGTGGCGTAGACCGTTCCGGGCGCTACCCGTTCGCTCACCAAGCAGCGCATGACCGCACTCCCCTTCCGGCTCCGCAGCTCGGTCTTGTCTCCGTCCCGGATGCCGCGCTCCTCCGCGTCGCTCGGATGGATCTCGAGCAGATCCTCCTTGCTCCAGATCGTATTTGCAGTCCGGCGGGTCTGCGTGCCCACATTGTAGTGGAAGAGGATCCGACCCGTAGTCAGCAGTAGCGGAAACCGCTCCGATACCTTCTCCCGGGTCGGCACGTACCCTGTGAGCGCAAAGAATCCCTTGCCGCGGACGAATTCCCCGCGGTGCATGACCGGGGTCCCTTCCGGAGCCTTCTCGTTGCACGGCCATTGGATCGAGCCGAGCCGCGCAAGCTTCTCGAAGCTCACCCCGTGGAAGGTCGGAGTCAATCGGGCGACCTCGTCCATGATCTCGGAGGCATGGTGATAGTGCATCGGATACCCCATCGCCTGAGCGATTTCCTGCACCACCTCCCACTCCTGCTTTCCGCAGAGGGGGGGCATGACCTGGCGGACCAATTGGATTCGGCGCTCCGCATTGGTGAAGGTCCCGTCCTTTTCAAGGAAGGAGCAGCCCGGAAGGAAGACATGGGCATAGTGCGAGCTCTCGTTGAGGAAGATGTCATGGAGCACGACAAGCTCCATGTTCCGCAGCCCCGCGATGACGTGGGAGGCATCGGGATCGGATTGCACCAGATCCTCTCCGTGCATGTAGAGCCCCTTGAACTCTCCGATCGTTGCGGCCGAAAGCATGTTGGTGATCCGGAACCCGGGCTCGGGATCGATCTCAACGCCCCAGGCCTCCTCGAAGCTTCTCCGGGCCATCTCATCGGAGATATGCCGGTAGCCCGCCAGCTCGTGCGGGAAGGAGCCCATGTCGCAGGCGCCCTGCACATTGTTCTGCCCGCGCAGCGGGTTGACGCCCGCCCCATCCAGGCCGACGTTGCCGGTCACCATCGCCAGGTTGGCCAAGCACATCACTCCGGTCGAGCCTTGCGAATGCTCTGTCACCCCGAGGCCGTAGTAGATCGCTGCGGGATGGGTCGTTGCGTAGAGGCGGGCCGCCGCACGAATCGCGTCGGCCGGAACCCCCGTGACCGGCGCCATCGCCTCGGGCGAGTTTTCAGGGCGCAGGATCATCTCGCGCCACTTCGCGTAGGTTGTCAGGTCGCACCGGGCCTCGATATATTCGCGGTTCTCGAGCTTTTCCTCAAGGATCGCGTGGGCGATCGCGTTGAGCAGGGCGACGTTGGTGCCCGGCCGCAGCGGCAAATGAATGTCGGCCTCGATGTGCGGGGTGCGCACGAGATCGGTCCGGCGCGGATCGGCGACGATCAGCTTCGCCCCCGCGCGCAGCCGCTGCTTCATCCGCGAGCCGAATACCGGGTGTCCATCGGTTGGGTTCGCGCCGACGACAAAGATCAGGTTGGCCTGATCGACCGAATCGAACGGGTTGGTGCCGGCCGATTCCCCGAACGCCTTCCGCAGCCCATACCCAGTCGGAGAGTGGCAGACCCGGGCGCAGGTATCGATGTTGTTGTTGCGGAAGACCGCGCGCACCAGCTTCTGGACGATGTAGTCCTCCTCGTTGGTGCAGCGGGAGGAGCTCACCGCCCCGATCGAATTCCGACCATGTTTCTCCCGAATGCGGAGAAACTCGGAGGCCACATGCTCGATCGCCTCGGTCCAGCTCACTTCCTGCCAGGGATCCTCGATCCGCTTGCGGATCATGGGCTTGGTGGCCCGATCCCGCGAGGAGGCATACGACCAGGCGAAACGTCCCTTCACGCAGGAGTGGCCATGGTTCGAGAGGCTCTCCTTGTTGGGCGTCATCCGCACGACGGTCGTCCCCTTGGTCTCCGCGTGGAAGGAGCAGCCGACCCCGCAGTAGGCGCAGGTCGTATCGGTCGACTCACTCGGCAAGCCGAGATCGATCACCGCCTTCTCCATCAGCGCGGAAGTCGGGCAGGCATAGACGCAGGCGCCGCAGGAGACGCACTCCGAGCTCAAGAACTCGCCCGTGGGTCCCGGCTGGATCAGCGAATCGAAGCCTCGGCCCTCGACGGTCAGGGCGAAGGTCCCTTGAATCTCATCACAGGCCCGCACGCATCGGGAGCAGACGATGCACTTGGCGGGATCGAAGGTGAAATAGGGATTGCTCTTGTCCTTTGCGGCCTGCAGGTGGTTCTTCCCGGCATATCCGTAGCGCACCTCGCGCAGGCCCACATCGCCCGCCATGTCCTGGAGCTCGCAATCTCCGTCCGCGGGGCAGGTGAGGCAGTCGAGGGGATGATCGGAGATGTAGAGCTCCATCACCCCGCGCCGGAGTCCCGCCAGCCGCTCGGAGAAGGTCTTGACCTTCATTCCCGGGTCGACGGTGGTCGTGCAGGAGGCGGGAAAGCCCCTCTTCCCCTCGATTTCAACCAGGCAGAGCCGGCAGGAGCCAAAGGGTTCGAGGCTGTCGGTGGCACAAAGCTTGGGCACCCCCACTCCGGCGAGGGCCGCGGCACGCAAGACCGAGGTCCCCTCGGGGACGGAGACCTCTTTTCCGTCGATCCAAACCGTGATTTGCCGGGCCCCGTTTTTCATCGGGTGTTCCTGGGGATGACCGTGCCCGCATTCGCAGCCACGGCTCGGCGTTCCGAAATCTGCATGCCTCTCCGTCAACATATCGCTGTCCTCCGCTTGTCGGGCTCTCTCCCTCTTGTACACCCTCTGTACACCTTCTACACCTTTTGGAGCAACGGTTCCACTTCCTCTTTCGAATACCCGAAGTCCTCCGGGAAAAACCGCAGCCCGCTCAACACGGGAAAGGGGGTCATGCCGCCCAGCCCACAGAGTGAGGCGTTGACCATGACGTCGCAAAGATCGACCAGAAGCTCCGCGGCTCCCGGCCCCTTCTTTCCCGAAAGGATCTGGTCGAGCAGCTCCATGCCTCGGGTCGAGCCGATCCGGCAGGGAGTGCATTTCCCACACGACTCCCCCGCGCAGTACTCCATCGCGTACCGGGCCATCCGACCCAGGTTGACCGTGTCGTCGAAGGCGACGATCCCTCCATGGCCGACGATCCCCCGGACCTTGGTCAGCTCCTCGTAATCAAGGGTCACCGAGAAGAGCGAGGGCGGCAGGAAGGGTCCCAGCGGGCCGCCGATCTGAATCGTCTTGAGCGGGCGCCCGCTCGCCGTCCCCCCGCCATACTCGAAGAGCAGCTCTTCCAACGTAATCCCGAAAGGAACCTCGACGAGCCCTGGCCGCTTGAGGTTCCCGGAAAGCTGCACCGGGAGGGTACCCTTCGATCGTCCCACCCCAAGCTGCGCGTAGGCCTCCGCGCCATCGGCCAGGATGACCGGAACCGAGGCGAGCGTGATCACGTTATTGACCACGGTGGGTTTTTGCCAGAGGCCGCGTATGGCGGGCAGCGGCGGCCGCGGACGAACCATCCCCCGCTTTCCCTCGAGGCTTTCCAGCAGGGCGGTTTCCTCGCCGCAGACATAGGCGCCCGCCCCAATGTAGAGATTCAGCGCAAAGGATTTGCCACTTCCCAGGATGTCGTTCCCGAGCATGCCCGCGGCCCTCGCCTTCTCCAGCGCTTCCTCGAAGACCCGGCGAGCGAGCGGATATTCCGAGCGGAGATAGACGTAGCCCTCGGTGGCGCCGACGGCCAATCCCGCGATGATCATTCCCTCGATCAAAAGAAAGGGATCCCCCTCGATGACCATCCGGTCGGAGAAGGTGCCGGAGTCCCCCTCGTCGGCGTTGCAGACGACATACTTCCGGTCAGCCTCCGCCTGCAGGGTCGTCTTCCACTTGATTCCGGTGGGAAAGCCCGCTCCCCCGCGCCCGCGCAAGCCCGACTTGGTCACCTCCTCGACGATCTGCTGGGGAGAGAGAGTGAGCGCCCGGGTCAGCCCGGCGAGTCCGCCTTGTTGGCGATAGGCATCGAGCGAAAGAGGGTCGGTTCTTCCCATCCGGCGAAAGACGACCCGCTTCTGCCGGCGCAGATAGGGGATCTCTTCGGGGTCGCCCAGGCGTGCGGGATGCTCCTTTCCTTCGAGGAATCCTGCGGCGAAGAGGCCCTCGACCTCCTCTTCGGTGACCGGGCCGTAGCCGATCCTCTCTCCGTTCCGTTCCACCTCCACTAGCGGCTCCAGCCAGTAAAGTCCGCGCGATCCGTTCCGGACCAGATCGAGAGAGAGGCCCCGTCGCGCCGCCTCGCGCTCGATTGCGCGGGCGACCTCATCCGCGCCCATGGCGCACGCCGAATAATCCCGAGGAACGTAGACCTTCATTCGAGCGCCCCCATCCCGCGGAGAATCCGTTCCACCCGCTCGGCACTCATCCGGCCATAGAGCTTGCCATCAATCGCAATCGAGGGACCGCAGGCGCAATTGCCGAAGCAGTAGGTCGGCAGGAGCGTCACCTCGTCATCGGGGGTCGTCTCTCCGAAATCGATCCCCAGTCGCTCCCGGATGCGCTCGATGACGGTTGCCGATCCGTTGGCCTGACAGGCCTCGGCCCGGCAGACCGAAACGACATGCCGTCCCGCCGGCTCATGCCGAAAATCGTGGTAGAAGGTCAACACGCCGTAGACATCCGCCTGGGAAAGGTTGAACGCGCGCGCCACCTCCGGAAGGCACTCCTTGGGAACATAACCATACCGGTCCTGAATCGCATGAAAGGCGGGAATCAACCCGTTTGCCTGACGAGCAAACGTCTGCAGGATGCCCTCGAGCTCGTCCTTCCTTTCCCTCTTACCGTTTTCCATTCCGTCTCCCAGTGATCGGGGAATCCCCGAGCCCGCTTAAGGGCAAGCTCCAATCATCTCCATTACTACTATCATCCGGCGGGCCGCCGACAATGCAGAATTTGCGGTTTGGCAACTTTCTGGCTTGCTTGGGGAGCCGCGGCCCCGAAAAAAAAAGTCCTTGAGCCACGATCATGGGATCAGTAGCTTGCCTTGTGTTGCCGGGGGGTGCGTTTGAGAAAGTGCCTTCCCAACGAGGAGCGATAAATATCATGAAGTGGGTAAAACCGGAGTTTGAGGACATCAGCCTCTGCATGGAGGTTACCGCCTACGTCAACGTAGCGGGCAAATAACCCCTCGAACCTTTCAGGAACGGGGTGAGCCGGAGCGGCCCGCCCCGTTCCCTCCACTCGCTCTTTCCCAATTTTTGGCCGTCGATCGGGATTCCAGTCGCATGCGCCTGCTCGTCCTTGGTTCCGGAGCGGGGGGTGGGGTGCCGCAGTGGAACTGCCGGTGTCCGCAGTGCAGCCGGGCCCGGGAAGAGCGCGGCCTTCCTGGGTCGCAAAAGGTTTTCCGCCGGACCCAGGCTTCGATCGCGGTCGCGGAGGCCGGGGAGCGCTGGATCCTGGTCAATGCCTCTCCCGACCTCTGTTCCCAGTTTGCGCAAGCGAAGGAGCTCGCCCCTCCGGAAGGGTCGCTCCGGGGCTCGCCGCTGGCAGCCGTGGCGCTGACTGACGGGCAGCTCGACCACACGACGGGGCTCCTCTTCCTCCGGGAGGGAACGGAGATCCGCCTCGCCTGCACGGATCCTGTCTGGAAGAGCCTCAACTCCACCTTCCCGGTCGTCTCGGTCCTCCGCCATTTCCTTCCCGTCGAGCGGAGCTCCTACCCCGCCGAGTTTGGCGGCGTCCGGATCGAAGCTCTTCCCCTCTCCGGGGGACCGGCCCCCTACGAGGCACCGTCGGAAGAGAGGGGGCACGTCGTGGCACTCCGCCTCGTCGGGCAGAAGAGCGGGAGGCGGCTCGTCTATGCTCCCGGCCTTCCGGAAATTTCCGAGGCCTTCGTCGCCTTCGTCTCGGGGTGCGACGCGCTTTTCGTCGACGGGACTTTCTGGTCGGAGGAGGAGCTCACCCCGATGAGCGCAGAGCGCCAAAGGTCGATCCGGCAAAGCCACCTGCCCGTTTCCGGCTCCGAAGGCACCCTCGCCTGGCTTGCCCATCTGCCGGTACCGGAGAAGTTCTATATCCATGTCAACAACACCAACCCGATCCTCGATCCCGAGGCTCCCCAGGCAAAACAGGTAAGAGAAGCGGGGGTGCGAATTGCCTATGACGGGATGCTCCTCTCCCTCTATCCTTCCCATTCATGAGCCTGCCCTTCTATTTCCAGCTGGAAGCCGTACCCCCACTCTCCCCTAGCGATTTCGAGAAGCGGCTCCGGGCGATCGGAGAGAGCAGCTACCACGACAAGCACCCCTTCCATGTCCTGATGAACGAGGGGAAGTGCGACCCGGAGCAGATCCGAGGCTGGGTTGCCAACCGCTTCTATTACCAGGTCCAGATTCCGATCAAGGATGCGGCGATCCTCTCGATCTGCCCCGACCGGGAGCTGCGCCGGGAATGGATCTGCCGCATCCATGACCACGACGGGATCGGGGATGACCCCGGCGGGATCGAACGGTGGCTATTGCTCGGAGAGGCGGTCGGCCTCTCGCGGGCGGAGCTCCTGGAGCAGAAGCGTCTCCTTCCCGGGGTACGCTTCGCCGTCGACGCCTACGTCAACTTCTGTCGCAGCCACACCTGGATCGAGGCGATGGCCTCTTCCCTCACCGAGCTCTTTGCCCCGTCGATCCACCAGACCCGGATTGATGCCTTTCCGAAGTTCTACCCGTGGATCCGGGAGGAAGGGCTGCGTTACTTCCGGAAACGACTCACCCAGGCCCCGAAGGACGTAAGCTTCACCCTTCGGCTGGTCATCGACCGCTGCAAGACCCGGCCGGCGCAGGAAGCGGCCTTGGCTGCCCTCCGCTTCAAGTGCGAGCTGCTCTGGTCGATGCTCGACACCCTGTACATGGCCTATGTCCTCCGCATCCAGATGCCCCCCCCGGATGGACGCTGATCTCCGAGCGCCCCGCATCGCCTCCAAAGCCTCCCTGCGTTGGGACGCCGTTCGGCAAAAGCCGATCCTCCTCTATCCGGAAGGAGTGCTTATCCTCAACCCGTCGGCGGAGGCGATCCTTTCCCTCTGTGACGGCCGGCGGCCGGTATCGGAGATTGTCTCGGAGCTGGCGAGCCGCTACGGGGCGGATCCGGTTGCCCTCGAAACCGACGTGTGGAACTTTCTACAGGAACTGCTCGAGCGAGGGCTGCTGCTCTTCCTGGAGCCAAAGGAGGAATAGATGCCACCGACCCGCACGGCTTCGACCCGAGAGGAAACGGCTGCCGGAAAGAAGCCCGGGGCTTTGGACCTGGGCTTTCCTTTCTCCCTCCTCTGCGAGGTCACCTTTCGCTGTCCACTGCAATGTCCCTACTGCAGCAATCCGCTCGGCTTCGCCCACGCCTTGCACGACGAGCTCGGCACGGCGGAGTGGATCCGCGTGCTCAAAGAGGCCGCGGACCTCGGCGTGCTTCAGGCCCACTTCTCTGGTGGAGAGCCGCTCCTGCGCAAGGATCTGCCCGAGCTGATCGCCGCCGCTGATCGGTTCGGGCTCTATACGAACCTCAGCACGGGCGGCACCCTCCTCACTTCCGAACTCGCCCGCAGGTTCAAGGAAGCGGGGCTGGGGGGCTTTCAGCTGAGCATCCAGGACAGTCGCCCTGAGAGCGCCGAATGGATCGCGGGGATGCGGGGCAGCTTTGCCAAAAAGGGGGACGCCGCCCGGGTGGCGCGCGATGCCGGCTTGGCGCTGGGGATCAACGTAGTCCTCCACCGGCAGAACCTCGACCGCATCGAAGAGATCATCGCGCTGGCCGAATCCTGGGGCGCCGAACGGCTCGAGCTCGCCAACAGCCAATACAACGGCTGGGCGCTGCACAACCGGCGATGGCTCCTCCCGACACGTGCCCAAGTCGAACGCGCTTCCCAGGTCGCCTCGCTCGCCCAAGAACGGCTGCGCGGCAAGATGGAGATCCTCTTCGTCATTCCCGACTACTACGCCACCTATCCCAAGGCCTGCCTCCACGGCTGGGGACGGGCCTTCCTGACGGTCTCCGCGGACGGCCTGACCCTTCCCTGCCAGGCGGCCCGGGAGATTACCAGCCTTTCGTTCCCGAACGTCCGGGAAGAGAGCCTGCGGGAGATCTGGTTCCATTCCGCGGCCTTCCGCCGCTTTCGCGGGACGGGTTGGCTGCCCGAGCCTTGTCAGAGCTGCCCGCGAAAGGAGATCGACTTCGGTGGATGCCGCTGCCAGGCCTTCCTGCTGACGGGGGATGCTGGCGCCACTGACCCGGCATGCCTCCTCTCCCCCCACCACCACAAGATTGAAGAGGCGCTTGCGGAGGCAGAGACCAGAGAAACGGTCTCTTGGAGCTACCGCAATCCAACCGAATCGAGGCGGCTCTCCGGCGTCCCTGGCCACCCCTGCCCCTCGCCTCGGACGGAGCCGGAACGAACCCCTTAGCGGCTGTCGCTCCGCAGGACGAAGCCGTAGCCGCGCATCGTGTGGAGCAGCTTGACTGGACGACCGCGGTCGATCTTCTTGCGCAGGCTGGCCATGTGGACCCGCACCACGTTGCTGATCGTCCTGGCCCGCTCGGGCTGGCGCCAGACCTCCTGGGCCAGAGCCTCGAAGCTCACCGCCTTCCCTTGGTTTCGAAGCAGATACTCGAGGATCCCGAACTCCCGGGGAGTCAGGGAGATCTCCTGCCCCGCACGAAAGACCCTTCGGCCCGAGAGATCGATTTCCAGATCCTCCACCGCCCGGACCCAGGAGGTGGAGCCCGACCTTCGCCGCAGCAGCGCCTTGAGATGCGCGGAAAGCTCCGCCGGCGAGCAGGGCTTCTGTACGACATCGTCGACCCCCTTTTCGTAGGCCCGGATCCGCATCTGGGAATCCGCATCCTCGGCCAAGAGCAGAATCGGTGTCGACACATTGCGCCTGCGGAGCACCTCGATCACGTCGAGAACCGGCCGGCCCGGAATCTCCGAATCGAGCAGCGCGACCGCGAACTCGCCGAAATTGAGCTCGAGAAACGCTTCGTCGGAGGTCCTGGCCCGGCTCCAGCCGAGCCCCTTGCTCTGCAACTCCGCCTCCATGGTCGCCGCAAGCTTCTCGTCGGGCTCGCCCAGAAGAACCCGCACGTTCTCCTCGTCCGGAGTCCTACGCCGGTCTCCCCTCATGAGCCCCGTCCCCCTTTCAGAGACGCGCCGCGCGATGCCAACGACTTCCATTGCAGAGGCAAACCGATACCCTACTCTTTCCCGGGCGATTCCTTGGGACCGCTTTCGGAAGCTGCCGTCTTCTGCTGCTTTGCCTCCGACTTGCCGGCCTCTTTCTTGGCCAGCTCGTCCCGCGTATAGGCGTGGCCGGCAGGACCCACCGTGAGCCTCGGCCCGTTGGTCGACTCGAGCACTCGGGCCCGACTCGGGGCCGCGACAAGCCCGACAAAGCAAAACACGCCAAAGACAAGAAGCCACCCGCGCTGCAATCGCTTATCCCCAAGCTTCATAGCCATCCCTCCCGTTTCTTTATCTTAACGTTAATGTACAAGTGCCCTTGCCCGACGAATCGGTCAAGTTTTTCTTGCAAAGCGAGCCCCGTGCCAACTTTTGCACCATTTTCGCCGCGCCGCCAGCCCGGCGGACGTCCGGGTGAGCCGGCCACGGGCTTCTCAGAAGACGGATCGAGATCGCGGAAGCGATCGACAGGAATCGACCGCGCCCTCAACCGAACTTGAAGAGGACGCCGAAGCCGCCTCGGGGATATTCCCAGTCGACGTTGCGGAATTCGCTGCAGATGATCCGACAGGTGCCGCATTCGAGACAACCGTCGGTCAGAAGCGTGATCCTGCCTTCGGATCCGAGGGTATAGCAGCCCGCGGGGCAGCAGGCGGCACACGACTTTTCGGAGCAGCGGGACTGGCAGACTTCGGGGTTGCGAATGCGGATATGGGGACGCCCCGCGTCGAGACGATACCGGTTTTGATAGAGCTTCTCTTCCACCTCGTTCATCGGAATGCCCTCCAGAGCTTCACCGCATCAGAAACGAGCCCGCCATAGGAACGGTGCTTCCGAAAGCTTCGGGTCACTTCCTTCTCCTTGGAGCGCTTGTCGACCCCGTCGACGCGAAGAAGGGTCTCCGCCGCTCGATTGACGAGCTCGGGGTAGGTCGTGAGGAAATGGCGGTTCTGATCGAGCACCTCATGGACGTGCTGGTACTTCCGCAGGTCTTTCATCACGAAGCTCGATTCGAGCCGCTGCCGGTAACGGCGCAAATTGCGTTCAGTCAAGGGCTCCCGGGCTTGCCGAAGCTCGATGACGGTCTCCGCGGCCATCCGCCCGGTCTCCATCGCCAAGTTGGAGCCCTCCCGGTGGACCGAGTTGACAAACATGCCGGCGTCTCCCACGATGAGCCATCCATCGCCGGAGAGCTTCGGGATCGCCTTATAACCTCCTTCCGGGATGAGGTGCGCCGTGTATTCCTTCATCTCTCCGTCGCGCAAGAGCGGTCGCAGAGCCGGGTGCTCCTTGAGATGCTCGAGCAGGACGTAGGGCGGGATCTTCTCCCGCCGGAAGTCCGAAAGGAGACAGCCAATCCCGACCGCAAGCGACTCCTTGTTGGTGTAGAGAAAGGCCGTTCCCACCATGCCCCGGGTGATCTTCCCGACCATCTCGATCGCCACCCCCTCGTCCTCCCCGATCCCGAACCGCTCCTCCAGAGCATCCTGGGGATAGAACAAGACCTCCTTCACCCCCAGCGCGACCTCCCCCGCCCCGAGCTCTGGCCGAATCCCGGCTTTCCGGGCCAACAGGGAGTTCACACCGTCAGCCAGGATCACGACATCGGCATACACGTCGCCATCCTCCCGGTCGGTCCGGACCCCCACGACCCGTCTCCCTTCGCGAAGCAGATCGAGGACCGTCGTTTCGCAGAGCAAGAGCACACCCTCTTCCTGAGCCTTCTTGGCAAACCACTTGTCGAACTGCGCCCGAAGGATCGTGTACCGGTCCGGCTGCGCGTCCTTCGTGGCAGGCGAGCGGAAGGTGCTGCCGAGGTAGGAACGATCGTCGAGAATCCAGAGCCGCTGCTCCACCAGATGGCGCTCCAGAGGTGCCTCTTCTCGAAAATTCGGGATCAGCTTCTGGAGTGAATCCGCGTAGAGGATCGCTCCCTGCACATTCTTCGATCCCGGGTACTCCCCGCGCTCGATTTGGAGGACCTTCCATCCTCCCCTGGCCAGGGTGAGAGCCGCGGCGGTCCCCGCAGGTCCCGCTCCGACGACGATCGCATCAAACCGTTCTTTCATAAGGATGCAGACGCTCCGGTCGGAATCGTCGTCCCCGCCGCCGCCTCTCCGCGCAGCGTGCGCGTCAGAAGAGGAAGGAGAGCGATTGCGTCTCCGACGATCCCGTAATGGGCTACTTCGAAAATGGGGGCGTTGGGATCGGTGTTGATCGCTACGATCAGGTCCGAGCTGTCCATGCCGACCCGATGCTGGATCGCTCCGGAAATTCCCGCAGCGATATAGAGCTTGGGTCGGACCGTCTTGCCGGTCTGGCCGATCTGCCTGTGCGGATCGACCCATCCCGCTTGCACGGCCGCCCGGGTGGCTCCCACCTCTCCGCCCAAGGCTCGAGCCAGCTCCTCGAGCAGGGCGAAGTTGCCCGCCTTCTGCAGCCCCTTACCTCCGGCCACGATCACCTCGGCGAGGGCGAGATCGACCTGATCACCTCCGGCGTGAGGAAGATAGTCCACCAACTTGGTCAGGATCTCCTCCTCACAAAGATCGATCTTTTCCTTCCGGATCTCCCCGCTCCTCCGTCCATCCTTCGCCGGCAGAGGAAGCACCCGCGGCCGCACCGTCGCCATCTGCGGCCGATAGTTGAGAGTGAGAATCGTGCAGAGGAGGTTGCCCCCGAAGGTAGGCCGTGTCGCCGCCAGAGCGCGGCTCTCCCGATCGATGGCCAGCTCCGTGCAATCGGCGGTGAGCCCCGTCTCGAGCGCTGTTGCGACGCTGCTCGCCAGATCCCGCCCAAGGGAGGTCGCCCCGAGCAGCAAGATTTCCGGCTTATGGTTTTTGACCAGCTCGCAGAGCACCCGCGTGTAGGGCTCGTTCCTGTACCCCGCAAGCACGGGATGGGCGACCGCAAAGATCTGATCGGCGCCGTAGGCGATCGCATCCCGCGAGTCGGCGTCGAGCGCCTCGGAAGGAGCCCCTGCCACTACCGCCCCCACCCCGGTACCGAGCTGATCGGCTAGCCGCCGGGCCGCGCCCAGAAGCTCCCAGGAGACCGGATGGACTCCCCGGGCATCGCGCTCGACGAAGACCCAGACACCACGATACTGCGCCAGCCGCGGGTCGAGCGTCACCTTCCTCCGGGCGGCTCCCTTCTTCTCCGCGGGCTTGCCCTCGGCTTCGCTCATTCGGAATCTCCCTCCTCGCGCTTCCCTTCGCTCCCGCCGCCAGAACATTTCGCCGCCAGCTCCGGCTGACGGGAGATCACCTTCGCCCAGAGCTCCGCCACCGCCTTCTCGGGCTCCTCGAGATCCCACTCGATGCATTCCGCCCGTTCCGCCCGTCGGGACGGGGCAAAGACCTTTCCGACCACCGTAGGAGATCCCTTGAGCCCGATCTTGCTCACATCCTCGATGCCCGCCGCCTTGCGGTCCCAGACCCGGATCGGTTGTCGGGCCGCCCGGATCATCTCGGGCAGCGATGCGAAACGGCCTTCGTTTGTTCCCTCCAAGACGGTGATCAGGCAGGGCAGCCGGCTGCTCAGCACCTGCACCCCTTTTTCGGTCCAGCGGTGCACAACGATGCTCCGGCTATTCATGTCGAGGACGGGAATCCGGCAGACATAGCTTAGCAGCTGCACGCCCAGCCTCTTCGCAACACCGGGTCCGACTTGGCCGGTATCCCCGTCAATCGTCTGCTTGCCGGTGAAGACCAGATCAACCGCCCGTTCCTGCGAGAGCCGCGCGATCGCTCGGGCCAGCGCAAAGGAGGTGGCCAGCGTATCCGAGCCGGCGAACGCGCGATCGGAGACCAGCACAGCCTCGTCCGCGCCCAACGAGAGGGCTTTGCGCAGCACCGCTTCCGCCTGCGACGGCCCCATGCAGAGGGCGACGATCCAGCCGCCTAGCCGATCCTTGATCTGGAGCGCCTCTTCCAAAGCAAAGAGATCATAGGGATTGAGCACGGCCGGAACCCCCTGGCGCATGATCGTCCCGGTCACCGGATGGACCCGAATCTGAGCGCTGTCCGGCACCTGCTTGACGCAGACCACGATGTTGGGGGCTTTCATGCTCCGTCCCCTCCCGAAGGAAGCTTGCTTCCCGGCGTCACCGGCGTCTCCCTTGGCATTCGCTTCCCGCGCAGCGAAGAGCGTAAATCCTCTACGGCGACCGTCGCAGAGAGGGGCTTCTTTTCCGGCGCCGGACGATGAAAGACCGGGAAGACCTTTTCCTGGAGAGCCGACGAGCGGACGAAGTCCTGGTAGGCTGCTTCGAGAAGGCCCCGGTAGAAGAGACGGAGCTCCTCGTCGGTTCGGGTCTTCGGAGCGTTCGCTGAGAGCAGATACTTCTGAAAGCGCTTGAGAATGTGGAGCCGGTTGACGCGAACGACCTGGGGATCGTAAGGCACCTCGAGATAGTCGAGAAACTCCTCCGCGGCCGAAAGGCGGCTCAAGTCGGCTAGAATGGGATCAATCATCCAGGTCCTCTTAGGGACGAAGCAGCAGGTGGCATGCCAACCTTTCTCTTTTTTCGAGCCTCCCAAGCGAGCGAGGCGTGTCGGATTGGGGCAAGCGGCGCATCGTGTGTCCTTCCGATCAAACGCAACCTATTCTGGTGGCCTTTCCGACAATCCGCTGGCCATTGCCGGGGAGAGCGCGAAGAGCGTCTCGCAGAGCTCGTTTTGGGAGAGCGAGATCCGCTCGATCCGCATCTCCTGCAAGAAGCGCTCCTCGTTGCGGGAGAGCTCTTCCGGGAGGCTCGCCCAATGGCGATCCGAGGAACGCTTGAGGATCTGCCGCGCATAGCTTCGCTCCGTCTGGCTCGAAAAGCGGCATCCAATGAAGAGGAAGCGGCTCCCCCGGCGCCGTTCCTGGACCACTGGCGGGATCGGCGTCTGGATATCGATCTCGGTGAGCACCTCCACCAGATCCGAGTCCGAGATGACGAAATTCGCCGCGGGGCTGACCGACCCGAAAGGCTTGTAGAGCACGGTCCCCCACCCGGCGGCCTCGCTGAGCGGGGCCTCGGTTCCGTCCGGACGATAGGCTCGGGTCCAGCTTCCGGGATGCTCGGCCTGGCTCACCCCTTGGATCTCTCCCCAATCCGACCGGGAGCCCAACGCCGCCCGAAGCGCGCCGTCATACCAGACATCGACGATCAGCGGGAGCTGGGGAAGGCTCGCCAACCGATCGTGGAGAGCGAGCTTCGGGCTTGGAACCGAAAAGGTCTCGAGCAGGAGCTTCCGCAGCGTCTTGCGATGCTTCTGGCTTTCAATGTATTGCGCGGCCGCCGAGAGGATCTTCCTCGCCCGGCTCGGGACGGCCACTCGGCGGGCGAGGCTTTCGGCAAGGCTCTCGCCCTCCGTCGGAAACGGCGCGGCAGAGTCCCCCTCTCGGGGCCAAATTCCCGGCCCCAGGTAGGGGATGAGCTTTCCCGCCTCCAGGCATCCAACCATCTCGTGCAAGACATCACTCATCCCTGAGCTCCCTTCTCCGCCTCCGCCCCTTCTTGGGCCTCCGGCTCTTCCTGTTGCAGCTCCTCGAGCGCGGTCCGGGGGAGACGGAAAATGCCCCGTCCGCCGGCAAACACCTGGAACCGGTCCCCCGCCTTCTTCCACAGCCGTCCGAACCAGGCCTGTGCGGCGACCCCGGACGGTCTCTCCCCGATCTCCTGCACCGCTCCGTCGTTCGCGAAACGGACATGAATGACGACCATCTCCTCGTTCATAGAACCTCCTGTTGTTGCTGCCCTACAAATAGATCGCCGCTCCGGCCCCGACATTGACCGAAGAGTCCTTGAGCGTCTTTACGATGAAGGCGATCTGCTCTTCGGTCAGATGGGCATGAAATGGAAGAACGATGGAACGATCGGCCACCTTCTCCGTGACCGGGAGGCGCCCCTTCCGCCAGCCGTTCTCGATGGCATAACCCTGGAGGTGCATTGGCTGACAATAAGCGGAGGCTTCGATTTCCGCCTGGGCAAGATCTTCGAGGATCGCGTCGCGGCTCGACCGGGTGAATCGCGTCCCCAAATGGACCGGGTAAAGGAACCAGTGAACCTCTCCGGCTTCGGGAGCGATGTAAGGGTCCTTGATCCCTTCGAAGGACTTCATCTGCTGGAAATACCACGCTTCGACGAGCCGCCGGCGCTCCAGGATCCCCCCGATCCGACGGAGCTGGACGAGCCCCAGCGCCGCAGTGAGATTGCTCGGGCCAGCATGGAGAGAGGGCATCATCGTCGCGATCCCGGAAAAGCGCTCTTCGCGGGAGCGGCTCCGGCCATACCGGACACCAGCGGCCAGCTCTTCATCGTCGGTCACGACCATCCCGCCTTCTCCGCAGACGAGCGCTCCGGGCTGCGAAAAGTCGAAGACCGCCAACCGGCCGAACCTGCCCGTCATTCGGTCGCCGTACCGGGAGCCGATCGACTCGGTTGCATCTTCCAGCAGGAGCAGTCCCTGCTCTTCCGCCAGCCGCTCGAGCTCCCGCCAGGACGCGGGATGGCCGAGCGTGTTTCCGGCGAGGATCGCTCGCGCTCCCTCTCGGGCCGCCTCCGCTGCCCGCTCCGGCGCAATAGCTCCCGACCAGTAGTCGATGTCGACGAACCGGGGCTCAGCTCCGCACAAGGCGACCGCCTCTCCAACCTGGTGCCACGAATAGCCCGAAAGGATCACCCGGTCCCCGACGCCGATGCCCAGAGCGCGGAGACCGAGGCAGAGACCGATCGCACCGCTGCCGACCGCCACCGCGTGCTTGCGCCCTACCCAGGCGGCGAATGCGTTCTCCCACTCGTCAACCAATGCTCCTGCGCTGATCTCGGGCGACCGGAGCACCGAATCGACCGCAGCCAGCTCTTCTTCCGAGAGATCGGGATCGGAGAGCGGGATGCGCGGCAGGGGAGCTCTCGGCGATGGTCCTGCCCTCATGTCCCTCCCTCTTCGGACAAGCGGCGCGCCTCGACCGTGATCGGGAGGAGCGTATCGCCCGGCATCTCCGGAAGCTGGAAGCGCCATCCATTGGCGAGCGTCACCGTCCCGCCCCAGAGCCCGGGCTTCTCGGCGGTGATCACCGCTTCTTCCAGATCCTTTTTCGCCACGTAGACCGAAAGCTCACCCTTGACCCCCCTCCGAAGCATGATCTTCATTCCGTCCTCCCTCCTCCGTCTTGCGCCCCACTCGCCGCCAAAGCCTCCTCCACGATGCCCCGAGCCGCGCGCTCCACCTGCTCGATGGTCGTCTCCTCTCCCAGGCTGAAGCGGATCGTGGCCCGCGCCTCCTCCGGCGACAGTCCCATGGCCAGGAGAATCCGCGAGGGCTCTGTCCCCCCGCTCGCACAGGCCGAGCCCAAGGAAGCCTCGACGCCGCGCCGCTCCAGCCGGGCGAGCAGCTCCTCTCCATCGATTCGTCCGAACCGCACGCTCGCCGTGTTGGCCACCCGAGGGCTCCCCCTCCCATGGACCACGGCAAAGGGGAGCGCCGCGAGGATCTCTTCCTCCAGCCGATCGCGATGCCATCCCACCGCTTTGACCCGATCCACCAGCCCATTCGCAGCCAGCCATGCCGCCGCGCCAAACCCAACGATGCCCGCAACGTTCTCCGTTCCACCCCTCCGGCCCCGCTCCTGGTGGCCACAAAGCAGGGGAGGCAACGCAACCCCTTTTCGCAGAAATAGCGCGCCGGTCCCCTTGGGCCCACCCAGCTTGTGGGCGGAAAACGAGAGCAGGTCGAAGGGGAGCTCCCCGGCATCGACCGGAATCTTTCCCACCGCCTGCGCCGCGTCCAGATGGCAGAGGAGACCCCGCTCCTTCGCCAGGACGAGAGCCTTCTGTACCGGGCTGATCACCCCCGTCTCATTGTTGACCCAGACCAGCGACAAAAGAGCTGCTGGCCTGGCGAGTGCCTCCTCGAGGGCACCAAGGTCGACCAATCCTTGCCGATCGACGGGCAGCCGGACGATCTCCACCCCGCGGTCTTCCAGCCGCTCGAAGAGCAGGTCGGTGCTCGGATGCTCCACCGTCGTCGACAAGACACGGAGCCGATCCGGAGCCCGCTCCAGCGCTCCCAGGATCGCCTGGTGGATCGACTCGGTGCAGCCGCTGGTAAAAAGGATTTCCGAGGGCTTGGCGCCGATCAGGGCCGCCACCTCGCTCCGCGCCCGTCCGACGGCTTCCTTGGCGAGCTTTCCGCTCAACCCCGGACTCGAGGGATTCCCGAAGCGCTCCCGAAGGAAGGGGAGCATCGCCGCGAGGGCTTCCGGCCGCAACGGAGCCGTTGCGTTGTAGTCGAGATAGATCCGATCGATTTCACCCATGATTGACCTGGGGCTCGGGCACTGCGACACCCTCTTCCGGCGCGGGTTCCAGCTCCTTGCCCTTCATCCCGACCACGAAGCCCCGCTCGTAGAAGTCGACGCCGTAGATGTAAAAGCGCTGGAGAAAGGTACCAATGCTCGTCACTACTCCCTTCTCTCCCTTCTTGATCAAGACCTCGCCGATCTCCTTCCCGGGGAAGGTCCCATCGTTCCGGATGTGCTTCCTTGAGATCACCTTTTGGCCGTAGGTGAAGGCGGGCGGCCCCTCGAGCTCGACTTCGTCGTCCATGCCCATCAGATCCTCCTTTCCCTCAGTCCTCGTCCTCCATCGGTCCCCTCTCGACGATCCTCCGCAGATCGCCTCCCCGCAGCAGCCCCATGGGATCGAGCTCCTCCAGCTTGCGCAGAGCGGCAAGCCCCTTCTCCCGCTCGCCCAAGCGGCTCTCGAGATAGCCGTAGGCTTTGAGGGCAAAGAGGTAGAGGCGGAAGAGAGGATCGTCACGGGCGCTCTCTTCCCGGCGGGGGGCGCCAACCCTGCTCCACTCCTGGGGAAGGCCCGCCTTCTTCGCCACCGCCTCCAGGCAGGCGAGCGCCCAGTCCCGAGCCTCCATGAGCTTCCCCGAGTAGAAAGCATACCGATAGTTGCCGATCAGGACGGAGATATGTCCCGGCTCCGCCTCGGTCGCTTCGCGCAAGAGAGCTTCGGCTCGAGGTTGCGCCCGGCCCGAGCGGCCGGCCGCGCGGAGGAGCTCCTCGGCGCGGCTCGAAAGCGGCCCCCAATGCTCCTCGGCAAGCGCCCCCAGGCCGGAAAGCGCCTTCGCAAGAGGAGCTTCCGTTCCCATAGCCATCCCCTCCCACTATCCCCCCTGCCCGGGCGAGCCTTCGACGGAGGCGGCCGCCTCCTGCGAGCAGGAGCAGCTTCCCGTCGGCCCGGACAGAACGATCAGCCGCGTCTCCATCGGATTTTCGACGAAATGAAGGATCGCCTCTTGGAGGAGTGGCTGGCTCTCCCTCGGGATGAAGAGCCGGCAGCCTTTCCCTTCCCAAATCGCGTCTCCTTCCTGGGGCCCGCGCTCGACAGTGAATTCGGTCGCGAGCCCCGAGCAGCCGCCGGGGCTGGCGGTCAAGCGCATCCCAGCATCGGGGTCGCCTCCGCTGCCCATCCGGATCATCCGCAGGATGAACGCCTCAGCCTTCGGAGTGAGCGTGATTTTCATCTCTGGTACCGTGGAAGGCTCTTGTCGACGATGCAGGTATGGTCCACCGGGCAGACGGCAACGCATTGCGGCTCGTCGAAAAAGCCAATGCACTCGGTGCATTTCTTGGGATCGATCAGGAATATCCCATCCTTTTCCGATATCGCCTTATTCGGACACTCCGGCTCGCAGGCGGAACAGCCCGTGCACTGCGAAGCCACAATCTTGTATGGCATCGATTCTCTTCCCTTCCTTTCGTTTTCCTCTCCGCTTCAGGCGGCCTGGCCCGCAGGCTCGCCCAACTCGATAAACGCCCCCTGCCGAATCATTGCGTCCCCGCGCTCGACATCGACGAGCTCTCCGTTCTTCAACCGCTGCAGGTAGCTCCGGAAGTAGGAGATCGTGGCGGTTTCGATGTAGCCGTAGGCATACTGGTCGACCGGCTCGATTCCCGCCTTCCGCAGCTCTTCCTTGGGACAGCCCCCGATCTTGGCCACGAAGACCGCGACACAGTCGTTGATCGCACGAATGACCCCTGCGAGGGCGTCCTCTTCCCCGTAGCCGCCCTGGCAGTAGAGATCGACGCGCCGATGGCCCACGAACTTGGAGCCGGCCACGCTCAGCTCGTAGATCTGAAACTCCTTGGCGTGCCCGAAATGTTCGTTCACCTTTCCGCCGCCCTTGGTGGCGACCGCCACCAGGATCTTTCGACCGCTGTTCTCTCCGGCCAGCGTGAGAAGCTCCCGCTCCCGCGCCGCTTTCCTGGCCTCCCGCTCGATCTCCACCGAATCCCGGTAGGCCCGGCGCTTCGCGGCGTCGTACTCGACCTCCATCGACTCGATCCGCTCGGTCGTGAACTCGGCCCCCCGGTCCTCGCCGAGCAAGCCGACCGCGTCGGCACGGCACTGACGGCAGTGGCGCATCATGTTCATCTCCCCCTCGCACTTGTCCTGGAGCGCCTTGAGCTCCTGAGCGGATGGGCCGCGCTGCCCGGAAAGCCCGAAGACCGTGCCATGCTCCGGCGCGGAGATGAGCGGCATGATGTTGTGCAGGAAGGCTCCTCGGCTCTTGACCGCCTTGTTCACCTCGACCAGGTGATCGTCGTTGATCCCGGGGATCATCACCGAATTGACCTTGCAGAGGATTCCTGCTTGGGTGAGCATCTCGAGGCCCTGCAGCTGCCTCTCCGAAAGGAGCTTCGCCGCATCCTTCCCCG
This sequence comes from Methylacidimicrobium sp. B4, assembly GCF_017310545.1. Taxonomy (NCBI): domain Bacteria; kingdom Pseudomonadati; phylum Verrucomicrobiota; genus Methylacidimicrobium; species Methylacidimicrobium sp. B4. The sequence continues at coordinate 553,513 of NZ_CP066203.1, forward strand.
TGTAGCGCTTGTGGCGGAAGAAGACCCAGGGGTAGATCCGCGCACCCACCTCGGGATCGATCATGTTGATCGTGATCGTGACATGATCCACCTTGAAGTCCTTGATCCGCTCGACATGGTCCGGCAGCGCAAGCCCATTGGTCGAAAGGCAGAGCTTGATGTCCGGAGCGGCCTTGAAGACCAAGTCGAAGGTCTGGAAGGTCTTGTCCGGATTCGCCAGAGGATCTCCCGGCCCGGCGATTCCGAGGACCGTCATCTGCGGGATCTCGGAAGCCACGGCGAGAACCTTCTTCGCCGCCTGCTCCGGGGTCAGCCGCTCGCTCACTACTCCGGGCCGGCTCTCATTGGCGCAATCGTACTTCCGGTTGCAGTAGTTACACTGAATGTTACAAGCGGGAGCGACCGCCACGTGCATCCGCGCATAGTGGTGATGCGCTTCCTCGCTGTAGCAGGGATGATTCTTGACCTTCTCCCAAATTTCCGAGGGCAGATCCCCCGAGCCAGCACTCGAGCCACAGCTCGACTTACCGCTTCCCCCGCTCGAGCCGCAACCTTTGTGGGGCGCTACGGGGATCGTCAGCCCCTTCAAGTTCGAAAACCGTGCACTGATGCCTTGTCCAGGTTCCTTAAGAGCTTCCATCGCTTCTTCCCTTTCTGGCGGCTTCTTCGTTGTTGCGGCCGTTCCCCGCGCCTTCCATCGCGGAAAACCACGCATTGAGAGCGATCGAGCAAAGAACGTGCCAAGTCGGCGATCGCCTCCCCTCCAAGGAGGCCGGGGCCGCCACGCACTCTGCCTGGCGTCCTGGCCGCCCGCCCTGTCGCAACCGCAACAGGGCGTTGTTTTCTTTTGTCCGCTTCCGCACAGCGGTCGGACCGAGGAACGGGCATGGCTCGGGCGCAACAAGCCGAAAACGATGGGCGTCTGGTGAAAAGAAGGCGAAAGCCGGCGACAACCGGTCGGAGACGCCGGCTTTCGGTATCTAGGTGCTGAAGCTCTGGCCACAGCCGCACGCGCTCTTCGCCTTCGGGTTGTGGAACGCGAAACCCTCGGCGAACGGCTTGCGGATATAGTCCAAGAGAAGACCGTCGAGCAGCGGAAGGCTCTCGGAGGCGACGACGAGGCGAAGGCCCCGGCTTTCGAAGACCCGGTCATCGGGAGAAACCGACTCTGCTTTTTCCAGCAGATAACTCCATCCGGCACACCCGGAGCGGGTAAGCCCGATACGGAAGGTCGCTCCTTCGCGTTTCCCCTGGAGAAAAGAACGGAGGCGGTCGGCCGCCGCGTCCGTGAGCTCAATCGCCATGATCTTGTGCCTCCGTTGGCTTCTCGGATTGGGAGCAGGTCGAAAATGAGGAGCCGCAGCTACAGGTAGAAGCCGCGTTCGGGTTGACCACGACAAAACGTGCGCCGCTCAGATCCTCTTCGTACCGGATCTGGGCTCCCGCCAGGAACGGGAGGCTCCGCGGATCGATCACCACGGTCACTCCCCCCGACTCGACCGAGAAGTCGTCCTCTTCTTCCCTGTCATCGAAGGCGAAATTGTACTGGAAACCCGCGCAGCCTCCCCCCGTGACATAGACGCGCAGCTTGAGATCCGTTCGACCATCTTCCTCGAGGAGGCTCCGGATCTTTTCCACCGCATCCGCCATCAGGGTGACTGCGGGAGCGGGCTCCGGGTCTCTTACGCCCGCGGTGGCCAGCCCCTCTGCTTTCTTCGATACCGTTGTGCTTCCTTCCATAACAGTGGATCGAGCATCTTGCGTGCCAGAAATGCCGTGCTCAGTGTGAAAGGTTGGCAAGGAATCTGCTTCCTCTATCGTGGAGACCGGTCGCAGACCAGAGTCCCAACCACAAAGCGATGCAGCCCTTCAACCTCGAGCTCACGACCATTTACGAGATCAGCAAGCTCCTCAACTCCTCCCTCGACTTGGACTACTCGTTTCGCGGCGTCCTCAAGCTTCTGGCCACCTACCTGGGAATCGAGCGAGGAATGGTCGTCTTGGGTGAAGGCGAGACGTTGCATGCGGTCGCCTGGCTCGGCTTTCCCCAAGAGCAGCTCGGACCCGATCGGATGGCCGGGGCGGGGTCGGTGGTCCGTTATATACAAAAGACCGGTTTCCCGACGGCGGTCCCCGACGAAAGCCAGGAGCCCCTGCTCGCGGGCTATGTCGCCGGCTTCCCCCATCGGAAGGGGCCTCCGATCTCCTTCCTGGGGATCCCCATCCTCCACGATCGGGAGTGCCTCGGGGTGCTGATCCTCGAGCGGCGATCGGCCGGAGCTTCCGCCCGGCTCCGCGAGGATACCCGGCTCCTGCAGCTCGTCGCCAACCTGATGGGCCAAACGATCCGCTTGTGCGACAAGGTCGCCGAGGAGCAGCGCCGTCTCGTCGCGGAACGAGACCGCCTCCGGACCGAGTTGGCGACCAAGCACCGGATCGAGAATGTAATCGGTCAGAGCAAGCGGATGCAGGAGGTGATCGCACTGACCCACCAGGTCGCCCCCAGCCGCTCCACGGTTCTCCTGCGAGGCGAGAGCGGGACGGGAAAAGAAGCGATCGCCCGCGCCATCCACTTCCTGAGCCCCCGAAGGAACGGCCCCTTCATCAAGCTCAACTGCGCCGCCCTGCCCGAATCGCTCCTCGAGTCGGAGCTTTTTGGACATGAGAAAGGGGCGTTCACGGGGGCCCTCCACGAGCGAAAGGGGCGCTTCGAGCTCGCGCACGGCGGCACCCTCTTCCTCGACGAGATCGGGGACATCTCACCCGCAGTGCAGGTCAAGCTCCTGCGCGTCCTCCAGGAACGGGAGTTCGAGCGGCTGGGCGGGAGCCGGACCATTCACATCGACGTCCGGCTGATCACGGCAACCAACCGGAATCTCGAGGAGGCCGTGCTCAAGGGTGAATTCCGATCGGACCTCTACTACCGGATCAACGTGGTCAGCCTCTTCCTGCCCCCGTTGCGCGAGAGAACCGACGACATTCCGCTTCTGGTCGAGCATTTCCTCAACAAGATGGGGGAGGATTTCGGCCGGCGGCTTTCGATTTCAGGCCGGGCCTTGGACGTTCTCGTCCGCTGCCAATGGCCGGGGAACGTCCGGGAGCTCCAAAACTGCCTCGAGCGCGCGGCCAACGCCGCCGCCCGCGGCCTCATCGAGGAGGGCAACATCTCCTGCCGGAGCGGCCAGTGCCTCTCCTCGCTGCTCTGGAAGCGGGAGCTGACTCCGCTCCCCACCCCGATCGTCGCCCAGCCGGCACCGGCCCCGGAAAGCGGCCTGGAAAGGCCGAGCCTGGCACGCTCGCCTTCGGGCGCGCGGGAGCAGCTCCTCGAAGCGATGGAGCGATGCGGCTGGGTTCAAGCCAAGGCGGCCCGGATGCTCCACCTCACCCCGCGCCAGCTGGGTTACGCCCTCCGCAAGTATGAGATTCCGATCAAGAAGTTTTGATCCGGAAATCCCATACGAAACCGCTGACGGCCCCGAGGTTGGGAGGATTGGCCGTCGCCATCGCCTTGGCGCCCCTGCGAGATCAAGCGAGCCGACGCCATCCTCTTTGTCGCCGTCCCTAGAGTCATAGGAGGCTTATCCCCAAGTGACTGGGAAAGCATCCCCTGATTGATCTGGGCCGCGGCTTGGCGCCAGGAGACCGGGATCACGGAGGTCTCGGGTCCGGAGATCCCCGACCCTGCGCTCTCGATCATCTTCTCCGCGGGGGGAAGGTCCTTTTCCTTATCCTGACGGCTGCAACATCCGCCAAAGCTTGGCCTTCGCGTGGCGCCTGGGAGTTGTCAGCGCCACAAGAGGCGGATCAAGATCCTGCCAGACATGTGAGAGCATCTGCCGCGGGAGAAGGAAAGCATGGACGGCTGGATCGACCCGATCCTCAATGGTCACAGGACCGGAAAACCCAAAAAGCCCAGCAGGAATCCAATTCCCGGAAGTCGCCGAGTTCCTGTGTGTTGACGGCTCATCCGACCAAGGCCTGGGCGATGGCGGCTCCGCGCTACAGGCCCTCGATGCCGGGGCCATTCCTGAACTTGGCGAAGATCACGTCCCGCCTTTCCGCTTCCCCGCGTGCCTCATCGGTGATGCTCCTGCCAACCACAAGACCGAACGCTTTCGAGGGCTCCGCCGAAAAAATGCGCCGCCACTGCGCCGGCTTCTGCCGAACTGCGGCCTGCGCGGCCTTGAGGAAGATCTTCGAGCGCTCCTCGGCCCGATCGACATCCTCGACGTTAACCTTTGCCGATACCTCAGCAGCAACGCACACAGGCTCTCCCGTCCCCTTATCCTGACCTACTGCAAGCGCGTCCGCCTCCGCGATGCTGTCATGCTCGTCCTCGGAAATCGCGTTGGCTTTTTGGGCAGCATCAAGCATGCGGCTCACCAGACGGGGCTCGAGCACCTCAACCGGACTGATCCTCCGATGCAGATAGTTGTGCAACTTCGCGAGCACCAGGCTCTCAATCAGCAGGCCCTCGTGATTACGCAGCACATCCAGGATGGATTTCCGAAAGACCTGCGTGGATTCCATGAAGAGCCTGAACGTGGCCTCCGTCTTCTCCTGGGCGGCGGCCAATTGACCCACCCTGGCCTCCGTCTTCTCCTGGGCGGCGGCCAATTGACCCACCCTGGCCTCCGTCTTCTCCTGGGCGGCAGCCAATTGACCCACCCTGGCCTCCGTCTTCTCCTGGGCGGCGGCCAATTGACCCACCCTGGCCTCCGTCTTCTCCTGGGCGGCAGCCAATTGACCCACCCTGGCCTCCGTCTTCTCCTGGGCGGCAGCCAATTGACCCACCCTGGCCTCCGTCTTCTCCTGGGCGGCAGCCAATTGACCCACCCTGGCCTCCGTCTTCTCCTGGGCGGCAGCCAATTGACCCACCCTGGCCTCCGTCTTCTCCTGGGCGGCAGCCAATTGACCCACCCTGGCCTCTGTCTTCTCCTGGGCGGCAGCCAGCCTGCTCTGGCCCTCCCCAAGCTCCCGGACCGCCTCCAAGATGCTTCTTCGGTCTTCCCTCCACTCCTCCTCCGCCCTTTTGAATTCTCCGGGAAGGCGCAGAAGGTCGTCGGTCAGGATCTTTTGACGGATCCTGTCCATCCGCCGCTGGCTAGAGAGAAGCGCGTCAAAGACAGCATCGGCCCAGTCCGGATGATTTTTCAGAGCGGCGAGAATATCGCCAGTCGAGCGGATCTCGATGCTCACGCTTTCAGTATGCGTCGTTGAGTTGCCTCGCGCAACCGTTCCCAATCCGGCCGCGCTCACCACCAGAAGCCGTGCTTCTTCTTTTGGACGGCCTTCTTCTTGGGTGCTGCCATCTCATTCTTGGAGAGAGGCTTCTCTTTTTTGTCCGGCCCGGACATCCTTTTCGCCTCCCCCTTGCGATGCCGGTGTTCCGACGACGCCCCCAAGCCCGCATTCCTCGCCGCCCATCCGGTTCCCGGATCGGGCAGGAGGCCGTTCTTCGCCAGAGCCTGCGGCAGCCCGCGCCGTCCGATCGACTGCATTGAGAACGGAATTTCCGAGCTGGGCCGGAAGCGACCGTCGGGAGCCGACCGGGGCCCGATCACCGAGGCGGACGCCAGGAGAAGCCCGCCTGTGGCGGGCCTTCCGCATCTCGAGCATCGGCTGGTCCGGATCGAAGAGAAGCGCGGGCCCGGAGGCAGTTCCCCCGAAGGCCCGCCCTGCGCAGTCCGATGCGGTAACGCGTGGGCTCGCCGCTATGGTCGGGTGACCGGGGCGCCGACCTTGTTGCCCCACTCGGTCCACGACCCGTCGTAGTTGCGCACCTTCTTGTGACCGAGCAGATAGGTGAGGACGAACCAGGTATGGCTCGATCGCTCGCCAATCCGGCAGTAGACCACCGTGTCGCTTTCCGGGCTGAGTCCGCACTCCCCCTCGTAGATCTTCCGAAGCTCTTCCGCCGACTTGAAGGTCGCGTCCTCCTTTACCGCGGTTTTCCAGGGCATGCTCTTGGCGCCGGGAATATGGCCGCCGCGGAGCGCCCCTTCCTGCGGATACTCGGGCATGTGGAGCAGCTCGCCCGAGTACTCCCCCGGGCTGCGCACGTCAATGAGCGGCAGCCCCGCGCGCTGATGGGTGAGGGTCTGCTCGTAGAAGGCGCGGATCTCCCCATCCCGCCGGGCCGCCGGCGTCGGATAGGTTGTCTCCGGGTAGGAAGGCTTCTCCCGAGTGAGCTCTCTTCCCTCGCTGATCCACTTGGCTCGTCCACCGTTGAGGATCTTGGCATTCCGGTGGCCGTAGAGCTCAAAGGCCCAAAGGGCATAGCAGGCCCACCAGTTCGATTTGTCCCCGTAGAAGATGCAGGTCGTCTCCGGGGTGATGCCGTTTCGGCGACAGAGCGCCGCAAAAGCCTGCGGGGAGATGTAGTCGCGAATCATCTGGTCCTGCAGGTCGCGTCGCCAGTCGATATGGACCGCTCCCGGGATATGTCCCGTATCGTAGAGCAGCACATCTTCGTTGCTCTCCACGATGCGGATCCCTGGGTCGTTCCGGTGCTCCGCGAGCCATTCGGTCTCGACCAGCTTCTCCGGATGAGCATAGGCAATCGTTGTCATCGTTCTCTCCTTTGGTTGTTTCCTAATCCTTTCCGAAACAGATTGCGTAATCGGTGCATTCCCGACAGCTCGGCGCCTTGCAAGCCTGAAATCCTGCCCGCTCGCAGAGCTGCCGGTAAAAGAACTTCTTCCAGCGCATATCTCCGACGTTCTGGTCGCGCAGCGGACGGAAGTGGCGCTCGAGAAGGCGGCTGAGGGCCTTCCGGTCGGGCAGGCCGAGATCCTGCCAGAGATGATCGTCCGCCAGGCAGGCTGCGGCGAGGGCGTGTGCGATCCATCGGGTCTCTTCTGATCCATTCCCCGACTCGACCAAGAGCGAAGCGATCTCCCAAAAATCCTCCGGGATCACGCTGGCCAAGCAGGAGGGCTCTTTCTCAGCCCCGCTGAAGACGAGCAGCCGCTCAAATGAGAGGTCATCGAGACCGAGCCGGGGCACGCACGGGAAAGCTCCCCTGCCGGCGAAGCGCCGGACGACGTGCCGGAACATCCCGCGCAGCATCGCCCTCTCCTCCGCAGCACCGATGGGCGGGGCCGATGCGGAGAGGGGCGGAATCGTCGGAGAGGCCGCGCAAGTGACCATGACCTCTCATCCCCCGTAGCGGGCAACCTCCGGGAACTTCTCGATCATCTCGAGCGCCGCCGCGATATGCTTTTCCCCCGCCTCCGCGAGCTTTTCGCGATTGGGAAAGCCAAAGCGGTGGACGTCCCGGAGGACCTTATTGACCACCGCGAGCCGTCCCGCAAGGAGAACCATCTTTCCAAAGCCTTCGTGGTGCATCGACATCATCGGCACCACCATCACCCCTGTCTTCCGTTCGATCGTAAGCCCGACCGCGTTGAAGAAGAGCTCCACCCGCTCGAGGGTTTCGGGGTCGGGGTCGCCCACGATCGGAATCTGTCTCCGCTTCTCGGCATCGAGGATAAAGGGCTCCAGCAGCTCCTCGTCCTTCTTTCCGTCCCAGACCCCATAGGTGTCCTGGGCCCGCTGCTGCTTCACGAGCTCTCGAAGAAATCCTTCTCGCAGCTCACTTGCCCCGATCTCCGGCTCGACCGTCGCCTTCACTCCATTTCCTCCTTGAAGTCCCATGTTCTCTCCTTTCCTTTCAAAAGTGCCTTTCGCAGCCATGGCGGAGGAGTCCCCCGGAGGACTTCCTGGAGCTTTTCGAGGATCTCGCGGATCGGCTCCAGATCCTTCGCCTTCACCGGGTGAATCTTCTGCGCTACCACCCGCGCCGCCCCGGAAGCGCCGATCGCCGCCACGTAGAGAATCGCGCAATCCTTGATCGCCGCGAGCTTGGGCTCGAGCTTATCCTCGTTTCCGTCCTCCTCGAGGTCCCCGGAAAATTCGATCGTCTTCCAATGGCTTACCTCGGTTTCATCGATCTCATAGATCTCGATCGTCTTCGCCCATCCGAAATGGGCGTTCACACGAATTCCGTCCTGCGTCGCAAAGGCCACTTTCATCCCGTCCTCTGATCCTCCTCTTGGCATTGGCATGCCCGAGCGGCTTCTTCGTGAGGCCCCCGCCCGGGCCAATGAGCTCCTTCTTCCTCCTCCCGAGCCGCAATGAGCCGGTTGGCGACCTCGAAAAGGAAGCTCCGGCTCCCCCGATAGCCGACCAGCACCTGGTGGGCCGCACCCAACCGGTCGAAGATCGGGATGCCGATCCGATAAAAGGGAATCTGGAGCCGGGCGGCCATCTGACGGCCGTGCGAATGGGTCAAGAGAAGCTGGCATCCGAGCGCCTCCTGCTCCAGGTCCTCCAGATCCCCAATGCAGACCCGCTCCACGGGCAGGTCGGCAAAGACGATCGACTCGGTCGTCGAAACCGCCGCCTTGAGCTCGCATCCGAGCTCGGCAAGCCAATGGCCCACGTTCTGCAGCAGATCGGGCTCAGCGCCAATGGCCACCTTCACCCCGCCAAAGAAAAAGTGTCCGTCGAGCATCGCGTCGACCAGTTGGGATCGCTGCCGGCGATAGACCTGCGGCACGGGACGACCCGAGAGCTCCGCAAGAAGATGGAGGAAGCGATCGACCGAACGGAGGCCCATGAGTCGGTCCACGAGGAGATGGGGCACCCCGGTCTTCATCTCAAGCGCCAGCGCTGCGCCCCGCATCTGCTCGCCGAGCGCGATCGTCGCCCGGGAAGCGCCCATCCTGCGGATCTCCTCCAAGCGTGTCCCGCCCAGGGTCGTCGGCGTGAAATCTTCGGGAATATGCCCGTCGAGGGAGCCCGAGAGATCGGGAAGGAGGATCGGCCGCAACCCGAAGGACTCGACGATCTGCCGGATCTCCTCGAGATCCCCGGGGGAGAGGTGACTTCCCGCCAACAGATTGATCTGATCGTCGATCCGCGCCGCCCCGGGCTCGACCAGCTCTTCCACAATTTGGGCAACCGTCTTCGCCCACCCGTCCTGGAAGGCCCCTTTGAAGTCGGGGGTGGATACGTAGACGACAGGGAGCTCGGCCAGCTCGGGCCTCCGCTGCCGGATCAGCTTCAGGTACCCGACGATATCATCCCCCTTGGTCTCCGTCAGCCCGGTGGAGCAGATTCCGACGATCTGGGGCTTCGCCCGCTGCGCGATATTGAGCAGCGCCTGCTCGATGTTCTCCATCCCGCCGAGGATCGTCGTGACCTCGTTCATCGCGGTGGTCTGCAGCGGGATCATCTCGCGGAAGTGGCGGACGAAGAGGACGAGCCCGAAGGCGGTGCATCCTTGCGAGCCGTGCAGGACCGGCATGCAGCCGTGAACGCCCATCAGCGCGAGAGCCCCGCCGATCGGCTGGCTCATCTTGAGCGGGCTGACGCTGCACGCCTTTCTCGAGTTGATGACCTCGGCCACGTTTTCCCTTCTCGGATTCGTTCGTTAGCCTTCCTGCCAGGGAGCCGGAAGACGCACCTCCTGCCAAACCGGGTTATGGAGAGCTCGATCGATCTCGGCGACCAGGGCGACCATTCCCTCATACCCGGCGTAGGCATGATGGCGCTCCTGGTTGATGTCAAGCCAGGGCATCATCGCCTTGAGGGCGACGAATTGAGAACGGCCACCGGAAAGCATGATATCCGCCCGGGCTTCCTTGAGCATCCGGTAGATCTCTCGGGGAGTCATCTCCTCGATCATGTGGGCTTCGTCGCCCATGAGCTTCTTGATCCGCTCCTTGTCCTCGTCGGTCGATTTTTTGACGCTCGTCCCGACGATCTCCATGCCCACCTCCTGCAGGGCGGAGACGACAGACCAGGACTTGACGCCTCCGGTGATCAGGAGCACCCGCTTGCCGGCAAGTCGCTTCTGGTAGACTTTCAGCTTCTCCCACGCCCTCTGTTCCTCCCGTCGGATCAAGAGCTCGGTCTGCGAGAGCAGCTCCTCGGGAGCACCGCGTCCCACGAGCAACCGGGCCATGTTACGAAGGGCGTCGCTCATGTCGGAGATCCCGTAAAAGGAGCCCTCGAAGAAGGGGATTCCGTATCGCTCCTCCATCTTGCGGGCGATATTGATCATCGCCTTGGAGCAGACGAGCATGGTCGCCTTCGCCCGGTGGCACGAGGCGATCTCGTGGTACTTCGCGTTCCCGGAGATGCAAGCGAGGATCCGGATGCCGAGATGGTCGAGAAGCGGCTTCACCTGCCAGAGCTCGCCCGCCAGGTTGTACTCCCCAACAATGTTCACATCGCAGGGCGTCGTGTAGGCTGGCTCCTCGGTTCCGATCACATGATCGAGCAGCGCCTCCCCGGCGAGCTTGTTGCCGAGGTTCTTGCTGCCGGCGAAGCCGGGCGACTGGACCGGGACGATCGGGCGGCCAAACTGCTTCCTGGCCGCCTGGCAGACAGCGTCAATATCGTCGCCAATCAGCGCGGGGACGCAGGTCTGGTAGACGAAGACCGCGGGAGGGTCGTAGCGGTCGATCGCTTCCTGGATCGCACGAAAGAGGCGCTTCTCCCCCCCATAGACCACGTCCATTTCCTGGATGTCGGTCGTGAAGCCCATCCGGTAGAGATGGGAATCGGAGGACTTGGACCCCCGATTGTCCCAGGAATTCCCTTCGCAGGCGATTGGCCCATGGACGAGGTGGACCACGTCGGTGATCGGCTGGAGCGCGATCTTCGCCCCGTCGAAGGCACAGCCTCCAGCGGCGGCCCCTGGCTGGAGCTGCTTGGTGCAGCCCTTCTTCCGCTCCTTTTCCGATTTCGCCCGGTTCTTGGCGCAACCGGGCTCCTGGAAGACCGCCTGGACCTTTTCCGACAGGTTGCTCATCCCGACTCCTTTCGGGTCGTTTCCTTCCTACCGAATGATGTCGAAGCTATAGTCCGACTTCGCGGGGACGTTGGTGTTGTGATCCATCTCGTCGAAGATCTTGTCCAGGATCCAGACGAGCACGTTGAGCCCGCCCTGATAGCCCCAGACCGGATAGCGGTGATGGTGGTGGCGATCGAAGATCGGGAATCCCAGCCGGATCAGTGGCGTTCCCGTATCGCGCTCGAGATACTTGGCATAGGTGTTCCCGATCACGAAGTCGACCGGCTCCGTGAAGAGAAGCGAGCGCAGATGCCAGAGATCCTTCCCAGGATAGACCTGGCAGCCGGCTCCGAAGGGCGAAGAGCTCAAGAGCTCGCGCACCTTCCCTTCCCACGCCGCGTCGGCGTTGGTCGCCAGCACGTGCGCGGGCTCCGCTCCGAGCTCGAGCAGGAATCCCGTGATCCCGAGCGCCACGTCGGGATCGGCATAGACCGCAAACCGCTTCCCGTGGATATGTGGGCTCGAATCGGCGATCGCATCGACGAGCCGACCCCGCTCCCTTTCGAGTGGCTCGGGAATCGGCTTTCCCGAGAGTCGGGAGATTTCCTGGAGGAAGCGGTCGGTGGCCGCGACCCCGATCGGGTAGTGGAGCCCGACGGTCTCCTGCCCCTTGGTCCCGATGTAGGGGAGCGTCTTGGGCGTGCAGAAGCTCTGCATCGAGATCGTCGCCTTGGAATGCAAGGCATCGGAGATCTCGGAGAGCTTGGTGCCGCCGTCGTACATCCGGAAGGTCCCGTCGGCCGGGGTATCCCAGACGTCGCTGTTGTCCGAGACGATCAGGTAGTCAACCCCCATCAGATCGAGAATCCGTCGGATCTCCCGGATGTTCCCGACCACGTTGCCGTCGAAGCCGACGATCAGGTTGATCGTGCCGTTGGGCTCGCGCACCAGCGGGGGCACGGTCTTGGCCTTGCCGTCCCAGAAGTACTCGAGGATCCCCTTCATCATGTTGTCATATCCGGTGATATGACTCCCCACGAAGGAAGGCGTGTGAGCGAAGGGAACGTCAAAGTCCTGGGGAACGCTCCCCTTCTCCCGCGCATTCTTGATGAACGCGTTGAGATCGTCCCCGATCACCTCCGCCATGCAGGTCGTCGAGACCGCAATCATCTTGGGCTTGTAGAGGGCGTAGCTGTTCGCCAGGCCATCGATCATGTTATTGAGCCCGCCGAAGACCGCGGCGTCCTCGGTCATTGAGGAAGAGACGCAGCCGCTCGGCTCCTTGAAGTGTCGGCTGAAGTGGCTCCGGAAGTAGGCGACGCACCCCTGCGACCCGTGGACGAAGGGGAGGGTTCCCTCGAATCCGACCGCCGCGAAGATCGCGCCCAAGGGCTGGCAGGCCTTCGCGGGGTTGATCGTGATCGCCTCGCGGGCGAAGTTCTTGTCCCGATACTCCTTGGTCTTCGTCCACTCGCGAATCCGTTCAACCTCATCCGAGCAGGCTGCGTCCTCAAACTCCCGCTTCTTCCGCTCGAACATCTCGAGGTACTGCGGCTGCCGAAAGAGATGAAAGTGGTCGAGCACGTGTTCCGCGTTCTGGCTCTTGGTCTCTCCATTTGTTTCCATATCTTCTCCCTTTTTTCGTTACCGAGTTGTGCTTTCCGGGCTCTCTTTCCGCTGCGTCAGCCCTTCTTCCAAGGGGCCTTGGTCAGTCCCCAGATCGGGCTGTTGATCGCCATGTCCATGTCACGGGCGAAGATCGCGAAGCCGTCATAGCCGTGGTAGGGGCCGGAATAGTCCCAGGAGTGCATCTGACGGAAGGGGACGCCCATCTTCTGGAAGACATACTTCTCCTTGATCCCGGAGCCGACGAGATCGGGCTCGAGCTTCTCCACGAACTTCTCGAACTCATACCCGGTCACATCGTCGTAGATCAGCGTCCCATCCTTCACATAGTGGGTCGTCCGCTGGTAGTCGTCGTTATGGCCGAACTCATAGCCAGTGCCGATGACCTCCATGCCGAGATCCTCATAGGCACCGATCACGTGGCGCGGCCGCAGCCCGCCCACGAAGAGCATCACCTTCTTGCCTGCGAGCCGCGGACGGAACTTTGCAATCACCGCATCAGCCATCGGCCGATACTTGGCGATCACCCGCTCGGCTCCCTCCTTGATCCGGTCGTCGAAGTGGCTCGCAATCTTCCGGAGCGACTCTTCGATCTTGGTCGGACCAAAGAAGTTGTATTCGACCCACGGAATCCCGAACTTCTCCTCCATGTGGCGAGAGATGTAGTTCATCGATCGGTAGCAGTGGAGGATGTTGAGCTTCACCTTGGGAGTCCGCTCGAGCTCCTTGATCGTTCCATCTCCCGACCATTGCGCGACCACCCGCAGCCCCATCTCCTCGAGCAGGATACGGGAAGACCAGGCGTCGCCACCGATGTTGTAGTCCCCGATGATCGCGACGTCGTAGGGGGTGGAGACCCATTCGGGTTCCTTCCCTGCGGTCTTGTCGAGCACCCAATCCCGGATGCTGTCGTTGGCGATATGATGCCCCAGGGATTGCGAAACCCCCCGGAATCCCTCGCAGCGGACGGGAACGATCGTCTTGCCTTCGAACTCCTTGGTCTTCGCCTTGGCAACCGCTTCGATGTCGTCGCCGATCAAGCCGATCGGGCATTCCGACTGGATCGTGATCCCCTTGTTGAGGGGAAAGAGCTCCTGGAGCTCGTCGAGCGCTTTCGCAAGCTTCTTGTCTCCCCCGAAGACGATGTCGCGCTCCTGAAAATCGGTCGTGAACTGCATGGTCACGAAGGTGTCGACACCGGTCGTGCCGATGTAGTAGTTCCTCCGGGAGGCCCAGGAGTACTGCCCGCAGCCGACTGGACCGTGGCTGATGTGGATCATGTCCTTGATCGGACCCCACACGACCCCCTTGGAGCCCGCATAGGCGCATCCCCGGATCGTCATGACACCCGGCAGGGACTTGATGTTCGACTTGACCCCGCAATCGGGCTTTCCCTCTTCGAAAACCCCCAAATGCTTGGAGCGCTTCTTGACCGTCTTTTCCGGATAGGCTTTCAGGACCTCCTCGATCAATTCGCGGTTCCGGGCGCTCACTTCCTGGCAGTTCTCTGCCGCAGGCGTTGTCAGGCTCATGGTCTCTCTTTCCTCCGCGGTTTGAGGTCTCTTCTCGCACGTAAGGGACTGCCGGCTGGGAAACCGCCCACCCAGCCGGCCAATCCTTCCTTCCCATCCCTAAGCACAAAGGACCGCTTCTTCCGCGGCCTTGCCCACCAGTGATTCGTCCTCCCGCTTCATGATGCCGAACTGCATGAGGAGATCCTCGAGCTCGTCCATGGTGATCGGCGTTGGAATCACTCCATTCCCCTTGTTCGCATGGATCTTCTTCGCCAGGGACCGATATTCGTCCGCCTGCTTCGACTCGGGCGCATACTCGATCACCGTCATCCGGCGGAGCTCGGCATGCTGCACCACGTTGTCTCGGGGAACGAAGTGGATGAGAGTCGTACCCAGCTTGCCCGCCAAGGCCTCGGCCAGCTCCAGCTCCCGATCGGTCTGCCGCTCGTTGCAGATGAGGCCCCCGAGGCGAACCCCACCCGAATTGGCATACTTGAGAATCCCCTTGGAGATGTTGTTGGCGGCATACATCGCCATCATCTCGCCCGACATGACGATGTAGATCTCCTGTGCCTTGTTCTCGCGGATCGGCATCGCAAACCCGCCGCAGACCACATCACCCAGAACGTCGTAGGAGACATAGTCGATCCCCTCGTACGCCCCGTTTTCCTCGAGAAAGTTGATCGAGGTGATGACTCCCCGGCCCGCGCATCCGACTCCCGGCTCCGGTCCCCCCGACTCGACGCAGCGGATGTTCTTGTAGCCGACCTTCATCACATCCTCGATCTCCAGATCCTCAACACTCCCGGCGGCTGCCGCCAGGTGAAGAATCGTGTCCTGATTTTTCGAGTGGAGGATCAACCGGGTGGAATCTGCTTTCGGATCGCAACCGACGATCAGAATGCGCTGTCCTAACTCCGCCAAGGCGGCGAGGGTGTTTTGGGAAGTGGTCGACTTTCCGATCCCCCCCTTTCCATAGAAGGCAATTTGTCGCAGCTCGCTCATTGTGGATCTCCCTTGTTTTCCTAATTCCTTTTTCCCCGAGGGCGATCGTTTCCCGCTTCACCCTTCGGCGCTTTGCGAACGATCGAGCAGATCGCGTGCCAACGTCGATGGCGATTGAACCGCCTCCGGCGCTCGCCCGGAGGGAGAACTCCGGTGCTTCCGCCCGTGGAGCCCGGGAAAAAGCTCCATCTTCGGATTCGACGCGCCTCCTCCCTTGCTTTGAGTGCGCCCAGGCTTCGCTTTCTTCCGCTTCGCGTCCGTCGGCAACGTGCCAAAGCCAACAAACGATCGGCCAATGTCGCAAAGTAAACAGGTCCTGCCGGCGCTCGCCGGCCCTCCCGAGGCGCGGCACCTGGCATGTTTCCTGCTCGAAATCGGAGCATGGCGCCTCCACCCAAAGCGCGCTTGGCTCCTCGGCTAGTCGATACCACCCTTCGGGACGGCGAGCAGGCTCCCGGTGTGGCCTTCTCCCGGGAGGAGAAGCTCCGGCTGGCCCAAGCCCTTCTCTCCGCGGGAGTGCCCGAGGTCGAGGCGGGCATTCCCGTGATGGGCGCAACGGAGCAGGAGACGCTTCGGGCCATGGCGGCGCTCGCCGGCCCCTGCGGCCGGCTCATTTCCTGGGGGAGGATGCATGCCGCCGATTTGGCAGCGATCCAAGCCCTGCCAATCCGCTTTGCCAACCTCTCCATCCCGGTTTCCGATCTCCAGATCGAGAAGAAGTTACAGAAGTCGCGCGACTGGGTGCTCGAGACCGTCCGCCGCTTCGTTCGGGAAGCGGTTGACCTCGGGCTTGAGGTGGCGGTCGGCGGCGAGGATTCTTCCCGTGCCGATCTGGACTTCGTCGTGCGGGTGGTGGAAACGGCGCAATCGGCTGGCGCCGTGCGCTATCGATTCGCCGACACCCTCGGCATCCTCGATCCCTTCTCGACCTTCCGCTCGATGCGCAAGCTCCGTCGCGCCGTCGACATCGACCTCGAGATCCACGCGCACGACGACCTGGGGATGGCGACCGCGAATTCGTTGGCAGCCTACCGGGCTGGAGCAACGCACATCAGCGTCACGGTCAACGGACTAGGAGAGCGGGCGGGCAATGCTCCGCTCGAAGAGGTCGTGGCGGCCTTGCGTTACGGCAGCAGAATCGATTGCGGGGTACGGAGCGACTCCCTCCTCTCCCTTTCGCAACTCGTGGCCGAAATTTCCGGGCGTCCGGTCCCCGAGGCGAAGAGCATCGTCGGGCGAGCCGTCTTCACCCATGAATCGGGGATCCACATCGACGGCCTCCTCAAGGATCCCTGGAATTACCAAGCCTTCGACCCCAAGGACCTCGGCCGCTCCCACGAGCTCGTCCTCGGCAAGCATTCGGGCCCCCGGGCGATCCAGTGGGGCTATCGGCGTCTGGGAATCGAACTGTCGCTTTCCGAAGCCGAAGCGATGCGTCCACCCATCGCCGCGTTCGTGACCGCCCGCAAGCGCTCGCCGCAGGGCTCTGAGCTCCTCCGCCTCCTCTCGGCGACGGTCCCCAGCACCGCTCGGCACTCCTCCGTGCGAGCGCTCCGCCCCGTTCCCTAGCCGGCTACGAAGCCAGGATGCTCGCCCCCAGCTTCAACTGCGCCAGCGCAAGCCGCAGCTCCCGCCGGATCATCAGGAGCACCTCTTGCGAGAGGCGCTTCTTCTCCTCGATCGCCGAGCTCACTTCTTCCCGGTAGGCGGCAAGGGAAGCGGCTACCTGATGCAGGCATTCATGCCAGGCTGCAGCGATGCGGCACATCGATGCGCCAGCCGGGACGCGGGAGAGATGCGAATGGATCCGCTGCTGAGCTGCCACCAGCTCGGCCAAGAGGATCTTTTCTGAGGGAACCCGCTTCAGGTTGCTCACCAGGCCGAGCCGATGCAGGAGCCAGATCGTCCACTTCGTCGGGTCCCACTGCCAGGGCTTCACCCCGTTCCGGTAGTCGTGCTGAAACTCGTGGTGGAAATTGTGGTAGCCCTCACCGAAGGTGAAGAGCGCCATGATCCAGCTGTCCCGAGCGGTGCAGCGGAACGAGTAGGGCTGATCCCCGATCATGTGGCAGAGCGAATTGATGAAGAAGGTCATCTGCTGCACCGCGACCACCCGGGCGACTCCCCCGACCAGAAATCCCCCCAGGGCACCGATCCATCCCGCGTGGAGCGCCCCCAAGGCCGTCGGCAGGCCGAATCCCGCCAGGAATGCCAGCGGCACCACATACTTGTCCTGCCAGCGGCAAAGAGGGTCGGAGAGGAGATCCTTCACGTTGTCGAGAGGCCGCTCCGGCCGGAACTTCACGAGCAGCCACCCGATGTGCGCGTGGAAAAAGCCCTTGCGAATGTCGTAGGGGTCCTCGTCGCGATCGACATGCTTGTGGTGGTGGCGATGATCGGAGGCCCAAGAGATCGCCGATCCTTCAAAGGAGGCCGCGCCGAAGAGCAGCACGAAGAAGCGTACCGGCCACTTCGCCTGAAAGGACCGATGGGAAAAGAGACGGTGGTAGCCCAAGGTGATGCTCAATCCGGTCGCCAGGAAGAACCCCAGAAACAGCACCCACTGGTACCAGTCGATTCCATAAACCCAGGCGTAAGCCGGGGTCGCCGTCAACGCGACTACCAGGGTAGAGATCAAAAAAATGCTCGTCGGCCAATTCACACGATTCACTCGCCATTCTCCTAAGGATGCGCCAAGACACGGGGGATGGAATTCCACAAAAGTTCAGAGGAAAGACCGTCTTCCTTTGGCATCTGTGCCTTGATCAAGATCTAGTTACAGCCAAAAATACGGAAACAGACCCTCCGTTTGGCAGTGTAATCGGCGGCCGCTTGCGTTTACAGCCAATTCTTTGCATCCACCGCATGCAAATTGCGACCGAGATCGGCGCCGAGGACCAGCTTCTCGAGCAAGACCGCGATTCCCGGCTCGCGAGCGAAACCTCACCCGCGCACCCCGCTCCGGGCCGGAGCCGCTTCGGCTCGCCCGACCCGCAATCAGGAAACGCGCAGCCGCAGATCCTCGAGCAGCTCGGCGATCCGGACGCGTTCCTGGCGCATGCTGTCGCGCTCACGGACGGTGACGGTCTCCTTCTCCCCGGCGAACGGTCCGGTACGCGCTCCTTCCAGGGTTTCGAAGTCGATCGTCACCCCGAAGGGGGTTCCCACCTCATCCATCCGGCGATAGCGGCGGCCGATCGCCCCGCTCTCGTCGTAGAAGATCCGCAAGTGCCCCCGGAGGAGGTCGGCGACCTCGCGCGCCTTCCGGACCAGCTCCTCGTTGTTCTTGACGAGGGGAAAGACGCCGGCCTTGATCGGCGCAACCCGGGGGGAAAGATGGAGGACGACCCGCTTCTCGACCTTCCCTCCCTCGGCGACCACATTCTCCTCGTCGTACGCCTCGCAGAGGATGGCCAGGAACGTCCGATCGACACCGCCGCTCGGCTCGATCACGTGCGGGATATATTTCTGCCCGGTCTCCTCGTCGAAATACTCGAGCGGCTTGCCGCTGGCCACGGCGTGCTGGCGGAGGTCGAAATCGGTCCGGTAGGCGATCCCTTCGAGCTCCTGGCGCCCAAAGGGGAAGGTGTACTCCAGATCGTAGGTCTTTTCCGAATAAAAGGCCCTCTCCCCTTCCGGAACGTCCCGCACATGGATGTGCTGCCGCGGCAGCCCGATCGATTCATACCAGGCGAGGCGGGATTCCTTCCACTTCTCCAGCTCCTCGAGCCCGGTTCCCGGTCGAACGAAATATTCGACCTCCATCTGCTCGAACTCGCGGGAGCGAAAGAGGAAGTTCCGGGGATTGACCTCGTTGCGGAAGGACTTGCCGATCTGCGCGATGCCGAAGGGGATCTTCTTCCTCGAGGTCTCGAGCACGTTGCGGAACTGGACGAAGATCGCCTGCGCTGTCTCGGGACGCAGGTAAGTAAGGGAGCTCTCCTCTTCCAAGGGTCCCACGTAGGTCCGGAAGAGAAGATTGAATCGGCGTGGCTCGGTCAGCTCCCCGCCGCACTCCCCCGGACGCTTGGAAGGCTTTTGCGGGCAGCGCGCATCGGCGAGCTGATCGGTGCGGAAGCGCGCCTTGCAGACCTTGCAATCGACCAGCCAGTCGACGAACTGCTCCTCGTGCGTGCTCGCCTTCCAGACCGCCCGGTTCATGAGAATGGAGCCGTCGAGACCCACGATGTCGTCCCGCAGCTGCGTCATCGAGCGCCACCAGAGCTCCTTGATATTCCTCTTGAGCTCGACGCCGAGCGGGCCGAAGTCCCACAGGCCGTTGAGTCCGCCGTAGATCTCAGAGGAGGGATAGACAAAGCCACGGCGCTTGCAGAGCGCAACGAGCTTTTCCATGAGAGGTTCTTCTGTCATAAGAAATCAGCGGCGTGCGGCCAGGCCCGGCCGCACGGCAACGAGAGCGGTTAGGAATCGATGTCTCCCAGATCCAAGACAAGGAAAAAGCCCCTTCCCTCTCGCGCCTCCGTTCTGCGGATCCTTTCCGGCTTCGCCGGCCGAATTGCCAGCCATTTCGTTCTCGCGACGGTCGGGCTGCTTGCCGCGCTCCTCGTCGCCGCCTTCCTCCTATTACGGTTCTCCGGAGTGCCCACGCAAATCAAAAACGTCCTTCTGGCCGAGCTGGAGGCGCGAGAGATCACCATCTCCGTCGGGCGCCTCTCCCTCGACCCGCTGGGCCATCTCATCGCCAGCCGGGTCGCCGTCTTTCGCAATCGGGACCGGCAAGAGGTCTGGCTCGAGGTCGATCGCGTCCGGCTCTCGGTCGCCTGGCTCGCCTGGTGGAGGGGCAAGCCCTGGATCAAGAACGCCTCGGTCCACAACGCCACGATCCGTCTTCCGATCACGCCACAGAGCGAGGTGGAGCTATCCCGGGTTTCCGCCCGGGTCAACTTTGTTCCGGGCGCCCTGGAAATTCTGAGTGCGAACGCACGCGTCCTCAATCTCGAGCTCCGCCTCAAAGGGCGCATCCTCCTCAACGGATACCCCTCGCTCCCGCCCGCCGCGCCCGAGCAGCATCAGGCGGCCGACCTCCTCTGGCATCGCATTCTCGCTGCCGTCGACGAGATCGAAACCCAGCGCCCCATCCCCGTAGAGGTCGAGCTTTCGATGGCGACCAGGGACCCTTGGGAGGCGAGCATCCACGGCCGGATCCTCCCCTCCCCGATTGCGTGGCAGCAGATTCCTCTTGGGCGGTTGACGGGAGAGCTCCGCCTGGCCGGGCGGATCCTCCGCCTGGAGGAGCTCAGGCTCGGATTTCCCCGAGGGGAGATCTCCCTATGGGGGGAAGCTGATCTGCCGCAAGAGACGGGCTTCGTCGAATTGCTGAGCAACGCCGACCCGACCGTCCTCCGCCCTTCGCTTCCGGACCCGGTCGCCGCCGTCGTCCAAGAGTTTCATTTCATCGACCTCCCCAGCTTGAGCGGGCGGCTGACGGCCAAGTGGGGCCGGGAGCCATCCCTCCGCCTCTCGGCCGACCTCCATTGGCACCACTTCCGCTACCGCGGCCATCCCTTCGATGAGCTTTCGATCCCCCTCGCCTACGATGGGGCCAAGCTCTTCATCCCGGAAGCAAAGCTCCGTTCTCCCGGAGGCAACGTCGACGCGGAGCTCCTGTACGAGAGCGCGCCGCCCAAGTTGCGCCTCAAGGCGGAATCGACCATCGACCCGACCGTCTTCCTCGGCCTGGCGGGCAACGCCGCTGACCGGTTCTTGGAATCACTCTCCTTCCCCAAGGAGCCTCCGTGGGCTCGGGGGGAGATCACGAGCCGCAATCCGCTCGATCCCAAGAGCTGGGAGGTACACGGTACCTTTTTAGCAAAGAACTGCTCTTACAAGGGAGTGGCCGTTCGCTCGATCCAGTCCGACATCGGATTCCAGGATCAGATTCTCCGGTTCTCGCACTTCGCGGCGTCCCGGCCCGAAGGGACGATCTCGGGGAACTTCGATAACGATTTCGGCCACAAGATCGTGACCGTCCACGACCTCCTCTCCTCGGTCGACGTAATCGCCTCGGCCCCGGCTCTGGGAGAGAAGTTCCCCGCCTACGTGCAACCCTACCCCTTCGAAAAGCCGCCACGACTCCAGGTGAACGGCGTTGTCGATCTCAACGAGGGGAGCCGGAACCCGGTCAGCAACCTCCGAGTCGAGGTCCAGTCCGATTCTGTGCTCAACTATGTCCTCTTCGGGCGTAACTTCCCGATTGTCTCCCCCAAGGGCAGGATCCTTCTCCGCCGCAACGAGCTCACCGTCCAGGTCGACCAGTCCTCCCTTTTCGGTGGCCCGCTTCACGGAACCTTCCAGGTCACCCTTCGCCCTCAGCCCACCCCCTGTCCCTTTCATTCGGTCTTCGATCTCGATCACGGCGATTTTCACCAGGTCATGACGAACCTCTACCACGTCGAGAAGTGCTCCGGTCCCCTGCAGTTCCATCTCGCCTTGTCTGGATTCGTCGGCAATCTTCCCTCGCTGACCGGCGACGGAGATTTCGACGTTCGCGACGGCTACATCCTCTCGATCCCGTTCCTGGGGGGGCTCTCGACCAGCATGAGCACGGTCATCCCGGATTTTGCGATGGCCAAGGCCGATCAAGCGCACGCCCACTTTCGCGTCGGAAGTGGGGAGATCACGACCGACCAGTTCACCATCTCGAGCGTCGCCTTCACGATCATTGGGAAGGGAAGCTACAACTTCCTTCACGACAACCTCGAAGCCGATGCCCGTGTCAACGTTCGCGGCCCGATGGGAGCTGTCTTGTTCCCGATCAGCAAGCTCTTCGAGTACCATGGCTCGGGCAAGCTCGCCGCGCCGGAATGGAAGCCGCGTAACTTTTGACCGGGCGGAGAAAGCGTCCCGGCTCGCCAAAGCCCGAAGCAGACGATATAGGGAAAAAAATGTCCGAACTTCCCAAAGCGTATGAGCCCCAAGCGATCGCCGAGTCGCTCTACGCTCGCTGGCTCCACGACGGAAACCACCGGGCGGACCCCGAGTCGCTCAAGCCCGCATTCTCCCTCGTCATGCCGCCTCCGAACATCACCGGCATGCTGACTCTTGGCCACGTCCTGAACAACTCCCTCCAGGACGTCCTCGCCCGCAAGGCCCGCCTCGAGGGGTGTGAGGTCCTCTGGCTCCCGGGCACGGATCACGCCGGGCTGGCGACCGAGATGGTCGTGGAGCGCTCCTTGCGCAAGCAGCGTGGCATCGGGCGCAGGGAGGTGGGCCGGGAAGAGTTTCTCCGGCTGGTCGAGGAATGGCGGGAAACCCATGGCCGCATCATCATCGAGCAGCTCAAGAAGCTCGGGAGCTCCGCAGACTGGTCACGAGAGCGCTTCACGATGGATGCGGGCTATTCGCGGGCGGTGCAAAGAGTCTTCGTCGAGCTCTACCGGAAGGGGCTCATCTATCGGGGCAAACGCATGGTCAACTGGTGCCCCGCCTCCCTGACCGCACTCTCCGACGAAGAAGTCCTTCCGCGCGAGGAGCAGTCCCATCTCTACTACGTCCGCTACGCTCTGGAGGGCGACCCCGGCTCCTTCCTCACCGTCGCCACCACCCGACCAGAGACCATTCCGGGAGACACGGGCATCGCGGTCCATCCGGAAGATGAGCGCTACCGGCGCTGGATTGGAGCGCGGGCCTTCCGGCCCTTCCCCCACGAGCCGATTCCGATCGTCGCCGACGCGGCGGTCGATCCCGCCTTCGGCACCGGAGCGCTCAAGATCACCCCCGCGCACGACAAGCTCGACTTCGAAATCGGCCATCGGCACGGGTTGCCGATCGTCGACATCCTCCATCCCGACGGTCGTCTCCACTGCCCTGCCCTTCCCGAGCTCGACGGCCTCGATCGTTTCGAAGCGCGAAGAAGGGCGGCCTCGCTTCTGGAAGAAAAGGGCCTGCTCGCCAAGGTCGAGCCCTACCTCCACACCGTGGGGGTGAGCGAGCGAGCCAACGTACCGATCGAGCCCCGGCTCTCCGAGCAGTGGTTCCTCCGCTATCCAAAGCTCGAGGAAGCCCTCCAGGTGGTGCGGGAGCGCCGGATCCGATTCTTTCCCGAGCATTGGGAAAAGGTGTACGAACATTGGATCGAGAACATCCAGGACTGGTGCATCTCCCGTCAAGTCTGGTGGGGACACCGCATCCCCGTCTGGTGGAAAGAGGGCTCGCATCGATGCCAGGTCGAGTCGCCCGGCCCCGATTGGACTCAGGATCCCGATACGCTCGATACCTGGTTTTCCTCCTGGCTTTGGGCGTTCGAGACGATGGACTCCGCTACCCGGCGAAAGTTCTATCCCACCTCGGTCCTGGTGACCGGCCCCGACATCATCTTCCTCTGGGTCGCCCGCATGATCATCGCAGGACTCGAGTTCCAGCCGGGCCGGGGCTCGGGCCCAGAGGAGAACATCCCCTTCCGCGCCGTCTACTTCACCGGCCTCATCCGCGATCGCTTGGGGCGGAAGATGTCGAAATCCCTTGGCAACTCGCCGGATCCTCTCCTCCTGATCGAGAAATATGGTGCGGATGGCCTCCGCTTCGGGCTCTTACGGATCGCTCCGCAAGGCCAGGACATCCGCTTCGACGAGAAGCAGATCGAAGAAGGCCGAAACTTCTGCAACAAGCTCTGGAATGCCTGCCGCTTTCGGGTCCGCTATGGTCCGCTCTCCGCGGACGCGCGGCCCTGGGAGCATCGCCTCTCTCCATTTGCCGTGGAGATGCTGGCCGCGCTCGGCCGGACCGGAATCCGACTCGAGGAAGCCTTCGCCGCCTACGAGTTTAGCGAGGCCGCGGGGCTCCTCTATGCCTTCGTCTGGGATGACTTTTGCGCCTCCTTCCTCGAGGCGACCAAGGTCGACCTCGCCCGGGAGGGAAGTCCGACCGCCTCCGGAACCCTCGCCGCGTTCGACTATGCGCTCTCCTGGACCCTTCGGCTGCTCCACCCCTTCTGCCCTTTCGTCACCGAGGAGCTCTGGAACCGGCTCGAGCTCGGCCCCTCCACGATTCAGTTCGCCGGCTGGTTCAGCGCCGCAGAGGCGCAGGAGCTCGAGGAACGGCTGGCCGAGAGGAAGGAAGCGGCTCTGCAGGCTCGGGCGATCTATCAGGCGGCCGAACGGGGACGTCATCTCCGGTCCACCTACGGCGTTCCCTCCAACCAGAAGGTCCCCTTTCTGCTCCGCGCTGATGCGCCCCTGGCCGATGCCGAGAGGGCGGTGCTCGCGGCGCTCGCGAACGCGAGTGAAGTCGCCGACCTCGATGGCCCGCCACCCAAGGCTCCGATGGTGCTCACCGCCGTTGGCGAGCTCTACCTCCCCTTGGAGGGCATTCTCGACCTGGAGCTGGAGCGGAAGCGGTTGACCCACGAGAAGGAGAAGCTCGCCCGCAACTGGAAAGGGATCCAGGAGCGGCTGCAAAATCCGGAGGTCTCTGCCCGGGTGCCGGCCGAAAAGCTCAAAGCCTGGAAAGAACAGGCAGAAGAGCTCGAAGGCGCGATGCGCCGCATCGAGGCTCAGCTCAGCGAGATCTCCCAATAGAACGAATAGAGCGCCGCTCTTCAGCCACCCGACGGCTTCTCGCCCGGCATGGCCGTCTCCCCGTTGCCTCCGCCGAAAGCCTTCGCGCGGGCGGCTGCGTCGATGCGGGCCGCGAGCTCCGGGTTGCTCTTGATCGCCTGGACGGCCGCCTCCCTTCCCTGTCCGATCTGGGTCCCGTCGAAATAGATCCAGGCGCCGCGCTTGTCGAGGATCTTCTGGTCGAGCCCGAAGTCGATGAGCGACCCCTCCCGGGAGATCCCCTCGTTGTAGAGGATGTCAAACTCGCACTCGGTAAAGGGGGGCGCAATCTTGTTCTTCACCACCTTCATCTTCGTCCGGTTCCCGTAGACCGTTCCGTCACTCGTCTTGAGCTGCCCGATCCGGCGCACGTCGACACGGACCGAAGCATAAAACTTGAGTGCCCTTCCCCCCGGAGTGGTCTCAGGATTCCCGAACATCACTCCGATCTTTTCGCGAAGCTGGTTGGTGAAGAGGCAGATCGTCTTCGCCTTGCTGATGAGTGCGGTCAGCTTCCGCAGGGCGCTACTCATCAGCCGCGCCTGGGCACCGACCGTCGCGTCTCCAATCTGCCCTTCCAGCTCTGCCCGCGTGGCGAGAGCGGCCACCGAGTCGACCACGATCACATCCACCGCGTTGGAGCGAATCAAGGTCTCGGCGATGGTCAGCGCCTCCTCTCCGCAGTCGGGCTGGGAGATGAGCAGCTCGGACATGTTGACTCCCAGGCGCTGGGCATATTGCGGGTCGAGCGCGTGCTCCACGTCGATAATGACCCCGACCCCTCCCCGCTTCTGCGCTTGGGCCACGACCGTAAGGGCGAGTGTCGTCTTTCCTGACGACTCGGGACCGAAGATCTCGACGATCCGGCCTCTCGGAAAGCCCCCCGCGCCGAGCGCCCGATCGATCACCAGGCAGCCGGTGGGAATGACTTCAATCTGCAGACGCGCCCGGTCGTCTCCCAGGCGCAGGATGGCTCCCTCGCCATATTCCTTCGAGATCGCCTGGAGAGCCAGATCGAGGTTCTTATCCTGTCGTCGCCCCTTGAGATCCATCTTTTCGGATTCCACAGAACGCCCCTTTTCCCCTTTTCTTTCCCCTTTGCCCAGAAGGAATTCCCCTGCACGGAGTCCCAAAAACCTTAAAAGCCCCGATCGGCTTCGAGGAAGCCCTCGAGATGGCGCAGCCGGGTTGGATGACGCATCTTCCGAAGGGCCTTGGCCTCGATCTGCCGGATCCGCTCCCGCGTGACGCGGAACTGCCTGCCGACCTCCTCCAGCGTGCGGGGATAGCCGTCAAGCAGCCCGAACCGCTGCTCGATCACCGTCCGCTCCCGCTCCGTCAGGGTATGCAGCACGTCGCGGATCTTCTCCTTGAGCAACGAGTAAGCGGTCATCTCGGAGGGGTTTTCTGCCGACTTGTCCTCGATGAAGTCGCCGAAGGTCGTGTCGTCGCTCTCCCCGACCTGGCTTTGGAGAGAGATCGGCTGCTGCGCCATCTTGAGGATGGCTCGGATGCGATCGACGCTCAGCTGGATCTCGTCGGCGATCTCTTCCGGATTCGGCTCGCGGCCCAGCTCTTGGATCAGCTGCTTCTGCACCCGCATGAGCTTGTTGATCGTCTCGATCATGTGCACCGGGATTCGAATGGTACGCGCTTGATCGGCGATGCTTCGCGTGATCGCCTGGCGAATCCACCAGGTCGCGTAGGTCGAGAACTTGTAGCCGCGGCGATACTCGAACTTCTCGACCGCCTTCATCAGCCCCATGTTCCCCTCCTGGATGAGATCGAGGAAGGAGAGGCCGCGATTGGTGTATTTCTTCGCAATCGAGATCACGAGCCGGAGATTGGCCTCCACCATCTCGGTCTTGGCCCGCATCGCCTGATGCAACCACTTCTTGAGCTCGTTGTGCCTCTTCTTGAACTCCTCCACCCCGGCGTGAGCCTGCCTCTGGAACTGCTGCAGCTGCTCCTCCACCGCCGCAAGCGCCTCGGCGGTCTTGGCCCCTCGCCCCTGCGCCCGAAGCCGCTTCCGCTCGCTCTCCCAGCGGCAGATCTCCTGAAAGCGCTCCTCGCTAACCTGGACTAGGTCCTCGATGACCTTCTGCTTGAAGTAGAAGCGACGAAAGATCTTCTCCAGGGCCTGGTGCTGCTTTTCGAGATCCTTGGCCAGCTTCCCCTTCTCTTTCGAGCCGGCCGCCAATCCGCTCAGCCGGGCGTAGATCTCGTCGCTCTCCTCGATCTTCTCCTCAAGCTTGCTCATGAGGCCGGGCAGGACCTTCATGTAGGCCTCGCGCCCTTCGATGTGCTTGTCTTGAATGAGCCGGTCGAATCGTTCCCTTCCCTGCTCGAGCTTGCGGGCCAGCTGCAAGTATTCCCGCGCGATGAACCCGAAGCTATGAAGGCACTTCTGCACCATCAGCTCGGCATTCTCGATCCTCTTGGAAATTTCGACCTCTTCCTCCCGAGTCAGAAGGGGCACCTGGCCCATCTGCCGGAGGTACATCCGTACCGGGTCGTCGAGGATATCGAGCTTGGTCTCCTTTTCCTCGGGAACCACCCCCGTCTCCACCGGGGCCGGGCTCTTCTGCCGATCGACCTCCGAGCTCTCGATCACATCGATCTCGAGGCTCCGCAAGAACGCGATGATCGCTTCGATCTCGTCGGGTTGCGGCACGCAATCGGGGAGCGCCTCGTTGATGTCGTCGAAGGTGAGATAGCCCTGCTCCTTGGCGAGCTTGACCAGCGTTCGCAGCTTTTCCTGTCGCAGGGGCTCGTCGGACCAGATCTTGGCGAGCTTCTTGGCGAGTTGCTGCTCCTCGGCGACGAGCGGGGCCGACGGGACCGATGCCTGAGCGGGGCTGGCGGCAGAATGGCCGTTTTCCTCGGAGCTGCGAGCTTTGCTCAGGGTCGTGGAGCGAGCGGGGGAACCGGCGGAATTTCGGGAGAGAGAGGATGAGGACGGGGTTCGGGATACGATGGTTTTCTTGCTTCTTGGATTGCGCGGCATGGTCATGCTCGACTCATTTTCAGGGTTTCGACGACAACGAGACGGCCAAGGAAAGACAAAGTGAAAAAGGTTACTCGAGAGTCTTCCGCAAGTCAACGAGTTCCCTCAAGGCACCCTGCGCCTCGGAAGAGGCTCCTCCGGCTCGAACCCGCTCCTCGAGGAGGCAAATCCGCCTGCGCTTCCCCAGAAACTCGAGCCGCCGGCGGAGCGTACTCCAGCGTTCTTCCGGCTCGATCGAAGGGTCGACGAGCGGGGGACTCACCAGCAGGCCGATGACCCAGGCCCGTTCTTCCTCGGAAAGGGTGGGGAAGAGCGTCTCCGGATCCGGGCCGGACGACAGGATCTTCCGCACAAGCTCTCCTTCCTCGTTCTCCTCCAGCCACCGGAGGTCGAGCTCTGCGCGAACCCGCCCCAGGATTCCCGGCGCTTCGCAGAGCATCCAGATTAACTCCGTCAAGACGGCATCCCGCTTCACCAGGGGAGGGCTCTCGGGCCCCCCGCGCTCCCTGCTTGCCATGCCCGCCCTGCGAATCGCTTCCTCCAGGGCTCCGCGAGAGATTCCCAAGCGCGTCGCCACCTCCAGGGCAAAAGCTTCCCGACGGATCGGGTCGGAAATCCTGGCAAGCCAGACGGCCATCGATTGGGCCGCTTGGCTCCGGCCCCGGGGCAGCGCAAGGTCATTCTGGCGAACGGCTCGATCCAGGAGATGGGAGAGATAGGCGGGGGCCCCCTGCAGGATTTCCCGAAAGCGGCCAACCGCCGCCTCTCCGCCGCGGAGGAAGCTGTCCGGATCCTCGCCCGCGGGCAGAGAGGCCACGCGGACATCGAGCCCCGCCTCCGTCAGAATTTCGAGTCCCCGCACCGCAGCGCTCTCGCCCGCCCGATCGGCATCGAAGCAGACGATCACTTCATCGGCAAACCTCCGGAGAAGCCGGGCATGGTGCTCGGTGAGCGCCGTGCCCTGCACGGCAACAACGTTCGAAAAGCCCGCGGCATGGCAGCGGACCAGATCCATCGGCCCCTCGCAGAGAACCGCTCTCCCCTCCTGAACGATCGCCCGCTTGGCGCGATCCATGCCGAAGAGGACCTTGCCCTTGGTAAAGATCGGGGTCTCGGGAGAGTTGAGATACTTGGGTGTCGATCCGTCGGCCCCCACGCTCCGTCCACTGAAGCCGACGACCCTTCCCCCTTCCTCGGCGATCGGAAGGATCAGCCGGTCGCGGAATCGATCGTAGGGCCTCCCCTTCTCTCCGGGGACCACCAAGCCCGCCTCCACCAGCAGCTCGACCGGGTAGCCCCGCGAGGCACCCCACCGCAGGACGCCATCCCAGCGATTCGGTGCATATCCCATCCCGAATCCTTCCGCGACCTCCCGTGGGATGGCCCGGGATTCGAGGTAACGGCGGCCCGCTTCCCCTTCACCCTCCTTCCATAAGATTTCCCGCCACCAGTCGGCGACGGCCTTGTGAAGGGAAAAGAGGCGCTCGCGCGTCGAGGGGGCTCCCGCCTCTTTCCGAAAGCTCGCGGGCATTTCCATTCCGGCGCGCTCGGCCAACAGGCGTAAGGCGCCCAGAAAGTCGAGGCGCTCGTACTGCATCACAAAATCGAAAACCGTTCCCCCGTATCCGCTGCTGAAACACTTGAAAAGCTGCTTCTGAGGGTCGACAAAGAAAGAGGGCGTCCGCTCCGCGTTAAACGGAGAGAGAGCCTTGTATTTAGAGCCGGCTCGCTTTAGAGGAACATAATTGCCGATGACCTCCACAATGTCGCTGGCGGCGCGAACCGTTTCCACAAAATCCCGGAACGCCGGCATCCCCATCTCATTGGAATAAATCGGCTGCCGTGGCAAAACGCAAGGCCTACCCGAATCCCATGGGATACCTCCTTGTTCTCGCTGCCATCTTACTATTCTTATCATCCCCCGCTCATTCGAGAGCCTCCGGTTCGGCCGTGGTCATCGTCGAGCGGCCCTCCGTCATCCGCAACTTCTCCGCCGACCGCGCCGCGGTTCGGACCATGTTCCGCGACGCGCTCCTCCAATACACGAGGCAGGCTACGATGAAGGCCGCTTGGGCCAAGGTCGGCATCGCCCCGCAAGACATCGTCGGAATCAAGATTTCCGCATCGGGCGGTCCCGTCATGTCGAGCCGCAAGCCGCTGGTCGCCGCGATCGCCGAGAGCCTGGAGGAGGCGGGCGTGCCTCTCTACCAGATCGTCGTCTGGGACAAGCTGGAAGACGACTTGCGGGAAGCCGAAT
Organism: Methylacidimicrobium sp. B4; assembly: GCF_017310545.1. NCBI lineage: Bacteria > Pseudomonadati > Verrucomicrobiota > Methylacidimicrobium > Methylacidimicrobium sp. B4. The sequence continues at coordinate 583,283 of NZ_CP066203.1, forward strand.
ACTTCCCGCGGCCCGAAGGGGCGCCCTACCGCATCCGCTCGGTGATTCCGGAAACGGGTTTCGATGAGCATGTCTTCTACGTGAACGAAGTCCTTGGCCGCCTCATCTGGGGAGATCTCGCCTTTCGGGGGATCAAGCCCGGCGGCGGCCAGGCACAGCGCTCCCAGAAGCGCGGCGAGAAGCAGAGTGTTGCACAGATGTACGGCCAAGGCGTCTCGGCGGGCAGCCTGGAGAACCAGGTCAGCAACAAGTCCTACTATGCGCGGCTGCTCACGCAGATCTGCACCAAGATCATCAACGTGCCGGTCTGCACCGACCACAGCGGGGTCGGCTTCTACGGGAGCCTCGCCTCCCTCGCCCTCGGCATGGTCGACAACACCCGCCGGTTCCAGGGGGAGGGGAACTGGGGCGATCCGGCCATTGCGGAGATCCTCGACCGGCCTTTCGTCCGCAGCAAGGTCGTCCTCCACGTGATGGACGCGCTCATCGTCCAATATGCGGGCGGACCCGACTTCAGCCCGGAGTTCACCTATCCTCTCGGAGCGATCTACCTGAGCAGGGATCCCGTTGCGATCGACTCCCTGCTCGTCGGCCGCGTTGACGCGTGGCGCGTCGGCGCGCACATTCCTTCGCTCCAACCCATGATCCATTACATCCAGACCGCCGTCGAGTACGGGCTGGGCACCTCCGACCCCAAGGACATCCTGCTGATCCCCCTCCCATGAATCCCTCCTCTGATCCTGTCATCGACCGTCTCCAGTCCATCCTGGCCCGGCTCCGAGCCCCCGGCGGCTGCCCGTGGGACCGGGCGCAGACGCATCAGAGCATCAAGGGCCAGCTCCTGGAAGAGTGCTACGAGGTCCTGGAAGCGATCGACCGGAACTCACCGCAGGATCTCCAGGAGGAGCTCGGCGATCTCCTGCTCCATGTGCTCTTCCACTCCCAGATGGCCGGGGAGCGGGGCGCCTTCTCCTTCAACGACGTCGCCGAAGGCCTCTCGGACAAGCTCATCCGGCGCCATCCCCATGTCTTCGGGGATGCGAGTGCCAAGAGCGCGGAGGAGGTCATCATCCACTGGGAACGGAGCAAGCGGGAAGAGAAGCCCGAGCGGAAGAGCCTCTTCGACGGGATTCCTCGCGAGCTGCCCGCCCTCCTACGCGCCCAGAAGTACCAGAGCAAGGCGGCCAAGCTCGGCCTCGACTGGAACGATGCGGAGGGGCCCAGGGCGAAGATCGCCGAGGAGCTGGCCGAGGTGAACGATGCCCTAGCCGGGGGAGATCCCAAGCGGATCGAGGAGGAGGTTGGCGACCTGCTCTTTACCGTCGTCAACCTGGCCCGCCATCTCCACGTCAACGCGGAGTGCGCGCTCGGCGGGGCCGCCGGCCGCTTCCGGGCCCGGGTAGAGTTCATTGAAGAGGCATTGCGCCACCGTCCTCCCGGGAATCCCCCCGGGCTTGCCGAACTGGAGCTCCTCTGGGAACGGAGCAAAGAGGCTACCGGAGGATAGCGAAGCGCCCCCAATCCCTCTTGACTTCTTCCCCCCGCCCTCTCCCTTTTCGTCCATAAGATGATCCATGCCGTCCACGACCCCGTGAGCATCCACCGGCGCGCGATTGCGCTCGGCCGCCTGCTGGGATGGAGACGGGCCATCCTTCTCCGCATCCGGAACGACCCCGTGGAGGTGCTCTGCTCCCCGAGAGCGCCTGCCCGGGTGGGGAAACCCCGAATCCTCCTCTCGGCGGGGATTCACGGGGACGAGCCGGCCGGCGTGGAAGCCCTGCTTTCCTTCTTCGAGCAAAAGCCCCACTGGATCAGCCAGTTCGCCTTCACCCTGATTCCGCTGCTCAATCCCTGGGGGCTCCGCCACAACTCCCGCCTCAACGAACAGGGCCTCGACCTCAATCGTTCCTTTCACCGGGACGACCTGCCGCTGATCCGGGAGCTCTGCGCGCTCTACGCCCGCCGCGGGCCCTTCGATCTGGCGCTCCTCCTCCACGAGGACTACGATGCCTGCGGCGTCTATCTTTATGAGACGGGCCCCAGCGGCGAAGTCCGCTTCGGAGAAGAGATCCTCTCCCGAGTGAGCCCGTGGTGTCCGATCGACCCCCGGGACCGGATCGAAGGGCGGAAGCATCGGAACGGGATCCTCAACCGGCCCCTGCGAAAAAAGTGGTTCGAGAAGATGGGCCTGCCCGAGGCGGCCCATCTCCATTTCACAGGATGCCGGCGGGTCTTCACGATCGAGACTCCCTCCGAATTCGACGTCGGGTTGCGCGTGAAAGCGCACCGGGAAGCGATCGATGCGGCTCTCGGCCTGCTCGCCGCGAGCCGACCACCCGCCAACGCTCGCGCACGCGCTCTCGCCTCCCCTCACCGCAAGGACGCTATTTCCTCGCGCGCTCCTCTTCTCGCCACCTCTCCTGCGCCGAATGGGGAAAGTCGATCGGATCAATCTCGTAGCGCCTGACAAGGCTCTCGAAAAGAGCGAGCAGACGCTCGTGGATCCGTTGGGTAAAGGCGCAGCGATCCTCGCCCGGCCCGGAAGCAAACGGCTCTCCGAAGGAGACAAAGACGCGCGGTGGGCGGTGCCACGATCGGAGCTGATAGAGCCGGTCGGAGCCCACGACGACCGCCGGCAGAACGGGCGCTCTCGCCATCTGGGCGAGTGCGGCGGCACTCGGGCTCAGCTGGGCGCCGAGCAGGATCGAAGCCTTGCCATGGCGGATCCCGCGCTCGGGGAAGAGACCCACGACCCTTCCCTGCTTGAGCCGTTCGACCGCCGCCTTCGCCGCCCGGGCGTCCTGGCGGCTCCGATCGACCGGAATTACATTGAGCGCGCTCAGGATCTGCGCGAGAACCAGGTCGTTGAAGAGCTTCCCATCCGCCACATAGTCGATCGGCCGCGGGGACCGCATCCCAAGGAGAATCGGATCGAAATGGCTGATGTGGTTGGAGACCAGGAGGCAGCCGCCGCTCTTCGGGATCCGCTCGAGGCCTTCGATCGAGATTCGCCCGCTCCTCTGGAGCACGCGGAGGCAGATCGCGCCGCCAATGGCGAAAAAGCGATCCCTCCCCCCTTGCCCCAAACAGCCGTTGTTCCTTCGCCGGCCCTTGTCCGGCGAACCGTTTCGCGCTGCACGCCCCTCGGGAACAGAACCTTCTTCTCCCGGCCCTGCCAAATGCTCCTCTTCGATTCCCATTTTTTGGAGGAAAAACTTTGCCTTGCTATCGCGGGTCCGAACAAGCAAATCCTTTGCCTCGGAGAGCCCCAACCCATGCAAACGCCACCACCCACACTGGCGACCAAGCCCGCCGTCCTTTTCCTCTGCACCGGCAATTCCGCCCGGAGCGTTCTCGCTGAATTCCTCTTCCGCTCCCTCGCCAGAGACCGCTTCCGGGTCGAGAGCGCTGGCTCCCGCCCCACCGGCCGGGTCAACCCCCACGCCCTTTCCGTGCTGCGGAAAGTGTACGGTATCGACGCCTCATCGGCCCGCAGCAAGCGGATCGACGAGCTGCCGAGTGATCCGTTCGCGGCGGTGATCACCCTCTGCGACAGCGCCGCGGCCGAATGCCCCATCTGGCCCTATCCGGCCGCCCGCTCTCACTGGCCCTTTCCCGATCCGGCGGCCGTCGAGGGAACCCCTGAGGAGAAGGAGCGGGCCTTTGCCGACGTCGCCCGCGCGCTCGAGGGACGTTTCCGCAGTCTCCTGGCACTTCCCGTGGAAACGCTCTCCCGTTCCCAGCTCGAGGCCGAGCTGCGGAAGCTCTCCTCGTAGGGCGCAGGGCGGATCCGCGAGCCTTGCCGAACCGATCGCCCGCGCGCCCTCGTTCTCCGCACCCTTGCCGCGCGCCATCGCCCCCAAGCATGGTGGGAGCGGCAGGTAGCAGGCCGCCTTTTCCGCAACGACTCTCCGCCCGCACACGGGCAGGGGTTGGCTCGCGCCTCCCGAAGGACAGGATGGGGAGCTCGTCCACGGGAATCTCGTTACGACTGAAGAAATCCACCGCTTCGCCGAGAACCCGGAGAAACTAGACGTTCCCCGTGCGCCATCCTGGTCGCCAGGCTAGGCCAAGCCGAGTTAGACGAGCTCAATGAGAGCAGAATGTCCGGGAGCTGCAGCCAGGCGTGCGTCCCGAGTCAGAAGGGGCGCTCGAAGCGCCTCGGCAAGAGCCACGTAGATCGCGTCATAGACGGTGAGGTTCGGATAGAGCTCCCATGCCCTGCCAAGGAGAGGAAGGTGTGGATATCGTTCGATGGGAAGGTCGCTCAAATCGGTGAGAGCTTCCTTCCCTCGGCGTCTGCTCATCACGCGACGGAGACAGTATCTTCGACAAACCTGGGCCACTTCCAGATCCAAAAGATGGGGAGCGTGCATCGATTCGTCCGGATGGAAGATTCGTTCCTCAATGGTCCTCCCCTGCGCGGTGCGAAGCAGAACCTCTAGAACGGCGGAAGCGTCGAGGACGATCATCGTCCATCGCGTTCCTTCCGAACCGCTTCGGCGGGAGAAGGAGAAGGGACCACCCGAGAACGCCGCTGCAAACGCTTCCGCAGCTCCTCTGGAGTCGGTCGATCGGCGATCCGTTGGATTTCGCGAACGAGATATTCCGATAGAGAGGTGGCCAGCAAAGCCGACCGAGCCTTGAGCTTCCGGTGCAGACTCTCGGGCACGTTCCGCAACTGGATCATCTTTGACACGATGAGAGCATGCTTTCATGTGCCGCACATGTCAAGGAGCGCTAGCGCGGAGCAGAGTGCCTCGATCGTCCCGGAACGCTCTTCCCAGCCGGCGAGAAGGAAAAGGGATGGAACGGAGATCCAGACCTTAGCCCGCCGCTCGCGGGTCGGAGCGATCGATCAACTCCCGCAGCGGTGCGATGCCGACCGGCTCCCGCTCCAAGAGCGGAACCAGGGCGAAACGCTTGGCGTGAACCGCCGCCACGGCGTCGATCTCGCGCCATTCGCTCTGCGCACGCTGCCGCAGCAAGGGCGAACGCGGGTTCGCCGCCGCAACGCTGCTGTTCACAATCCATGCCCACGGCTCGATGCCGGCACGGCGAAGGTCGGCTTGCAAGCCCGCGGCTTCGAGCACGGGTGTCGTCTCGGCCAACGTGACGATCAACACCTTCGTCTGTCTCGGATCCTGCAGCCGCATGAGCGGGGTCGTGCAAGAGGTCCCGCGTTTTTCCTTCTGGCGGATGACCTCGCGGTGATAGGCGCCGGTCGCATCGAGCAAGAGGAGCGTGTGGCCCGTGGGGGCGGTGTCGAGGATGACGAACTTCTCCTCCGCCTCCTGCAGGATGCGAGAGAAGGCTTGGAAGACCGCAACCTCCTCCGTGCAAGGCGACCGCAGGTCCTCCTCGAGCAGGGCGCGCCCCGCGGCGTCGAGGTGGGTACCCTTGGCCTCCAGCACCTCCTTGCGGTACCGCTCGGCCTCCTCGCGCGGGTCGATGCGACTGACCATGAGCCGGGAGGAAGCGTCTCCCAGCGTCTCGGTCAAGTGGGCCGCCGGATCGGAGGTGGTCAGATGGACGGGAAAGCCGCGGCGCGCCAGCTCGACCGCGAATGCGGCCGCAAGCGTGGTCTTTCCGACCCCGCCCTTGCCCAGGAACATCACGAGCCCCCGGCCGTCGGCGGCGATCCCTTCGAGCAGGGCGGAGAGCGCAGGGGAGCTCGGGCGGACCAGTTCCGTCGCCTCCAGTAACTCCACCCTTGGCCCCTTTCCCTTCAGCAGCCGCCGCAGCGGATCGAGCCCGACGAGGTTGAACGGCTGAAGGGGAATCTCCTCCCGCGGCAAGGCACGGAGCGCCTCGGGCATCCGGCGAAGCGCGTCCTGCTCCCGCCGCCGGATCGAGGCGGCGAGTCGATCCTCTTGCGCTTCGTCCGAAGGGAAGATCCCGTTGACGACCAGGTGCTGCTGCCGGAGGCCAATCGCCGCCAGCTCTTCCCGCGTGCGGGCGACCTCCCGTAATGCGGCTTCCTGGGCGCGCGTGACCAGGACCAATCGAGTGCGCCCCGGGTCGGCCAACGCCTCGACGGCGGCCTTGTACTGGTTGCGCTGCCTGCCGAGCCCCGCCATCGGCCCCAGGCAGGAGACCCCCCCTTTTCCCGCCTCGAGGAATCCGCTCCAAGCGCTGGGGAGCTGCAGCAGCCGAATCGTATGCCCCGTAGGCGCGGTATCAAAGAGAACATGGTCAAAGCCCGCCGTCCGCTCCGAGTCGGTCAGCAGCACGGTGAACTCGTCAAAGGCGGCGATCTCGGTCGTGCATGCCCCGGAAAGCTGCTCCTCGATCCCCCGGACCACCGGCTCGGGCAAGTGGCCGCGGACGGGGCCGACGATCCTCTCCCGATAGGCGCGGGCCGCCTCCTGGGGGTCGATTTCCAGCGCGGAAAGATGAGCCACCGCGGGAACGGCCGCGATCCGGTGACCGATGGAGAAGCTGAACACCTGCCCCACGTTCGAGGCCGGGTCGGTGCTGACCAGAAGGACCCGCTTGCCTTCCTCCGCCAGATACACGGCCGAGGCGCAGGCCAGAGAGGTCTTGCCGACCCCACCCTTCCCCGTAAAGAAGAGGAAGCGGGGTGGATCTTCGAGAAAGCGCATGGAGGACGGGCGGCTTCAGCAGCAGGAACAGTGTCCGGAGCCGCAATCCTCCTCCGGCTCCTCCCCGACCTCCTCCGCCAGGCCCGCCCAGCGGGCCAGCTCGGAACGGCTAGGGTAGCGACCGGCCAAGGCCACTTCGCCTCCAACCAGAACCAGGGGAAGCGCCTCTTGGCCGGAACGCTCGAGGAAGGCCCTCACCGTGGCGTTCTCGGCAAAGGCGATCGGCTCTTGGGCGAGATTCCGCCGCTCGATCGGCGCCCCGTTCCGCTTCGCCCACTCCACATCGGCGGCGAAGTCGACCAGCACCTGGTCGACCTCGGCACCACAGACTCCCGTGCTGCAACAGAGCGGCGGCTCAAAAATTTCGATCGTTGTCATCTCTCTTCCTTTCCTGGTTTTTCCTCTTCCCTGCTTTCTTGCGTTCCGCGCGACCCTCCAGCCGAGCCTCGCAGGATTTTCCTTCCCCTTCCTTCTCCTCGCCCTTCGGCCTTACCGGCCGACCGGACACCCCACCCCTTCGTACCAGGCCTTGGTGCCGAGGCAGAGCCGACAGACCGAAAGCATGACCGGCACCTCGACCAGCACCCCGACCACGGTCGCCAGCGCCGCGGGGGAGGTCGGACCGAAGAGCGTGATCGCAACGGCGACCGCAAGCTCGAAGAAGTTGCTCGCCCCGATCAGCGCACCGGGGGAGGCGACGTTGTGCGGCACCCGAAACCAGCGCATGAGCAGATAGGTGAGCCCCGAGTTGGCATAAACTTGGAAGAGGATCGGAATCGCCAGAAGCCCGACGGCAATCCAGTTGGTCAGGATGTTCTCCGACTGGAAGGCAAAGATCAGCACCAGGGTCGCAAGCAGGGCAAGAGTCGTCACTGGCTTGAAGCGCGCTAGAAACGCGCTCTCGAACCAGGCAAGGCCCTTGAGCCGGATTACGAGGCTGCGGCTGATCCAGCCCGCAGCCAGCGGAATCACGATAAAGGCGACGACCGAGGTGAGCAGCACCTCCTTCGGAACGACGATCCCGCTCACCCCGACCAGGAACATCACGATCGGGGCAAAGGCAACGGTCATGATCAGGTCGTTGATCGCCACCTGCGCCAAGGTGTAGGCCGCGTCGCCATCGGTCAGATAGCTCCAGACAAAGACCATCGCCGTACAGGGCGCGGCCGCCAGGATGATCAGGCCCGCCAGGTAGTTGCGTGCGGTCGCCGGGTCGATCCAGTGGAGGACCGAAGAAAAGAGCCCGACGACAAAGAGCGATCCAAAGAAAGCCATGCTGAAAGGCTTGACCAGCCAGTTGACGAACAGGGTCACCGCCAGCCCTTTTGGCCTCCGGGCGACCCCACGAAGCCCGCCGAAGTCGATCTTGAGCATCATCGGAAAGATCATGAGCCAGATCAGCACCGTGATCGGGACATTGACGTGGCTCCCTCCCAGCTCCAGGGAGCTCAGCTGGCGAGTCGCATCGGGAAAGAGCTTCCCAATGGCCACGCCAAGGACCATGCAGGCCGCCACCCAGAGGGTGAGATACCGCTCGAAGAAGTCGATTCGCTTGCTTGACCTTGTCTTCATAATCTATTATTGAGCAATAAGAAGCGATTCTCTCTGCATCTTACAGTTCTACAATACTAGAATTATGAGAACGAGTCAAGCGGTCGAAGTGCTCGCAGCGCTCGGGCAGGAGACGCGGCTCGACATCTTCCGGCTGCTGATCCAAGCGGGCCCTGCCGGGCTGCCGGCCGGGGAGATCGCGGCTCGGCTCAAGGTTCCGCTGGCTACCCTCTCCTTCCACCTCCAGCATCTGAGGCATGCGCGGCTGGCGAGCTCGCGAAAGCGGGGGAAGCTGGTGCTCTACTCTCCCAACTTCGCGACCGTCGACCGGCTGATCAGCTATCTGCTCCGCGACTGCTGTGGCCGGCCGAGCGTGGCGCGGGAGCTCTGCGGGGAGGCAGTCCGCCGGCCCAAGGCCGGCGCCAACCCGGGTGCGAGCGCGGGCTCCCCAAGCCCGTGATCCGCCGGCGAGGAATCGAAGGCGCCTGCCGTCGCTACGGCGCAAAGGAAGCCGAGCCGGAGAGAGCGTCGGGAAGCCGCTCCAGATACTCGTCGCGGCTGATATCGATCGCACCCATCTGGCGGGTGGTTGGCGTCGCCACCTGGGTGTCGAAGAGCCGGAAGCCGCGCTCGATCAGGCGATCGACCGTGAAGACCAGGGCGGCCTTCGAGGCGTCGGAGACCAGGTGGAACATCGATTCGCCGGCGAAGAAGCCCCCGATCGCCACGCCGTAGAGCCCCCCGACGAGCTCGCCATCCTGCCAGACTTCGACGCTGTGGGCATACCCTTGCCGATGAAGCTCGCAGTAGGCCTTGATGAACCGCGGGCTAATCCAGGTGTGCTCCCGCCCGAGGGCCGGGCGCGCGCAGCCGCGGATCACCTCGGTGAAGGCCTGGTTGACCGTAAAGGAGAACTTCCCTTGCCGCAGCTTCTGCGAGAGCCGACGAGGAACATGGAACTGATCCATCTCGAAGACCGCCCGCGGATCGGGTGACCACCAGGTCAGCGGCCGATCCGTCCATGGAAAGATGCCCGACCGGTAGCCCGCGAGGAGGCGGCCGACCGAGAGATCCCCGCCGACCGCCACCAGGCCGTCGGGATCGGCGCGGGAGACATCCGGAAAATGGATGCGAAAGAGGTTCAGGATGATCGCAGCCACGGCGCTATTTTAAAGAAAAGTTCGTGGTTCAAAACAACTCTTAATTTCATCACAGCGCAAGCTCACCCCCGGCCAGGAGGGCTTGGCGGAGCGCGTCGAGGGCGGCCTGAGAGGCAAGCCGCTTCACCATGCTCCGATCCCCCGGAAAGGTTTTCCGGAAGGAATGGACCTTTTCCTTGGTCGCCAACCCGAACCAGACCAGCCCGACGGGCTTTTCTGCCGTGCCTCCCGCGGGTCCGGCGATCCCGGTTACCGCAACCGCCAAGTCGGCCCCGCTCCGCCGCGAGGCTCCGAGGGCCATCGCCTCGGCGACCGCAGCGCTCACCGCTCCATGGGCCGCAAGCAGCTCCCGATCGACTCCCAGCTCCGCTACTTTTGCCTCGTTCGCATAGGCGATCCAGCCGAAAGTGAAGGCCTCGGAGCTCCCCGGCACGTCGGTCAACCGATGGCTCACGAGCCCTCCGGTGCATGACTCCGCCGTTGCGATCGTCTTTCCGGAACGAGTCGCCAGCCCGACTACCGCCGCTTCCAGGGTCGTTCCATCTTCTCCAAAGAGGGCCGAGCCGAGCCGCTTCTTGACCAGGGCTTCCGCCTGATCCAGGACCGATGCCTCGGAATGGCCGATCCGAAGCTCCACCTCTCCCGCTCGCTCGCAGTAGCCGATCTCCCGGATCCCCAGGGCACGCAAACCTTCCTCGACCCGCTCCTGCACCTCCCATTCTCCCAAGCCGACGCTCCACCAGGAGCGCCAGAGAAACACCTGCCCCTCGGCGCGGGCGCGGAGCCAAGGGACGACCGCCGCGCGCCACATCGGCACAAGCTCCCGGGGTGGACCGGGCAGGAGAAACATCGCCAGCCTTCCTTTCTGGACAAAAAGGCCCGGGGCCGTTCCGACGGAGTTCCAGAGGATCTGCGCTCCCTTGGGAACCATCGCCTGCCGTCGGATGGTCTCCGGGAGTGCCGCGATCCCCTTGGCGGCGCAAAAAGCGCGGATCCGCGCATCGACCGCCTCCTGGAACTCGAGCTCCCGGCCGATCGCCTCTGCCGCCGCCTCCCGCGTGTTATCGTCCGAGGTGACTCCCAAGCCCCCCGTCACCAGCACGACATCAGAACGAAAGAGGGCGTCCTCGAGGACGCGCCGAACGACCGCGCCGTCGGGCACGACCGTCTGCCGCTCCAGCCGCAGCCCAAGCGTCCGGAGCTCCCTCCCCACAAATGCCAGATGCGCCTCCGTCACCTCGCCCAACAGGAGCTCGGTTCCGGTGCTCACCAGTTCGACGGTCATCGGGTCCCTCCGCTAGCCGGCCTCTCTCGATCGGAGGAGATCAGGACTTCTTCTTCTCGCCCTTCCCGCGCGGCGGAGGAAAGGACTGACCCGCAAGAAGAGAGACCTTGATGCAGGTCTTCTCTCCCAGGGCGCCGCAGCAGTTCTTGAACTTCTTCGTCGGATCGAGCGGGCAGGGGTCGTTGCGACCCATCTTGGGACCGCTGCGGCTGATCGGCACGATCGGATGGTCGTGGTGCGCCGCTTCCGCCTCCGGTGCCGCACCCTTCGGCTCGGGAGCGGCCCCTGCCTCGCCGTCCGAAAGGTCGGGCCGCACCAGCTGCTGCGGCAAAGACGAGAGGAAGCGCTCGAAGGCGAGCACGCTCGACGCCGACCGGAAGAGATTCTGGACGATCTCCCGCTTGATCCTCCCCATCAGATCCTGAAAGAGAGCATAGGCCTCCTGCTTGTACTCGATCAGCGGATCCTTCTGGCCGTAGGCGCGCAGACCGATCCCGCCCCGCAGCCCGTCCATCGCGTAGAGATGCTCCTGCCAGAGGCGATCGATCGCGGACAGGGCCGTGATCCGCTCAAGCTCCTGGAGCGATGCGGGATCTTCGTACTTCACCTTGAGCTCGTAGGACTGCTGGACCCGTTCGAGGATCTTCTGCGCGGCAGCCTCGGGATCGCCATCACCCAGGTCCTCCTTGCGCATCCCCACCGGGAAGGTGGCGTTCGCCCATCCGAGCAGCCCGTCGAGATCGGCCACCCCGCCTTCCAGCCGCGCGTGCGCCTCCTCCCGCACGACCTCGCCCAGAACATCGAAGAGCTCCTTTCGCGGCTCCTCGGCCTCCAGGATCTGGTCGCGGAAGTTGTAGATCACCTCCCGCTGGAGGTTCATCACATCGTCATACTGGAGGGTGTGCTTCCGAATGCTGTAGTTGCGCTGCTCGACCCGCTTCTGGGCGGTGGCCACCGCCTTCGTGAGCCAGGGATGCTCGAGCTCCTCGTCCTCCTTCATCCCCAGGCGAGTCAACAGGCCGGCGATCCGGCGGGAGTCACCGAAGTTGCGCATGAGATCATCTTCCAGGGAAATGAAGAACTTCGAGTTCCCGGGATCCCCCTGACGGGCGCAGCGTCCCCGGAGCTGGAGGTCGATGCGTCGGGCCTCATGCCGCTCGGTTCCGAGGACGAAGAGCCCTCCCAAACCGTGCACCCCCTCCCCGAGCTTGATGTCGGTTCCTCTTCCCGCCATGTTCGTGGCGATGGTCACCATTCCCCGCAGGCCCGCCCGAGCGACGATCTCGGCCTCCTGCTGGTGGTATTTCGCGTTGAGCACGCTGTGAGGGATCCCCTCCCGCTTGAGCATCCGGCTCAGGAGCTCGGAGGACTCGACCGAGATCGTTCCGACCAGGACCGGCTCCCCTTTTCCGTGGAGCTCCCGGATCTTCTCCACGATCGCATGGTATTTTGCCCGCCGCGTCTTGAAGATGCTATCGTCCATATCCTCCCGAACGCAGGGACGATTGGTCGGGATCGCCACCACGTCGAGCTTGTAGATATCGTGGAGCTCGTTGGCCTCGGTCGCCGCGGTTCCCGTCATCCCGGCGAGCTTGGCATAGAGCCGGAAGTAGTTCTGGATGGTAATCGTCGCAAGGGTCTGCGTCTCCCGGTCGATGTGGACGCCCTCCTTCGCCTCGATCGCCTGGTGGAGACCGTCGCTCCAGCGGCGGCCCGGCATCAGCCTCCCGGTATACTCGTCCACGATGATCACCTTGTTGTCCTGGACGACGTAGTGAACGTCCTTCTCGTAGAGGCAGTATCCGCGCAGGAGCTGGGCGATCGTGTGGATCCGCTCGCTCGATTCTTCGTACCGCTTCTGAGCCTCCTGGCGCTTTCGCTCCTTCTCTTCCTCGCTGAGCGCCACATCCTTCCCGATCGCGTCGAAGAGCGTGGCGAGATCCGGCGGGGCGAAATAGTCGGGGTCGTCCGGGCTCAGGAACTTCCGCCCGCGCTCGCTCAAATCGGCCTCGTGGTTCTTTTCGTCGATCGCAAAGAAGAGCTCCTCCTTGATCTGGTAGAGCTCGATGCGCCGGGAGTCCTGATAGAGAGCCAGCTCCGCATCCTCCATCATCCGGCGGGCTTCTCCCTCTTCCAGGATCTTGAGAAGCTGCTTGTTGCGCGGCATCCCGAGCTTGATCTTGAAGAGGATCCGACCGATCTCCTCCCGGGGGCGGCCTTCGGCCAAGGCTTTTTGCGCCTCCTCGGCGAGCCGGGCGCACTCGATCATCTGTTGCTGCACCAGGCGCGCGACCGGACCCCGGTAGCGCTCGTACTCCCCGGTCGAGGCGACGGTCGCCGGGCCCGAGATGATCAAAGGGGTGCGGGCCTCGTCGATCAGGATGCTGTCGACCTCGTCGATGATGGCGTAGGGATGGCCCCGCTGGACCTTCTCCTCCCGGCTCGTCACGACGCTGTTGTCGCGCAGGTAGTCGAAGCCAAACTCGCTGTTGGTCCCATAGACGATGTCGCAAGCATACTGCCGCCTCCGCTCCTCGAAGGACTGTCCCTGCTGCAGGCAGCCGACGGTGAGGCCGAGAAAGCGATAGATCTCGCCCATCCACTCGCTGTCGCGCGCCGCCAGGTAGTCGTTGACCGTCACGACGTGGACACCCTTCCCGGTCAGGGCGTTCAAGTAGACGGGAAGGGTTCCCACCAGGGTCTTCCCCTCGCCGGTCGCCATCTCCGCGATCTTCCCTTGGTGCAGGACGATCCCGCCGACCAGCTGCACATCAAAGGGGATCATCTCCCAGGAGATCCTGTGGCCCCGCACCTCGACTACCTTCCGAGCCTCGGTGAAGCGGCGGCAGACGTTCTTCACGACCGCAAAAGCCTCCGGCAGCAAGTCCTCGAGCGTCTCTCCCGCAGCGAGCCGCTTCCGGAACTCGACCGTCTTCTGCTGGATCTCCGCGTCGGGCAGAGCACGCAACTGCTCTTCGAAGCGATTGATCTCCGCCACGCGCGGCCAGATCCGCGCCACCTCCCTCCGGTTCTTCGAACCGAAGAGCATCTCCAGGATCTTCTTCAACATCAGAAAGACTCTATGCAAACGAGGAAGCTCGCACAAGGGGCGAGCGTCTCGCCCCCTTCCGCTGACCACCCCGCAACCGATTGCCCGCCATACCCATCCCGCCCTATCGAGCGACGACCTCGACGGTCTGCGTCCGCTGAAAGAGGATCGGCCCCCGCTGCTCCACGAGCGTAACGGTCAAGGCGACCTTGGCTCCCGCCCCGATCCTCGCCAGCTCGGGCGGCAGCTCCCCAAGCTCGGTGAGCGGGACATTCCCGATGGCCGCCACGATCATTCCCGCCTGGATCCCGGCGGCGGCAGCCGGGCTCCCGCTCTCCACCGATCCGACCAGGAGGCCGCTCCCCGGTGCCACCCGGAACGAGGCGGCCAGATCCTCGGTCAGCTCCTGGGCGACAATGCCAAAGCGCCTGACCAGAAAATCGGCAAGCGTCGCGGTCGGAGCCTTCCGGCCCTCCTGCGCGTTCTCCCTCGCCTTCCGATACCAAGCGAGCACCCGGTCTCCGGGAATGGCAAAGCCGATCCCCTCGATCGCCTCCCCGCTGAACTTGGCCGAGCTCAAGCCGACAAAGGCGCCCGTGAGATCGACCAGCGGCCCTCCGCTGTTGCCCGGATTGATCGCGGCATCAGTCTGGAGCAGTCCTTCGATCTGGCCCTCCTCCGTGTGGATCACCCGGCCTTTGGCGCTCAAGATCCCCTTGGAGACGCTGTTCTGATAGCCGACCGGGTTTCCCAGCACGATCACTGTCTGGCCCAGAAGATTGGGAGAGAGCCGGTGAATGTCGTACGAGGGGAGCGGCTTCGGCGCATCCACCTTGAGGAGCGCCAGATCCTGGACCGGATCCTCGAAGAGGACCTTGGCCTGGAAATCGTTGCCCTGGGAGAGGCTTACCTTGACCGCCCGGTTGACCGCCCGCTCGACGACATGGGCGCAGGTGAGCACGAACCCTTCGGGCGCCACGACCACCCCCGATCCGAGGCTGCGCACGCGCTCCGAAAAGGAGTAGTACCGGCCGAAGAAGAGCTCGAAGGGGTCCCGCACCTGCCGCTGCACGACCCGTTCAGCGTTGATGTTCGCCACGGCCGGAAGCACCTTCTGGACGACCTGGACGACCGGCTCGTCGGCCGGAGCCTCGGCTCTGCCGAGCGCCGGGCCGAGCAGCCCGAGAAGGACGAGCCCGATCGATCCTCTCTTCCCCCATTGTCGTCTCATTCGCCCGATCCTTTCTCCGTTTCCCGCTGCCCAGGAGCTCCTCTCCCGGCTCCTGGGCTCGCCCAGATCGCCGAGGCGCGTCGCAGCTCGGGTGCGAGCCGTTCGGCCGACCGGAGCCGCTCCGCCACGATGCCGCGATCGAGCAGCTCCTCGACCGTCTCGAGCGCTTCGGCGAACGAGGCAAGAGACCCCCCGGCGAGCAGCCCCACCGCGGCGTTGGCCGCGAGCAGCGCCCGAACGAGCCCCTTCTCCCGACCCTGAAAG
The DNA here is from genome assembly GCF_017310545.1 of Methylacidimicrobium sp. B4. Taxonomy (NCBI): domain Bacteria; kingdom Pseudomonadati; phylum Verrucomicrobiota; genus Methylacidimicrobium; species Methylacidimicrobium sp. B4. The sequence goes on from NZ_CP066203.1 coordinate 598,428, forward strand.
ACCGCCCGGAGCCGGGAGGCGCTCTCCTGCGCGGACCCGACCAACGCCTCCTCCAACCGGGTGCCCACATAGCCCCGGCGCCGCGCGAAGGCGGCCAGCACCTCCCGGCCGTCCGGCAGAGCCAGACCCCGGATCTCCGCCTCTCCCTCGACGCCGAGCTCCCCAAGAGCCCGCCCCTTCGCGTCGGTCCCGAAGACCACGGCCGCCCGCTGGCAACCGCCAAGCCGGAGCGCCTCCTCGAAGAGGGTCAGATGGGCGCGGGAAAAGACCCCGACCACCTGCGCCATGGGGCGGGCCGGATTGAGCAGCGGCCCGAGCAGATGAAAGATCGTCTTCCGGCCCTGGGCGGCGAGCTTCTTCCGCAGGGGTCCCAGCGCCAGGAATGCCGGATGGTAATCCGGCGCATGGAGATAGGCCATCCCGAGCTCCTGCAGGCTGCGCTCCGCCGCCTCCGGCGAGAGACGGATCGGGATCCCCATCGCCTCGAGCACGTCCGCACTTCCCGAAACCTTGCTCACCCCGCGGTTGCCATGCTTGACCACCGGAAGGCCCGCCGCGGCGAGCACGAACATGGTCCCAGTCGAGATATTGCAGAGGTTGAGCCCGCCCCCGCCCGTCCCGCAGCAGTCTAGAAGAGGTCTTCCTCCCCAATGGCCGCCAAACCCCAGGGGCACCGCGCGCCCCCGGAAGGCCTCGGCGAAAAACGCGGCTTCCCCGCCCGTCGCTCCGCGTTCCTCGAGGTCGAGAAGGAAGGCGATCTTCTCTTCCTCCGCGACCCCCGCGTCGAGCAGGAGCGCGACCGCCCGCTCGACCTCTTCCCGGCCAAGCGGTCGGCCAACGAGACTCCCTAGCGCCGAAGAGTTCACGGGCCGCCCTGGGAGTGGAGCGGGCGCCCACTTTCGGCCATCGTTCGAAAGGCCGAAAACCAGCCGAGCCCGTCATTGGGACCGGGAGCCGCCTCCGGATGATACTGGACCGAAAAAATCGGCAGCTCCTCGTGCGCCATCGCCTCGCAGGTTCCATCGTTGAGGCTCACCTCCCGAACGCGGACGCCTGGAGGCAGCGATTCGGGATCGACCGCATAGCCATGGTTCTGCGAAGTGATCCTCACCATTTTTGTGACCAGGTCGGCCACGGGATGGTTGGCTCCGCGATGGCCGAACTTGAGCTTAAAGGTCCTCCCTCCCAGCGCAAAAGCAAGGAGCTGGTGGCCGAGGCAGATCCCGAAGATCGGCTTCTTCCCGACCAGCGCCCGCACCGTCCGGTGGAGCGAGGGGAGGGCCGCGGGATCCCCGGGCCCGTTGGAAAGAAAGACCGCGTCGATCCCGCTCGCCAGGATCTCCTCGGGCGGCGTTCCCGCCGGCACGACGCGCACGGCGAAGCCCGCCCGCCGCAGCAGCCGCAGGGTGGCATACTTGATCCCGAAGTCGAGGGCCGCCAGCCGGAGGGGCGGCCGGGTGGCCCCCCTTCCCTCCTCGTTCACCTCTTTCTCCCAAGAATCCTCCGCCGCCGGATGGGTCTCCCAAGCGTAGGCCTGGGGACAGGTCACCTCCCGCACGAAGTCACGCTCCCC